>JAEKKX010000042.1 GCA_019510125.1 Lysobacterales bacterium
CAATGCCGAACCCCGCCAGCCGGTAATGCTCGAGGTTGCCCCCCACCAAAGTGAAGAGCGGGTGCAGCAGATAGCCGAACGGCTGATAGGTGAGCGGATAGGCTTCGGGGTTGCGCGTCCAGATGAGGTAGAAAATCTCATCCGTGAGATCCACGCCGCGCCCCGCCCCATAAACGAGCAGCCCGCCGCACATCAGCAGCGCCAGCGCGAGGGACGCGATCAGCAGCGCCCCCGTTCCGCGCCCGTCGGCCACGCCGCCGTTTAGCATGCCCCACCACGCTTTCGGATGCGGTGCCTCACCACGCGGGGCGGCGGCTGCGCGGGGGAGGGCGGGCTAAGGTTCGGCATGTCCAGCTTGCTCGCCATAGCCGCAATAGGCGCGGCACGACCAAACGAATTGCGACGCTTGCCGGCCCTGATGCACGTCAACGCATGGGTCGGCACCTCATTGTCGGCGATGGGCGACCGCCAGCACATAAACCAGATCGGTAAACCCCGTCGGCCCGCGCGCGATTTCGCTGAGCCCCACATCGCTCAGCCCCGATATCTCCCCCGCCAGATCGAACCGGCGATGCGCATGCATATGCCCGAACACGCCCCGCTTCGACGCGGCCGAGCCGCCGAAGTCCACCAGCAGCAATCGGCCCTCCGGCTTCAGCACGCGCGCCATCTCCGCCAGGCACGCACCACGCTGCCCCGCGGGCAGGCAGTGCAGCACCGTCGTGCACAGCAGCACATCGAAACTTGCCGGAGCAAAGGGCAGATCCTGCGCCGTCCCCTGGACGAACGCGATATCGGGCCCCTGACGCGCGGCTTTTCTCCGCGCCCGCGCGAGCATGTCTCCGGACGCATCGACACCCGTGACCCGGCCGCCTGGTCCCACCCGCCGCTTCGCCGCGATCGCCAGCGTGCCCGTACCGCAGCCGACGTCGAGCACACTCTGCCCAGGCCCGATCTGCGCCAGCTCCAGCACATGCGCGCGGTAGCGATCCTCATCGCGCCCC
>JAEKKX010000001.1 GCA_019510125.1 Lysobacterales bacterium
GCGCGACCGTTTCCGGACGCTACTTGCGGCGTCTGATGCTCGCTTCGCTGGGCACGGTCTTCCTGGCGGGCAATGTCGCCGCCACGCCGCAGGCGGCGCCGCCGCAGGCCAAGCCCGCCAATCCATTCCAGGCCCAGGCCGGCCAGCTCGGCGTGCGCAAATGCGCCAATCTCTTCTCGGCGCTCGGCCAGACGGTCGCGCTCGGCTCCGATTACTCGGGTCAGGTGCAGGCCGAGAAGGCAGCACCGGACGCGCACGGCGTGGTGGGCGTGGTCGGCATGACCTACAAAACGGCCGCTTATAATTCTCAGGCCGCCGGGGTCGTCGTGGCGACGCCGGTCGGCACCAAGTGCGAGGGCCAGCTGGTCCGCGTCGCGCCGTTCCAGCGGGCGTGCAAGGACGTCCTCTCCCTGCTGCCGGCGGGCAGCACCGCCGCAGGCTCGCTGTCCGGCGTGCCGCTCTACAATCTCGGCGGCAACCAGGGTCAGGCGATGCTGATCGCCAGCGGTCCCGCCTGCGTGGTGGTGACCGTGGCGCGCGGGGCCGACGTCGGGTGATCTCGGAAGGGTCGGGATAAGCCGAGGCGCATCGCCCGACCCTCTCCAATAGCCGTAATTTGAAGTTCGGAAGTCGTGAAGGCGTCCCCGTGCGTCGGGGCGGTGGGGACGCTGTGTGTTCGCTCCAGGTCATCGGCCGAGATGCCGCGGCCGGTTCAACGAGGGGAAGTGCCATGTCCGGGTATGAGTCGCAGAATGTTCGTCGCACTCGCTTTGCCGCAAACTGGGTCGTCGGTGCGGAAGGCGCAAGCTGGTCGCAGCGGCGGCGGCTGATGGCGGTGCTGCGCCGCGCGCATCGTGTGCTTGGCATCGACCATAAGGATATGGGCGTCGGATCGCTCGGCTTCGGCGGCGGCGTCCGCTCGGTGCTGCTGGCGTCGGCGAGCCCGGCGAGCGTGATCGGCGGCCTGGCCGCGATAATCGCGCTGGGACTGCCCGCGCCGGCGCACGCGCAATATGCGGCCGGCGGGGGTTCGGCACCGGCCAGCGGCTCGATCGCGATCGGCACGAGCTCGTCGGCAACCAATCTCAACTCCGTTGCGATCGGGACCCGATCGACCTCGACGACACAATATTCGGTGGCGATCGGCCAGGACGCGTCGGCCACAGGCACGGGCGGCGCCGTGGCGATTGGCGGCGGCGCGGTCTCAAGCGGCATCAACACTGTAGCGATTGGCGTTGCATCCAGCGCCACTGGCGCCGGTGCCAGCGCGCTGGGCACCAACGCCCAGGCAACGGGGGGAAATTCCACCGCAGTTGGCGTCGGCGCCAACGCCCTCAATAACTGGGCGTTCGCCGGAGGCTACGGATCGACAGCCAGCGGCGATTCTTCCCTCGCCCTCGGCCGGGTGGCCACTGCCGCGGGTGTTGCCTCCACCGCCGTCGGCAACGGGGCCCAGGCGGCCGGTAACAGTGCGACCGCGCTCGGGGCGCAAGCGACGGCCGTCGGCGGCAGCACGGTTGCGGTTGGACAGGGCGCCGGCGCCGGATCCACCACCGGCAACGCAAGTTCGGTTGCGGTCGGTATCGCGGCGGGCACGCTCGTCAGCGGCGGCCAGAATACCGCCGTCGGCGGGGGCGTTCCAAACGTCTTGAGAGGCGCCGGCTCCGGGGTCACGGGGGCACGCAACGTCGCCCTCGGCACCGGCGATGGCGGCGTCGCCTATGATGCCACGCTCTCCGCCTCCGCGGGCAGTCTGGTTACGGGTACCGACAATATCGCGATCGGAACCAATGCGGGTATCGGTGTCGCCGTCAACAATACGACATCGATCGGCCACAATGCTCAAGCCAGCCAGACCAACGGCGTTGCCATTGGTTTGGGAGCAACCGCCACCGGCGTGAACGGCGTCTATCTGGGCGCGCGCACCGGCGCCGGAACGGGTGCTCTCGCTCAGAGCGCCATCGCCATCGGCACGGATGTGACGGCAAACGTGGCCGACGCCACGGCGATCGGACGCGTAAGCGTTGCATCGGCCCAGTTCGCCATCGCGATCGGGGTAAATTCCCAAGCGTCGGGCACAAGTTCGATAACGCTCGGTCCCGGCGCAAACGCTTCGGGCAACTTCGCACTGGCACTGGGCAATGGAACTGTGTCGAGCGCAGTCGGCTCGGTCGCAATTGGGTCGGGTGCCCAGGGTACGGGCACTGCCGCCGTAGCACTCGGCAACGGCGCCGGTGCGACCCTCGCGCGCGCAACCGCACTGGGTGCTAGCGCATCGGCGAGTGGAGCGAGCGCGCTGGCCGTAGGCGACACTGCTAAGGCAAGCGCCCAGAATGCAATCGCTGCGGGGACGAACTCGGTCGCGAACGCCGCCGATTCGGTCTCGATCGGCACCGGCTCGACCGCGACCGGCGGCAAGGCGGTCGCGGTCGGTGCGGGCAACGTCGCCAATGGCAACGGCGCGGTGGCGATCGGCGACCCCAACACCGCCACCGGCAACGGCACCGTGGCGAGCGGCATGGACAATACGGCGACCGGAAACGGCTCGGTCGCGATGGGCAATACCAACATGGTCGGCGGCGGCGGCCAGGCGGTCAGCACGCCCGGCACGGCGGCGCAGGGCGCGGTCGGCATCGGCTATCAGAATCAGGTGGTCGGCCAGGGCAGCGTCGCGATCGGCAACACCAGCCGCGCGCTGGCGGCCGGCGCGATCGCGTTCGGCGACTCCGCGATCGCGAACAATGCGCGCGATGTGGCGCTGGGCTCGGGCTCGGTCACCGCGGCAGCGGTTGGAACTGCAAGCACGGTGATCGGCGGCACGACCTACAACTTCGCCGGCACGACGCCTACCAGCACCGTCAGCGTCGGGTCGGGCACGTCGCAGCGCACGATCACCAATGTCGCGGCCGGGCGGATCAGCGGAACCTCGACCGACGCGGTCAACGGCTCGCAATTGTTCGCGACCAATCAGGCGTTGCAGGCGACCATCGCCGGGGCGGCGACGCATTATTTCAGCGTCAACGACGGTGGTACGGTCACCGGGAACTACAGCAACAATGGCGCGACGGGTGGCCTATCCGTGGCGATCGGCACCAATGCCAGTGCGGCGGGCGGCCGTTCGATTGCGTCCGGTAGCGGGGCGCAGGCGCAGGGTGTCTTCGCGTCAGCCTATGGCGATAATGCCATCGCGGCCGCTTCGGGCACCGCCATCGGCGGCGGCACCAACGCCTCCAACCAGTTCGCCTTCGCCGGGGGATTCCAATCTACGGCATCCGGGGTGTCTTCCACGGCATTGGGCCTGCACACCAATGCGACCGCCGACAATGCGATCGCCATAGGCACGAGCACGACCGCCAACGCCGTCGATGCCGTCGCCATTGGCGACACCTCGAGCGCGACCGGCGTCACCTCAACGGCTCTCGGCAGCGGTGCCAGTGCGGCGGGCGGCCGCTCGATTGCGTCCGGCAGCGGGGCGAAGGCGCTGGGCGTCTTCGCGTCAGCCTATGGCGATACTGCCAGCGCGGCCGCTAACGGTACCGCCATCGGCGGAGGCACCAACGCCTCCAACCAGTTCGCCTTCGCCGGCGGTTTCCAATCCACGGCATCCGGGGTGTCCTCTGCGGCATTGGGCCTGCACGCCAACGCGACCGCCGATAACGCGATCGCCATAGGCACGAGCTCGACCGCCAACGCCGTCGATGCCATTGCCATCGGCGACGGCTCGACCGCGACCGGCGGCAAGGCAACCGCCATCGGCGCCGGCAACACCGCGTTCGGCAACGGCGCGGTGGCGATCGGCGATCCGAGCTTCGCCAGCGGCACCGGTGCGTTCACCGGCGGCGCCAACAACATCGCCAATAGCGACGGGACCGCGACGGCGACCGCCGCGAACCAGGCTAATGGCGCGGTCGCGATCGGCAATGGCAACAAGGCGATCGGCCAGGGCAGCGTCGCGCTCGGCAACGGCTCGACCGCGGGCGCGGCCGGCCTCGCCGGCAATGTCGCGCTCGGCAACGGCGCGACCGCGACGGCGAGCGCCGGCG
>JAEKKX010000026.1 GCA_019510125.1 Lysobacterales bacterium
GCAGCGGCGGCAGTTCGGCGGCGTCGGCGGCGAGGTAATGGCCGATCTCGTCGATGAAGATGCCGATCGACCAGCCGTCGCTGACGATGTGGTGCATGTTGACCATCAGCAGATGGTCGTCTTCGGCCAGGGTGATGATCCGCGCGCGGATCAGCGGGCCCCGCTCAAGATCGAACGGCGCGGTGGCTTCCGCGCGGCAGAGCGATGCGGCGTCGGATTCCCTCGTCGCAGCCGGGGCCTGGCGGAGGTCGAATCGCGACAGCTCGAATTCGATCCCGGGCAGGATGCGCTGGTACAGGACGCCATCCTCCTCCAGGAACACGGTCCGCAGGGACTCGTGACGCTGGATGACCTGGCGGAAAGCCTGCTCGAGCCTGTCGATGTCGAGCGGCCCCCGCATCCTCACGGCGCCGGGCACGTTGTAGCTGACGTCGTCCGGCTCCATCCGGTGAAGGACCCAGATGCGCTCCTGGGCGTAGCTCAGCGGCATGCGCGACTGGCGCGGCGCGGGGCGGATGGCCGGGATCTCCATCACGCATGCAACGTCGATGGCCTGGGCCAGTTCCGACAGACGCGGATGCTCGAACAGCGCCTTGAGCGGCATGTCGACGGTGAACGCCTGCTTGATCCTGGACAGCACCCGCGTCGCCAGCAGCGAGTGGCCACCCAGGTGGAAGAAGTCGTCTTCTCCGTCGATGGCGTCGGGTGCGAGACCCAGCACGTCGCCCCAGATCGCAGCGAGCGCCTGTTCGGTTCCGGTCCTTGGCGTGTCGCTGGCGGTGCCCGACACGGGCTTGGCATCCATGCCCTCGAGCACGCGCCGGTCCGCCTTGCCGTTCGACGACAGCGGGATCGATTCCAGGCGGCAGAAGAACGACGGGATGACGTACTCGGGCAGGATCGACGCCAGGAACTCGCGCAGCGCATTCGCCGTCGGCGCTGCGCCCGCCTCCGTCCGATGCGCCCTCGCGGTGTAGAAGGCGACGAGGCGCTTGGCGGAAAGATCGCCCTGCGCGACCACCACGACCTGATCGAGCGCCGGATGCTGCGCGAGCGCGCCTTCGACTTCGCCCAGCTCGACGCGGAATCCGCGGATCTTGACCTGGTGGTCGATGCGGCCGAGATATTCGATGTTGCCGTCGTTGCGCCAGCGCGCCAGGTCGCCCGTGCGATACATGCGCTCGCCGGCGACGAAAGGACTGTCGACGAACCGTTCGGCCGTCAGTTCGACCCGACCGTAGTAGCCGCGCCCGACGACCAGTCCGCCGATGAACAGCTCGCCGGCGACGCCGGGCGGCAGCAGCCGCCCATGCGGGTCGAGCACGTACAGGCGCGCGTTCCAGATCGGGCGACCGATCGGCACGCTGGTGATCGCGCGATCGGCGACGTGGAAAAAGCTGACGTCGATCGCGGCTTCGGTGGGACCGTACAGATTGTGCAGTTCCGCCGCCGATTCGGCGAGGAACCGGGCGGCCAGCGGGGCCGGCAGCGCCTCGCCGCTGGCGAAGACGCGCCTCAGCGTCGTGCACGACGCCAGTTCGCCGGCATCGACGAACACCTGCAGCATCGACGGGACGAAGTGCAAGGTGGTGATGCCGGATTCCCGGATGATCCGGCCGAGGTACTGCGGATCGCGATGACCGCCCGGCTCCGCCACGACGAGCGTGGCGCCGACCATGAACGGCCAGAAGAATTCCCAGACCGACACGTCGAACGCGAACGGCGTCTTCTGCAGGACGCGATCGCCCGGATGCAGCCGATAGGCGTCCTGCATCCACTCGATGCGGTTGATGACCGGCGCATGCTCGTTCATCGCCGCCTTGGGCTTGCCGGTGGAGCCCGAGGTGAAGATCACGTAGCCGAGATCGCGGGGGCCGGCGTTGCCGACCACCGGCGCATCGGATTCAGCGGCCGCCGGATCGGTCCCGGCATCCAGCGCCAGCAGCCGTACCGGCGCTTCGATCCCGGCCAGCACGCCTGCTTCCAGCGCACGCTGGGTCAGCACCAGGCCGGTGTCGACCTCCTGGATCATCCCCGTAAGCCGCTGCGTGGGCAGTTCCGGGTCGAGCGGCGCATAGGCCGCGCCCGCCTTCACCACCGCATGCAGGGCCACCACCATTTCCACCGAACGATGCATGCAGACGCCGACCACCTGCTCCCGGCCGATGCCCAGCGCGCGCAGATGGCGGGCCAGGCGGTTGGTGCGTGCGTCGAGTTCCCGGTAGGTCAGCGAAACGTCGCCGAAGACCAGGGCGACCGCATCCGGCGTGCGCGCCGCCTGCGCCACCAGCAGATCGGTCAGGCCCACGTCCGACGAGAAGGCATGGTCGGTCGCATTCCAGACATCGGTGATGCGCTCGCGCAACGTGGCCGGCAACAGCGGCAGCGCGCGCCATGGTTCGTCGGGCCGCGTCACCAGGGCCTGCATGCAGGTCGCGAACACCGCTGCCCAATCCTCGACGGACTGCGGATCGTAGGCGTTGGCGTCGTAGTCGATCTGCAGCGCATGATCCGGTTCGCCGGTCGCTGCGCCATCGGCGATGCGTTCGATCAGGCGGAACAGGAACGGGGAACGAAGCGTCGCGTCGCGACCGCGATCGGCAGCGGGATGGCGCGCGATCTCGAACAGGGTGTCGTACATCGCGCCTTCGATGCGGTCGCGAATCCGCGCTTCGATCGCGGACGGCGGATACCCGGCCACGTCGCGCATGCGCTCCAGTTGCCGATCGACCTCCGCGATGAGCGCCGTCCCCGCGGCGTCATCGCCGATCTCCAGCACCAGCGGCAGCGTGTTGCCCGGATCGTCCTGGACGACGCCGCAACGCACCTGCGGCGACCCACCGATGAAGCGCAGCAGCGCGGCATACCCCGCCAGCCACAGGCTGTCGGCGGTCACGCCCAGCGCGCGCGCGGACTCGCGGACAGCACGCGTCAGCGCGGCATCGAGCGGGACGGCGTGCAAGCGCATGTCGCGATCGGCGTCCAGCTTCGGGGGCGTGCTGCGCATGGTCGGCAGCGCGGATGCGGCGCCGCTCCAGGGCAGTGAATCCCAATGGTCCGGAGCCGCAGCATCGGTTGTCGACATGTCGAACCGCGCCTGATCGCGCCCGACGGTCGTGCTCCCGATCGGCGCGCCCCCGGTCGGGATGCTGTCCTGGCGCTCCATACCCGGGACATCGATGTCCTGCAGCCGGACCGACGGGTTCGCGGCCACCGCATCGCACAGGCGCTGGAGGTGCTCGACCATGCGCGCGATCCGGTCGCGCTTGAACAGCGCCGTCGAATATTCGATCGCGACCGCCAGGCCATCGGCGTTCTCCTCGAATTCCACGCCGAGGTCGAACTTGCTGATGCCGGTCTCGATCGGATAGGGACGGACGGCCTGCTCCGCTGCGCCGGCATCGACATTCTGCAGCACGACCATCACCTGGAAGATCGGCGTGATGGCCATGTTCCGCTTCGGGCGCAGGACCTCGATCACCTTCTCGAACGGCGCATCCTGGTGATCGTAGGCCGCGAGGCAGTTGCGCTTCACCCGTTCGAGCAGTTCGGTGAAG
>JAEKKX010000010.1 GCA_019510125.1 Lysobacterales bacterium
TGCCGCGGGTGGGCGCGCTGTGGAACATGTACGGCCCGACCGAGACGACGGTGTGGTCGACCTGCGTGCAGGTGCGGCCGGGGCAGGGCGACATCCTGATCGGCCGGCCGATCGCGAACACCCGCGTCCACGTCGTCGACGCGGCGGGCGCGCCGGTGCCGATCGGCGTCGCCGGCGAACTGGTGATTGCCGGCGCCGGGGTCACGCTGGGCTACCACGCGCGTCCGGAACTGACGGCGGAGAAGTTCGTCGCCGACCCGGATGCGCCGGGCGCGACGATGTACCGCACCGGCGACCTCGGCCGCTGGCGGCCGGACGGGATGCTGCAGCACCTGGGCCGGCTGGACCATCAGGTCAAGCTGCGCGGCTACCGCATCGAGACCGGCGAGATCGAGGCGGTGCTGGCCCGCCATGCCGATGTCGCGCAGGCCGTGGTCGTGCTGGCCGAACGCGCGGGCGATGCGGTGCTGGCCGCCTACGTGAAGCCGCGCGCCGGCGCGGCGCTCGATCCCGAGGCGCTGCGTGCGCACGTGCGTGCGACGCTGCCGGAGTACATGCTGCCCGGCGCGTGGGTGGCGCTGGAGACGGTGCCGATGACGCCCAACGGCAAGGTCGATCGCAAGGCGCTGCCGGCGCTCGCGCAGGCGGGCGCGCCGGCGGCGAGCGGCCCGCGCAGCGCCCGCCCGCCCGCGACGCCGGCCGAACGCCTGCTGGCCGCGCTCTGGCGCGAGCTGCTGGGGATCGAGGCGATCGGCGTCGATGACCAGTTCCTCGACCTCGGCGGCCACTCGCTGCTGATCATGCGGGCGGTGGCGCTGCTGCAGTCGCGCCACGGCGTCGTGGTCGGTCCGCGCGCGTTCGTGTTCCAGACCCTGGGCCAGATCGCCGCGGAATGCGAACCGCAGCTCGCCGCGTCGTCGGCGCCGGACGGAATGCAGGCTGCGAGCGATGCGGCTGCAGGGCGTGCCGCTGAAGGGAATGCCGCTTCAGGCGCTGCGCCGCGCGGCGTGTTCGGACGCCTGCTGGCACGGCTGGGCGGCCGCGGCGGCGGCTGAGGCGGGCGACGACGGACGCAGGGCCGGCGGATCGCGGCCCTGCGTTTCGAGCGGAGAGGTCGGAGGGAGGAAGGAAGATGACCCGGGGCGAACGCCGGCGGGTCGCGGCGGCGTCAGCCCGGCCCGCTCAGTCCGGCTCGCTCAGCCCAGCCCGATCCCGGTCCAGAGCTTGCCCAGCCAGCGCGGCTTGGCGAGCGGCAGGCCGACGACGGCGCGCGCCGCAGGCTTCGGGTCGGCCTCGGCCAGCGCGGCGGCCAGCGCCGCGTCGCGCAGCCGGGCGATCCCGGCCGCCCGGTCCGCGGGCAGGTTCACGAGCCGGTAGCGGGCCTCGTCGTTCATCGCCAGCCAGGCCTCGCCATCCAGGCTGCCGTCCTCGCGCTGGGGCAGCGAGCCCTGCAGCGCCTGCTTGAACTCGCCGGCCTCGACCCCGAAGACCTCGGCGGCGAGCGCGTCGTCCAGCCCGGCCACCACCCGCAGCAGCAGCACCGCGCGGGGGCCGAAGTCCAGCCGCGCCAGCGGGGCGAAGTCGCCGTCCCAGAACGGCGCCACGGCCTCGGCGTTGAGGGCGGGGGCCTGCAGCAGGGTCGACCAGAACAGCAGCGGCCAGCCGGTCTCGTCGCCGGCGTCGCAGGTCTGGGCGAAGGTCTGGATCGCGGTCTCCAGGGCGCGGTCGCCCAGCTCGGGGTCGCCGCACTGGAGTTCGGCCAGCAGCGCCGCACGGCGCTCCACGCCACGCAGGAAGCCGGTGACGGGGGCGGTCGCCGCGGAGGCGGCATCAAGCGTATGCACGGGCGGCATGCGGTGGAGCGGAGACGCGTGGCGAACGGACGGCCATCATGCCGGCCGTGGCGAAAATCCGGCTTGACAACCATCACGAAAACGGCTCCCCACGGCATTCCGGGGGTTCCCGCGCAGCCGGGCCCGTGGAACGGTTGTGCACAGCGGTCATTTTCCTGCAACGCGGCCGCCCGGGCCGTGGACGGATCGCGTCCGGCGCCGATGTTTCACGGACAAGCGATTGATTCCAAAGGGGTTGATGCGGGTGGCGGTTTTTTCGCCAGAGTCCGCGTAAGCCCTGCATTTCACGGCCAAACGGCGTCGCGCGGGGATTCATGCACAAAGTTGTCCACAGGTTGTGTGGATAATGCGCGAATCCCTTTGCGATCCGCGACTTGCAGGTCATTCATGTGGCGCGAGGCAGCAATGCGCCGCAAGTCGACCCTGACGTCGCGACCGGGGATCGCGACCGGGGATCGCGACCCGGGATCGGCGCTGGACGGACCCGCTAGACTGCCGGCCATGTCCGTCCCGGAATCCGTGCTCCGCGTCGCCCTGCCGGTGCCGCTGCCGCGCCTGTTCGACTACTGGCCCCCGGCGACGGGCACGGCGGTGGTCGGCGGCCGGGTGCGGGTGCCGTTCGGCAGCCGCAGCCTGGTCGGGGTGGTGGCGGCGATCGGCGCGCCGGACCCGGCGCACGCCGATGCGCTCAAGACCGCCGAGGCGGTGCTCGACGAGACGCCGCTGCTGGCCGGGGAGCTGTGGGCCTCGCTGCAGTGGCTGGTCCGCTACACCCACGCCCCGCCGGGCGAGGTGCTGGCGACCGCGCTGCCGGTGGCCCTGCGCCACGGCGAGCCGCTGCCGGTCACCCATGCCTGGGCCTGGCGGCTGACCGAGGCCGGCCGCACCGGGGCGTCGCGGCTGCGCGGCCGCCCGCGACGGCTCGCCGACCGGCTCGGCGAGGCGACGATCGACGAGGACGTGCTCTTTGAGAGCATGCCCGTCGAAAGCATGCTCGTCGCGAGCATGCCCGACGCAGGCATGCCCGACGCGCTGCGGGACGACGCGTCCGCCGGCGGCTGGCGGTCCGCGGCGCGGGCGCTGGCCGGTCGCGGGCTGGCCGAGCGGGTCGCGGTCGCCGCCGGCGCCACCGCGCCGGCGGCGCAGCCCGGGCCCGAGCTCAACGACGAACAGCGCGAGGCGGTCGAGGCCCTGCGCGCCCGGCCCGGGTTCCAGCCGTGGCTGCTGGAGGGCGTTACCGGCAGCGGCAAGACCGAGGTCTACCTGCACGCGATCGCCGACTGCCTCGCCCGCGGCCGGCAGGCGCTGGTGCTGGTGCCGGAAATCGGGCTGACCCCGCAGACCCTGCAGCGGTTCCGCCGCCGGCTCGGGGTGCCGGTGCAGGCGCTGCACTCCGGCCTTAGCGATCCCGAACGCGCCCGGGTCTGGGCCGCCGCCTGGCGCGGCGAGGCGCGGGTGATCGTCGGCACCCGCTCGGCGGTGTTCGTGCCGCTGCCGGAGGCCGGGCTGATCGTGATCGACGAGGAGCACGACGGCAGCTACAAGCAGCAGGACGGCATCCGCTACCACGCCCGCGACTTCGCGCTGGTCCGCGGCAAGGCGCTGGACGTGCCGGTGCTGCTGGGCAGCGCCACGCCGTCGCTGGAGACGCTGCACAACGCCGCGGCCGGCCGCTACGCGCACCTGCGCCTGCGCCGTCGCGCGGGCGGCGCGCGGGCGCCGGCGGTGCGCGTGCTCGACGTGCGCAAGCGCGCGCTCGAGGCCGGCCTGTCCGGCGACCTGGTCCTGCGCATCCGCGAGGCGCTGGACGCCGGCGGCCAGGTGCTGGTGTTCCGCAATCGCCGCGGCTACGCGCCGGTGCTGCTGTGCCACGACTGCGGCTGGAGCGCGCAGTGCCGGCGCTGCAGCACGCCGCTGCGCGGCAGTCCGATGACCGTGCACGGCGGCGGTCGGCGCCTGCAGTGCCACCACTGCGGCGCGCGGCAGACCCCGCCCGCGGCCTGTCCCGACTGCGCCAGCCTCGCGCTGCAGCCGCAGGGCGTCGGCACCGAGCGCCTGGAGGCGCTGCTCGCCGAGCGCTTCGGCGACGTGCCGGTGCTGCGCGTGGACAGCGCCAGCACCCGGCGCAAGGACGCGCTGGAGAAACTCTTCGCCGATCTCGGCACGCGCCCCGGCATCCTCGTCGGCACCCAGATGCTGGCCAAGGGCCACGACCTGCCCAACCTCACCCTGGTCGCGGTGGTCGGCATCGACGAAGGCCTGTTCTCGGCCGACTTCCGCGCGTCGGAGAAGCTGGCGCAGTTGCTGATCCAGGTCGCCGGCCGCGCCGGTCGCGCCGAGCGTCCGGGCGAAGTGGTCCTGCAGACCCACCATCCCGAGCACCCGCTGCTGCAGACCCTGATCCAGGGCGGGTACGACGCCTTCGCCGAGGCCGAACTGGCGCAGCGCGAGGCCGCCGGCTTCCCGCCGTTCGCGCATCTCGCGCTGCTGCGCGCCGAAGCGCAGCACGCCGACCTGCCGATGGCCTTCCTGCACGCGGCGAAGACCGCGCTGCTGCCGTTCGCCGCGCGCCGCGGCCCGCGCGAGGCGGTCGCCGACGGTCTGCTGCTGGACGGCCCGGTGCCTGCGCCGCTGCCGCGCCGCGCCGGGCTGCATCGCGCGCAGTTGCTGCTGACCGCGCCGCAGCGCCGCAGCCTGCACGCCGCGCTCGACGCCGCGATGCCGGCGCTGCACGCGCTGCCCGAGGCGCGCAAGGTGCGCTGGTCGCTGGACGTGGATCCGGTGGATCTGTACTGACCGCCGCGGCGCGACCGCGCTCTCCATCGTGGCCGTTCATCGCGGCCGTTCATCGCGCGATGCGACCGGTCGCGCGGTTCGTCGCCCGGGTTCGGTCGACCCCTCTGCTAGGCTGCCGCCCGGGTCGATGGCGCGGGGGACGTCGTTCGCCCGAGGCGAATCCCCTTCCGGAGCCACGACACGATGTCCGCGAATCCCGCCCTGCGCCGCGCGCGCCTCGCCTTCGGCCTGTCCGTCCTCGTGGCCGCGGTCGCCGCCTGCGGTCGCGACGCCGCGCCGCCCACCGCCGGCACGACGACCGCGCCGGACGCCGGCGCGCCCTGTCCGTCCACCGACTTCGCCGCGTTCTTCGCCGCGTTCGCCGAGGATCCGGCGCTGCAGCAGGCCTTCACCGCGCCGACGGTCGAGACCGCGTTCACCGGCGCGAACGGCCAGGCGGAACCGGCGCGCACGCTGTCACGCGACCAGCTCCGCTTCCCGCTGATGCCCGACGCCGCCGCCCGCCAGCGCGACGGCCTGCGCCAGCGCGCCGCCGACGTCCGCGGCGACCAGGTCACCGTCGTGCTCGAACCCGCCGCTGGCGGCGCGCAGACGACCTACACCTTCCGCCGCGACGCGGCGTGCTGGACGCTGGCGAAGATCGCCGGCCGGGCGTTCGCGGGCGAGGCGCCGACGGCGAACGCGCCCGACCCCGCCGCGCTGATGCGCGAGGTGATGCGCAGCCGCTACGGCGACCGCTACGACGCCGCCCGCGATTGCTGGGCGACGACGGTCGACGTCGCCGGCGCCGCCACCGCCTACTGCCTGCGGCCGATGTGGCCGAAGGTGGTGCAGACCGCCGGCGGACGGCAACTGCTGTTCCTCGCCGCCGGTGTGCAGGACTTCGACAGCACCCCGCGCCTGTACACCTACGCCGCGACCGATCCGGGCGTGGTCGGCTTCTTCGTGGTCGCGCTGGGCGCCGACGGCCGCGGGACGCTGCGCGCCGGGACCAACATCGAGACCCTCGGCACCAACGGCGACTGCGCCTGCGCCACCGCCCGGCTGATGCGCCTGGGCCGCGACCTCTACGGCTGGGCGCTGGTGGACGGCACGATCCGCGACGGCGTGACGGCGTCGCGGCACCTCGTGTTCGCGCCGGTCGGCGACCGGGTGGTGCAGGTCGCGTCCGTGCCCGACGTCGAGGCCGACGCGCAGGACGTCCGCCACGACATCGACGTCGACACCGCCGACCCGAACGCCGCCAACTACCCGCTGGTCGTGATCGCGCGCAGCGGCGGCCGCGAAACCGGACGCCGCGCGATCGCCTTCGATCCGGTCGCCGGCCGCTACCCGATCGTCGCGGGACAGTAGCCGCGGCTGCGGCGCGCGCGGCCGCCTTCGGCGACAATATCCGCGCGGCGATGGCGCCGTGGCGGCGGGAGTGGACGATGCGTGCGGTGCCCCATGTGGTGATCGTCGGTGGCGGGTTCGGCGGACTGTGGGCGGCGCGCGCGCTGAAGCGGGCGCCGGTGCGGATCACGCTGCTGGACCGCGGCAACCACCACCTGTTCCAGCCGCTGCTCTACCAGGTCGCGACCGCCGGCCTGTCGGCGCCGAACATCGCCGCGCCGCTGCGCCACATCCTCCGCCGGCAGACCAACGTCACCGTGCTGATGGGCGAAGTCGCCGACGTCGCCCCCGACGCGAAGCGCCTGCGGCTCGCCGACGGCCGCACGCTCGAGTACGACACCCTGCTGCTCGCCACCGGCGCGACCCACGCCTACTTCGGCCACGACGACTGGGCGCCGCACGCGCCGGGGCTGAAGACCCTGGACGACGCGCTGGAGATCCGGCGTCGCATCCTCACCGCGTTCGAGCGCGCCGAGGCCGAGGACGACCCGGCGCAGCGCGCCGCCTGGCTGACGTTCGCGATCGTCGGCGGCGGGCCCACCGGGGTCGAACTGGCCGGCACCCTCGCCGAGATCGCGCGGCACACGCTGCGCGACGAGTTCCGCCGCGCCGATCCGCACCAGGCCCGCGTGCTGCTGCTGGAAGCGGGGCCGCGGGTGCTGTCGAGCTTCCCGGAATCGCTGTCGGCGAAGGCGCGCGCGCAGCTCGAACGGCTGGGCGTGGAGGTGCGCGCCGGCGTGCCGGTCGCCGCGATCGACGCCGACGGCGTCGTGCTCGGCGACGGCGTCGCCGCGGACAGCCGCATCGCCGCGCGCACCGTGCTGTGGGCCGCGGGCGTTGCCGCCTCGCCGCTGGCCCGCGACCTCGGCGCGCCGCTGGATCGCGCCGGCCGCGTCGTCGTAGACGCCGACCTGCGCGTGCCCGGCCACCCGGACGTGTACGTCGTCGGCGACCTCGCCTCGGTGCGCTGCGGCGACCGCCCCGTGCCCGGGGTCGCGCCCGCGGCGAAGCAGATGGGCCGCTACGTCGGCGGCGCGATCCGCGCGCGCCTGCGCGGGGTCGAACCGCCGCCGTTCCGCTACCGCGATTTCGGCAACCTCGCCACGATCGGCCGGATGGCCGCGGTGGTCGACCTGCACGGGCTGAAGTTCTCCGGCCTGATCGCCTGGTGGTTCTGGCTCGCCGCGCACGTGTTCTTCCTGATCGGCTTCCGCAACCGCCTGGTGGTGCTGATCGACTGGGCCCAGGCCTACTGGAGCTACCAGCGCAGCGCGCGGATCATCCTCGGCGCCTGAGCGACCGCCGCGGACCCGATCGAGCCGGCCGGTTGACCGCCGCCGGGTCGCCGCCGCGTTGGTGCAGGCAGGAGCGGCGCATCCGCGCCAGGGAGACACGGCGATGCCACTGGCCCGATACGGGGTGCTGGCCGGCAGCTTCAACCGGTTCGAGCGCGACCCGCCCGTGAACTACGGCAACTTCTACCACGGCCTGCTCTACGTGAACGCGCCGCTGCCCGGCCAGCAGACGCCGGTCGAATGGCGCTGCGCGCTCGACGTGAAGGCGCCGGACGGCGTGGTCGAATACATCCGCCTGACGATCAAGCGCGAAGACATCGCCGGCATCCTCGCCCTGGCCGACGGCTACCACGCGCTCGAGCGCACCCCGACCTCCGGCGCGCTCGACTACGTGCGCAGCCCCTACATCGTCGGCCCGATCGGCTGCGCCTCGATCTTCTACGCGCTGCTCAAGCTGTTCGGCGGCGCCGAGCACAAGGTGTTCACCCAGAACGTCGGCGGCAGCGTGCTCGACGCGCTCAACGGCATGCTCACCGACATCCGCCGCGTGTACGTCTTCGGCGAATCGTTCGCGCCGCTGCAGCCGGGCAACATCGGCATGCACGACGTCCACATGAACCAGGGCGACCCGCCGCCGACGCCGGGCGCGCCGAACTACAGCCAGCAGCTCAACTGGTACAACAACAGCGGCACCTGGCAGGACGGCGGGGTGCTGATCGAACACGGCGGCGGCACGGTCGAGGGCTTCTTCATCAAGTTCCTCACCCAGACCATGAACACCGGCGACGACGGGCACCCGCGCTGAGCGCTCAGGCGCGCACGGCGCGGCAGGCGTAGCAGCCGGGCTTCGCGTAGTGCAGGTGGACGTAGTCGGTGCGCTCGAGCGCGAAGAGTTCGTCGAGGCCCGCTTCCAGTTCGGTCCCGGGCCGCACGTCGGCCCAGACCATCATCCCGCGGGCGTCGTAGGCGCGCAGCGACAGCAGGCGCGTGCGCAGCAGCGCCGGGACCTCGCCGACGTCCGGCGTCGCCTCGACCGCGGCCTCGCGCACGTACACCGGGCCGGAGGCGCGATACGGCGTGTCGACGACGTGGTGCGCGTGCGGCAACAGCAGCAGGCGCTCGCCCTTGCCCGCGTCCTGCAGGCTGACCCGGCAGGGATACACCGGGCGGCCGTCGGCGACCACGCGGCGGATGTCGCGGGCGCGCAGCGCGTCGTCCGGCAGCGCGAACAGCGGCGAAAAGAGGTCGCGGGGCAGGGCGTGGATGCGGAAGGACATGGCGGCGCTCCGGGGTCGGGAGCGCTCATCCTCATGCCGTCGTGACCGCCGCGCTATCCGATTCCTGCGATGTCAGGCCTTGCCTTTCGCGGTCTTCGGCTTGGCGCGCGCGGAGGGGTGATTGTCTTCGTCGCGGCGCAACTCGAACAGCCCGGTGGCCTCGATGAGGCTGCTGAGCTTGCCGTAGCCGTAGTTGCGCGCATCGAAGGATCCGCGATTGCGGATGTTGGTGCCCACCGAGGACAGGTTGGACCAGCCGTCCTCGTCCTTTTCCGCCTCCACCGCGTCGCGCAGCAGGTTCACCAGTTTCGTGTCCTGGCGCAGCTTGGCGCTGGGCATCGGCTTGCGCGGGCCGGCGGCGTCCGCGGCGTCGTCGCTGGCGGCGGACGCGGGCTTGTCGTCGATGTAGAGGAAGGTCGAGCAGGCGTTGACGAACGGCTCCGGCGTCTTCTGCTCGCCGAAGCCGAACACGCGCATGTTCTGCGCGCGCAGGCGCATCACCAGCGGGGTGAAGTCTGCGTCGCTGGAGACGATCGCGAAGGCGTCGAAGCGGCCGCTGTGCAGCAGGTCCATCGCATCGACCACCATCGCCATGTCCGAGGCGTTCTTGCCGGTGCTGTAGGCGAACTGCTGGATCGGCTGGATCGCGTTCGGATGCAGCGCCGCCTCCCAGCGCTGCAGGTTCGGGCTCTTCCAGTTGCCGTAGGCGCGGCGCACGTTGGCGATCCCGTGCCGCGCCAGTTCGGCCAGCACCACGTCGATCTTGCCGGCCGGCGCGTTGTCCGCGTCGATCAGCAGCGCGATCCGCAAGCGGTCGTCCATGGCGTGTCCTCCGGGGAAAGCCGCAGCATAGCGCGCGCGGCGCGCGCCGCCGGAAACGACGACGGCCCGGGGAACCGGGCCGTCGGGGGCATCGCTGCGACGTCGTTCGCGACTCAGGCCGCGAACACCGCCTTCATCTTCTTCAGCGCGTTGGCCTCGATCTGGCGGATGCGCTCGGCGGAGACGCCGTATTCGTCGGCCAGCTCCTGCAGCGTGATCTTGCTGTCGGGGTCCAGCCAGCGGCGCTTGACGATGTCGCGCGAGCGGGCGTCGAGGCGGGCGAGGCCCTCGCGCAGCAGGCCGAGCTGGTCGGCTTCGCTGTCGGCGGCTTCGTAGGCCTGGGCCGGGTCTTCGCCCTCGGCCATCAGGTAGGCGGCCGGCGCCGGCGGCGCGTGGTCGTCGTCGCCATCGTCGGGCGCGTCGAAGCCGATGTCGCGGCCGGACAGGCGCGCCTCCATCTCCAGCACTTCGCGCTCGGAGACGTTGAGGTCCTGGGCGACGGTGCGGACTTCCTCGGCGTTGAGCCAGCCCAGGCGGGTCTTGCTGCGGCGCAGGTTGAAGAACAGCTTGCGCTGGGCCTTGGTGGTCGCGACCTTCACGATGCGCCAGTTCTTGATGATGAACTCGTGCATCTCGGCGCGGATCCAGTGCACCGCGAAGGACACCAGGCGCACGCCGATGTCCGGGTCGAAGCGCTTCACCGCCTTCATCAGGCCGATGTTGCCTTCCTGGATGAGGTCGGCGAGCTGCAGGCCGTAGCCGTTGTAGCCGCGCGCGACGTGGACCACGAAGCGCAGGTGCGAGAGCACCAGCTCGCGGGCGGCGGCGAGGTCGTCCTGCTCGTGGAAACGGCGGGCGAGGGCCTGTTCGTCCTCGGCGGAGAGGACCGGAATCTGGTGGACCGCGCCGATGTAGGCCTCGAGCGAACCGAGCGGACTCAGGCCGCTCAGGGCGGGGACCGGCAGGTTGTTCGGGATCAGGGCAGAGGAGGCTGTGGTCTGGGTCATGGTCGAGAATGTTAGCAGTCGGGTCCTTGGAGTGCTAAAGCGCCCGGAAGTTCCTGCGTTCCATTCATGGAACGGAAAGCCTGATCGGCCTTCGATCCTTCCGCCTTTGTGCCCGTGGAGACGGCAAAAACCGCCGCGGGCGGCCGGGAGGGCCCCGGATGCCGCCAACCTAGCGGCTGGCGGCGGCGTTCGCCCGTGCCGTTCGACGGGGGAGGGACGCCTCCGCGGCCGGTCTTAAGCCGGGTTTAAGCCTTTGGGGAGAGGGTGGGTTCCCCTGTCCGAGGACCGCCGTCATGTCCATGCGAACCCCGACCTGGCGGCTGCTGCCGCTGGCCCTGCTGGTCGCCGCCTGCGGTCGCGAGGCCGCCCCCCCCGCCGCCGACGCCCAGGCCCCCGCTCCGGCCACACCGTCCCCGGCCGCCGCGCCGGTCGGCCCGGCCGCGGCGCCGGAGCTGCTCAAGCAGGCGCAGGCCCTGTTCCAGCCGATCCCCGACAAGGCGCCGGACCCGGCCGGCAACCCGGTGACGCCGGAGAAGGTCGCGCTCGGCAAGATGCTGTACTTCGACGGCCGCCTGTCCTCCAGCGGGGTCATCAGTTGCAACTCGTGCCACAACCTCGGCATGGGCGGCATCGACGGCGTGCCGACCTCGATCGGCCACGGCTTCCAGAAAGGCCCGCGCAATGCACCGACGGTCTACAACGCGGTGTTCAACGTCGCCCAGTTCTGGGACGGCCGCGCGGCGGACCTGAAGGCCCAGGCCAAGGGGCCGGTGCAGGCGGGCGTGGAGATGAACAACAAGCCCGAGGTCGTCGAGGCGACCCTGAAATCGATGCCCGGCTACGTCACCGCGTTCCAGTCGGCGTTCCCCGGCGAACCGTCGCCGGTCAGCTTCGACAACATGGCGAAGGCGATCGAGGCGTTCGAGACGACCCTGATCACCCCGGGCGCGCCGTTCGACGCATTCCTCAAGGGGGACGCCCACGCGCTGACCGCCGACCAGCAGGCCGGCCTCAAGCTGTTCATGGACAAGGGCTGCTCGAGCTGCCACAACGGCATCAACCTCGGCGGCCAGGCCTACTTCCCGTTCGGCGTGGTCCACAAGCCGGCCGACGCGGTGCGCCCGGCCGGCGACCACGGCCGCTTCGCGGTGACCAAGTCGCAGGGCGACGACTACGTGTTCCGCGCCGCGCCGCTGCGCAACGTGGCCGCGACCGCGCCGTACTTCCACTCCGGCAACGTGTGGAAGCTGCAGGAGGCGGTGACGATCATGGGCGACGCCCAGCTCGGCGCGACCCTGGCGCCGGACGAGGCGGAGAAGATCCACCTGTTCCTGCATGCGCTGACCGCGCCGATCCCGAAGATCGACTATCCGGAACTGCCCGAGCGCGACGACGCCACGCCGAAGCCGTCGGGGAGCTGATCACGCAGGCAAGACGCCCGCGACCCACGTCCGCGACGCCCGCCGTCGCGGGCGTTCGCGCGTGCGTGCAGGCGAGGCCGCGCGCACGCGGACGCGGCGCACCGCGGTGGCCTAAGTCTGGCTTAAGTCGGGCGGCGCATCGTGTCGGGCAGCAGACGACACGAGGGTTTCGACATGCGCGACACGATCCTGCGCCGGCGGGCGCGACGCATCGCCGCCGCGGCGCTGCTGCTGGCGACCTGCGCGTCGTGGGCGGCGACGCCGGCGGAACTGCAGCGCGGCTACGCCGCCGAAGCGGCGCGCGCGTCGCCGGGTTTCCGCGGGTTCTCCGCGGAGCGCGGCCGGCGCTTCTTCACCACGCCCCACGGCAACGACTGGCGCTGCGCGAGCTGCCATACCGACACGCCGATGTCCGAAGGCCGCCACGCCGTGACCGGGCGTGCGCTGCGCCCGCTGGCGCCGGCGGCGAATCCGGCCCGCTTCACCGACCCGGCGAAGGTCGAGAAGTGGTTCCGCCGCAACTGCCGGGACGTGGTCGGGCGCGAATGCACCGCGGTCGAGAAGGGCGACGTGCTCGCCTGGCTGTCCTCGCTGCGCGCGGGCGGTGCGCGATGAACGGCCGTGCCCGGATCGCCTTCGCGGCCGCGCTGACGGCGCTGCCGCTGGCGCTGCTGCTCGCCCTGGCCGCCGCGCCGGCGCGCGCGGACGACGACGAGGGCGACGACGACCGGCGTCCGGTGCGCGCGCCGATGCCCGCGGTCTACGTCGAGGAATGCGGCAGTTGCCACGTGCCGTATCCGGCGCGCGGGCTGCCGGCGTCGTCCTGGCGCGCGCTGATGGGCGGTCTCGACCGCCATTTCGGCAACGACGCCTCGCTCGCGCCGGCGCAGGCCGACGCGATCCGCCGCTGGCTGCTCGCCGGCGCCGGCGCCCGGCCGGCCGATCCCGCCGCGCCGCTGCGGCTCACCCGCGCGCCGTGGTTCTTGCGCGAGCACCGCGAAGTGCCGATGCCGCTGTGGCGCAGCGCGGCGGTGAAGTCCGCGACCAACTGCGCCGCCTGCCACCGCGGCGCCGAACGCGGCGTCTTTTCCGAACATGACGTGCGCCTGCCGCGCCCGTCGCCCCGATCCACCACAGGAGCCAAACCATGATGATGATGACCGCCGTCCACGACGCGCCGCCGGCGCGCGAGGCCGTCGAACGCGACCGCCCGGTACTGGTGTGGGATCTGCCCACCCGCGTCTTCCACTGGAGCCTCGCCGTGTGCTTCGCCGGCGCCTGGCTCACCTCCGACAGCGAACGCCAGCACCTGCTGCACCTGCTGTTCGGCTACAGCCTGTTCGGGCTGGTGCTGTTCCGGCTGGCTTGGGGACTGGTCGGCAGCCGCTACGCGCGGTTCTCGGAATTCCTGCGCGGTCCCGGCGCGACCTGGCGCTACGTGCTGTCGATGGCGCGCGGCGCGCCGGCGCACTTCGTCGGCCACAACCCGGCCGGCGCGGTCGCGATCTGGCTGCTGCTCGGCCTCGGGCTGGCGACCGCCGGCGTCGGCGTGGCGATGGTGGCCGGCGGCGGCGAGGCGCTGGAGGACGTGCACGAAGCGCTGGCGACGGCGATGCTGGTCGTCGTCGGGCTGCACCTGCTGGGCGTGGTCGTCGGCAGCGTGCTGCACCGCGAGAACCTGCCGCGGGCGATGCTGACCGGGCGCAAGGCCGGGCTGCGCCCGGAGGACGGCATCGCGCGTCCGTCGCGGCTGGCCGGCGGCCTGCTGCTGCTCGCGCTGGCCGCGTTCTGGACGCTGGGGCTGTCGCAGCAGCGGCTGCCGTTCGGCCTGCCCGGCGGCGCCGAGGCGGCCGAGGGGCACGATGGCGGCGCTGTCGGTGGCGACCACGACGGAGACGACGATTGATGCCGCCGCGTCCGCTGCCGACAATGGGTCCCGGGGACGGAGGGCGATGATGCGTCTGCTCGTGGTCGAAGACGATCCGCTGCTCGGCGAGGCGCTGAGCGTGGGCATGCGCCAGCGCGGATTCGCCGCGGACTGGGTGCGCGACGGCATCGCGGCCGAGACCGCGCTCAAGACCGAGACGTTCACCGCGGTGATCCTCGATCTCGGCCTGCCGCGGCTGTCCGGGCTGTCGCTGCTGCGACAGCGGCGCGAGGCCCACGATCGCACCCCGATCCTGATCCTCACCGCCCGCGACGCGGTGGACGAGCGCATCCGCGGCCTCGACGCCGGCGCCGACGATTACGTGGTCAAGCCGGTGGACCTGGACGAACTCGCGGCCCGGCTGCGCGCGCTGATCCGCCGCAGCGACGGCGATCCGCGGCCGCAACTGGAGGTCGGCGCGCTGCGCATCGATCCGGCGGCGCGCACCGCGATCTGGCGCGGGGCGGCGGTGGACCTGTCGCCGCGCGAGTTCGACCTGCTGCTCGCGTTCGCGCGCTCGGCCGGCCGCTGGCTGAGCAAGGAGCAATTGTCCGAACGGCTCTACGGCTGGGACGACGGCGTCGAATCGAATGCGCTGGAAGTGCACGTGCACCATCTGCGGCGCAAGCTCGATCCGGCGCTGATCGCCACCCAGCGCGGGGTGGGTTACATGCTGCGCACGCTGGACCAAACATGAGCACGCCGGCATGAGCCTGCGGGCATGAGCATGGCGGCGCGGGCATGACCAGGCCGTTCTCGCTGCGCGCGCGGCTGTTGGCGGCGACGCTGGCCACGGTCGCGCTCGTGTGGCTGGCCGCCTCGATCGCCAGCTATGCGCAGGCGCGGCACGAACTGGACGAACTGCTGGACGCGCACCTGGCGACGTTCTCGGCGCTGCTGATCGCGCAGGCCTCGGACGATCTGGAGGAAATCGAGCTCGAACACCTGCCCGATCTCGGCGACGCCCATCAGCGCCTGGCGCTGCAGGTATGGAGCGATGAACGGCTCGGCGTCCACAGCGCCAACGCGCCGGAGACGCCGCTGGCGCCGTTCCGCAAGGGCTTCGCCGACGTGCGCGTCGCCGGCAAGGCGTGGCGCGTGTACGTCGCCCGCAACCGTGACGGCGTCTGGGTGCAGGTCGGCGAGCCGCAGTCCGCGCGCGCGGATATCCTCGACGAGGCGCTCGGACGCCAGGCCGTGCCGATGCTGCTGGCGCTGCCGCTGCTCGGCTTCGGGCTGTGGGTCGTGGTCGGACGCGGACTGGCGCCGCTGCAGCGGATCGCGCAGGCGGTGGAGGCGCGCGCGCCGCTGGACACAGTACCCATCGCCGAGGACGCCGCGCCGGCCGAAGTGCGGCCGCTGCTGGATCGGCTCAATGCGCTGTTCGCGCGCACCGGCGACAGCATCGCCCGCGAACGCCGCTTCATCGGCGACGCTTCGCACGAACTGCGCACGCCGATGGCTGCGATCCGCGCGCAGGCGCAGGTCGCGCAGGGCGCGCGCGACGACGCGGAACGCCAGCGTGCGCTGGCCGGGGTGATCGCCGGCTGCGACCGCATGGCCGCGCTCACCGAGCAGTTGCTCACGCTGTCGCGGCTGGAGGCGGGCGTGCTCGACGGGGTGTCGGCGGACGCCATGACCGCCGATGCGCCGCTGCGGGCCTGCGTCGACGACGTGCTGGCCGAACTCGCGCCGGCGATCCGGCGCGCCGGCGCCGTGGTCGAGACCGACGTCGCGGCGGACCTGCGCATCGGCTGCGGCCCGCAGCTCGCGCAGAGCGTGCTGCGCAATCTCGTCGGCAACGCGCTGCGCCACGGCGGCGACGGCGTGCGCGTGCGCATCGCGGCGCGGCGCGAGGCCGGCGCGACCCTGCTGGAGGTGTGCGACGACGGCCCGGGCATCGCGCCGGAACGTCGCGCCGACGCCCTGCAGCGGTTCCATCGCCTCGACGCGGCCGCCGGCGATGGCGCCGGCCTCGGGCTGGCGATCGTCGGCCGCATCGCCGAGGTCTGCGGCGGCACGATGGCCCTGGACGACGGGCTCGACGGCCGCGGCCTGGGCGTGCGCCTGCGGCTGCCCGACCGGCGCTGACGACGATGCCGGCGACGGCGCGCGCGCGGCGCGCCGTCGTGCCGGTCGTCATGCGGGTCGTGCGGGCGTCGCCGCCGCGACCGTCAGGCGTTCTGGCGGCACCAGGCCACGAGCTTGCTCAGGTTCGGATGGCAGGCGGCGAATCCCGAGTCGGTGTCGGTCGCGCCCTCCTGCGACAGCACGCCCGCCACCATCACCGCGTTGTCGACGATGTTGAACAGCGCGCCGCCGGACTGGCCGCCCTCGCAGTCGGCGGTGGTGAAGAACTTGGTGCAGGCGAGGTGGAGGTTCTCGGGATTGACGTAGTCGTAGTCGACGATGTCCTTGATCGCGATGTCCATCTCGAACGACGGGCGTCCGTTCTTGTGGTCCTTCAAGCCGTAGTGGTCGTTGACCGGATAGCCGACGTGGTACCACATCTTGCGGTTCAGCCAGCCGCGATCGACCTGGCCATGGGTGCCCGCCCAGCCGACGTTCGGCTCGCCCGCGAGCTTGAGCACGGCGTAGTCGGCCGCGCCCTCGTCGCTGTGGTGGGTGTTGCCGATGTCCATCCAGCGGTAGAAGTTCACCACCTCGTAGCGGCCGAACGGCTCCGCCAGGCTGCCCGCCGGCGGATCGACGTAGCACGCGGGCACGAAATACTGCTTGCCGCCGCTGCGATCGACGCAGTGCAGCGCGGTCAGCACCAGGTTCCTGCCGATCATGATGCCGCTGCCTTCGCCGCCGCCGACGGTGTAGATCTTGCCGTTGAGCGCCCACGGATAGCCCTGGTCGTGGAAGATGCGCCGGCTTTCGCCGCCGATCAGCGATGCGCTGGAGACATCGGGCATGCCGCCCGGTGCGTTGTCGCCTGCGTGCAACGAGGCCTCGTCCACCTGGATGAGGCCGTCCTTCATGGAATGGATCTGCATGTGGGTCCCCTGTCGTCGTCAATGACCGCGGGCGCATGGCGCCCGGATTCCGGATGCCGACGGCTGTCCGGCCGTCGGTCCACTGCAAACGCAATCCGCGGTCGCCGGAGGTCAGCGGACGGCGGCCGGCGCCGGCCTCGGCCCGGCCCTCACCCTGCATCGCGCGGGACGAGGTCGAGCTGCACCCGGCGCCCGTCGCCCTGCAGGCGTTCGGCGCGCAGGTAGCCGTGCGCGCGCACGGTCTCGGGGCGGACGTCGGCGTTGACCGGATCGCCCCACAGCGACAGCCGGAAGCCCAGCCGCACCAGCGTCGCCAGCAGCGCGCGGAAGCGTTCCGGATCGCCGTCGACCCGGGCGTCGATGTCGGAGGGCGGCGGCGCGTCCGCGGCGGGATCGGCGTCCAGCCACGGCAAGAAGCTGCCGTACACCTGCAGGTCGTGGCCGTCGGCGCGGAGGCGTCGCAGCAGCGCCCGCGCGCCGTCGATGTCGAGCGCCGGCCGGCGCTTGCGGAACACGAGCGCGTACTCGTGGCTGCGATCGGTGCGCGCCGGGTCGTCGTCCGCCACCGCCGCACCCGTCGAAGCCGCGTCCATCGAAGCCGTGCCCATCGAAGCCGCGCCGCGGGCCGGATACAGCAGCACCCGCTCCTCGCAGGGCTCGAACAGGCTGCCCAGCAGCCGCGCCAGTTCCCACGCCTGCGCCACCATGCGATCGCCGAGGCGCGCGTTCTCGACCATCGCGATGCAGTAGCCGTCGTCCGGCAGCGCTTCGCGCACGGCGTGGAAGATCGTGCGCATCGTCGCGAGGTACTGCGCGAAATCCGGCGCCCCGTACAACTGGCCGGGCAACTGGCCGGGCGACGGGCCGGCGCGCGCCTCGCCGCGCCAGTCGCAGCCGAAGTACGGCACGCTGGTCAGGCACAGGGCGATGCGCGCGGGCAGGCGCGCCTGCGGCAGCGAGCCCGGGACGATCTCCGCCTCGACGCCGTGCCGGCGCAGCCGCTCGCGGGCGAGCGCGGCGCGATCCGGGTCGATCTCCGTGCCGAGGCCGCGCCGCCCCTCCAGCGACGCCGCCAGCAGGGTCGTGCCGAAGCCGCAGAACGGATCGAACACGACCTCGCCCGGGCGCGAGAACGCGCGCACGAACGGCCGCATCTGCGACACCCAGCCGCAGTCGCGGCCGCGCAGCGGATCGCGGTCACGCAGGTCGTCCGGCAGCGCCAGTCCGGGCGGGTCGGGCGCCAGCGCGAGCCAACTGCGTGCGGTCATGGCGTCGGCGCCTCCCACAGTACGTCGCGCTCCGGCGACCAGCCGCCGCACAGCCGGCCGTTCGCGTGGAACACCAGCTTGTACAGCGCGCCCGATGCGTGGCGCGCGTGCATCCGCGCATAGTCGGACGCCTCGAACACCACGTCGAAGCCGTTGCGATGGCGCAGTCGCAGGTTGTCGAAGTAGTAGCCGGCGGTGCGTTCGACCGGCGTCAGCGCGGTGCGCAGCGGCGAGGCGAGCACGGCCTCGACCAGCGCCGGCATCGGCACGCGTGCGGCGTCGAGATACCGCCGGGTCGCGTTGTCGCGATAGCCGTCGTCCAGGCGCGAGAACTCGCGGAAGATCACGGTGCCGGCGCCCAGCGTCGCCGCCCAGCGCAGATAGGCGGCGATGCCGTCGGCATCGTCGATGCCGCCGCGCTGGACCAGGCACACCAGCCGCAGCGGGACGCGCTCGCGCAGGCGGCGCGCGACCGCGGCGAACGCCGCCTCGCCCGCGACCGGCTCCCCGGGCCGGAAGCGCATGATCGCCTGGTTGCGCGCGGGGTCGGGATGGTGGCGCGACAGTTCGACCCACGACAGGCCGAAGCGTGAGAACGCCTCGAGCAGCGTGTCGCCGTGCACCCGTGCGAAGCCCGCGCCGTTGCTGTAGAGCACGCGTTCGTCCACCGGCACGCCGTCGCGCGCGGCGGCGTCCAGCGCGTCGAGCATCGATAGGCACCACGCCGGGTCGTCGCTGGTTTCCAGCCCCGACAGCGAGTACGACAGCGGCAGCCCGCGCAACTGCGCCAGCGCGCCGCGCAGCGCGTCGAAGTAGTCGGCGCGCGGGCGCAGCGTCGCCGCCGCACGGCCGGCGCCGGTCTCGCGCAGGTTTTCCGAGCAGAACGCGCAGCGCGCCGAACACGGCCGGGCCGCCGCGTACGGGGTGAAGGTGATCGGTTGCGCTACCCGGTGCCGGCGTCCGCCGATGACGTGCGACACCCAGCGGGTCGCATCGTCGTCCGGCGGCAGGCGTCGCCGCAGCGGCAGCGCCGCGACGGCGTCGCGTGCGATCGCGTCCACGCTCAGAGCCGCTCGGCGTCGGCGCGGGCGCGGATCTCCTCGAACGTCCAGTCGCGCACCAGCCGCCCGTTCTCCCATACCGTTTCCATCGCGTCGTCGAAGCCGGCGGGTTTCTCGACCTCGGCCAGCGACGCCGCGCTCGGCGGGACCGGCACGGTGCGGAAGCCGCCGTATTCGCGATGGCGCAGCAGGGTCATGCGGCCGCGCTTGCTCTGCTTGCCCTTGTCGGTGACCGGGTCCTTCCACACGTCGATCCATTCGCCGTCCACGCGCGCGGCCGAGCACTTGAGCGCGAACTTCTGGGTGTCGCGGTTGAGCTGCTGCAGCAGCGCGCCGCCCATGCCGAAGGCGACGTTGTCGGTGGCGTAGCCGGCGCTGGTCACGCGTTCGAGGATCGCGCGGATGCTGGTCGGATTGATGCCGTCGCCCTGGATCACGCGGACGTGGTTCAGGACTTTGTAGCCCTTGCTGTTGACGGTGTGGCCGAAGGCCTCGTCGAGCAGTTCCAGGCACTGGTGGACCACGGCCACCGGGTCGCCGGAGTCGGGGCGGATCACCACGGTCGCGCCGGAGGCGATCACCTCGTCCTTCAGCGTCCGCCCCCAGTGTTCGCGGATGGCGTGGAAGATGTCGTAGCTGTCCGAGACCACGGCGACGATGCTGCCGGGCTTCGCGAACTGCCGGAGCATGTTGCGGTAGGCGTCGACCTCGCGCTCGCGGCCCCAACTGGTGATGGTGCTGTGCTCGGCGGCGGGGATCGAGAAGCCGGCCATCGGCGCGTGGTAGAACGCGCGCGCCGCCAGCAGTCCCGACACGGTGTCGGTGCCGAGGAAGTTGACCAGGTGCGCGCAGCCGCCGATCGCCGCCGATTCCGCGCTGGACACGCCGCGCGCGCCGAAGTCGTGCAGCTTGAACGGCAACTGCCCGGCGGGGTCGTCGCTGGTGCGTTCGAGGAACTGGCGGATCGTCTGCTTCGCGTGCCAACTGATCGTCGCCACCGTCACCGGGTACCACAGCCGCAGCAGCAGCGTTTCGAGGTAAGACGGGACCCAGTACGCTTGCGGGTCGGTGGATTCGATCGTCACCAGCGCCTGGTGGGTCGGCACCACGGTGCCTTCGGGCACGGCGCGGATGCGCACCGGCAGGTGGCCGCCCAGGCGATCGACGATGTCGCGCCAGCCGGCTTCGTTGAACGGCTCGCCGTGCGCGGCGTAGAGCTCGCGCGCCTCGTCGATGTCGGCGTGGGTGACCGGGCGGCCGAGGTGCTGCTTGAGGATCGCCTGCAGGCCGAAGAACACCGTGCGGTCGTACACGCCGCCGCGCGATTCGACGTAGAAGAACGCGGCGTCGGTGCCGGGCGGGTACTGCAGCCAGTGGCTGGCCTTGTAGCTGTCGGTGTTGAGCAGGACGTTGTCGAGGTTCAGCGGGTGGGACATGACGGGAAGCTCCTTCGCGTCGAGAGGGAACCGGCGGTCTGTCCGCCGGCGGGCGGTCGCGGGATCAGCAGCAGGATGATCAGCCGCGGCCGAGGAAGTATTCGAGGATGTGGAGATGGTCCTCGAACAACTGCGGACCCATCTCCAGCGCCTGGCTCACCGGCACCCAGCGCGCCTTGTCGGCGTCGTCGCCGCCGCGCACGTCGGGCAGGTCGCCGGTCGGGAACTCGAAGTGGAAGGCGTGGGTGATCGTGCGCCCGCGCAGGCTGCGCTCGGGATGGTCGAACACGTGCGCATGCTTGAGCGAACCCTTCAGCACGCGCTCGGGCAGCTTCAGCCGGGTTTCCTCGCGCAGTTCGCGCAGGCAGGCGTGCTGCAGGGTCTCGTCCTGGCCGACGAAGCCGCCGGGCAGCGCCCACAGGCCCTTGCCGGGTGCGGCGCGGCGGCGCACCAGCAGCACGTGGCCGGAATGCACCACCACCGCGTCGACGGTGACGAAGGTCGGCGGGTAGGGGGCATCGGCCCAGGCGGCGCGGTAGTGCTCGATGAAGCGGTATTCCTCGACCAGTTGGGCGAACGCGGGCGAGCTCCTGCGGAAGGCGTCGAGCATGTCGAACACCGGGCCGGGCACGTTGGCGCGCACCAGCATCAGGCCGCCGTGGCTGTCGAGCCGGTTGGCCTCGAACAGGTAGCGGCGCAGTTCGGTGGCCGAGAGGGTTTCGGTCTGGGCGACGTCGATCAGCGGCCACTGCGGGAATTCGCGCAGGTAGTAGCTGCTGGCGTCCTTGTCCTGGCCGATCAGGCCGACGCGGGCGTCGGCGTCGCCGCCGTCGGCCTTCACCGCCGCGGCGACGGTGCGCTGCACCGCGGCGATCCACTGGCTCTCGTTGTAGAGGTGGTCGCGCAGCGGGCGCACGATCAGCCGGTCGGCGGCGTCGGCGAGCGCGCCCTGGATCATCACCGTGCGTTCGGCGACGGTCCACGGGTTGCGGATGGTGCGGGGGGTGTCGGCCGAGCCGACGAGGAAGATCAGTTTGCGCGCGCGGGCCAGGGCGTGGCGGGCGACGGCGGCGTGGCCGTTGTGGAACGGCTCGAAGCGGCCGATGAAGACGAGGTAGTCGAGCGCGTCGTCGGGTGTGCTGCCGGGCGCGGGGCGGCCGGGGGTGTCGCTGCGTGCCATGAGGCTCCCTCACGGTGATGGTGGTCGGCGCGGGGTCTGTCCCGTTGCCTGACGAATAGGCTACGCCGATGGTTGCGGGCGTCAAGCGGGTGCGTGGCCTGCGTCATGCGACTCGGCGGGCGGCGCCGGCAGGCGGGATTTGTTCGTCATCCCGGGCCGAAGAAAGTGGGATCTGTTTTTTCTTTCACGAAAGCCTGGAATCCTTTTCCGCGCTGGCGCGCGGGCGACTTTCTTTTTGAAAAGAAAGTCGCCACTGCGCCGCTTGCGGCGCGAACGGCGAAGCCGGCCCGAAGGGCGAGCGCCTCAGGCGCGAGTAAAGAAAACACTTCACGTCCACTTCAAATCTGCCGTCGGGGACGTGGCCGGGATTTTTCGGCGAGGCGTCCTGCCTCGTCGAAAAACGGCGGACTCCTGTCCGCCGCCCTTCGGGTCTCCGATGGCGGATACGGCATGGGTGCGGACCGCATATCGGGACGACTGGGTTGTCCCTGGTGGTCGGGATACTCCTGCCTCAGGGCGTCGGGCTGACCTTGCCCGTGCAGCCGGCGGTGAAGTCCAGCGGCGGTTTGCGCAGGGCGGTGTCGACGTCGGCGAGGCCCAGGACGCTGTGGAAGAAGTTGTCGTGCGACATCGGCTGGCCGGCGCGGGCGCGGAGGCAGGCGAGGTCCAGGCCGCGGCGGGCGGCGAAGCGGTCGGACACCCACAACTGCATCGGCACGCGGGTCTGCTGGTCGGGCGCGATCGCGTAGGGCGCGCCGTGCAGGTACAGGCCGTGTTCGCCCAGCGATTCGCCGTGGTCGGAGACGTACAGCACCGCCGGGTCGACCGCCGCGTCGTCGCGCAGCATCTCGGTGGCGCTGCCGACGATGTGGTCGGCGTAGTGGATGGTGTTGTCGTAGGTGTTGTGCAACTGCTTGTCGTCGCACTGCTGCAACTGGTTGCTGCGGCATTCGGGCTTGAACGTCGCGAACTCGGCCGGGTAGCGCGCGTAGTAGGCCGGACCGTGGCTGCCGAGCAGGTGGATCACGAACACGGTGTCGCGCTTGACCGCCGGCAGGTCCTGCTTCAACTGGCGCAGCAGCACCTCGTCGTAGCAGCCCTCCGGATTGCACAGCGCCGGATCCTTGCCGTCGCCGAGGAACTTCTCGGTGGCGCGCATCGCGAGCCGCTTGCTGCCGGTGTTGTTGTCGATCCAGACCACGTCGTAGCCGGCGCGCATCAGCACGTCGAGCAGGTTCTCGCGGTATTTCGCCATGCCGTCCCTGTAGTCGGCGCGGCCGACGCCGCTGAACATGCACGGCAGCGAGGTCGCGGTGTTGGTGCCGCAGCTATGCACGTCGGTGAAGTTCACGGTCGCCAGCGCGCGCATCTTCGGGTCGGTGTCGCGGCCGTAGCCGAGGCTGCCGTAGCTGGCGGCGCGGGCGGATTCGCCGATCGCCAGCAGCAGCACGGTCGGGCGCTGGCCGGGCGCCAGCGCGGCGCCGCGCTTCGCGTCGAGGCCGATCTTCTCCAGCGGGCGGTTGTCGTTGCGGGCGTGGTCCATGTAGGAGAGCTGCGCGGCCAGCAGCGCGAACGGATTGGCCAGGTGGCGCAGTTCCATGTGGTTGCGCACCAGCGAGGCAATGTCCTTGCCGAAGGACAGCGCCGAGATCCCGAGCAGCGCGCACACCAGCAGCGCCAGCTTGATCCGCGACCACAGCTCGCGCACCGGGCCCTGCCAGTCGATCCGCACCCACCACAGCAGGATCGCCGGCAGCACGCCGAGCAGGCCGAGGGTCATCAGCATGCGTGCGCTGACCCATTCGGTGGCCTCGCGGGCGTCGGTCTCGTACACGCTGGCGAGCGCGTGGCGATCGATCACCGCGCCGAAGTCGCTCATGAAGAAGGCGGCCCCGGCGGCCAGCAGCAGGACCACGGTCAGGCCGGGCTTGAGCGTCCAGCGGAAGCTCAGCGGCAGCAGCATGATCGTGGTCAGCGCGAACAGCGCGCCGGCGACCGCCACGGCGACGCCGATGCCGTGCAGGCCGGCGAAGTCGTGGGCCGAGAACACCACCCGCCAGAAACGGGTGTTGAGCGCCACCACCAGGAAGGCGACGACCAGCAGGAGGACGGTGTTGGCGCGCAGTTGCGGACGCCGGGAGGAGCGGAGGCGGGAGGTGGACATCGGGACAGGTTCGGACGGTTGGCTTAGGTCAGCATGAAGGAAACCCGGGCGGGCGGCGCGAGGGATTCGTTAAAGGCGGCGGCGGGCATGGGCCGCCGCCGGGCGCCGGGGGCGGCGTCGATGCGGCCGGGTTGCCGGCGGGCCGGCCGCCGAGCCGGCAAGTGCTTGATCCTGAAGCCGCGCAGCGGCATCGCCCGGCGCCCCCGTCCGGCGTCGTCGCACCGGAATGCCGGCGGCGGCCGGTCGGGCGCCGCCGGCCGCGGGTCACGGCGCCGGCCGCAGGGTCCGCTCGAACAGCTCCAGGATGCGCCGGTATTCGTCGTACCAGGCGTCCGGGTGGACGAAGCCGTGGCGCTCCATCGGGTAGGGCGCGATCTGCCACTTCGCCTTGTGCAGTTCGATCAGCTTCTGGGTCATCACCACCGAATCGCGGAAGAACACGTTGTCGTCGATCATGCCGTGGCAGATCAGCAGTTCGTCCTGCAGGCCGGCGGCGAACTCGATCGGCGACGAACGCTTGTACGCCTCGGGGTCGAGGGTCGGGGTGTTGAGGATGTTGCTGGTGTACTCGTGGTTGTACTGCGACCAGTCCGCCACCGGGCGCAGCGCCGCGCCGGCCTTGAACGTGCCCGGCGACTTGAACAGCGCCATGAAGGTCATGAAGCCGCCGTAGCTGCCGCCGTAGATGCCGGCGCGGTCGCGGTCGCCCTGCCTGTTCGCGACCAGCCAGTCGACGCCGTCGAGGTAGTCCTGCAGCTCCGGCTCGCCCATGTGCCGGTAGATCGCGGTGCGCCAGTCGCGGCCGTAGCCCTCGGACGCGCGGTAGTCGAGATCCAGCACGAGGTAGCCGCGGCGCACCAGCAGGTCGTGGAACATCTGCTCGCGGAAGTAGGCCGGATAGCGCGCGCTGACGTTCTGCAGGTAGCCGGCGCCGTGGACGAACATCACGATCGGGTACTTGCGGCCGGGTTCGTAGGTCTTCGGACCGTAGAACTTGCCGTGGATGACGCCGGCGCCGTGCCTGGAGGGCACTTCGACGTACTGCGGGCGGATCCAGTCGAAGCTGCGGAAGGTCTCGCTGCGGGTGTCGGTCAGCGGCTTCGCGTCGCCGCCGCCGGCGTCGACCACGGCGATCTGCGGCGGCAGGTAGCTGCCGGAGTAGCGCACCAGCAGGCGCTTGCCGTCCGGCGACTCGCTGAAATCCTCGACCCCGTCCAGCGCGGTCAGCTCGCGCACCGCGCCGCCGGCGACCGGCACGTCGCAGACTTCGTAGTCGCCCGGCCAGGCGCGGTTGCACAGGAAGCGGAAGCGCTTGCCGTCGGCCGACAGCGCCGGCGCCGAGGCCTCCCACTTGCCGGAGGTCAGCGCGCGCGGCTTGCCGCTGTCGTTCACGTACAGGTGCGAGTAGCCGCTTTCCTCCGACAGGTACCACAGCGTGCGCGCGTCGGGCAGCCAGCCGAAATCGTTGAAGTTCCAGTTGATCCAGGCGTCGTCGTGCAGGCGGTGGCGCGACTGCAGGGTCGCCGTGGCCGGATCGACCACCGCGATCCAGCGGTCCTTGTTGTCGATCGCGCGCACCAGCACCGCGGCGCGGGCGCCGTCGTCGCTCCAGTGGATCGCCGGGCCGGTGCCGTCGCCGTCGGTCTCGATCCGCACCGCGCGGTTGCCCTTCAGCGGATCCTGCTTCGCCGCCTTGCGCAGTTCGGCCAGCGGGTCGACGGCGATGCCCGGCAGCGGGTCGAACTTCAGCTCGGTCGCCTTCGCCGCGGCGACGTCGACCAGCCACAGCGTGTGCGCCAGCGGCGGGTTGCGATCGACCCGGGTGCGGGTCTCCTCGGACTCCTCGTAGCCGGACTCGGTGACGTACTTCGGCATCTTGCCGGCCTGGCCGGCGTCGGCGCCCTTGGCGGTGGTGACCACCAGCAGCCAGCGGCCGTCGGGCGAGAGCGCGCTGTCGGCGATCTCCACGCCCTTGCCCAGGTAGGCCGGCGCCGGCGCGCGGGTCGGGTCGGCGCGGCGCCACGCGGCGTCCTGCTCGCGGGCGGCGTCGCGGCGCGCGCGGTCGTCGCGCAGGGTGTCGAGCAGGCGCAACTGGCGATCGCGCAGGTCGTCGTCGGCCGGCTTTTTCGCCGGATCGTCGCCGGCGACGACGTTCGAGGCCTGCACCGCGCCGGTCGCCGCGGTCCAGCGGTACCAGTCGTTGCCGGCGCGCCAGACCAGGCCGCCGTCGCGGCTCCACTGCGGGCGCGATTCCTCGGCGTCGGTGCGGGTGAGCTGGGTCAATGCGCCGCTGCGCAGGTCGCGCACGAACAGGTCGCCGTTGCGCGCGAACGCCATCCGTGCGTGCGTGGCGTCGAACGCCGGATCGGCGCCGTCGAGCCCGGCGCGCGCGGCGTCGGCCACCCGCGCGGGCGCGCCGCCGGCGACCGGCGCCGACCACGTGTCGCGGATCGTGGCGCCGTCGCGCTTGCGCTGGTACAGCGCCTGCGCGCCGTCCCACGACCACCACGCGCGCTCCACGCCGTTCCCGATCCAGTCGGGGTCGGACATGATCGTCTCCAGCACGCCCGGCCCGAAGGACTGGGCGGAGGCGCCGCCGGCGGCGGCCGCCAGCACGGCGGCGAGGAGCGCGGATCGGATCGGGATGCGTGCGGTCATGGCGGGCGCCTGCAAGGGAATCCGGACAGCTTAGCCGCCGGCGACCGGGCCACGCTGGCCCGATGGTCATGCGCCGGGCGGTTCCGCGGCCGGGAAAAGTCCCCGGCGACCTCTGGCCGGAAAACGTGCCATGCCGCACAATTCGCCGATAATCTCCACGTTCTCCGGCAGTTGGGCGATACTTGGATGCATCCGCCGCAGGTTCAGTGCGCAAGCGCTTGATCTGACAGGGGCAGAGTCCGACGGCAGCGGCCGGTCGGGTCTGTGGCGCCGAGGTCCCCGTCCCGCGCAAGCGGGCCGCCGGGGTGTCCATTCCTCGCCGAGGCAGCGTCCGTACCGGCCATGCAAGCGTTCGTCTACAAGAGCCAGCGGAAGGCCGACACCTATGTCTATCTCGCGGCGCGCGACGATTTCGAGCGCCTGCCGCCGCCCGTGCGCGAGCAGCTCGGCGCGCTCCGCTTCGTGCTCGAGGTCGCGCTGACCCCGGAGCGCCGGCTGGCCCGCGAGAACCCCGAGCAGGTCCGCGCCAACCTCGCCGCGCGCGGCTTCCACATCCAGTTCCCGCCGACCCTGGCGGCCGATCCCATGGCCGACGATTGGGGGACGGATGCCTGAGGACGCCGTGGAGGCCATCGCCGACGACTTCGCCGACGACCTCGACGCCAGCGCCGCGGTCGTGGCGACCGTGCCGCGCCCGCCGCGGCCCGCCGTCGCACCGCTGGCGATCGGCCTGGCCCTGACCGCGCTCGCCGGCTTCGGCGGCGCGGTGGTCGGCGGCGTCGGCGGCGCGCTGCTCGCCGGGCTCGCCGCGCTGGGCGCGCAGCCGGCGTTCGCGCTCGCGCTGCGCGGCGGGCGCGTGCCCCCGCGCGAGGCCCTGCCGGTCGCCGCGCTGTGGGCGCTGGCGCTGCTCGCGACGTGCGTGCTGCTGGCGTGGCCGCTGTCGGCGCTGCGCCAGGGCGGCACCCTGGGCGCGGCGCTGGCGACCAGCGCGGTCGCCGGCCTGGTGCTGATCGGGCTGTGGCGCACCTGGCCGCTGTGGCGCTGGCAGGAAGGCGAGGGCGGCGACCTGCGCGCGCACGGCCGGGCGCTGGTCGACACCGACACCCGCGACTGGCGCGGGCTCGGCGCCGCGGCGCTGCTGGCGCTGCCGCTGCTGGGCGCGGTGCTGCTGGCGTGGCCGGACCTGATGTCGCCCGCGCTGCGCTGGGCCGTCGCCGGCGCCTGCGCGCTGGCCTGGCCGCTGGCGCATCGCGCGCTGCTGCGGCTGCCGTCGCCGTCGCCGGTGCGCGACGAGGATCTGCTGCAGGCCGCGCTCGACGAAGACGACGCCGAAGCCGCCGGCATCGACGCGCTCGGCGCGGCGGGCGAAGGCCTCGACGCCGCGCTGTACGACGCCGCGCGCCACGGCCGGGTCGAGCGCACGCTGGCGCTGCTCGACGCCGGCGCCAATCCGCACGCGCCGCCGCCGGCCAAGGCCCGCGACCAGCGCAGCCTGGCGATGCTGGCCGCGGTGCTGCCCGACCTGCGCCTGCTGCGCACGCTGATCGCCCATGGCGTCGATCTCAACGACGTCCACGCGAACATGACCCCGCTGATCGCCGCCACCCGCGACAGTTGGCACGGTCGCCCGGAAGCGGTGATGACCCTGCTCGCCAACGGCGCCGACCCGCGGGTGCCCGACGCCGACGGCAACACTCCGCTGCACCACGCCGCGCGCAGCGCCGACCCGGGCGTCGCCGCGCTGCTGCGCGACGCCGGCGCCGAGATCGATCCGCCCAACCGCGAAGGCCTGACCCCGCTGGCGCTGGCCTGCACCGCCGGCAACTGGCGGCTCGCGCGGTTCCTGCTCGAACGCGGCGCGAAGCCCGACCTGCCCGGCGCGGTGCCGGCGCTGCTGGCCGCGGCCGGCGGCGACGAGGACGATCCGGTCGGCGTGCAACTGCTGCTGCGCCACAAGGCCAGGGCCGACGCCCGCGACGCCCGCGGGCGCAGCGCGCTGCACGAGGCCGCGTACGCCGGCCATGCCGAGATCGTCGGCGTGGTGCTCGGCGCCGGCGCCGACGTCCACGCCCGCGACCACGCGCAGCGCACCCCGTTCCTGGAAGCCGCGCGCGGCGGCCACCTCGCCGCGCTGCAGGCGCTGCAGGTCGGCCGGCCCGACGTCCACGCGACCGACGCGAACGGCCGGCACGCGCTGATCCTCGCCTGCCGTGCCGACGCGCCGACGCCGGCGCTGATCCGCGCGCTGCTCGATCTCGGCCTCGATCGCGAACATGCGGACGACGACGGCCGGCGCGCGGTCGATTACGCCGCGGCCGCGGGCCGCTGGGCATTGGTCGCCGCGATCGACAGCGACTACGGCCTGCCCGCCAGCGTCGGCGGCGCCGACGAACCCGACGCGCCGCCGCCGGACCGGCCGCCGCTCGACCTGCTGCGCGAGGCGCTGGACGCCGGCGACGGCGAGGCCGCGTCGCGCTGGGCGACGCTGGTCGATCCGGTCGATCTCGCCGGTCTGCTGCGGGAGGGCACGCTGCACAACGGCGCCGCACCCGCGTCGCCCGCGCGGATCGACTGGCTGCTCCGCCACGGCGCGAATCCCGACGCCCGCGACGCCGCGGGCGACACCCCGCTGTTCGCCTGGCTGGCGCAGGGCCCGTCCGCGGCGCCCGCGGTGCAGACGCTGTTGCGTCGCGGCGTGTCGCCGGCCGGCGCCGGCGGCCTCGCCCGCTTCCTCGCCGGCTGCGTCGCCGCCGACCGCGCCGACCGCGGGCTGGAGCGGCTCGCGCTGGACCTGGTCGAACGCGGCGCCGACCCGTTCGCCGCCTCGCCCGCAGGCGATCCGCCGCTGGCGCTGGCGGTGCGGCTGGGCTGGGGCGCGCTGATCGATCGCCTGATCGCAATGGGCGTGGCGCTCGACGCGCGCGACGCCCACGGCATGACCGCGCTGCACCTCGCCGCCGCGCTGCGCCGCGAGGGCACGCTCAAGCAGCTCATCGTCCACGGCGCCTCGCCGAACGTGCGCGCCGCCGACGGCCAGACCCCGCTGGGCGTCGCCCTGTCCAGCGGCCGCCGCGACCTCGCCGACTGGCTCGACTGGCGCCACTGGCCGCTGCCCGGCCGTCCGCTGCGCGCCACCGACCTGCCCGCCGCCGCGGTGCTCGGCGATGCCGACGCGGTGCGCCGCCTGCTCGACCTCGGCCTGCCGATCGACGCCGTCGACGCCCAGGGCTGCACCGCGCTGCTGCGTGCGGCCGGTGGCGGCCATCGCGGCGTGGTCGAACTGCTGCTCGCCCGCGGCGCCGATCCCGCGCTCGCCGCGCGCACCGGCGCCACCCCGCTGTCGGCCGCGGTCAGCATGCGCCAGCTCGACATCGTCGACCGCCTGCTCGCCGCCGGCGCCACGCTCGAACAGCGCCTGCCCGGCGACGTCACCGTGCTGATGCTCGCCGCTGCGCTCGGCCTGCCGGACGTGTGCACCCGGCTGCTCGCCGCCGGCGCGAACATCGCCGCCACCGACGCCCAGGGGCTCACCCCGCTGCACTGCGCCGGGCTCTACGGCTTCACCACCCGCGACCGCCGCCGCCTCGTCGCGCTGTTCGACGCGCTGCTGCTGGCCGGCGCCGATCCCGACGCGCAGGCCGCTGGCGGCGTCACCCCGCTGCTGCTGCTGCTCGGCGCGCGCGCCGAACCGGGCACCGCCTGCGACGAGGACGTGGTCGTGGCCGGCCTCGTGCGCCTGCTCGACGAGGGCGCGACCCTGCGCGTGCGCGACCCGCGCGGCTTCGGCCCGCTGCACCTCGCCGCGCTGCACGGGCTGCTGCGCGTCACCCGTGAACTGCTGCAGGCCGGCGCCGAACCCGAGGCCCGCGATGCGCTCAACCGCACCCCGCGCGAGGTCGCGGTGATGCGCGGGTTCGTGGACGTGGCCGCGGAATTCGGCCCGCGGACCGGCGACGTGTCGATGGCGCGGTTCCTGCGGGATCGGGAGAGTTGAGGGTGACTGATCAGGCGTGTTGAGTGGCGCGCGGTATTGCACGCGCTTCATCACCTCCGCAGCGTCTTTCGTGCAGCCCCTCCCTTTGTCATCCCGAGCGTAGAGAGGGATCTGCTGTTGCTCGGTTGATTCGAGAGCGCCGCCGCCGCGCCGCACGAGGGTGTGTGTGCGATGGTATATCGCTTCGCGGGCTCTCGACGTTGGCTGTCAGCAAGTCTTCCGCGAAAGCCCGGAATCCTTTTCGCGCTGGCGCGCGAGCGACTTTCTTTTCGAAAAGAAAGTCGCCAAAGAAAACACATAAGTCCAATTCAAATCTGCCGCCGGAACCGTGCCCGGGATTTTTCGACGAGGCGTCCTGCCTCGTCGAAAAACGGCGCGCGTCCTGCGCGCCGCCCGTCGGGTCTCCTGATGCTGCAATGGCGCGGATGCCGCGCCGTCGATGGCACGATGACCGCCGTCGCTTCGTAGGGTGGGCTTCAGCCCACCATTGCGGCACATCCGAAACGGCGAACGATGATTGGAACGGGCCTCGGATTCAAGCGAGTCCGCAATAACTCAAATGTCATTGTGGTGGGCTGAAGCCCAGCCTGCCGCCAGAATTAAGCCGAGCCACGAAGTGGCTTCGGCTTGAATGAATTTTTAGCTTTGCAGCCCGTAGTACGCCGCATACTGGCCGGCCATGCTCAAGTAGCTTGATGCTATCAGCGCGAGAACGAACAAGCCGGTTGCGATAAGACCACGCTTGAAGCCGCGAGATCGGAAAAAGTACTAGGGAATGGCAAGCAGGGCTAGAAGGATAACGCCGACATTAAGAAGCGGTCCACGTCGATAGTTATGCTGCTTGGCATCCACAACGTACCACCAGAACAACAGAAATATTCCGATTGGCATCAGCCAAATGGCAGTAGGGGGTAACAGTTGGCCAGGATAGAAGTACTGGTTGATTGCGCCCTGCAAGAAGGTGGTTAGTGCCAATGCGCAAAGAATTAGTGTCTTTCTACTCATGAAACTACCCGGCAAAGCTAACGCCTGAGTTAAGCCGCACCGCTTTGCGGCGGCGGAAGAGGCACAATCCTACGGGACTTTGCCGACGCCGCGAAGCGGTGTCGGCTTGAACGAATTGTTAGACCGGCGCTCAGAAGACGCGGTTGGAGACTCTGATAAGGTCTGCGAAGTTGATGCAAGGAACCGAAACCGGCTGCAAGTTGCAGACTGCGGGGATCTTGTATTTCTTTTTGTTGTCGGGAAGAGATGGCTGTCTCGATTCGTTGCTGATCAAGACAAAACCTTTTGCCTTGGCTGTGGCGATAATGATCACGTCGTTAGCGTCAACGCCTGTGCCGTACTGATCGTTCTGTACGCCGAGCTCGCCGTTGATGAGCATGGCATGCCCAGCAATGACGTTATCAACATCCACAGGATTGAATCCGTCGATATCATGGAGCCATTGTCTACAGTCGGGGCTGATATGACCGACCTCGTCCATTGCTACACGCGGGATCACCATGCGCCCAGCCGACAATTCCGCTCTCAGCCACTCCCAAATCGTGGGCAAGTTTTCAATGGGATAGTTATCCCATGCGTGCAGCGCTGACGATGCGTCAAGCACCCGCATAGTAGCGCTCCAACTGCCTTAAGTCGGTCAACTTAAGGTCGTCGAGATACTTCGATGCCTTAACGATACTGAGCTTGTTTGCATCGAGTGCTTGGAGGACAGCACGAACATAAGTATCGCCCAGAATGTGTCTTGGCTCTCGATGCCGCCACTCGCGGTTCCCGCCTTGACTCTCCTCAGCGGGGCGACTGTCTCTCCATACTTTGAACTCGTCGTATACGACTTGTTCCAGGCGATTCGATGCGATAAGTCGAATCAGGATCGTATCCGTACTTACACCCCACAGCCGCCTGAAGTTCTGGAGTTGTGCTTCTAGGGTTGCAGGGTCATCCGACAGGCTTGATGTGTCGATCTGGTTTAGGCTTGCTTGGGGGATGAGGAAATAACCAGCAAATTCATTGGCCAAGCGTTCCTTTCGTGCGTGTGAGTTCAGGCTATCAACGCTGTCGATAGTGCTCTCACGGAACAAAAGGAGATGCCCCAACTCATGAGCAAGAGTGAAGGTTTGGCGCGCCTCCACATTTTCCTTTCTCACCACGATGATTGGATACGATGAGTGGTAAAGGCTAAATCCAATTGTTGGATGTGCGCTTGGAATTTGCCATTTGCCAGCATATCCATTGGTACGGAACACGAGAATGCCGCGCCGCTCAATCGCAGCGCGGTACTGCTCGAACGAGCTTTCAGTCTGAATCCCAAGCCACTCTCTCGCTTGGCGTGCAGCCGAACTTGGGGTGACTCCGACTAAATCTGGCGGATCGAATTGGATTCTTTCCTCAGCGTCGATTTCGTCGAGAAGATCGATGTAGGCTTCTCGCTGCCACTCCGCGAGTTGAATAATGCGCTTGATCTTCTGGTCGAGATTGTGCTGCTGATTCAGGATGGTACGGAACTGCGGACTTCTGATTTGCTGTGGCTCAGGTACCCCTTGTTCCAAAAAGAACAGGGGCGTCCGTCCAAAGTACTTTCCGAGCTTCTGAAGTTGAATGAAGGTCAGGCCCGTCTGACCTTCCATTGCACGTGCCAGGGTTCGCTCTGAAATGCCCACGTCGTGGGCTAAATGGGCAACGTCAATCTGCGCATCAGCCATGCACCATTGAAGGCGTTGCGGATTGAATGCTTCTAGCCTTTCCATCAAGTCAGTCTAGCACTGGCTACGCCGGTCTAACTACGATTAGACCCCAAAGTGGGCATAACGCCGATTCTCGGCTTGCGTCAAGTGACAGTCAACGCCTCTGACGCAAGGCCAATCAATGGCTTGCCGATGCGCATGTGCGCGCGACGTGCTGGATTCGGAGGTGTTATCCGGCGTCCATGCCGGATGACACCTGGATATTCGTGTGATGCGGCATTGCTGCGGCTGGAGGTGGATGGCGCTGATTCGCAAAAATGTGCAGAGCAGACCACTCGTTTCGCTCGGGATGACAGCGAAAGAGTGCAAATGCTGGACCCCGGCTTTCGCCGGGGCGACGTTCTAATGGCAATGCCTGCATCGATAGGCAATGGCGATCAAGCTGCGCGCAAACTCACCTCCCCACCGCCAACCCCCGGAACGCCTTCACCGTCCGCAGCACGAAACTCGAATTCACGTCCGCAACGCCGGCCTGGTTTAGCAACCGATCGAGGAGGAAGCGGGAGAAGTGGTCGAGGTCGCGGACGACGACGTGGACGAGGTAGTCCATGTCGCCGGTGAGGGCGTGGCAGGCGACGACTTCTTCCCAGTCGTTGACGAAGGCGGCGAAGGCGGCGATGGCTTCGGCGTCGTGGCGGGCGAGCTGGACGCGGACGAAGGCCTGGAGGCCGAGGCCGAGGCGTTCGGGGTCGACTTCGGCGCGGTAGCCGGCGATCACGCCCTCGCGTTCGAGGCGCTGGACCCGGCGCAGGCAGGCGGAGGGGGAGAGGTGGACGCGTTCGGCCAGTTCGGCGTTGGTCTGGCGGCCGGCGCGCTGGAGTTCGGCCAGCAGCAGCAGATCGGTGCGGTCGAGGTCGATGGCGGGCATGGAATTGCCTCGATTCGGTCGATTGGAGCAAGAATCTTGCTCTTAAGCCGCCTGATGGCGCAATCCCGCAATCTTCTTGCGCCGGGCAGCGCTTAAAGTGGTCCGATCGCCACCGAACCATGCAGGGAGGGCCGCCATGAACGCCGCACCGGAGCGGGTCGAGCACCAGATGACCGACAAGGGCTACGTGCCGATCTACACGACGGCCGTGGTCGAGCAGCCCTGGGCCGACTACACCGAGACCGATCACCAGGTCTGGGCGACCCTGTTCGAGCGCCAGCGGGAATTGCTCGTCGGCCGCGCGAGCGAGGAGTTCATGCGCAGCAAGCGGGCGATGGGCATGACCGCCGACCGCATCCCGAAGTTCGACGACCTCAACCGCATGCTTCGCGCCGCCACCGGCTGGGAGCTGATCGGGGTGCAGGGGCTGCTGCCGGAGCTGGATTTCTTCGACCACCTGGCGAACCGCCGCTTTCCGGTGACCTGGTGGATCCGGAAGCCCGAGCAACTGGACTACCTGGCCGAGCCGGACCTGTTCCACGATCTGTTCGGCCACGTGCCGCTGCTGATGAACCCGGTGTTCGCCGACTACATGGCCGCCTACGGCCGCGGCGGGGTCAAGGCGCACGCGATCGGCCCGGAGGCGCTGGTCAACCTGACCCGGCTGTACTGGTACACGGTGGAGTTCGGGCTGATCCGCGAGCCGGAGGGGCTGCGCATCTACGGCGCCGGCATCCTCAGCTCCAAGGGCGAGAGCATCCACTGCCTGGAGAGCGCGGCGCCCAACCGGATCGGCTTCGACATGGAGCGGATCATGCAGACCCGCTACCGGATCGACAGCTACCAGAAGACCTATTTCGTGATCGACAGCTACGAGCAGTTGATGGAGGCCACGCGCCCCGACTTCACCCCGATCTACGCGCGGCTGGCCGGGCAACCCTCGCATCCGGCGGGCGCGGTGCTCTCCGGGGACGCCGTGTTCAACCGCGGCACCGGGGAGGGCTGGGCGTCGGAGGGCGATGTCTAGTCGACCAAGGTCGCATAGGCGCCATCGATGGGGCCCGCTTCGGCGGGCCTCGCCGTTTCCGGGCCGCGACGCCCCCGCGCTTGATCCGGATCAAAACGCAACCTTAACGGGGTCCATACTATGCCCGGCAACCGGAGGAAGTACCCATGCGCACCGCGGATACCTACAACGACAAAGTCGTTCTGCAGTTCTCGGTGATGACGGTGGTCTGGGGCATCGTGGGGATGCTCGTAGGCCTGTTCATCGCCGCCCAGATGTACTGGCCCGCCCTGAATTTCGACATCCCCTGGCTGTCGTTCGGGCGCCTGAGGCCGTTGCACACCAACGCGGTGATCTTCGCGTTCGGCGGCAGCGCCCTGTTCGCGACCAGCCTGTACGTGGTCCAGCGCACCTCGCACGTCCGGTTGCTGTCGGACAAGCTCGCGGCCTTCGTCTTCTGGGGCTGGCAACTGGTCATCGTGCTCGCCGCGGTCACCCTGCCGCTGGGCATGACCGAGGGCAAGGAATACGCCGAGCTGATCTGGCCGATCGACATCCTGATCGCCGTGGTCTGGGTCGCCTACGCGGTGCTGTTCTTCGGCACCATCGGCAAGCGCAAGGTCAAGCACATCTACGTCGCCAACTGGTTCTACGGCGCGTTCATCATCGCGGTGGCGCTGCTGCACATCGTCAACAGCCTGGCGATCCCGGTCGACCTGACCCACTCCTTCCCGATCTACAGCGGTGCGGTCGATGCGATGGTGCAGTGGTGGTACGGCCACAACGCGGTGGGCTTCTTCCTGACCGCGGGCTTCCTCGGGATGATGTACTACTTCATCCCCAAGCAGACCGGTCGCCCGGTCTACTCCTACCGGCTGTCGATCGTCCACTTCTGGGCGCTCATCGCGATCTACATGTGGGCCGGCCCGCACCACCTGCAGTACACCGCGCTGCCGGACTGGGCGCAGTCGCTGGGCATGGTGTTCTCGCTGATCCTGCTGGCGCCGTCGTGGGGCGGCATGATCAACGGCATGATGACCCTCTCCGGCGCCTGGCATAAGCTGCGCACCGACCCGATCCTGAAGTTCCTGATCGTCTCGCTGAGCTTCTACGGCATGTCGACCTTCGAAGGCCCGATGATGTCGATCAAGACGGTCAACTCGCTGTCGCACTACACCGACTGGACCATCGGCCACGTGCACTCCGGCGCCCTGGGCTGGGTCGCGATGGTCTCGATCGGCTCGATCTACGCGCTGCTGCCGCGCCTGCTGGGCACGAAGGAGATGTGGTCGACCAAGCTGATCGACACCCACTTCTGGACCCACACCATCGGCGTGGTGTTCTACATCGCCTCGATGTGGATCGCCGGTGTGATGCAGGGCCTGATGTGGCGCGCCACCAACGCCGACGGCACCCTGACCTACAGCTTCGTCGAGTCGCTCAACGCCACGTATCCGTACTACCTCGGCCGCGTCGCCGGCGGCGTGCTGGTGGTGGTCGGCATGCTGATCATGGCCTACAACATGATCCGCACCTGGCAGATGGCGAAGGGCCCGGTCGAGTACCCGGTGATCGTCCCGGACGCCGCCGAAGCCCGCGCCTGACCGTCGCCACAGAACACGAGAAACCGCCATGAGCCACGCTCACGAGAAAGTCGAAAAGAACATCACCCTGATGGCGATCCTGATCGCGGTCGTGGTGTCGTTCGGCGGCATCGCCGAAATCGTCCCGCTGATGTTCCAGGCCGAGGCGATCAAGCCGCTGCCGGGCGTCAAGCCCTACCCGCCGCTGGAACTGGCCGGCCGCCAGATCTACATCCGCGAAGGCTGCTACAACTGCCACTCGCAGATGGTCCGCACGCTGCGCTTCGAGACCGAGCGCTACGGCCACTATTCGCTGGCCGGCGAGTCGGTGTACGACCGTCCGTTCCAGTGGGGCAGCAAGCGCACCGGCCCGGACCTGGCCCGCGTCGGCGGCCGCTACTCCGACGACTGGCATCGCGCGCACCTGAACAATCCGCGCGACGTGGTGCCCGAGTCGAACATGCCCGGATTCCCCTGGCTGACCGAGAACGGCATCGATCCGGTGCTGCTGAAGAAGGAAATGCAGGCGCTGAAGACCCTCGGCGATCCCTACACCCAGGCCGACATCGACGGCGCCGCCGACGCGGTCGCCGGCAAGACCGAGCAGGATGCGGTGATCGCGTACCTGCAGGGCCTCGGCAAGCACGCGCCGCGCGGGAACTGACCATGGTCTCCGGCATCGTCACCGCGATCCTGCTGGTGCTGTTCATCGTCGGCACCGCGTGGGTCTTCAATCCGAGCCGCAGGCGCGAGCTCGAGGCGCCCGGCAGCATGCCGCTGGACGACGACGCGCCCGCGAGCGAATCGAACAGAACGAAAGAACAAGAGGAGTCGATCCGATGAACACTGCTGCCGTGAGCACCAGCTCGATGAGCGCAGGCTGGTCGGCGTTCATCATCGCCCTGGTGGTGCTGAACGTCGTGGGGTGCGTGTGGCTGATCTGGTGGACGGCGAAGATCCGTCCCGGCGATCCGGGCCCGACCGACACCAGCCATGTCTGGGACGAGAACATCACCGAGTACAACAAGCCGCTGCCGCGGTGGTGGAGCAACCTCTTCTACATCACCATCGTCTTCACCATCGGCTATCTCGCCTGGTTCCCGGGCCTGGGCGCGTTCGCCGGCTACAGCGGCTGGACGTCGGCCAAGCAACTGGCGACCGACAAGGCGGTCGAGGACAAGAAGCTGGAAGCCACCTTCGCGCCGTACGCGGGCAAGCCGATCGACCAGATCGCGCAGGATCCGAAGGCGCTGAAGCTCGGCAAGGCGATCTTCTCCAACACCTGCGCCGCCTGCCACGGCTCCTCGGGCCAGGGCGCCATCGGTTATCCCAACCTCACCGACAACATCTGGCACTGGGGTGGTTCGCCCGAGCAGATCCTGGAGACCGTGCTCAACGGTCGGCAGGCGGCAATGCCGGCGTGGGAACAGGCGCTCGGCGGCAAGGAAGGCGTGACCGCGGTGGCGGTGTACGTGCAGTCGCTGCACGGCCTGAAGGTCGATCCGGCGCTGGCGAACATCGGCAAGAACAAGTACGAAACCATCTGCGTGAGCTGCCACGGTCCCGACGGCAAGGGCATGCAGGCGGTCGGCGCGCCCGACCTCACCGACGACTACTGGCTCTACGGCGACAGCCTGGCCACGCTGCAGCAGAGCATCGGCCAGGGCCGCAACGGCCAGATGCCGGCGCACGGTCCGATCCTCGGCGAGACCCGCGCGCGCCTCGCGGCGGCCTACGTGTGGTCGCTGTCGCACAAGGCGCCGGTCGCGGCCACGGCGGGTGGGGCACAATAAGGCCCCACCCGGCCATCAGGAGGCGTCGCGATGACCCACGATCCCGATCAGGTGCCCGCCGAGCCCCAGGTGTCCGCTTCCGAGGCGTCCGCGCCCCAGGTGTCCGCCCCGACGCCGTTCGATCATCCGCCCCGGCCGCTCTCGCAGCGGCTCGGGGCGATCCTGTGGCCGAGCTTCTTCGCCGCGGCCGTCTCGACCATGGTGTGCTTCGCGCTGCTGGATCCGCTGACCCTGCGCGACATGACCTTCCCGGATCTCGACATCAGCCGCGAGACCGGCTACGCCATCGGCTTCTTCGCGTTCTGGGCCGCCACCGCGGCGTCCAGCCTGTTCACCTGGATCCTGCTGCGTCCCGCGAGCCGCTACAACCACGCGCTCCGGTAGCGGGATTATTTCAGTTATTTCTAATATAATGCGATCGCCGGCACGCACGCCGCGCCCGGCGACGCCCTCCATCGCCTCTCCGACGCCATGAACAAGCAGATTCCGATCCAGGTCGCCGACCCACCGGCATCGATGTACGTCAGCGAGAAGAAGATCCATCCTCGCGACATCGACGGCCGCTTCCAGCGCCTGCGCAAGATCGCGGTGTGGGTGCTGCTGGGCATGTTCTACGCCTTCCCGTGGATCAACTGGGAGGGCCGCCAGTCGGTGCTGTTCGACCTGCCGGCGCGCAAGTTCTACGTGTTCTGGCTGAACTTCTGGCCGCAGGACTTCGTGTTCCTGGCGCTGCTGCTGATCATCGCCGGCATGTCGCTGTTCTTCTTCACCGCGCTGGCCGGACGCCTGTGGTGCGGCTACGCGTGTCCGCAGACGGTGTGGACCGAGGTGTTCATCTGGATCGAGCACTGGGCCGAAGGCGATCGCAACAAGCGCATGAAGTTCGACGCCTCGCCGTGGACCGCCGAGAAGCTCCGCCGCCGCGGCGGCAAGCACGTGCTGTGGCTGCTGTTCGCGCTGTGGACCGGCTTCACCTTCGTCGGCTTCTTCACCCCGATCCGCGACCTCGCCTCGCGGATGGTGCCGTTCGCCTGGGGCGGCTGGGAGACGTTCTGGGTGTTCTTCTACGCGCTCGCCACCTGGGGCAACGCCGGCTTCCTGCGCGAGCAGGTGTGCAAGTACATGTGCCCCTACGCGCGCTTCCAGAGCGCGATGTTCGACCGCAACACGCTGATCATCGCCTACGACCCGATGCGCGGCGAGCCGCGCGGCGCGCGCAAGAAGGGCAAGGTCGCCAGCGTGCTGGAGCGCGCCCGCGGCCTGATCGACAAGGCCACCGCCTACGACTACGTGTTCCGCGCCGCGCACCACCACACCGCGGCCGACAACCTGGTGTCCGCGCGCGGCAACACCGCGATCGCCGACCCCGGCCTGCACGCCGAGCCGCTGCCGAAGTTCGAGCCCGAGCAGCTCGGCGACTGCGTCGACTGCACCATCTGCGTGCAGGTCTGCCCGACCGGCATCGACATCCGCAACGGCCTGCAGTACGAGTGCATCGCCTGCGGCGCCTGCATCGACGCCTGCAACGAGGTGATGGACAAGGTCGGCTACCCGCGCGGCCTGATCCGCTACGCCACCCAGAACGAGATCGACGGCAAGCCGTCGAAGGTGCTGCGCCCGCGCATCTTCGTCTACGGCACGCTGCTGCTGGTCCTGGTGCTGGGCTGGGCCTGGAGCGTCACCCATCGCAGCGAACTGATCGCCGAGGTGCTGCGCGACCGCAACGCGCTGTACCGCGAGACGGCGCAGGGCGTGCAGAACGACTACACGCTCAAGCTGGTCAACAAGACCCAGCAGCCGCACACCTACACGATCGCGCTGAAGGCGCCCGACGGCCTGGTCCTGGAGGACGGGACGCAGAAGGTGCCGGCCACGGCCGAGCAGGTGCTGAGCCTGCCGCTGACCGTGACCGCCCATGGCAAGATCGCCGGCAAGCGCCAGATCGTGTTCGTCGTCGAGAGCGAGGACGGCAAGTCGCGGCGCGAAGTCGAGACCAGCTTCTTCGGACCCGCGCCATGACCACGCGACAGACGCAGGACACCCAGCGCACCGGCAACCCCAGCGACGCGGCCGGCCACGCGCAGGCCGCTGGCCCGCTGCGCAACCCGATGGTGTGGCTGATGATCGGATTGCCGCTGGCGGCGGTGGTCGCCGGCCTGAGCACGCTGTACATCGCGATCGCCTCCGGCGGCAGCGACGCCATCCCCGAGGACGTGCGCCGCACCGCGCAGGTGCAGACGGTGGAGCTCGGCGCCGACGAGGCCGCCGCGAAGCGCAAGTTGACCGCGGTGCTCAGCCTGCAGGAGGACGCGGTCGAAGTGCTGCCGGCCACCGGCGAGTTCGACCGCCGGCAGCCGCTCACGCTGCTGCTGCAGCATCCGATCGAGGCCGCCAAGGACGTGACCCTGACCCTCGCGCCGACCGCCGCCGGCTGGCGCGCCGAGGCCAAGGTCCCGGTCGACCACGCCTGGCGCGTGCGCCTGGGCGACGCCGGCGAGACCTGGCGCATCCGCGGCCGCCTGCCGGCCGGGCAGCGCGGCATCCTGCTGCAGCCGGCGCTGGACGATCCCGATGCGCCCGCGCCGGAGTCCGCGCCGGCGCGCTGACCGGTTGCCCTCCGCATCTCGCCCGCCGTGTCGCCGTCGCCCACGCCGCTCGACGCGAAGCTGCCGCCGCCGCTGGTGATGCTGCTGTGCGGCGCGGCGGCCTGGGCCGCGGCCCGCGCGCTGCCGGCGCTGATCGTCCCGCTGCCCGGGCGCGGCGCGCTCGCCATCGCCGTGCTCGCGCTCGGGCTGGCGATCGAACTGGTCGCCGCTGCGCGCTTCCTCCGCGCCCGCACCACCGTCAGCCCGCTGTCGCCGCAGAAGGCCACGACGCTCGTCACCGGCGGCCTGAACCGTGTCAGCCGCAACCCGATGTACGTCGGCCAGGCGCTGCTGCTCGCCGGCTGGGCGCTGTGGCTGGCGCATGCGCTGGCGCCGCTGGGCGCGGTCGCCTACGTGCTGTGGATCACCCGGTTCCAGATCCTGCCGGAGGAGCGCGCGCTGGCCGCCCGGTTCGGCGAGGACTACGCGGCCTACCGGGCGCGGACGCCGCGATGGCTGTGAACGCCGATGCGGTCGCGCCCGCGGTTTCCGGCAAGATGACCGCGATGAACGCCACCGCCGCCAACTGCTACCACTGCGGCGAACCGCTGCCCGCGCAGCCGGTGACCGAACGCGTGTCCGGCGGCGAGCGGCCGTTCTGCTGCACCGGCTGCGCCGCGGCCGCGCGCTGGATCGCCGACGCCGATCTCGGCGACTACTACCGCCTGCGCCAGACCGACGCCGCGCGGGTCGGCACCGAGACCACCGACTACGCCTGCTGGGATCGCGCCGACCTGCTGGCCGAGCACAGCGTCGCCGTCGAGGGAGGCCGCGAAATCACTTTGTTGACCGACGGCATGCGCTGCGCCGCCTGCGCCTGGCTGATCGATCGCGCGCTGACCCGCGAGGTCGGCGTGCAGGAAGTCGCGGCGAACGCGATCACCGGCCGCATCCGCATCGTCTGGGACGCCGCGCGCACGCCGCTGTCGACGCTGCTGGCGCGGCTGGAAGCGCTGGGCTACCGGCCGTCGCTGGCGACCGGCGAGGCGCGCGAGCGCGAGCGCCGGCGCGAGCGCAACCGCTGGCTGCTGCGTCTGGGCGTGGCCGGGCTCGGCGCGATGCAGGCGATGATGTACGCCGAGGCGCTGTACCTCGACACCGCGGGGGAAATGTCGCCGGCCACGCGCGATTTCTTCCGATGGATCGCCTTCCTCGTCTCCACGCCGGTCGTGTTCTACGCCGGCTGGCCGTTCCTCGAGGGCATGGCCCGCGAACTGCGTGGCCGCCGCCTCGGCATGGACACGCTGGTCGCCGGCTCCACGCTGCTGGCGTATTTCGCCAGCCTGTACCAGACCGTCCGCGGCGGCGTCCACGTGTGGTTCGACGCCGCGGTGATGTTCGTGTTCCTGCTGCTGGTCGCGCGGATGCTGGAGCAGCGCGCGCGCGGGATCGCGTCCGCGCAGGTGGACGCGCTGGCCCGCGCACGGCCCGCGCTGGCGGTGCGCGAGCGCGCCGACGGCAGCGCCGAGCAGGTGCCGCTGAACGCGCTCGCCGCCGGTGACATCGTGCGCGTCGCGGTGGGCGAGGGCGTGCCCGCCGACGGCGAAATCGTCGGCGACGACACCGCCTTCGACGAAGCGCTGCTCACCGGCGAGGCCGAACCCGTGGCGAAGGTCGCCGGCGATCCGGCCTGGGCCGGCAGCGTCTGCCGCGAGCGCCCGGCGCGGCTGAAGGTCGTGCGCACCGGCGCCGACACCCGCCTGTCGCAGCTCACCCGGCTGGTCGAGCGCGCGCAGGAGCAGCGTCCGCCGATCGCGCGCGCGGCCGACCGCATCGCCGGCTGGTTCGTCACCGCACTGATCCTCGCCGCCACCGGCGTCTACGTCTGGTGGCGGATGCACGACCCGTCGCGCGCGTTCGAGGTGGCGCTGGCGGTGCTGGTGGTCAGTTGCCCGTGCGCGCTGTCGCTGGCGGTGCCGGCGGCGCTGGCCGCGGCCCACGGCGGGCTGGCGAAGCTCGGCGTGCTGGCGTTGCGCGGCGAGGCGCTGGACACGCTGGCGCGCGCGGACCGGATCGTGTTCGACAAGACCGGCACGCTCAGTGACCGCCATCCCGCGCTGGCCGAGGCGGAGACGTTCGATGGCGTCGATCGCGCGACCGCGCTCGCCCTCGCCGCCGCGCTGGAGCGCGACAGCGGCCATCCGCTGGCGGCGGCGTTCGCGACGGCGACGGCCGGCGTCGCGCTGCCCTCGGCGCAGGACGTGCGCGCCGAACCCGGCCACGGCATCGCCGGCCGCATCGACGGCCGCGACTGGCGCCTCGGCCGTGCGCCGTGGGCCGCCGGCCGCGACGACGACGCGGCGCTGTGGCTCGGCGACGGCGCGCGCGCGATCGCCCGCTTCGTGCTGCGCGAGACCCCGCGCGCGGACGCCGCCGAGGCGTTGCGCGCCCTGCGTGCGCAGGGCCTGCGCGTGTCGCTGTGCAGCGGCGACGCCGAGGCGCCGGTGGCGCGCATGGCCGAGGCCGTGGGGATTGCCGCAGCCGACGTGCGCGCCCGGCAGACGCCGGAGGACAAGCTCGCCTACGTGCGCGATCGCCAGGCCGCGGGCGAGATCGTCGCGATGGTCGGCGACGGCCTCAACGACGCCCCGGTGCTGGCCGGCGCCGACGTCTCGCTGGCGCTGGCCGACGGCGCCGCGCTGGCCCAGCGCGCGGCCGATTTCGTGGTCGCCGGCGGCGCGCTGGCGCGCATCCCGCAGGCGCTGTCGCTGGCCCGCCGCAGCCGCCGCATCGTCCGCCAGAACCTGGCCTGGGCGATCGGCTACAACCTGCTGGCGCTGCCGCTGGCGGCCTCCGGCCACGTCACCCCGTGGATGGCGGCCCTCGGCATGGCGCTGTCCTCGCTGCTGGTCACGCTGAACGCGCTGCGGCTGAACCTGTGGTCCGACGGCCGAGTGGCCCGCGACGCCATGCCCACACCAACACCGACGCCCACGCCCGGGAATTGACCCGGCTCAGACCGGCACGCGCCGGCGGCGGGTAGACTGCGGCGCATGAACATCCTCCTCGTGCTCGTCCCGATCAGCCTGATCCTGCTGGGCCTGGCCATCGCCGCGTTCGCCTGGGCCGTGCGCAAGGGCCAGTACGACGACCTCGACACCCCGGCGCTGGACATCCTCGTCGATGACGACCGCCCGCGCACCGCAGGCCGCAGCGCGCAGCCGACGCATGGCGACCGCGACGCCTGAGGCGCTGCACCCGCGGCGGTCTTCCCTGTGGGAGCGACGGAAGTCGCGACTGGATGACGGTTGTGCCAGATTGCAGTCGCGACTTCCGTCGCTCCTACAGGGTGGCTTGGCGCATGCACTGCTAGTGAAGATGAGCGCGACGCCATGACCATCGATTGGCTCGTGCTGTCCGCGGCGCTGCTCAGCGGCCTGCTCGGCGGCGTCCACTGCGCCGCGATGTGCGGCGCCATCGCCACCAGCCTGTCGTTCGGCCAGAAGGCGGCGTCGCCCGCGACCCAGTGGCTGCACGCGCTGCAGCCCAACCTCGGCCGCATCCTCGGCTACACCGTCGCCGGCGCGATCGTCGGCGGCTTCGGCCACGGCCTGGTCGCGCTCGCGCAGACGCCGAAGCTCGCGCTCGCGATGCGGGTCGCGGTCGGCGCGATGATGATCCTCGTCGCCCTGCGCCTGCTCGATCCGACCGGCCGCTTCAACCCGCTCGCGCGCCCCGCCGCCGCGCTGTGGCAGCGTCTGCAGCCGCTGCAGCGCGCACTGCTGCCCGCCGACACCGCCGCCAAGCGCATCGCGGTCGGCCTGCTCTGGGGCTGGCTGCCCTGCGGCCTCAGCGCCACGCTGCTCGCCACCGCCTGGCTGCAGGCCAGCGCCGCGGGCGGCGCGCTGACGATGGCCGCGTTCGGCCTCGGCACCCTGCCGGTGATGCTGCCGCTGACCTGGAGCGGCGCCCGCCTCGGCCAGCGCCTCCAGCGCGGCGGCCTGCGCACCGCCGCAGGCATGTTCGTCCTGTTCGCCGGCGCCCTCACCATCGCCGCCCCGTGGCTGATGCACATCCCGGCGCTGCACGGCGTGCTGGCGGCGCTGGGGTGCAAGCCTGCGGGGTGACGGTGAAAGCGCGGCTTCCACGAAAAATCGCGGCGTGGCGGATGGCATCATCATTCGAGCGACCGTCGCGTCAGGCGTGAACAAGCACAGAGTCGGGCCTGCAGGGCGGGTGGAATATCGCTGAGCGGCTTCGGATGCGCCTTGGGGAACGAGGCGAAGTCATGTGCGATCAACGTATCGCTTCCGCTCGATGCGGGTTTCCGAGATCATCGGGTCCATGCGTCGTTCCGTTTCGAGGAAAGCAGGCATGAATGTCCACCGCCTCTTCACCATGCCCTTCGCGGGCGTGTACCAGGCCTACGTGAACAAGGCCGAACGCAAGGGCCGCACGCGCGAGGAGGTCGATCGCATTCTCTGCTGGCTGACCGGCTACGACGCGGCCGGGCTCGTGCGACAGCTCGAAGCGAAGGTCGACGTCGCGACGTTCTTCGCGCAGGCGCCGGCGCTGCATCCGAACCGGGAAGCGATCACCGGCGTGGTCTGCGGCGTGCGCGTGGAGGACGTCGAGGATCCGCTGATGCGCACGATCCGGCAGCTCGACAAGCTGATCGACGAACTGGCGAAGGGCAAGGCGATGGAGAAGATCCTTCGCAACTGAAAATCCCGGGGTTGCCGCTGATCCCGGCATGCCGAGCCGTCCCGACGACACTCCCCGATCGACGTCCCTGCCCGAAACCAGAGACCCGGAGGGCGGCGGACAGGAGGTCCGCCGTTTTTCGACGAGGCAGGACGCCTCGTCGAAAAATCCCGGGCGCGGAACCGACGGCAGGTTCGCCTTGGAATTGAATGTTTTCCTTACTCGCGCCTGAGGCGCTCGCCCTTCGGGCCGGTTTCGCCGTTTGCGCCGCAAGCGGCGCAGTGGCTACTTTCCTTGCGCCAAAAAAGTACCCCGCGCGCCCGGCGCGGAAAAGAATTCCTGGCTTTCGCAGAAGAAAAGCAGGTCCCTCGCTGCGCTCGGGGTGACAAGGTAGGGGGATGACGCGGTAGCGAACGCAACCGCCGCCCCTTACCCCTCCGCCAGCACCACCTCCAGCACCGCATCGCCGTAGCGGGCGAGTTTCGCGCCGCCGATCCCCGGGATCCGCGACAGCGCGTGCAGCGAGTCGGGCCGGCGCTCGGCGATCTCGCGCAGCGTGCTGTCGTGGAAGATGACGTAGGCGGGGACGTTCTGGTCCTTCGCCAGCCGCGCGCGGAGGTCGCGCAGGCTGCGGAACAGCGGCAGCGCCTCGGCGGCGACGGGCACCCCGGTGCGCGGGCCATCGCCGCGCTCCCGGCGCGGCTTCGCGGCGAGGTCGCGGCGCATCGACACGCGCTGCTGGCCGGTCAGCACGGCGCGGCTGGCGTCGGTGAGGCGCAGGCCGCCGTAGGCTTCGGCATCGACCGCGAGCAACCCCATCGCGACCAGTTGCCGGAACACGCCGCGCCAGACCTTCGCGTCGAGATCGGCGCCGATGCCGTAGGTGCTGACCCGGTCGTGGCCGAACTGGCGGATCTTCTCGCCCTCGCCGCCGCGCAGCACGTCGATCAGATGCGCCACGCCGAAGCGCTGGCCGGTGCGGTAGACGCAGCTCAGCGCCTTGCGCGCGGCGTCGGTGGCGTCCCAGCGCTCGGGCGGGGCCAGGCAGTTGTCGCAGTTGCCGCAGTCGCGGGGGTAGGTTTCGCCGAACGCGGCCAGCAGCACCTGCCGGCGGCATTGCAGGGTCTCGCAGTAGCCGAGCAACTGGTCGAGCTTGCGCCGTTCGAGCTGCTTGCGCTCCTCGCCGGCCTCGCCCTGTTCGATCATCTGCTTGAGCAGCACCACGTCGCCCAGGCCGTAGCACAGCCAGGCGTCGGCGGCTTCGCCGTCGCGGCCGGCGCGGCCGGTTTCCTGGTAGTAGCCTTCCAGCGATTTCGGCAGATCGACGTGGGCGACGAAGCGCACGTCGGGCTTGTCGATGCCCATGCCGAAGGCGATGGTGGCGACCACGATCACGCCTTCCTCGCGGATGAAGCGCCGCTGGTGCTCGGCGCGCACGGCGGCGTCGAGGCCGGCGTGGTAGGGCAGCGCCTTGAAACCGTGGCCGGCGAGGAATTCGGCGGTCTCCTCGACCTTGCGCCGCGACAGGCAGTAGACGATGCCGGCCTCGTCGCGGTGGTCCTTGAGGAAATCGAGCAATTGCCGGCGGCCGTTGTCCTTCTGCACGATCGTGTAGCGGATGTTCGGGCGGTCGAACGAACTGACGAACCACTGCGCCTGCTCCAGTTGCAGGCGTTCGGCGATCTCGCGCTGGGTCGGCGGGTCGGCGGTGGCGGTGAGCGCGACCCGCGGCACCCGCGGCCAGCGCTCGTGCAGCACGGTCAGTTCGCGGTATTCGGGGCGGAAGTCGTGGCCCCACTGCGACACGCAGTGCGCTTCGTCGATCGCGAACAGGGCGATGCCGGCGCGCTGGTCGAGGGTGTCCAGCAGCGACAGGAACCGCGGCGTCAGCAAGCGCTCCGGCGCGACGTACAGCAGGTCCAGCTCGCCGGCGAGCAGCGCGCGCTCCACCCGCGCGGCCTCGGCCGCGTCGAGCGTGGAGTTGAGGAATTCGGCGCGCACGCCGAGCTGGCGCAGGGCGTCGACCTGGTCCTGCATCAGCGCGATCAGCGGCGACACCACCAGGCCGACGCCGTCGCGCAGCAGCGCGGGCACCTGGTAGCACAGCGACTTGCCGCCGCCGGTGGGCATGAGCACCAGCGCGTCGCCGCCGGCCGCGATGTGTTCGACGATGGCCCGCTGCGGCCCGCGGAAGTCTTCGTGGCCGAAGACGCGGCGCAGCAGGTCGGAGGGGGACGCCTGCATCGCATCAGGGTAGCAGGCGGCGCAAGCGCGGCCGGTTTGGCAGGCGTCGCCGCAGCCGCGATACTGGGCGGAATCCGCCTTGCGACCGGCGTCCAGACCCGGCGCCCGACCTGTCCCCGATGCCGTGCCGATGACCCGAACGCTGCAACTGAAAATCCTCGATCCCCGCTTCGGCGGCGAATGGCCGCTGCCGGCCTACGCCACCGCCGCCAGCGCCGGCATGGACCTGCGCGCCGCGCTGGACGCCCCGCTGACGCTGGCGCCGGGCGACGCCGCGCTGGTGCCGTCGGGGCTGGCGCTGCACATCGGCGACCCGGGGCTGTGCGCGGTGGTCCTGCCGCGTTCGGGGCTGGGCCACAAACACGGGATCGTGCTCGGCAACGGCACCGGGCTGATCGACGCCGACTACCAGGGGCCGCTGCTGATCAGCGTCTGGAACCGGGGCCGGGAGGCGTTTTCGATCCAGCCGGGCGACCGGATCGCGCAACTGGTCATACTTCCCGTGGTGCGCGCGACCTTCGAGGTCGTGGATACTTTCGAGGACAGCGCGCGGGGCGCCGGCGGCTTCGGCCACACCGGCGTGCGCTGACCGCCCGCGGGACCGCTTTCGCCGCCGGTCCGGGCCGGCCGCCGTCCATCTGCGCCACCATCGCCACAGGCAAGAGACCGCAATCGATGAAAGACAGCCTTCGCCAGCAGCTCCTGACGCTCCGCCCCGCGATGAAACCGCTGGCGGGACTTTTCCTGGTGCTGGCGCTGTGGCTGACCTGGATGGGCATCGCCCAGTTCATCTACGAATCGCGCCGGTCCGATCTCGGCGCGATCCGCGACAGCGGCGTGCAGTTGACCCACCAGGCGCTCAAGCAGCAGCAGGAGCGCCTGGCCAAGGCGCTGGCGCTGCAGGACACCCGCGACGCGCTGGACGCGGGCGATCTGGTCACCGCGCAGAAGGTCATCTCCGCGGGCTGGCCGAACCTGTCGCGGCTGCAGTTGCTGCCGCCGGACCTCGAAGACGCCTACGCCGAGCTGCCCAAGGGCGGCTACGGCCGGCTGGCGGTGGCGGAGACCGCGCTGCAGGCCGACGCCATGCGGACCTGGGTCACGAGCGGTTTCGGCAAGCCGCAGCTCGCGCTCGCGGCGCCGGCCAAGAGCGGCGACAAGGTCGTCGGCGTGGTCTACGCGCAGTTGCCGCTGACCGAGCTCACCGCCGGCCTCGACACCCTGGGCACGGTCGGCGACGGCTACCTGGCGCTGCGCCAGGGCGGGGTCACGCTGTGGGAGCGCGGCGACGCCGGGTACGCCAGCGGCGCCGAGCGGCTGGCGGTGCAGATCGGCGAATCCGGCCTGCGCTTGGTCGCGGGCACCGATTCGCCGCCCGGCCAGGCGCTGGGCCTGGGCCCGGTGCTGTCGCTCGTGGCCGCGGCGCTGTGCCTGCTGCTGGCGATCCTCGCCTGGCGGCTGTCCTCGCTCACCGGCGAGGCGGCCGGTCCGGCCGCCGAAGACGCGCCGACCCTGCTGGACGCGGTGGCGAACGCCCCGCAGGTGCCCGGCGAAGCGCTCGCGCTGGACATCAAGGAAGTCCCGAAGCCGGCGCCGGTGGCCGTCGACCGCGGGATCTTCCGCGCCTACGACATCCGCGGCGTGGTCGGGCGCACGCTCGACCGCAACGTCGCCGAACTGATCGGCCAGGCCATCGGCACGGTGATGCAGGAACAGCGCCTGCGCGAGATCGTGGTCGGCCGTGACGGCCGCCTCTCGGGCCCGGAGCTGATGGAAGGCCTGATCGCGGGCCTGCGCACCGCGGGCATCGACGTGGTCGACATCGGCATGGTGCCGACCCCGGTGGTCTACTTCGGCGCCTACCACCTGCGCACCGGCTGCTGCGTCTCGCTGACCGGCAGCCACAATCCGCCGGACTACAACGGCTTCAAGATCGTGGTCGGCGGCGAAACCCTGGCCGGCGACGCGGTCGTCGACCTGCACACGCGCATCGCCGAACGCCGGCTGCACACCGCCGACGCGCCCGGCACGCTGACCGAGCGCGACGTCACCCCGGACTACGTCATGCGGATCGCCTCCGACGTGCAGCTCGGGCGGCCGCTGCGGGTGGTGGTGGACGCCGGCAACGGCGTCGCCGGCGAAGTCGGCCCGCGCGTGCTGGAGGCGATCGGCGCCGAGGTCGAGGAGCTCTACTGCGAGATCGACGGCACCTTCCCCAACCACCATCCGGACCCGAGCGAGCCGCACAACCTCACCGACCTGATCAGCATGGTCCAGCGCCGCGGCGCGGACCTCGGCATCGCCTTCGACGGCGACGGCGACCGGCTGGGCGTGGTCACCCGCGACGGCGAGAACATCTTCCCCGACCGCCTGCTGATGCTGTTCGCGGCCGACGTGCTGGAGCGCAATCCCGGCGCGATGATCGTCTACGACGTGAAGTGCACCGGGCGGCTGGCCTCGCACGTGCTGCGCCACGGCGGCAGTCCGCTGATGTGGAAGACCGGGCACTCGCTGATCAAGGCCAAGATGCGCGAGACCGGCGCCGAGCTCGCCGGCGAGATGAGCGGCCACTTCTTCTTCGCCGAGCGCTGGTACGGCTTCGACGACGGCATCTACGCCGCGGCGCGGCTGCTGGAGATCCTCGCGACCGCGCCGGAAGAGCCCGACGAGGTCCTGCGCGCGCTGCCCAAGGGCGTGTCCACGCCGGAGCTCAAGGTCGAGGCGCCCGGCGGCGATCCGCACGCCTTCGTCGAGCGTTTCCGCGAGGGCGCCTTCTTCGAGGGCGGGCGGCTGTCGACCATCGACGGCCTGCGCGTGGACTGGCCGGACGGCTGGGGCCTGGTGCGCGCCTCCAACACCACGCCGGTGCTGGTGATGCGGTTCGACGCCGACAGCGCGGAGGCGCTGGCGCGCATCCAGCAGATCTTCCGCTCGCGCCTGCTGGAGCTGGCGCCGGAACTGTCGCTGCCGTTCTGATCCGCGACCGCCGCGTCGGCGCGTCGTCCGACCGGCGGCGGGCCGCGCGGCGGCTCAGCCGCCGGGGGTCGCCGCCGGCGGCAGGGTCCCTTCTCTCTCGGCCTTGAGCGCGCGGTAGCGCGACATGGCGTCCTTGAACTCGGCGTCGAGCGCCGTGCGCTCGACTTCCTGGCGCTGCTTGAGCGCCCGCAGCGCCATCAGTTCGGCGTGCTGGGTGCGGATCTTCTCGCGCAGCCGCTTGCCGACCGGCTGCGACTGCAGCTCCATTTCGTTGGCCTGCTGGAGCAGGCTGATCAGGCTGCGGTGCAGGTTGACCAGCGCCAGCGACGAGCCCTTGAGCGATTCCTCGATCAGCTCGAAGCGGTTGCGGAACGAGCGCTCCAGGTCGTCCTCGGTCTGGTAGGACATCACCATCGCCATCTCGCGACGCGCCAGCGCCTCCTGCGCCTTGCGCGCCTGTTCCTCGGCGGCGGCGCGCTGCCGTTCCTCGGGGGTGAGCTGGCGGCCGACCTGGCTGACGGTGCTGCCGGTGCGGGTGTCGAATTCGGTGCGCGCGCGGCCCACCGCCGAGGGCGGGAGGGTGTCGCTGCAGACGTGGTGGCCGCCTTCGTCCCAGCAGTAGAGCTTGCCCTTGGCGGTCGGCGTGGACGCGGCCCGCTGCTGGGCCGGGGCGGACCCCAGGCAGGCGAGCGCGACCAGGGCCGCCAGGGCGAGGCGGCGCGGCGCGGCGTGGCGATGGCGTGGCATGGCGGTCATGGCGTCGTCCCCGTCCCCCCGACGGGCGCATCGGTGTGCGGCGTGGCGCGGCCGTAGCGGGCCCGGTAGGCCTCGAGGCGTGCGCGCTGGTCGTGAAGTTCGGTGCTTTCGCCGACGAATGCAAGCAGATCGTCCAGTCCTGCGACCGCGATCACGGGAATCCCGGCCTCCGCGGTCACCGCCTCGGCCGCCGACAGGCCGCCGCCGTCGGGGGCGACCTCCTGGCGGTCGAGCGCAATGACAATGCCCGCCGGCACGCCGCCGGCGTCCCGGATCAGCGCCAGCGCCTCGCGGATCGCGGTGCCGGCGGTGATCACGTCGTCCACGATCAGCACCCGCCGGCCGGCCAGCGGGGCGCCGATCAGGGTGCCGCCCTCGCCGTGGGCCTTGGCCTCCTTGCGGTTGAACGCCAGCGGCAGGTCGCGGCCCCGGCGGGCGAACTCGCAGGCCAGCGCGGTCGCCAGCGGGATGCCCTTGTAGGCCGGGCCGAACAGCAGGTCGTAGTCCAGTCCCGCGGCGTCGACGGCGTCGGCGTAGCAGCCCGCCAGTCCGGCCAGCGCGGCGCCGGAATCGAAGCGGCCGGCGTTGAAGAAGTAGGGGCTCTCGCGGCCGGACTTGAGGGTGAACGCGCCGAAGCGCAGCGCCTCGGCGCGCAGGGCCAGGGACAGGAAGCGGGAGCGATGGTCGGTCACGGCGGGATCGTGCGCAGGGCGGCGGCGCGGTACGGAGCCACGGGGCCTCCATCGTAATGCGGGGCCAACGGAAATGCCCGCCGGCCGGGCCGCGAGTGCCAACCCGGGCACGATCGGCTAGGCTGCGGGGTCGGTATCGACGTCCGCAGGATTTCCCCCGCGCCATGCGCATCATCAGCTTCAACGCCAACGGCCTGCGCTCCGCGGCCACCAAGGGATTCTTCGACTGGTTCCGCGGACAGGACGCCGACGTCCTCTGCGTGCAGGAGACCAAGGCCCAGGAACACCAGCTCGGCGCGCCGGAACTGCGGCCCGACGGCTACCGCGCCTTCTTCAAGGACGCGATCACCAGGAAGGGCTACAGCGGCGTCGGCATCTACGCCCGCCGCGCCCCCGACGAAGTGCGCACCGCGCTGGGCTGGGCGCCGTTCGACGACGAGGGCCGCTACATCGAGGCCCGCTTCGGCAACCTCAGCGTGGTCTCGTTCTACATCCCGTCGGGGACCTCGGGCGAGGAGCGCCAGGCCTTCAAGTACGAAGTGATGCGCTGGCTCCGGCCGATCATGGACGAATGGCTGCGCAGCGGCCGCGACTACGTGCTGTGCGGCGACTGGAACATCGTCCGCGCCCGCAACGACATCAGGAACTGGACCTCGAACCAGAAGAATTCCGGCTGCCTGCCCGAGGAGCGCGCCTGGCTCAACGGCCTCGTCGCCGACGCCTGCGGCGACGGCACGCCCGCGCCGGCGCACGGCTGGCTCGACAGCTACCGCGTGCTCAAGCCCGAAGGCACCGACTACACCTGGTGGTCGCAGCGCGGCGCCGCGCGCGCCAACGACGTCGGCTGGCGCATCGACTACCAGTTCGTCACCCCCGGCCTGCGCGACCGGGTGCGCGCCTGCGCGATCCACAAGGACCCACGCTTCTCCGACCACGCGCCCTACGTGGTGGACTATGCCGAAGGAGCGGGCGCGGCATGAGCGGACCCGCCCCCGCCGCAGGCGGCAAACCCTCGTACAAGGGCTGGGCCGGCATCCGCCGCGCGTTCGGCACGCCGTCGGCGGCGACCATGGCGTTCTTCGGCTTCGGCTGCGGCCTGCCGTTCCTGCTGATCGCCTCGCAGACGCTGTCCACGCGCCTGCGCGACGTCGGTCTCGACCTCGGCAGCATCGGTCTGATCAGCCTGGCGAGCTTCTTCTACCTGCTGAAATTCCTGTGGGCGCCGATCATCGATCGCTACGCCTTCCCGGTGACCGCGTTCCTCGGCCGCCGCCGCTCGTGGCTGCTGGTCGCGCAGGTGGTGGTGCTGATCGGACTGTTCGGCCTGGCCTACGTGCAGCCGGAGCGGGGCGTGACCGCGCTGGTGGCCTGGGTGCTGGTCGCCTCGTTCGCCGGCGCGACCCAGGACTCCGTCGTCGACGCCTACCGCATCGAGATCGCGCCGGAGGAGGCGCAGGCCGCGCTCGCCGCGACCTACACCCTGGGCTACCGCATCGGCCTGATCCTCGCCGGCGCCGGCGCGCTGTACCTGGCCGAGTTCGAGGGCTGGAAGATCGCCTACCTGGCGATGTCCTCGCTGATGGTGCTGCCGATCGTCGCCACCGTGCTCAGCCGCGAGCCGGAGGTCCCGGTCTCCACCGTGACCCGCAGGATCGACTTCCTCGGCGCGTTCTGGCAGCCGTTCAGCAGCTTCTTCACCAGCAACGGCGTGGCGATGGCGCTGGCGCTGCTGCTGTTCGTCGGGCTGTACAAGTTCCCCGACCAGGTCATCGGCGTGATGGCCGGTCCGTTCTACCTCGACTCCGGCTACACCAAGGCCGACATCGCCACCGTCTCGAAGCTCTACGGCGTGTGGATGGGCATCGCCGGTGCGTTCCTCGGCGGCGTCGCGGTCGCCGCGTTCGGGTTCCGGCGCATGCTGTTGGTCGCGGCGCTCGGGGTCGCGCTGTCGAACCTCGCGTTCCTGCTGATGGCCCACCATCCGTCGGAGATCTGGGCGTTCTACGCCGCGCTGACCGCCGACAACCTCTGCCAGGGCTTCGCCGGCACGGTGCTGGTCGCGTTCATGTCCTCGCTCACCGACCGCAACTTCACCGCGACCCAGTTCGCGCTGCTGGTGTCGCTGGCGAACCTTCCCGGCAAGTTCGTCGGCGGCGCGTCGGGCTACATCGTCGAGGCGACCTCCTACGCGACCTTCTTCATGCTCAGCGCGACGACGGTGATTCCGACCCTGCTGGTGCTCGCCTGGCTGTGGCCGCGCATCCGCGAACAGGAACGACCGCCGGCGGCCGCGGAACCCTGAGCCATGACCGACCTCGTCCTCCGCGACATCGATCCGCAACTGGCGGCGCGCATCCGCAAGGTGTCGGAGACCAACGGCTGGACGCTGCACGAGACCATCCTGCACCTGATCGAGCGCGGGCTGTTCGCCAGCGAGGGCGGCGCGCTGCGCTTCGACAGTTCCGAGACGGACGTGATGCAGTCGGTGATCGCGGCGCTGGAGACGGTGCCCAACGACCCGGGGTTCGCGCTGATCGGCCGCACCGACGCGCCGGCCGTGGCCCCGCACGACCCGCGGCCGGCGACCAGTTTCGATCAGGCCGAGATCGAACGCTTCCTCGACAGCGTCCCCAAGGGCGCGGGGCTCGGCCAGGGCGACTGAGTGCGTCCCGCGGCGTCCGGGCAGCCGGCCCGGCGTCGCCGGCTCAGGCCTGGTGGATCGCGCCCAGCACCCGCGGCCCGCGCGCACCGGTGACCCCGGGCAGGTTGCCGGCCCGCCCCAGCACCGTCTGCCGCGCCAGCCAGGCGAAGCCCAGCGCCTCGACGTGGTCGGGATCGAGCCCGTGGGCCGCGGTGGATTCGACCGTCGCGCCCGGCAGCGCCTCGGCCAGCGCGCGCATCAGCACCGGGTTGTGGACCCCGCCGCCGCAGGCGATCACGCGGGCGGCGGCGGGCAGGGTCGCGCGCAGCGCGTCGGCGATCGTGCGCACGCTCAGCGCCAGCAGCGTCGCCTGCACGTCCGCGGGGCTCTCCGCGCCGCTGCGGCGGGCGTCGACCCAGCCGAGGTGGAACTGGTCGCGGCCGGTCGATTTCGGCGGCGGCAGCGCGAACCACGGCTCGTCGAGCAGGCGGTCGAGCAGCGCCGCGTCCACCCGGCCCGCGGCGGCGAACGCGCCGTCGCGATCGAACCCCGCGCCCACGTGGCGCAGGCACCAGGCGTCCATCAGGCCGTTGGCCGGGCCGGTGTCGAAGCCGCGGACCCCGGCGGGGTCGCCGGCCGGCAGCAGGGTCAGGTTGGCGATGCCGCCGAGGTTGAGCACCGCGCGGTCCTCGCCGGGCGCGGACAGCAGCGCCGCGTGCAGCGCCGGCAGCAGCGGCGCGCCGTGCCCCCCGGCGGCCACGTCGCGGCGGCGGAAATCGGCCACCGTGCGCACCCCGGTGCGCTCGACGATGCGGCTGGCGTCGCCGAGCTGCAGGGTGAAGGCATGCGGCCCGTGCGGCCGGTGGCGCAGGGTCTGCCCGTGCGAGCCGATCGCGCCGATTTCCGCGTGGTCCACGCCGCTGTCGCGGATCGCGCGTTCGGCCGCGTCGGCGAACGCGTCGCCGAGCCGCGCGTCCAGTTCCCCGATCTCGTCGAGGGTCATCGACGGCGCGTGCTGGCCGAGATCGACGATGCGCGCGCGCAGGTCCGGCGCCCAGGCGTAGGTGCGGCCGAACAGCGGTTCCGCGCGCGGCGGACGGCCGTCGCCGGCGTCGTGGAAGCGGGCGATGGCGACGTCGATCCCGTCGGCGCTGGTGCCGGAGATCATGCCGAGGTAAAGCGCGGAGGTCGGATCGGTCATCGGTGCATGCATGGCGGCATGATCGGCGATGGCGTCGGCGCCCGCCAGCCGGTCAGGCGTCCGCGGGCACGCGCGTCGCCGGCGGGCAGGCGTGCATGTGCGGGCCGGGCCGGCCTTCGCGCCAGTAGCGCCACAGCTCCGGCAGCAGCGCGACGGTGGCGTCGACCACGGCGTCCGGCGCGGGCGCGCGCCGCCCGAGCAGGCGCAGCGGCCAGGCGAGATCGCCGCGGAACCAGGCGGCGGTGGTCGGGCCCGGGCGCGGCTGCAGGCGGCCGCTGTCCGGCAGCCAGCCGGCGGACACCGCCTCGACCGGGAACCGGCGCTCGCCGACCGCCAGGCCGTCGGCGGGGCAGGTGGCGTAGTTGACGACGTAGCGCGGACGGTCGTGGCGGTCCCACTGCACTTCGAGCAGGTGCGCGACCCCGCCGTGCGGCCGCAGGAAGCGCAGCGTGCGCTCGGCGTCGGGGAGCGGGAGAAAGTCCTCGGCGATCAGCGCCGGGACCAGCCGCGACCGCACCGCGTTGCGCAGTGCGGCCGCCGCCACGGGCTCAGCCCTTCTTGCGCTTCGCGGCGGGCTTGTCGGACGCCAGCGCCGAGGCCAGCGCCTGCTGCGGGGCTTCCAGCGCCTGCGGGAACACGATGTTCTCGACCGTGCGGATCTTGGTCATCGCGCGCAGGGTCTCGTTGCGGAAGCTCGCCAGCTCGGCGCCGCGCAGCGGCTCCGGCGGCGGCATCGTGATCGACAGCGGATTGCGGTGCACGCCGTTGATCCGGAATTCGTAGTGCAGGTGCGGGCCGGTGGCCAGGCCGGTGCTGCCGACGTAGCCGATCACCGTGCCCTGCGGGATGCGCTGGCCGACGCGCTCGTTGCCGAAGCGCGACATGTGCCCGTACAGCGTGGTGTAGCCGTGCCCGTGGTCGAGGATGACCACCCGGCCGTAGCCGTTCTGCCAGCCGACGAACTGGACGCGGGCGTCGCCGGCGGCCTGGATCGGGGTGCCGGTGCTCGCCGCGTAGTCCACGCCCTTGTGCATGCGCATGCGGCCCAGCACCGGGTGGTAGCGGTTGCCGAAGCTGGAGCTCAGCCGCGCGTACGGGATCGGCATGCGGATGAACGCCTTCTTCAGCGGCCTGCCGTCGGAGGTGAAGTATTCCGGCCGGCCGTTGCGGTTGTGCAGGAAGGCGGTGTGCAGCTTGCCGTCGACGGTGAAGGCGGCGGCGAGGATCGGACCGGTGCGCTGGAGCTGGCCGTCGACCCAGGTCTGGTCGACCACCACGCTGAAGCGGTCGTCGGCGTCGAGGTCGGAATCGAAGTCGATGTCGTACTTGAACATCTCGTCGGTGAGCTGGTCCAGGTGCGCGCCCGACAGGCCGAGCTGGCGCGCCGAGCGGAACAGCGACCGGCCGACCTTGCCGCTGAGGACCACGGTGCGCACGTCGACGTCGCGCTTGAGCACGGTTTCCTTGACCTTGCCGCCGCTGAGGTCGAGCTGGACGCGCTGGCCGTCGCTGCGCAGGTAGCGCAGGCCGCGCAGCTTGCCGTTCACCGGCAGGTCCACCGCCAGCTCGGTCTTCGGCGTGAGCTGGCCGATCTCGGCCTTGACCCCGGGATGGTCGAGCACCCGCTTGAGGTCGGCGTCGGAAATGCCGAGGACCCCGAACATGTGCTTGAGCGACGCGCCGCGACGGACCGTCACCGCATGCCAACTGTCGCCGAAGGTGCCGGAGGCGCGCGCCATCGACAGCGGCGGCAGCCGCAGCGACAGGGTCTGCAGCGGACTGCCGGCCGGCGGCTGCTCCATCGGGGCGAAACCGGGCACGATCGTGCCCAGCAGCGCGACCATGGTCGCGGTCAGGCTGACCTGGGCCCACTGCCGCCGGGTCCAGCGGCCGCGGAAATCGGGGGCGTCGCTCGGCGCGGGTGTGCGGGCGTCCTGCTCGCCGGCGATGCGCAGATTGCGCAGCCGAATCAGTCGATTGCGCAGAGCGCGGCTCGATGAAGTGGACATCGAACGGAATCCCCCAGTCGGGACGGGCAAGGCGGTAACATAAGTTAGTCGAAAAGAGTGCGTCAAATCCTTGACTGGATTGGTTTTTTTAGGATGATGAACTTAACTTCGATTTAACTCCGCGTTCAGTTTCACGGCCCGGATCGGTAAAGTTCCACGACCCGGACGCCCAACCGCGTCCCCTTCCGCGCGCGATTCGCCGCAAGCGGTCACGGTTCCCCCCTTTCTCCTGCCTTCGACGCCGCCCCGATGCCCGATCCCGCCTTCGACCCCGCCGCCCTCGCCCTGATCGAACGCGGCGCCGACGAAATCCTCAAGCGCGAGGAGCTGGAGGCCCGTTCGAAGCTCGGCCGCCCGCTGCGCGTGAAGGCCGGCTTCGACCCGACCGCGCCGGACCTGCACCTCGGCCACACGGTGCTGCTGAACAAGATGCGGCAGTTCCAGGACCTCGGCCACCAGGTGATCTTCCTGATCGGCGACTTCACCGGGATGATCGGCGACCCCACCGGCAAGAACGCCACCCGCAAGCCGCTGACCCGCGAGGACGTGCTGGCCAACGCCGAGACCTATGCCGAGCAGGTGTTCAAGGTGCTCGACCGCGAGCGCACCGAGGTCCGCTTCAACAGCGAGTGGTTCGGGAAGATGACCGCCGCCGACATGATCCGGCTCGCCGCGCAACACACGGTCGCGCGGATGCTGGAGCGCGACGACTTCGCCAAGCGCTACGCCGCGCAGCAGTCGATCGCGATCCACGAATTCCTCTACCCGCTGGTGCAGGGCTACGACTCGGTCGCGCTGGAGGCCGACGTCGAACTGGGCGGCACCGACCAGAAGTTCAACCTGCTGATGGGCCGCGGCCTGCAGGAGGCGCACGGCCAGAAGCCGCAGATCGTGCTGACCATGCCGCTGCTGGAGGGCCTGGACGGTGTCAACAAGATGTCGAAGTCGCTGGGCAACTACATCGGCATCGCCGAGCCGGCGATCGACATCGTCAACAAGACCATGAAGATCGGCGACGACCTGATGTGGCGCTGGATCGACCTGCTGAGCTTCGAGATCGGCATCGCCGAGGCGGCGCGGCTGAAGGCCGACGTCGCCGGCGGCGCGCTCAATCCGCGCGACGTGAAGCTGCGCCTCGCCCGCGAACTGGCGGCGCGCTTCCACGACGCGGCCGCCGCCGAGACCGCGATCGCCGGCTGGCACGCCGCGGTGACCGGGCAGGGCGACACTTCGCTGCTGCCGCTGCACGAGGTGCGCATCCCCGCCGAGGGCCTGCGCATCGCCGCGCTGCTGACCGCCGCCGGCATCACCCCGAGCAACGCCGAGGCCGGCCGCAAGCTCAAGGAGCGCGCGGTGAGGGTCGATGGCAATGTGGTCGAGGATCCGGCCACCACCTTCGCCCCCGGCTTCGAGGGCGTGCTGCAGGTCGGCAAGCGCAACTTCGCCCGGGTGCGGCTGGTCGCGGGCTGAGCCCGGCGGCGTGCGGCGATCCCGCGCCTCTGCCCGGGCGGCACGTGTGATGATCCCGCGCCGCTGCGCGGGCGGGACGTGTGATGATCCCGCGCCGCTGCGCGGGCGGCACATGTGATGATCCCGCGCCGCTGCGCGGGCGGGATCGGGTCCGCTCACATCCTGCGGATCACATGTGGCGTTGCGCCTGGGCCTGCGGATCCTGCGCCTGGTGCTGCGCGACCTGCTGCGGCTGCTGGACGAAGCCGGTGGCGTCGACCGGCTGCGTGTAGCGCAGGCCCTGCTGCGGGTCCAGTTGCGAGGCGACCACGGCGTTGCGGCCCTCGTGCTCGACCACGGTCAGCGCGTCGATCGCGGTCAGGCCGTTGCCGCGGGCCTGCGACGCGATCCGCTCGGCGCCGACGACCAGGGCCTCCGGGTCCTGCGTCGCCCCGCCCAGCGCGGACAGTTGCTGGTGCGCCTGCGCGTACAGCGTGGGCGCGCGCTGGCCGTTCTGCGCGAACAGGTTGGCGTCGAGCGTGTGCAGCGAGTCGCGCATCGGCGCGCGCAGGGCGTCGTCGATGTCGACCGTGGCGTGGCGGACGAGGTTGCCGTGGGTGTCGCGCCGGTCCGCGATCACCAGCGCGTTGCGATCGCGGTCGAAGGTGATGTCGCCGATGCGGTCCATGCCCGCGTCCTTCGCCGCCAGCGCCACCGCCGCGGACAGGCGTCCGGCGGCGGAGTCGCCGACGGAGAGGATCGAGTGGCGGATCTCCGATTCGCCGGCCGCGCCGCGCAGGATCTCCGCCGCGTGCGGATTGCTTTTCTCGTCCATCATCGACGCGATCCGGGTGGAGCTCTCCAGCAGCAGCTTGGTCGGGTCGATCTGGCGCTGGGTCGATTCCAGCGCGTAGGTCGCGTCGTGCGGCTTGGGCGTGTGCGCGTCGTTGGCGCGCGCGTCCAGCCGCGATTCGACCCCCGGCGGCGTCGGCCGGAAGTTGTCGTCGACCGATCCCCCGGGATGGGTGTGGACCGAATCGAGCGCCGGCATCGCCTTGCCGATGATGTTCGGATCGACGCCGCTGCGCACGTGCTGGCCCTGCTGCACGGTGTTGCCGTCCTGGGTGCGGTCGGCGTACCAGTACTGGGTCTGGGCGTAGCCCAGGCGCTGGAACATCTTGGTGTTGGAGTCGTGGACGACGTACTGCTCCGGGTCGGGCGCGACCTTCTTGCAGATCTCGTGGCCGACGACCTTGTTGAGGTAGTCGCCCATCAGGTTGGCGTTGATCTGCGCCAGTCCCTTGCCCGCGTCGTAGCCGCCGCCGATGTCCGAGTGGCAGCCGGCGACCTGGAGGTTGGCGAACCGGTCCGGGTCGGCGCGCACGATGTCGTCGGTCACGATCCGGTTCACCGGGAACAGCACCCGGTGCTCGTCGCGCGCGGTCAACTGCAGCGCCGAGGTGATGTTGCCGGGCAGCGAGCGGTCGTGCTGCTCGGCGATGCCGGTCGCGACCGGATCGTAGAGTCCGGCGACGATCGGCACCTTGCCCGGGGCGACCAGCTCGCCCCGCAGCTCGCGGAACTCGCGGATGTCCGGGAGGTCGCCCATCATCGGGTCTTGGGTGTCGTGACGATGGTCGTCGTTCTCCTGGGTGCGATAGCCGACCTCGGCGTGGATGCCGTACTTGCCGACCACCGACGCGAATTCCGCCGCCTCGACCGCGCCGCGGCTGAAGCCGAAGGTGATCACGCTGATCTCGGCGTCCGGGTTTTCCTGCTTCCATTGGCGGGTCTTGTCGCCGAGGTCCTTGTACATCTCCCAGACCCGGTCCTCGACCGAATTGCCGCGCGCGTTGTCCAGGGTGTTGCCCCAGGTGTTCTGGGTGCCGGGACCCTCGATGTAGCGGGCGTGCATGCGGCTGAACCCGGGGCTGTTCGGGCCGTCGCCGTGGATGAAGCGGTCGAAGTCGTCGTACAGCGCGTGGACGTTGGTCGATTCGGTCAGCGTCCGGGTCGCGTCGTTGCCGGTGCCGTCGAACGCGGCCACGAAGACGTAGCGGTTGGGGTTGCCGGTGATGTCGAACTCCGGAAGGTCGACGCGCATGCCCGACAGGCGGGTCGCCGCATCGTGGTAGGTCTGCAGGTCCTGCGGCGTCGCGTAATAGGCGTTCTGCATGCCGGGAACGGGCTCCCGGCCATCCGAGGCTTGGTAAGGCATCGTTCGGTCCTTGATCGTGAGGGGAATCGGCGCGTGACGCGGGTCTCCGTGCGAACGCGAAACCGGTCGCGTCCGCGCCATCGGCGACCGGGGATCGCCGCAGCGTTCCCGGCCCGCGGTGCGGGAAGGCCGCGGTTCCGTGCGTCGTCCCCATCGGCGTGTCCGCGCCGCGAATGCCGGGATACCATGCGGGTCTCGCGAGCGTCAATCGCAGCGGCCACGATCGTCCGGGCCCGCACGTCCGGGCCGGCACGTGTCGATCCGCTCGCGCCGGCATGCCCGCGGCCGGTGGCGGTGTCGATCGAAGCCACCCGGCGGATGCCCGCGCGTCCGGCCTCTGTCATGCTTGTCCGCCGCAACATGGCCTGCCGCCATGGCCTCCCGCACACGCAACCTCTTCCTGCTCATGTCCCTGTCCCTGACCACGCCCGCCGCGGCATTGCCGCCGCCCCCCGATGCCGCGAAGCATCCCCACCGGGTCGAGGCCCCGCACGGCGCCGTGCGCGAGGATCCGTACTACTGGCTGCGCGACGACAAGCGCAAGGACAAGGCGGTGCTCGGCTATCTGGAGGCCGAGAACGCCTACGCCGACGCGGTGATGGCGCCGCTCAGGCCGCTGGAGGACGCGCTGTACGCGGAGATCGTCGGCCGGATCAAGCAGGACGACGATTCGGTGCCCTACCGCGAGCGTGGCTGGTGGTATTCCACCCGCTACCGGACCGGCCAGGACAATCCGGTCTACCTGCGCGCGAAGGCCGCCGCCGACGGCAGCCGCAGCGACGAGGAACAGGTGCTGCTCGACGTCGAGGCGATGGCCCAAGGCAAGCGCTACTTCAAGGTCGACGCCTGGGAGGTCAGTCCGGACAACCGCCTGCTGGCCTGGGCCGAGGACGACAGCGGCCGTCGCCAGTACACCATCAGGATCAAGAACCTCGACACCGGCGAGATCCATCCCGACACCATCCACGGCGTCTCCACCGACCTGGTCTGGGCCGACGACAACCGCACCCTGTTCTACATCGAGAACGATCCCGAGACGCTGCTCACGGTGCGCGTGAAGAAGCACGTGGTGGGCACGCCGGTGGCGGACGACGCGCTGGTCTACGAGGAGCACGACGACAGCTTCTACATCGGCATCGGCCGCACCCGCGACGACCGCTTCCTGTGCATCGACGTCGAGAGCACCGTCTCCAGCGAGACCCGCTGCGCCCCCGCCGCCGACCCCGCGACCTTCACCGTGCTCGCGCCGCGCGAGCGCGACGTCGAGTACGACGCCGACCACTTCGACGGCCGCTGGGTGATCCACACCAACGCCCCCGACGCCGCCGGCGGGCGCGCGCCGAACTACAGGCTGATGACCGCGCCCGACGGCGCGACCTCGCGCGCGCAGTGGGTCGAATGGGTGCCGCACCGCGACGACGTGTTCATCGACGGCTACGAACTGTTCGACGGCTTCACCGCGATCGAGGAACGCTCCGGCGGCCTCCAGCGGATCCGCCTGCTCACTGCCGATGGCGAGCGCTTCGTGGACGCCGACGAGCCGGCGTACGCGATGGGCCTGGACGTCAACGCCGAGCCCGACACCGAGTGGCTGCGCTACGACTACACGTCGATGACCACGCCGGACACCACCTACGAGCTCAACGTGCGCACCGGCGAACGCCGCCTGCTCAAGCGCCAGCCGGTGATCGGCTACGACCCGGCGCAGTACGTCACCGAGCGGGTGTGGGCGCCCGCCCGCGACGGCACCCGGATCCCGGTGTCGCTGGTCTACCGCAAGGGCTTCAGGCGCGACGGCACCGCGGCCCTGCTGCAGTACGGCTACGGCAGCTACGGCCTGGCGATGGACCCCGACTTCAGCGTCTCGGTGGTCAGCCTGCTGGACCGCGGCATGGTCTTCGCCATCGCCCACATCCGCGGCGGCCAGGAGATGGGCCGCCAGTGGTACGACGACGGCAAGCTCGAACACAAACTCAACACCTTCACCGACTTCATCGACGTCACCGACCACCTGGTGCGCGAGGGCTACGCCGCGAAGGACCGCGTCGCCGGCTACGGCGGCAGCGCCGGCGGCCTGCTGATGGGCGCGGTGGCGAACATGGCCCCGGAGAAGTACCGCGTGATCCTGTCGCAGGTCCCGTTCGTGGACGTGGTCACCACGATGCTCGACCCGAGCATCCCGCTGACCACCAACGAGTACGACGAGTGGGGCAATCCCGAGGACAAGGCCGACTACGACTACATGCTGACCTACTCGCCCTACGACAACCTGCGCGCGCAGGCCTACCCGGCGATGTTCGTCGGCACCGGCCTGTGGGACTCGCAGGTGCAGTACTGGGAGCCGGCGAAGTACGTCGCGCGGCTGCGCGACCTGAACACGTCGGAGGCGCCGGTGGTGTTCCGGACCAACATGGACGCCGGCCACGGCGGCAAGTCCGGCCGTTTCCGCCGCTATCGCGAACAGGCCGAGATGTACGCCTTCCTGCTCGACCGCCTGGGCGCCACCGCCCGGGTCGATTGACCGGCCGGCCGGGCACGCGCCGGGCGGGGCACGTTCCGTCCGGCGGCCCCGGCGGCTACACTGCGCGCATGAACCTCCGCGCCGCGTCCGTCCTGCTCGTCCTCGTCCTCGCCGCCGCGCTCTCGGGCTGCGGCAACAAGGGCCCGCTCGTGCTGCCCGACGCGCCGGCGGCCGATGCCGACGCCGGCGTCGCCCCGCCTCCCGCCGCCGATGCCGCCGTCACCGCCACGCCGTCGCCCCCCGCGGACGATGCCGCGAAGGCGCCGCCCCGCTGAGCCATGAGCGGGTCCGGCGCGCCGCTGCGCTTCACCAAGATGCATGGCGCCGGCAACGACTTCGTCGTGCTCGACCTGCGCCCGCACGCGGGCCGTCCGCCGCCGCGCGCGCTCGATACCGCGCTGTGCCGGGCGCTCGCCGACCGCCACACGGGCATCGGCTGCGACCAGATCCTCACCATCGAACCGCCGCGCACGCTCGGCGCCGCCGCCGCCTACGGCATCCGCAACGCCGACGGCTCGGCCGCCGGCCAGTGCGGCAACGGCGCGCGCTGCGTCGCCGCGTGGGTCCTGCGCGACAGCGTCGAGGTCGATCCGGAGCGCTGCCTGGTCGATCGTTTCCGGCTCGACAGCCCGGCCGGCACCCATGACGTGGACGTGCTCGACCTGCACCACTACCGGATCGGCATGGGCCGCCCGGACTTCGCGCCGGCGCGCATCCCGCTGCGCGGCTTCGACGCCGCGCGCGAGGTCTACCCGCTGGCCTTCGGCGGCGAGATCGTCGAACTCGGCGCGGTCTCGATGGGCAACCCGCACGCGGTGATCGAGGTCGCCGACGTCGACGCCGCGCCGGTCGCCACCTTCGGCCCCGCGGTGCAGGCGCACGAAGCCTTCCCCGATTCGGTCAACGTCGGTTTCGCGCAGGTCCTCGCGCGCGACCGCATCCGCCTGCGCGTGTACGAGCGCGGCGTGGGCGAGACCCTGGCCTGCGGCAGCGGCGCCTGCGCGGCGGCGGCGGTGCTGATGCGCCGCGGCCGGATCGACCGCGACGTCGCGGTCGAACTGCCCGGCGGCACGCTGCGCGTGACCTGGCCGGACGACGAGACGGGGCTGGCGATGTCCGGTCCCGCGGCCTTCGTGTTCGAGGGCGAATGGCGGGGATGAGCGCGCCCGGTCGCGGTGGACCGCGCGGGCACCTGACTGGCAACGACGAGGCACGGGACGTGGACATGTACGACAAAGAAAAGATCGGCGCACACGAGATCGCGGCCTGGCTGCGCCGGCATCCGACCTTCCTGCAGCAGTTCCCGGACCTCGCGATCAGCCTGGTGGTGCCGCGCGAGCAGGGCCCGGCGGCGTCGCTCGCCGGCTACCAGCTCGAGATCCTGCGCGACAAGAACCGCGAACTGAACCGCCGCCTGCACGAGCTGTTCGCCAACGCCCAGGAGAACGAACGCCTGGCGGTGCGCACCCACCAGTTGACCCTGGCGCTGATGAAGCAGACCGCCGCGGCCGACACCGTGCGCGCCATGGCCGCGAGCCTGGAAGAGGATTTCGACGGCGACCTGGTGCGCCTGGTGCTGCTGGCGCCGGTGGCGGGGCTGGACGCCGCCGAATGGCTGCAGACGCTGGACCAGGCCGACCCGCGGCTGGCGCCGTTCCGCGACTGCCTCAAGAGCGGCGAACCGATCTGCGGCCGGCTGCAGCCGGAGAAGAACGTCGTGCTCTACGGCGACCGCGCCGAGGACGTGCAGTCCAGCGCGCTGCTGCCGCTGCCCGGCCTCGGCCTGATCGCGGTCGGCAGCCGCGACGGCAATCGTTTCTATCCCGGCATGGGCACGCTGTTCCTGCGGATGATGGGCGAGGCGTTCGCGGCGGCGATGGGGCGCTTCGGCGATCGCTGATGCCAATCTGGCCGCACGAGTTTACGGATCTCGCGGCACGACTTGCCCCGCATCTCGTGGGCCTGCCTAGAACAATCATTGCAGTCGATGGGCGTCCCGGCGCAGGAAAGACAACTGTTGCTCGCTTTCTTTCTTGGTATTTCAACGTCACTCTTCTCCAGGCTGATCTGTTTTTGAAGAGGAATGGTGCTTATGAACATGACGGGGATGAAATAAAAAGAATAATCTCTCTCCGGAATGACGCATCTAAGCCCATCATTGTAGAGTGCATGGCGGTTTTAAAAGTTCTCGGATTGATCGAAGTTACTCCTGATCTCCATATCTACGTGAAAAATGTCGCGGAGGAGGAGGGTGATGAAAAATTGTCCGAGATTTTCAGGCCATATGAGATTCAATTCTCACCAGAAAGTCGTTGCGACTTTTTGGTGGAGTTAAGGCATTGACCTCCCCTCCCTGTTCGCTGGCTATGATTTGTTCGGCGGTTATATTTTTTGCCGTACTTCTCTTCGTGTTTTTGCGTTTCGCGTCCGAAGGTGCGTGTGCACCCAGATCGGTGCTGTGCTGTGAGGCGCTGTGAACGGGTCGGTTGACGACTTCCTCGCCCACCTCCAGGTCGAGCGCCGCATGTCCGCGCACACGCTCGATGCCTACCGGCGCGATCTCGACGCGCTGGCGGGGTGGGCGGAAGGCGAGGGCGTCGCCGATCTCGCCGCGCTGCAGACCGAACAGTTGCGCGCCTTCGTCGCCGCCGAGCATCGCCGCGGGCTGTCGCCCAAGAGCCTGCAGCGACGCCTGTCGGCGTGCCGCAGCTTCTACGCCTGGCTGCTCAGGCACGGCCGCATCGGCGCCAGTCCGGCGGCGTCGCTGCGCGCGCCCAAGGCGCCGCGCAAGCTGCCGCAGGTGCTGGACGTGGACGAGGCGGTGCAACTGGTCGAACTGCCGACCGACGCGCCGCTGGGCCTGCGCGACCGCGCGATGCTCGAACTGTTCTACAGCTCCGGCCTGCGTCTGAGCGAACTGTGCGCGCTGCGCTGGCGCGACCTCGCGCTGGCCGACGGCCTGGTCACGGTGCTCGGCAAGGGCGCCAAGCAGCGCACGGTGCCGGTCGGATCGCACGCGGCGAAGGCGCTGGACGACTGGCGCCGCGACTCCGGCGGGCAGCCCGACGGCGCGGTGTTCCCCGGCCGCGGCGGCAAGCCGATCACCCCCCGCGCGGTGCAGATCCGCCTGCGCGCGCTCGCCCAGCGCCAGGGCCTGTTCAAGCGCGTGCATCCGCACCTGCTGCGGCATTCGTTCGCCAGCCACGTGCTGGAGTCCTCCGGCGACCTGCGCGGCGTGCAGGAGCTGCTCGGCCACGCCGACATCGCCACCACCCAGATCTACACCCACCTGGACTACCAGCACCTGGCGAAGGTCTACGACGGCGCGCATCCGCGGGCGAAGCGGAAATCCTGACCCCGCGTCGCCGGCGGGCGCGTCGCCGCGCCGCGGCCGCCGCCGCGGTGATGCTACGCTCCGCCCTTTCGCACACGGGCCGCGGCGCGGGAAGCACGGAATGGAGATTTCTCGGGCGCCGCATCCGGACCCTGCGGACGACGATCCGGCCGCACTGATCGCGGGCATCGCCGCGGGCCGCCAGGACGCGTTCGCCGCGCTGTACACCCGGCTGCAGCCGATGATGGTGCGCTACGCCGCCGGCCTGCTCGCGGCCGATCGCGAGACCGCGGCCGACGTGGTCGACGAGGCGTTCTTCGACATCTGGCTCACCGCCTCGGGCTTCCGCGGAGAGGGCAGCGTCGAAGGCTGGGTGCGCCGCATCGTGCGCAACAAGGCGATCGACGCCATCCGCCGGCAGCGCGAGCGCGTGGCGGTCGACGAGCGGGAGTCCCGGGCCTTCGAGGACCTGGCGGACGAGGCCGACACCCCCGATCGACTGGCCGAAAGAATCTCCGACGGCGATGAACTCTGGCGCCGCATGGCACGACTCAGTCACGAGCACCGGGAAGCCGTGTGGCTGTGCTACTACGAGGAGAAGTCGCTGGCGGAGATCGCCGACATCGTCGGGTGCCCGGAAAACACGGTCAAGACGCGACTGTTCCATGCGAGAAAGCTGCTCCGGGAGGGCAAGCCATGAACCAGGAAGACGATCCGGACGCGCTGGCGGCGCTGCTGCCGTTCTACGCCAGCGGTCGCCTCGACGCGGCACAGCGCGCGTGCATCGACGCGGCGCTGGCGACGCAGCCGGCGCTGCGCGCCGAACTGGCCGAGGTCCGCGCGCTGCAGGCGCAGATCAGGCGGGCCGGCGAGCGCTTGCAGGAAGACCCGTCCGCGTCCGCGTCGTCGTCGGCGCGGCTGGACGGGCTGCTGTCGCGGATCGCCGCGTCGTCGACCGCCGCATCGCCGTCGGCCGCCGCCCCCGTCGCGGCGGCGTCGGAGCCGGCGCCGCCGGCGATCGACCTCGACGCCGAGCGCTCGCGCAGGGCCCCGCCCGCGTCGTCCGCCCGCCCGCGACTGGCCATGGCGATCGCGATCGCCGCCGGGCTGGCGATCGTGTGCATCGCGCAGGCCGTGATGCTCCACCGGCTGTCCGCCGACCGGGGCCCGCGCGACGGCGAATACGCATCGCTGTCCGGGCCGTCGGACGACGCGGCCGCGACCGGCGTCCGCTTCACCGTGCGCTTCGGCGCGCAGACGTCGTGGTCCGAGGTGCAGGGGCTGTGCGCGCGGCTGCGCCTGCGGATCGTCGGCGGTCCGGAAGAGGGCCGGGTGGACGTGGCGCCGATCGACCGGTTGACGCCGGCCCAGGGCGACGCCCTGGAGGCCGAGCTGAAGCGATCGCCGGCGGTCGTGTTCGTGGGCCGGCAGGGATGAACCGGCCCGCGCCGTCCGCGCGCGTCCGCGGGATCGTCCCCGGCCGGGAGATCGCGCCGCCGCGCGCCTTCGCGCGGATGCTCGCGCTGTCGTGCGCGCTTGCGCTGCTGTCCGCGGCGCCGCCGGGACGCGCGCAGTCGGTCGTGATCGGCCCCAACGGCGTGCCCGTGACCACGTCCGGGACGACGGCGCCGCGATCGGGCGGCGGCGTCTCCTTCGGCGGTTTCACCCTCCCGCTCGCCTTCCCCGGGCGCGTCGAGACGCTGCGCGATCGCGACGTGGCCGAGGCGGTGCCGCGGCAGTGGGTCTTCACCACGGACGGCGATCCTGCCGCGATCGCGGCCGCGAACGGGCTCGATCTGATCGACACTGCGGCGCTGCAGAGCCTGGGCACCACGCTGGTCGTGGTCGGCCTGCGCGACGGAGAGGCCGCGGAAGCGGTGGCGGCCCGGCTGGCGCAATCGCCGGACGTGCGCGACCCGCAGCCGAATTACGTGTTCCAGACCCTCGGCGAAGCCGCGCCGCCGCCCAGGCGCTTCGTCGTCCATGGGCTGGAGGCGGCCGTGGCCTCCGGCGCGGACGACCCGGCGACCGGGGCCACGATCGCGATGGTCGATACCGTGGTCGCGCTCGAACACGACGCCCTCCGCGGCGCGCGCCTGACGCAGCGCGTGTTCGTCGCCGACCCCGTGCCCCGGGCCCACGGCACCGCCGTCGCCGGCCTGATCGTGGGCACCGGCAGCGAAGTGCCCGGGGTCGCGCGCGGCGCGAGGCTGCTGAACTTCGCCGCCTTCAGCGAACGTCGGGACGGCGTCGCGGTCGCCACCACCGCGAGCCTGGCGAAGGCGTTCGACGCGGTCGCGATCGCGCGGCCCGACGTGCTCGACCTCGCCTTCGGCGGCCGCGAGGACCGGCTGCTCGGGCGGCTGCTGGACGCGATCGATCGGCGCGGGGTGTGCATGGTCGCGGCCGCGGGCAACGGCGGTGCGCGGGGGCGCGTCCCGTTTCCCGCCAGCCATCCGGCGGTGCTGGCGGTGACCGCGATCGACGACGCCCTCAAGCCTTACGCCCACGCCACTCGCGGCGATCGCATCGACGTGGCCGCGGTCGGCGTGGGCGTCTTCGTGCCGGTCCCCGACGGCGCGCGCAGCGCGTACCGGCGGATGTCCGGCACGTCGATGGCGACGGCGCTGGTCGCCGGCGCGCTGGCGCGCGCGCCCGGGTGCCGGGCGGCGCACGGGCCCGCCGGCCTGCGCGCGCTCGTGCGCGACGCGGCCCGCGACCTCGGCGCGCCGGGCCACGATCCGGTGTTCGGCGACGGCCTGTTCCGGGTGCCGACGGCGACATCGCGATCGCCTTGAACCTTTTCCCCGCCCGGTACGACTGCTGGAGACCGATCGCATTCCGCGACGGATCACCCAGGAGAAATACCGATGCTGCGTTCGATGAAGGTCTTGATGGCGGGTGCCGCCATCGCGTTGTCCACGATGGTCGCCGGCGGCGCATTCGCACAGGGCGGGGAAACGGGGTCCGCCGACAAGCCGGCCGCGGGCCTGGGCGAAATCGGCGTGGTCCTCGACTACGCCTACGCGCAGCCCGCCTTCCTCGAAGCGCTGAAGTCCGGCGACCGCGGGACCGCCCACGCGCTGCTGGTCAAGTACGGCCTGCCCGAGGAGCAGCCGCTGACCGAATCCCCGCTGGACACCATCGTGCCCGGCGGTCCGTACACCAACTGCCACTACATCCTGATCACGTACTACGACATCGGCGGCTGGCCGAACCATCCGCGGACGAAGTGGATCGTGGTGTGCAACAACGCCGCGAACGGAGAAACCGCGTTCGGGTGGTGAACCCGGGCTTCGCGTCGATCGCGCGCCCTGCGCTCGCGCCGCCGCCGCGTCGCCTGCCCCACCGGCAGGCGGCGCGGCGCTGCGCGCGGGGTCGGCGCACGGGAAAGGACGCGTTTCGCCGCATGATCGCCCGCCGCCGCCCGGGAGCGGCATTCGCCGCATTGCCGGCGCCGCGGGGGCCGGACTGAAGCCCGCTTGACCGGCGCGAGCGCGTAGGCCGTTGGTCACCTCTTGCCCGCTCGCGACGACGTCCCCACACCTCCTTCACCCCAGGAGGCCCCATGGACCCCAGCCAGAACCCCAACGTCTTCCACGCCACCACCATCGTCTCGGTGCGCCGCGACGGTAAGGTCGTCGTCGCCGGCGACGGCCAGGTCACGCTCGGCCACACGGTGATGAAGGCCAACGCGCGCAAGGTGCGGCGGCTGGGTCGCGACGGCCAGGTGCTGGCCGGCTTCGCCGGCGCCGCCGCCGATGCGTTCACGCTGTTCGAGCTGTTCGAGTCGAAGCTGGAGAAGCACGGCCAGCTCACCCGGGCCGCGGTCGAACTGGCGAAGGATTGGCGCACCGAGCGCCGCTTCGGCAAGCTCGAGGCGCTGCTCGCGGTGGCCGACCGCGAGACCTCGCTGATCGTCAGCGGCACCGGCGACGTGATCGAGCCCGAAGACGGCCTCGTCGCGATCGGCTCCGGCGGCATGTACGCGCTGTCCGCGGCGCGCGCGCTGCTCGCGCATACGGCGCTGGACGCCCGCGCGATCGCGACCGAGGCGCTGAAGATCGCCGGCGACGTGTGCATCTACACCAACCGCAACATCGTGGTCGAAGAACTGTAGGGCGGACCGCGGCCCGCCGTTGCGGCCGTTCCGATGGCGTCGTGCGTCGATCGAAACGGTTTCGCCGGGCGCGCGCGTTCGACGCAAACACCGCGATGTCGGGCCATCGGCCCGACCTGCGACGACATCCAAACGAGAGACGAACCATGAGCTCCACCATGACCCCCCGCGAGATCGTCCAGGAACTCGACCGCCACATCGTCGGCCAGTCCGCCGCCAAGCGCGCGGTGGCGATCGCGCTGCGCAACCGCTGGCGGCGGATGCAGCTCGACCCGGCGCTGCGCGACGAGGTGATACCCAAGAACATCCTGATGATCGGGCCCACCGGCGTCGGCAAGACCGAGATCGCGCGCCGCCTCGCGACCCTGGCCAACGCGCCGTTCGTGAAGGTCGAGGCCACGCGCTTCACCGAGGTCGGCTACGTCGGCAAGGATGTCGAGCAGATCGTCCGCGACCTGGTCGACACCGCGGTGAAGATGCATCGCGAGCAGGCGAAGGCGCGGGTGCGCGCGCAGGCCGAGACCCGCGCCGAGGACCGCATCCTCGATGCGCTGCTGCCGCGCCGGCAGAACGGCGCGGGCTTCGGCTTCGGCGCCGACGCGCCCGCCGGCGCGCTCGACGTCGGCAGCGGCGAGACCCGCGGCGCCGACCGCCCCGATGCGCAGGCCGAGACCCGCGCCAAGCTGCGCCGGCAACTGCGCGCCGGCGAGCTGGACGCGCGCGAGATCGAGATCGAGATCGCGGTCAACGTCGGCGTGGACATCATGGCGCCGCCGGGCATGGAGGAGATGGGGCAGCAGTTGCGGCAGATGTTCTCCAACCTCGCTGGCGCCAAGACCCATGCGCGCAAGCTCACCATCCGCGCCGCGCGGACGCAGTTGATCGAGGAGGAGGCCGGCAAGCTGGTCAACGAGGACGACGTCCGCGAGGCCGCGATCGAGGCCTGCGAGCAGCACGGCATCGTGTTCATCGACGAGATCGACAAGGTCGCGAAGCGTTCGGACAGCGTCGGCGCCGACGTCAGCCGCGAGGGCGTGCAGCGCGACCTGCTGCCGCTGGTCGAAGGCTCGACCGTCAGCACCAAGTACGGCGCGGTGAAGACCGACCACATCCTGTTCATCGCCAGCGGCGCGTTCCACCTCGCCAAGCCCAGCGACCTGATCCCCGAACTGCAGGGACGCTTCCCGATCCGGGTCGAACTCGGCGCGCTGGGCCGCGACGACTTCGTCCGCATCCTCACCGAGCCGAAGGCGGCGCTGACCACCCAGTACGTCGAACTGCTCAAGACCGAGGGCGTGTCGCTGTCGTTCGCGCCGGAGGCCATCGAGCGCCTGGCGGAGATCGCGGCCACCGTCAACGAGCGCCAGGAGAACATCGGCGCGCGCCGCCTGCACACCGTGCTCGAACGCCTGCTCGACACGCTGAGCTTCGAGGCCCCGGACCGCGACGGCGCGACCATCGCGATCGACCGCGCCTACGTCGACGCCCACCTCGGCGAACTGGTGCAGGATCCGGATCTGTCGCGCTACATCCTGTGATGCGGCGCTAGCGCGACCGGGCCGTCCGGCGGCCGAGCCCCGAACGGCGCGCGCCTCCGTGCCTGCGCCGCGGTCCGCGGGCCGTTCGAGCGAACGCGATGCAGGCGCGCCATCCGGCAGGCCCGCCGCGGCGTGGCCGATTCCGCCGGGCCGCTGCGTATACTCGGGCATTCCCGCAAGGACGACCGCCATGCCGGCTTCGCCCCCGTTCCGCCGCCTGGCCGCCGCGACGCCCGCCTGTGCGTTCGTGCTGGCGCTTTCCGCCTGCGCGGCCCCGTCCCCGATCAGTTCCGCCAAGGAGGAATCCCCGATGTCGTCCCAGGCCCATGCCGCGCAGGCGTTCTCGCCCAAACTCGACGCCGGGCAAGCCCTGCAGAAGCTGCTGACCCTGCTGCGCGGTGCGCACCGGATCGAGGACATCGACGGCGCCGCGCTGGAGCGCGCCTTCGGCGTGCCGTTCACCGCGCACGACGGCCGGCTCGGTTTCGGCGAGCGCATCACCCGCGACTGGTGGACCGCGATGGAGCTGGATCCGAAGTCGCCGGACGGCCCGCGCTTCGAATTCAGCTTCCGGCCGGACGATCCGTCCGCCTATCCCTCCGCCAGCGAGATCTGCGCGCTCGATTTCGATCGTTTCGCCGCCGAGCTGACCGCCGCCGGGTTCCGTCGCGAGACCTATCGCGGCGAACACGGCCGGATCATCAACGACACCTTCGAGCGCGACGCGCTGAAGGTGACCGTGCAGACCCGCGGCGAGAACGACGACAGCCCCGAGAAGATCGCCCACGCCTGCGTGAAGACGGTCCTGGTCGACTGACCCATCGCCCGGCGCGCATCGCCCGCAGCGCCGGACCCAAGGAGGATTCCCCATGCCGCTCAGCACTGCAGCGCAGGCGCAGGTCGACACGTTCAACGCATCGTTGACCCCCGACCAGCGCACCAATTTCGCGAACGCCCTCAGCCATTCGCCCGCGCTGGTCGACCAGATCAACGCCGCGGTCGCGTCCGGCGACCTCAACGGGTTCTCGCTGCTGCCGGCCGGCACCCACGCCGGCGGCCAGTACAACCCGACGTCGCGGACGATGGAGATCCCCGGGTCGATCATCTCCACGCCGGCCAGCGGACGCTACAACGCCGGCGAGCTGACCTTCGTGATGGGCCACGAGATCCAGCACGCGATCAACCGCCCGGTGCAGGCCGCGGCCACCGCGACCCTCGCCGCCGAGGGCAACCGGATCGGACAGAGCGCCTCCGAGCACCACGACTACACCGGCGTGCTGGCCACGCGCCTGGCCGCCAACCGCGCCGACGAAGCCAGCGCGCACATCGCCGGTTACAACGCGACCGTCAGCATGGTCCGCGCCAACGGCAACGCCAATCCCTCGCTGGAGGACATCTACCGCGCCAACCCCGGGCGGATGCAGGACTTCATCGCCGTCACCCCGGGCACGCCGGCCACCTACGCGCTGCGCGACGGGCTGACCACCAACGCCGACATGAGCATGACCATCAACGCCGCGAACACCGAGGCGATGGGCCGGCACTACTACGACCAGCCGGCCGCCACCGCGCGGCTGGGCGCCAACGGCGACTCGAACTACCAGAACTACTACGCCACCAACCTGGTGAGCTTCGCCGCGCAGGTCGAACGCGCGAACGCGCCGGCCCACGCCGCCGCCGGCCGCCATCCGCAGCTCGAACTGAACATGTCCGCGCTGGGCATCAGCGAAGCCCAGATCGAGCGCAACGGCCTGAACCTCGGCGCCGCGGGCGGACGCCAGCCCTACGTCGACATCGGCACCCATCCGCCGACGCCGGGCAACCTCGACCACACCGCGACCACCCATCGCCACGTGCCGATCACGATGCCCGACGTACAGGCGCCGAACGCCCGTGCGCAGGGCGCCGACGGCCATCCGGCGGTGCGCCAGGCGATGGACGCGCTCGATCGCTCGCCGAACATCCCCGCCGACGCCTTCGGCGCCGATCGCGGGCGCGTGGCCGCTGGCATCGCCGCGCACGCCGCCAGCCAGGGCCTGACCCCCGACCACATCGTCTTCAACGATCGCCGCACCGACCTGATCGCGGTCCAGGGCAGCCTGTCCGATCCGTCGGCGCGGATCGCCACGCCGCTGCCGGTGCAGCAGGCGCTGCAGACCGATCCGCAGCAGGCGGTCGCCCGGCTCGACGCCCAGCCGGCGGGGCCGCAGCTCGCGCCCCAGCAGCAGATGCAGGATCCGGCGCAGCACGACGTCGCGAAGCCGCGCGCGCAGTGACGGCGGACGCCCGCAGCGCCGCCGTGGACGCGGCGGACGCGATGGGCGATCGGAAAAAACGATTCCCGGCATGGCCGGCCGGGGAGCGCCGTGGCGTATCCTGCGCCTGTTTTTGTTCGACCGGAGCCCGGATGCCGATCAGATCCATCTCGTGCGCACCCTGGGTCCTCGCGCTCGCGCTCGTGCTCGTGCTGGCCGGCTGCGGGCCCTCGGCCACACCCGCGTCGGGCGGCGCCAGGCGCACCGCCGCCACGGCCTCGTCGATGGACGCCGAAACCGCGCTGCTGCGCCTGCTGGTGCTGATCCGCGACCGCCCGGAGCTGCGCGACGTGGATCGCGAGGCCCTGCAGCAGGCGTTCGACGTGCCGTTCACCTCCGGCGACGACGCCGTGGACGCCCTCGAGGGCCTGCGCTACGAAGGTCCGGCGGCGAAGGGTTGGCGGGTCTCGATCGTGCTCAGCCGGCCGGGGACGGAGGAAGCCGTGCTCGAACTGGCGTTCGCGCCGGAAGCCCAGGACGCGCCCGGCCCGCCGCCGCTGGCCACCCCGATCTGCGCGCTGGACTTCGACCGCTTCGCCGCCGAACTGCGCGACATGGGCCTGCTCCACGACAAGCTCCGCGGCGAGCTGGAGCGTTCGCTGAAGGACATGTTCCGCCGCCCTGGGCAGCGCGTGACCGTCCTCAGCCGCGGCGAAGCCAATGAGGCGGCCGGGCAGATCGTCCACGCCTGCGTGCGCCGCGTCCTGATCGAATGACGCCCGGCCCCCGGCGCGCCCCGCTCGCGGCCCGCAGGCGCCGATGAACCCATCGCACCCCGCGCCGCCTTCGCCCGGCACCGTGCTGGTGCTCGGTGGCGAAGGCTTCATCGCCGGATTCGCGATCGCCGCCCTGCGCGCGCGCGGCTGGCGCGTGCTGCGCGGCGTGCGCGCGGCCGGGCGTGTCCTGCGCGGGGACGAGCGCCGCTGCGACCTGGTCGCAATGACCGTACCGGCGCAGTGGCGGGACACGCTGTCCGGGGTCGACGCAGTGGTCAACGCCGCGGGCATCCTCCGCGCGTCCCGACGGCAGACCTTCGACGCGGTCCACGTCGACGGGCCGCTGGCGCTGGCCCGCGCCTGCGTCGAGGCCGGCGTGCGCCGTTTCGTGCAGATCTCGTCGGTCGGCGACCCGGCGGACGGCCCGTTCATCGCCAGCAAGCACCGTTTCGACGCCGCGCTGCTGGCGCTGCCGCTGTCGGCGGTGGTGCTGCGGCCGGCGCTGGTGTATTCGGCGTCCGGCTCGTACGGCGGCAGCTCGCTGCTGCGCGCGCTGGCGGCGCTGCCGTCCGGCGTGGCGGTGCCCGGCGACGGCGGCTGGCCGCAGCAGCCGGTCGCGGCCGAGGACCTGGGCGAACTCGTCGCCCGCGCGCTCGACAGCGACGCCCGCGGCACGTTCGAGGTCGCCGGTCCGCAACGCATGCCGCTGCGCGACTACCTGCTGGCCTGGCGGCGCTGGCTGCGCCTGCCCGGCGCCCGGGTCTGGCGCGTGCCGATGCCGATCGCCGGCGCGGGCGTGATGCTCGGCGAGGCCTCCGGCGGCGGCCCGATCGGCGCGACCACGTGGCGCATGCTGCGCCGCGGCGTGGTCGTCGGCGAGGACGCCCTGCCGCGGCTGCGCGCGGCGTTCGGCTTCGTCCCGCGGGCGCTGGCCGACGCCCTGGCCGCGCATCCGAGCCAGGTGCAGGACCGCTGGCAGGCGCATCTGTACTTCGTCGCCCCGCTGCTGAAGACCGGCGTCGTCGCGCTGTGGCTGCTGTCGGCGTGGGCGGGATTCGCGACCCCGGCCGCGGAAATCGAACGCCTGGCGGCCGGCTCGCCGCTGGCCGCGGCCGCGCCGGTGGCGCTGGCCCGCGCCGGGGCCGGGCTCGACCTCGTCCTCGGCCTGTGGCTCGCCAGCGGCCGGTGGCCGCGCGCCTGCCTCGCGCTGATGCTGGCCAGCGTGTTCGCCTACACGCTCGCGTTCGGCCTGCTGCTGCCGGCGCAGTGGCTCGATCCGCTGGGCGGCCTCGCCAAGAACCTCGTCGTGCTGCCCGCGCTCGCCGCGCTGTGGGGCCTGTCCGACCGGAGATGAGATGGACTACCTGACCCTGAAATGGATCCACATCCTGTCCTCGACCCTGCTGTTCGGCACCGGCCTGGGCATCGCCTTCTTCCTGTGGATGGCGCACCGGCGCGGGGATCCGCGCGAGATCGCCGCCACCGCATCGACCGTGGTCCTCGCCGACGCCTGCTTCACCGCGCCGGCGGTGGCGGTGCAGTTCGCCAGCGGCCTGTGGCTGGCGCACCTGGCCGGGCTGCCGCTGTCGATGTTCTGGCTGAAGGCCGCGCTGGCGCTGTTCTTCGTGGTCGGCGCCTGCTGGCTGCCGGTGCTGTGGCTGCAACTGCGCGCCCGCGACCTGGCCCGCGCCGCCGCGGCGCAGGGCGCGCCGCTGCCGGCCGCGTACTTCCGGGCGATGCGTGGGTGGTTCTGGCTGGGCTGGCCGGCGTTCCTGAGCGTGGTCGCGATCTTCTGGCTGATGGTCCACAAGCCGGCGTGAGCGCCGGCGCGGGGTAAAATGCCGGCATGAACAGCCCCGAACGCGATCCCGCGGCCGACGCCGCCCCCGAGACCACCCACTTCGGTTTCCGCGACGTGCCCGTCGCCGAGAAGCAGAAGCTGGTCGGCGAGGTGTTCTCCTCGGTCGCCGGCAACTACGACCTGATGAACGACCTGATGAGCCTCGGCATCCATCGGGTGTGGAAGCGCTACTTCGTCGCCACCGCGCAGGTGCGCCCGGGCGATCGCGTGCTGGACCTCGCCGGCGGCACCGGCGACATCGCCGCGCTGCTGAAGGAGCGCGTGGGCGAGGAAGGCGAGCTGGTCCTCGGCGACATCAACGGCGCGATGCTGCGCGTCGGCCGCGACCGCATGACCGACCGCGGCAACGTCCGCGGCTTCGAGTACGTGCAGTGCAACGCCGAAAAGCTGCCGTTCCCCGACGCCAGCTTCGACCTGGTCACCATCGCCTTCGGCCTGCGCAACGTCACCGACAAGGACGCCGCGCTGCGCGAGATGCACCGCGTGCTCAAGGTCGGCGGCCAGGCCCGCGTGCTGGAGTTCTCGGAAGTCACCGCCGACTGGTTCAAGCCGATCTACGACTTCCATTCGTTCAAGGTGCTGCCGCGGCTGGGCAAGCTGTTCGCCAACGACGGCGACAGCTACCAGTACCTCGCCGAGTCCATCCGCAAGCATCCGCCGCAGGATCAGCTCAAGGGCATGATGGCCGCCGCCGGCTTCGAGCGCTGCTCGTACAAGAACCTGTCCGCCGGGATCGTGGCGATCCATACCGGCTATCGATTCTGAGTCGAATCGTTCGCCGCAGCGCGGTCGCGGCGGCGGTGTGCGGGCATCGTGTTTGCCGATGATCGATCGGATCGCGACTGACGTCGCTCCTACAAGGCAGGCATGCCGCGCTTTGCGTAGGAGCGACGTCAGTCGCGACCCCGCACCCGCATGCCTTTTCCGCCGCATGCCACGCCGCACCCCCCGCCGGCCAACAAAGCCGACTCACACCGCCGGCAGCGTCACCGTCGCGCGCAGGCCGCCCAGCGCAGGTGAGGCGTCGAGGACGATGCGGCCGCCGTGCTGCTGCAACGCCTCCGCGACGATCGCCAGACCGAGGCCGCTGCCTTCGACGCCGGTGCCCAGTTCGCGATGGAACCGCTCGAACACGCGTTCGCGCGCGGCCTCCGGGATGCCGGGGCCGGAATCCTCGACCGTGACCGTCGCCCCGTCGCCCCGTCGTCTTGCGGGCGCGGTGTTTGCCGATGATCGATCGGGTCGCGACTGACGTCGCTCCTACAAGGCAGGCATGCCGCGCTTTGCGTAGGAGCGACGTCAGTCGCGACCCCGCGCCCGCATGCCCCTCCGCCGCATCCCACGCCGCATCCCACGCCGGCCCACAAAGCCGGCTCACACCGCCGGCAGCGTCACCGTCGCACGCAGGCCGCCCAGCGCAGGCGAGGCGTCGAGGACGATGCGGCCGCCGTGCTGTTGCAGCGCTTCGGCGACGATCGCCAGACCGAGGCCGCTGCCTTCTACGCCGGTGCCCAGTTCGCGGTGGAACCGCTCGAACACGCGTTCGCGCGCGGCCTCGGGGATGCCGGGGCCGGAATCCTCGACCGTCACAGTCGCCCCGTCGTCGCCGCGCGCCGTGCGCACCCGCACTTCGCCGCCGGCGGGCGCGTAGCGCAGCGCGTTGTCGATGAGGTTGCGGACCAGCGCGTCGAGCGCCGAGGCGTCGCCGGAGACGACCGCCGGCGCGAGGTCCAGGTGCAGGCGCTTGCCGGCGGCGATGTCGAGCGCGGCGAAGTCGCGTTCGTGCTGGCGCACCAGCGCGGCCAGGTCCACCGGGACGTGGGTGCGGGCGGCGCCGGCGTTCTCGATCCGGCTCAGCGCGAGCAACTGCGCGACCAGCAGCTCCATGCGCTGGATCCCGGCGTCGAGCCGGGCCTGCGACTGCGCGCGCTCGTCGTCGTTCGCGGCGTGGCGCACGTTGTAGGCGTGGACGCGCAGCGCGGCGATCGGCGTGCGCAGTTCGTGCGCGGCGTCGGCGGTGAAGCGGCGCTGGCGCGCGAGTTCGCGGCGCAGGCGCTCGAGCAGGTCGTTGAGCGCCTGCACCAGGCCCTGCATCTCCTGCGGGACGCGATCGAGCCGGATCGGCTCCAGGTGCTCGGGCACGCGCCGCGTCACCGCGTCGGACACCCGTTCGAGGTTGCCGCTGGCCCAGCGCACCACCAGCCAGGTCAGCAGCGCGATCAGCGGCAGCACGATCAGCAGCGGCAGCAGCGTGCCGAGCGCGATGTCCTCGGCGATCTCCTCGCGGATCGCCGACAGCTCGCCGGACTGGTACCAGCGCCCGGACGGCGCCTTGAGGGTGAAGGTGCGCCAGTGCTCGCCGGCGATCACGCGGTCGGCGAAACCGGGCGCCAGCGGGGCCAGCGCCTCGTCCGGGCCGCTGTCGGAGCGCAGCAGCAGCCGGCCGGCGGGATCGCGCACCTGGAACGCCAGCTTGGTCTCGTAGGCGTGGCCGTCGTTGCGCGCCAGCGCGGTGCCGACGCCGCTGGCCCGGCCCTGCCAGACCCGGATCAGCAGGGTGTGCTCGTGCGGCGCGTCGGCGGTGTCGTCGAGGTGCGCCAGCGGCTCGTCGACCAGGCTCATCAGCACCCGCGAGGAGTGCGCGAGCTTCGCATCGAACAGTTCGCCCGCCTCCTGCAGCCCGGTGTGGTAGCTGAAGGCCGCCGCCGCGAGCAGCAGCAGCGCGGTCGGCAGCAGCAGGCCGACCAGCAGCGCGCGGCGGATCGAGATCCGCCGGGCCGCTTCGTCTCGCGTCTCCGGGCGCGTGCCGGTCATGCCGGGGCGTTGCCCTCCGGCGGATCGGCGGCGACCCGTTCGTCCAGCGCGTAGCCCACCCCGCGCAGGGTGCGGATCAACGCGGGATCGAGCTTCTTGCGCAGCGCGTGGACGTGGACGTCGAGCGCGTTGCTGCTCACGTCCTCGTCCCAGCCGTACAGCCGCTGCTGCGCGGATTCGCGCGAGATCGGCCGGCCGCGCTGCTCCATCAGCAGGCGCAGCAGCGCGAACTCGCGGCGCGGCAGGTCCAGCGGGCGGCCGCGCCAGACCACCTCCAGCCGCGAGGGATCCAGCTCCAGCGCGCCCATCCGCAACGTCGGCTGCGCGCGGCCGCCGGTGCGGCGCAGCAGCGCGCGCACCCGGGCCAGCAGCTCGGCGGTGTCGAAGGGCTTGCCGAGGTAATCGTCGGCGCCGGCGTCCAGGCCCAGCGCGCGGTCGGCGGGGCGCTCGCGCGCGCTCAGCACGAGGATCGGCGTGGTCACGCCGGCGCGGCGGGCCTGGCGGATCACCTCCATGCCGTCCATCTGCGGCAGACCCAGGTCGAGCACCGCGAGGTCGATGCCGCCGTCGCGCAGCGCCGCCAGCGCGCTGACCCCGTCGCGCAGCCAGTCGACGGTCAGCGCCGCCCGGCGCAGCGCAGTGCGCAGGCCTTCGCCCAGCGACTCGTCGTCTTCGATCAGCAGGATGCGCATGGTCGGAGTGTCCGCCGTCGGTCAGCGCGCCGCAAGCTTGCCGCGCGCCTGCGCCAGCAGGGCGGCGGCTTCCCGGCGGCGGCCCAGGTCGGCGCGTTCGCGGCCGGGCCGCGGCGGGGCGTCGATGGCCTTCTGCAGTGCGGTCGCGGCGGCCTTCCAGTCGCCCTTGTCGAGCAGGTACTGGCCGTAGAAATAGTTGGCGTCGATCCCGTCCGGGCTGGCCTGCAGGCCGCGCTTGAACAGCCCCCGGGCCTTGTCGTCGTCGCCGAAGCCCAGCGGCCAGCCGGGGACCTGGTGGTAGAGGACCGCGAGGCTGACGTAAGCCGAGCCGTCGAGCGCGGCGGGATCGAGCCGGATCGCCTGCTCGAAGTCGGCCTTGGCCGCCTTGACGAGTTTCAGCGCGCCCAGGCCGCCGCGTTCGCCGGCGAAGCTCGACAGCACGATGCCTTCCCAGATCAGCGCGTCGGCGTCCTTGGGTTGCGCGGCGCGCGCGGTGGCGGCCTGTCGCGACAGCGCCTCGAATGCGGCCGCGCGCTGCGGCTTGGGCAGGTCGTAGTTGACCACCGCCCAGCGATCGCGCACGGCGGCGACCGCGGGCGTGGAATCGGCGGCGGCCGCAGGCCGGGGCATCGCCAGCGCGGTGCAGGCGAGGGCGCAGGCGCAGAGGGCGCCGGCGAAGGGGCGAACATCGATACGGGGCATGGCGGCTCTCCTCGGAGCGGCGGGACGGGGGCGGGTCAGGTCCGGGCGTGGCGGCGGACGATCGCGAGCTGCCCCCGCAGGTTGCGGTCGATCAGGCCGGGCAGTACGCCGTTGAGGCGCGCGAACAGGCACTCCGGCCAGCCGATCTGCAACCGCCTGCGGCCGTCGGCGATGGCCGCGACCAGTCGCGCGGCGACGGCGTCCGGATCGTCCTGCGCGACCTTCATCTCGCGGTTCATCGCCTCGGCCTGGGGGGTGTTGAATGCGGTGCGGGTGGCGCGCGGCGAGAGGTACTGGAAGCGCAGGCCGCTGTCGGCGTGTTCCCGCGACAGGCCTTCCATCAGGCCGCGCAGGCCGAACTTGGTCGCGCTGTACGCGGCGAAGCCCGGGAACGCGAGGCTGCCGAAGGTCGAACCCACGGCGACCACTGCCGGCCGCGGGTGCGTGCGCAGCGTGGGCAGCAGCGCGTGGATCAGCAGCAGCGCGCCGGTGAGATTGGTATCGACCAGCGCGCGCAGCGCCTCGGCCGACTGGTCCTCGAACAGGCCGAACCCGCCCATCGCGTGCGCCAGCACCAGCACCGACGGCGTGATGTCGCGTCGCGAGACCGAGGCGACCAGCGCGTCGCGGCCGGCGTCGGTCGCCAGATCGGCCTGTACGACCGACACCCGCCCGGGCGGATGGCGCGCGGCGATCGCGTCCAGACGCGCCGCGTCGCGGCCCACCGCGATCACCCACGCGTCGGCGGCGACCAGCGCGTCGCACAGCGCGGCGCCGATGCCGCCGCTGGCGCCGGTCAGCAGGACGGTGCGGCCGGTGAGCCGGCTCATGCGGCCTCCGCCAGCGCCGCCGGCGCGTCGCGCAGGGTGCGGAACACGTCGCCGTACAGTCGATAGAAGCGCTTCGCCGCGTGGATCACGGCGCGGCGGTCGTCTTCGTCGTCGAGCCGGTTCATCAGCGTCTCGTAGAAGCCGGTGTGCGCGACGTCTAGGTCGCCGTGCGAGCGCAGGTAGGTGAAGGCGTTGCGCGGCAGGCCCAGGCTGGTTTCCAGCGCCTCGGCCGCGCGCGTGGCGAGCGCGACGCTGGTGCCTTCCAGCACCAGCACCATGCCGAAGAACCCGACCGGGTTGCCGCGGGCGATGGTGTCGTAGGCATAGGCGACCATCAGCTCGGTCGCCTCCGCGGGCGCGCTGCGCGCCATCGCCTCGCGATCGGCGCCGCAGGCGGCGAGGTCGTCGAGGATCCACTCGTGGTGGCCCATCTCCTCCTCGATGTATTCGCCGACCGCCGCGCGCAGCCATTCCAGCCGCGCCGGCAGCCGCGCGCCGCAGGCCATCAGCAGCGGCACGGTGTGGCGCACGTGGTGGAAGGCCTGGGCGAGGAAGGCGACGTAGTCCGCGCGCGCGACGCGGCCGGCGAGGGCCTCCTGGACGATGGGGATGGCGATCAGGCCGTCGCGTTCGCGGCGGGTCTCGGCGAGCAGGCGGTCGTGGAAGGTCGGTGCGGACGTGGTCATGCGCGGGTTCCCCCTGGGTGAGGCGTGGCATCGCCGTAGCGCGCGTCCACTGCGTCGCGATAGCGGGTGAGGATGGCGTCGCGCCGCGGCCGACCGTTCGCGGTCAGCAGGCCGTCGGCGGCGGTGAAGGGCGCGTCGGCGCGCACCAGGGCGGCGACCCGCGCGTAGTCCGGCAGGCCGCGGTTGACCGCGTCCAGCGCGCGCGCCAGCGCATCGTCGTCGAGCGCGGGATCGCGCGGCCAGACGATCGCCACGTTGAACGGCCGCGCCTCGCCGTGGACCACCGCCTGCGCGAACGCCGGATGCTGCAGCAGTTCGCTTTCGACCCATTCGGGCGAGACGTTGCGGCCGAAGGCGGTGATGAACACGTGCTTCCTGCGCCCGGTGACGTGGACGAAACCGTCGGCGTCGACGTGGCCGAGGTCGCCGGTGGCGATCTCCGCGTCCGCCGGCACGCGATCGCCGCCGAGATAGCCGAGGTAGTGCGGGCCGGCGACGCACAGTTCGCCGTCGCGGACGTGGACGCGGGCATGCGGCAAGGGCCGGCCCACGCTGCCCGCACGCACCGCGCCGGGGCGGTTGAAGCACACCACCGACGCGCATTCGCTGAGGCCGTAGCCCTCGTACACCGGCAGGCCGAGCGCTTCGGCGCGCGCGATCAGCGCCGGACCGACCCGGCCGCCGCCGACCGCCAGGCACTTCAGCGAATCCGGCGGCGGCGCGCCGCGTTCGCCGGCCATCGTCAGCGCCAGCAGCAACTGCGGCACGAGGATCGCGCTGTCCGGCCGATACCGGTGCAGGCAGTCGAGCAGGGTCGGCACGTCCAGCCCCGCGGCGCCGGTGTAGCCGATCTCCGCCAGCGGCGGCACGACGATCTCGGCGTCCGCCAGCAGCGCGGCGTAGACGCCGGCGACGTTCTCCAGCAGCGTCGACAGCGGCATCAGGCACAGGTGCCGACGCGGCGCGAGCGGGGCCGTGGCCCCGGCCAGCGAGGACGCCACCGCCAGCAGCGCATCGGCGCCCAGGCACACGCCCTTCGGCGCGCCGGTGGTGCCGGAGGTGTAGGTGATCGTCGCCGTGCCCGCGGGCAGCGCCGCCGGCGTCGCCGCGAGGCGGTGCAGGGTCGAGGCCTCGTCCAGCGGCGAACGCGCCAGCGACGCGACCGTCGCGGCGGCGGGCGCCACCAGCGCATCGGCGCCGCAGTCGGCCAGCGCGTGCGCCGCCTGGGCCGGCGAGAAAAACGTCGGCAGCGGTACGTGGACGCGGCCGATCAGCCGGATCGCGAGATCCAGCGCGATCCAGCCCGGCCCGTTGTCGAGGCGGCTGGCGATCACCTGCGCGTCCTCGCGCACCAGCACGTCGGCGCAGTGGCGGACCCGGGCGGCCAGCGCGGCCTGGGTCCACGCGCCGTCGCGCCAGCGCAGGCGCGGCGTGGCGCCGTCGGCGCGGTCGATCCAGCGCGCGAACGTGTCGGCGGCGGCGATCACGGCGTCGCCCCCGTGCAGACGCCCGCGAAGGTCAGGGCGGGGGTGATGTCCGGCGCGCGCACGTGGCGGCGCAGCCAGGCGTGGCCGAGCGCGATCTCGCCGCAGACCAGGGTCGGTCGGGTGTCGTAGTAGCGCCCCCAGTCGTTGCCGTCGGCGCCGTCGAGGCGAGACGCGCGGGCTTCGGCGAGCGCGATCGGGAACAGGTGCATGCGCTCGAAGGCGTTGCGCAGTTGGCGGGTGGCGGTGAACACCACCCAGCGGAAGCCGGCGGCGTGCAGCGCGTGGGTCAGGTGCAGGATCAGTTCGCGGGTGTCGCCCGCGGACTGCGCGCCGAAGTTGCCGATCTCGATCAGCCGGTCGCGATCGACCGGCCGCCCGGTCGCGGCCGCGATCGCGGACTCCACCGGCGCGTCGAGGTACTGTTCGACGAACAGCCGGCCCTCGCCGCCGCAGCGCATGCCGACCGCCGCCTGTACCTCGCCGGCGGCGTTGCGCCACGCCAGCAGGTGCGGCAGGAACGCGGTCAGTTCGGCGCCGTGACGCACGCGGTAGACCTGGGCGATGAAGCGTTCGATCTCCCCGCGCCGGGGGTCGTCGCGTTCCACCGCCAGCCCGTCGGCGAAGCGGTCGCCACGGAAGGCGCCGCGGGCCAGCGTTCGCGTGCGGGACAGCAGGCCGGAAGGAGAAGTCGTCGTCATGCGTCGGATGCTCGACGCACGGAATTAGCCTGCGATGAGGGCTTTGTTACCCCGATGTAAGGGAAAGATTCAGATTGGGTTCCGGAACGTCGTGGATGCGCGACGACGCGCGGCATTTCACTCGCGCGTAACGCGATCTTTGCGGATTCGTCACGCCCGCGCGCGGGAGCGGGCGGGCGATGGCGGCGATGCATGCATGGAACGATGCGTTCGCGATGCCGGCCGCGCGCGCAGGAAACTCGCGGATCAGTCCGCGGTCCCCGCGCAGGCCCGTGCGCGCTCGCGCATGAGCGCGCCGTCGCGGGCGTTGCCTGCGAGCGCGGCGGCGCGTTCGAATTCGGCGCGCGCTTCGTCGCGGCGGCCGAGCTTCAGCAGCAGGTCGCCGCGGGCCGCGTGCAGCAGCGCGTAGTCGCGCAGCGCCGGCGCCTCGCGCAGCGCGTCGATCAGCGGCAGCGCCGCCGCGGGGCCCTGCGCCTGCGCGATCGCCACCGCGCGGTTGAGTTCCACCACCGGCGACGGCGCGACGCGCGCCAGCGCGCCGTACAGCGCGACGATGCGCGACCAGTCGGTGTCTTCGGCGCGCAGCGCGCGCGCATGGCAGGCGGCGATCGCGGCCTGCAGCGTGTACGGGCCGGGCGCGACGCCGGCGGCGACGGCCAGGCGCTGCGCGCGATCCAGTGCGGCCAGGCCACGCGCGATCTGCAGTCGGTCCCAGCGGCTGCGGTCCTGCTCGGGCAGCAGGATCGGACGCCCGTCCGCGGCGACCCGCGCCTTCGCCCGCGAGGCCTGCAACTCCATCAGTGCGAGCAGGCCCAGCGCTTCGTCGGCGGCGGGCATCAATCCCGCCAGGACGCGGCCCAGGCGCAGCGCCTCCTCGCACAGCGCCGGGCGCATCCAGTCCTCGCCGGCGCTGGCGGCATAGCCTTCGTTGAACACCAGGTAGACCACTTCGAGCACCGCGTCGAGGCGCTCGGGCAGTTCCGCGCGCGGCGGCACCTCGAACGGCACCTGCTTCTCCGACAGCGTGCGCTTGGCGCGGACGATGCGCTGGGCCACCGTCGGCTCCGGCTGCAGGAACGCGCGGGCGATCTCCGCGGTGGTCAGGCCGCCGAGCAGGCGCAGCGTGAGCGCGACCCGCGACTCGCGCGGCAGCGCCGGGTGGCAGGCGACGAACATCAGCCGCAGCAGGTCGTCGCCGATCGGGTCGTCGGCATCGCGGGCGGCATGGTCCTGCTGCATGTCGTCTCCGAACGTCTCCAGGTCGGCGCCGTATTCGGCCTGCCGGCGCGCATGCAGCGCGCGCTGGCGGAGATGGTCGATCGCACGGCGCTTGGCGGCGGTGGTGAGCCAGGCGGCGGGATTGTCGGGCAGGCCGTCCGCGGGCCAGCGCTCCAGCGCGGCGACGTGCACGTCCTGGGCGAGGTCCTCGGCGATGCCCACGTCGCCGACCATGCGCGCGATCCGCGCGACCAGCCGCGGCGCCTCCATGCGCCACAGCGCGGCCAGCGTGCGTTGGAAGCGGTCGTCGGTCATCGCGGCGATCACAGCATCGCCGCCGCCGCGGCGCAAGCCGGCGCGCCGTTCCCGTCCGCGTGCGTCATGCCCGCGCGCGTCGCGCCCGCACGGGCCGCATCCCCACGCCTCACATCCGGACGATCGGCTTGAATCCGCCCCAGAACATCCGCTTGCCGTCGAACGGCATGTCCGCCGGCGCCATGCCGGCGAAGAACGGATCGGCCATCACTTTCGCGTTGACCTTGTCGCGGTGCGCGCGGGACCTGTAGACGATCCACGCGAACACCACCACCTCGTCGTCCTTCAGCTTCACCGCCTGCGGGAACGACGTGTGCTTGCCGGGCTTGACGTCGTCGGCGACGCATTCGACGTATTCGAGCGCGCCGTGCGCCATCCAGGTCTTGCCGGCCTTGCGCGCCAGCCGCCGATAGGCGTCGAGCTGCGTCTTCTTCACGGGAACCACGTAACCATCGACGTAGGCCATGTCTGTTCTCCTGTCGTGAGGCGTTTTCGGAAGCCGTGCGGGCCTGGCTCAGCCGCCGGCGGGATGCCGCGCGCGCAGCGCGGCGTGGAGGCGGTCCAGGTTCTGCTCGTTCGACGGTTCGCAGACCGCGCGCAGCGCCGCGGCGACCGCGGGATCGTGGAAATCCTGGCGCCAGTGGACCTCGGTGCCGCCATCGGCCCCGGCCAGGGTCACGGTGAGCGTGAACAGCGGCGCGTTGACGTGCTCGATGACCACCCGGCGACCGGGATCGAGCGCCGCGAACACGCTGCGGTTGGGGTAGTCGCGGCCGTCGGGCCCGTGCATCGTGAACGCCCAGCGGCCGCCGGGCACGAACTCGAACACGTCGAAGGTGTTGCTGAAACCGTCCGGGCCCCACCACGCGGCGAGGCAGGCGGGATCGGCGAACGCGGCGTAGATCGCGTCGGCCGCGAAGGGCAGGCGGCGGCGGGTCTCGAGCACGGCGGAAGCGTCGGTCATGGTCGCGGGTCCTGTGGCAGGCGGCGCTCAGGCGCCGTCCGGGATCTCGGGTTCGACGAGCAGCGCGAGCAGGGTCAGCGACTCCTGCCAGCCCAGGCAGCACATCTCGGTCGGGATCATCGCCGGGATGCCCGATTGCTCGATCGTCAGTTCGGTGCCGCAGGACACCGCCCGCAGCGCGATCTCCACCCGCATCTCGCCGGGCAGGTTGGGGTCGTCGAAGCGGTCGGTGTAGACGATGCGCTCGTTCGGCGACAGTTCGACGTAGGTGCCGCCGAAGCTGTGGCTGGCGCCGGTGCCGAAGTTGGTGAACGTCATGCGGTAGCCGCCGCCGACGCGGGCGTCCAGGTGATGCACCTGGCCGGTGAAGCCGTGCGGCGGCAGCCACTTTTCCTTCGCGCGCGGGTCGAGGAAGGCGCGGTACACGCGCTCGGGCGGCGCGCGCAGCACGCGGTGGAAGCGGACGGTGCCGGTGTCGGGTGTCATGGCGGGAATCTCCGGGTCGTGAAGGACGGCGCGTCAGGCGCCGGAAGGCGGGGCGGCGTCGTTCGTCCAGGCCGCGTTGGTCCAGAACACGCCCCACAGATGGCCGTCGAGGTCCTCGAAGCCGTGGTCGTACATGAAGCCGTGGTCCTCGGCGGCGTTCGGGGCCGAGCCGCCCGCGGCCACCGCCTGCGCGACCAGCGCATCGACCGCCTCGCGCGTGTCGCACGACAGCGCGAGCAGCATCTGCGCGGTCGCGTGCGCATCGGCCACCGGCCGGCCGGCGAGGCCGGCGAAGAACGGCCGCACCGCCAGCATCACCCGGCTGTGTTCGGAAATCAGCAGGCAGGCCCCGTGTTCGTTGGCGAAGGCCGGGTCGAACGAGAATCCCAGCGCGGAGAAGAACGCGATCGAGCGCTGCAGATCGGCGACGGGCAGGGTGATGAACAGCGAGCGGGACATGGCGGGCGCGGCCTCGTCGGTGGATGCGGATGCTGGCGTCATCGCGGCGTCGTCACTCCGGCGTCTTCATGCAGTTCAGCATCCACGGCTTGCCGAAGCGATCGCTGAACGCGCCCCAGCGATGCGCCCAGAAGGTCTCCTGCAGCGGCATCTGGATCGTCCCGCCGGCCGACAGCGCGGCGTAGATGCGCTCCGCCTGTTCGATGGTGCCGACCATCAGGTTGATGCAGGTGTTGCCGTGGCCGCCGTGCGGCGGCGGGCCGTCGGCGCCCATGATTTCCGCGCCGTCGGCGACGAGGTGGCAGTGCATGATGCGATCGCGCGTCTCCGGCGGCACCTGGTCGCACATCGGCGACTCGCCGTAGGTCGAGGACATCACGATCTCGCCGCCGAGCGCCTCGCGGTAGAACGCGAAGGCCTCGGCGCACTGGCCGTCGAAGTTGAGGTAGGGAATGGCTTGCATGGCGGAGCTCTCCGGTCGGGTGGGCGGGGCAGGGCGCGGGGGAGGTGCGGGCAGGCGGCGGATCAGGGGTGCGCGTCGAGGCGTTCGCGCAGGCGGTCCTCGCGTTCGCGCAGTTCCGGCGTGAAGGCTTCGCCGAAATCCTCGGCCTCGTACAGCGGCCGCAGTTCGATCTCGCAGGGGCCGGCGTGCGGGTTGGGGCAGCGGCGGGCCCACTCGATCGCTTCCTCCATCGAGCGCACCTGCCACAGCCAGAAGCCGGCGACCAGTTCCTTCGTTTCGGCGAACGGCCCGTCGACCACCTGTCGCCGCGGGCCGTCGTACTGCACGCGGACGCCCTGCGCGCTGGGCTTGAGCCCTTCGCCGGCCAGCAGCACGCCGGCGTCGGCCAGGGCGTGGTTGAAGCGGTCCATGGCCTCGAACAGGCCGGGATCGGGCATGCGTCCGGCCTCCGAATCGTCCGTGGCCTTCACGAGCGCCATCACTTTCATGTCGTTGCCTCTCTTGGCGGGTGTGTACCGGATACGACGAACCGGCGCGGCCGGAATCGACACGCCGGCCGAAAAAAATTCCCGCCAGCCGCCCCGGCACGGGCCCCGGCCGCGCGCTTGGGGCATGATGCAGCCCTGCCGAGGCCGCCGACAGGACCTGCCCGATGCGCTATCTGCTGCTGATCCACACCGACCCCGAGCTGATGGCGACGCTGCCGCCGGACGAGTTCGACCGCCTGATGCACGGCTGCATCACCCATGCCGACGCGCTGGAGCACGAGGGCCGCCTGATCGGCTCGCAGCAACTGGAGGACGCCTCGACCGCGCGCACCCTGCGCGTGCGCGACGGCGCGCTGCGGGTGACCGACGGGCCGTTCGCCGAGACCAAGGAATTCCTGGCCGGCTACAGCCTGATCGAGGCCGACAGCATGGAGGAGGCGGTACGCATGGCCGAGGCCTGGCCGTGGAGCCGCTACGGCGCGGTCGAAGTGCGCCCGGTCCGCGATTTCGACGCCGTCCGCCGCCGCGTCGGCGCCTGAACGCGCCGCGCCCGCGTCCGTCCGCGCGCCCCGCGCGGTGCGGGCCCGGGCGACGCTTGTCGGTCCCGGGGCGGCTTGCCATCATCGGCGCATGTCCCTCGAAGACGACCCGGTCGGCGACCCAGACGCCGGACACTTTCCGCCGCTGACCGGCCCGCGGGACCCGCCCGTCTTCAGCTTCGTGCCCGGCGCCTCGGCCCGCGCCCTGCTGCTGTGCGACCACGCCTCCGCCGCGGTGCCCGCCGCGCTCGACGGCCTCGGACTGCCCGAGGCCGCGTTCGCCCGCCACATCGCGATCGACCTGCACGCGGCCGACGTCACCCACGGGCTGGCCGCGCGGCTCGGCGTCCCCGCCTTCCTGCACGGCTGCTCGCGGCTGGTCATCGACGCCAACCGCGCCTGGGACGACGCCACGCTCTGCCCCGCGGTCAGCGACGGCACCGCGGTGCCCGGCAACGTCGCACTGTCCGAACACGCCCGCCGCTGCCGCTGGGAGCAACTGCACCAGCCCTACCACCGCGCCATCGACGCCTGGCTGCACGCGCGCCTGCGCGCCGGCGACCGTCCGGCGCTGGTCTCGATCCACAGTTTCACGCCCGAGCTCGGCGGCGAGAAACGGCGCTGGCCGGTGGCCGCGCTGTGGAATCGCGACGGCCGCATGGCGCAGCCGTTCCTGCGCGCGCTGCGCGAGCTCGACGGCCTCGATGCCGGCGACAACGTGCCGTATTCCGGCCGCGTCGGCTTCGGCTACACCATGGCGATGCACGCCGAACCGCACGGCCTGCCGCACCTGCTGATCGAGCTGCGCCAGGACGTGCTCGCCACGCCCGCGCAGCGCGAGGCGTGGATCGACCTGCTGGCGCGGCGGCTGACGCCGCTGATCGACGATCCCGCGCTGCGCCGTCCCTTCTGCGTGGCGTCCGCCGACTGAGCCGTCGCGTCAGGCAGGGCCTCAGTCCCCTCGCAGCCGCACCAGCAGCGCGCCGGCCACCGCGCCGGCCGCGCCCGCGAGCAGGCCGGGCCCCAGCGCCAGCGCGACCTCGAACGGCCACAGGTTGTGCGTACCCGGGTCGGCCGCGGTGTCCATCACGACACGGATGAGCACCGCCGCGGGGACGGCCATGGCCACGACGAGTCCGGCGAGCCAGGCGCGGACCGGGCCGATGACGCATGCTCCCGCGGCGAGCGCGGCGCAAACGACCAGCCGTGCGTTCCAGATGTCGCGCGGAAGCGCGAGCTGCTGCAGCGGGATCGACCAGTACGGCACGCCCACGACGAGCACGGCGCCGACGAACGCCACGGCAAGCGAAACCATCGTGCGACGTTTCATGGGGTGGACTCCCGCTGCCGGTTGACCTGATCGGACCGCATCGGCCGGACGCCCTGCCCGGACCGTGGACGGGATGGTATCGACGGCCGGCCCTGGCGGATGCAGGGGGTGTGCCGAGCGCGCGTGCTGCGGACCCTGCGACGACCCGCCCGTCCGATGGTTCGCGGCGCCGCTTGCAGCGTTGCGCAGGTTCAGGGACCCGTGGTTCCGCGGCGCATCGCGCTCGAAGTCGATGCGCACGCCCCGCGCGCTCAGCACCGGCGGCCGTCGTGTTGCGCCGGGAACACCTGTTTCGCGTCCTCGATCGAGACGCCGCCGCCGGCAGAAGAACCGGGGCGTCCCTCCATTCCGCTGGGGTCCGCAGTCAACAATTCCTCGTGCAGCATGAAGACGTCATCGCCGTCCACGCCGGGATCGCCGATGGCGTACAGCGTGGAGAAGACGGCGTTGTAGGCCGCATCCCGCATGAGCAGGCAGATGTCCTTCGGGTCGGCCCCGAGCGCGACCAGCCGTTCCAGCGCAGGGCCGCTGTCTGCGAAGGGATCATCCGGCCGCGATCTTGCATGGGCGATGGTTTCGGACAGCGCCTCCGGGCGGAGATTGGCGTTGATCACGTTCGTCCAGAGATGTTTCAGCAGCGCGTGGCGATCTGACATGGGCATGACCCTGTGGATGGCCGGAATGGCCGGGCGTTCAAGCGGATGCAGATGCCGGAAGGTGGGTGCCAATCCTCACGGCAGCAGCAGGCTGTGGAGCGAATACGAGTCGACTGTTCGTCCGCATTGGGTCTTGGCGTAAGCACAACGCATTTTGCGACCATCTAGTGCTTCAGGTCGCTGGCTGTAAACGCTAATGGAAGACCGAGGTTACAGGCGACGAGGCCAAGGGCCGTTGTCTGTAAGAACGGGAATGACGACCGCGCCACGCTTATCTGTGTTATAGAAAAACGCCGACCTCTTCAATCGTAATCGGGAAACTGCTCAAATTTGTTACTTCAATACACATTCTTAGGCGATGATCCATGGCGCCATATGGAATTGCATGCTTTGGAACAACCTTGAGCTTGACTTGGTTTTTGTCGATAGTGTGCCAAGTGTTAATGATGCCGAGTACAGCGCCAACTGCAGCAACTGCGAGCGTGATTGCTTGGAAAAAGCTAACTTCTGTCATTGGATGCTAACGCCTGAATAAATCTGTGCTGCAAAGTGGCGTCGGCTTGGACGAATTTTTAGCCGCCGCTCATGGCGGTGATCTTGCGCTGTATTTCTTTAACCTCGACCTCGGACATTGCGGGTAGTTGGACAGCGGCGAACAAGATTTCTTGGAATTCCATGACCTTTTGCCAAGCATCAATGATGAGCCTGGAGTCGGCATGCATCTGCACAAATTCATTGCGAGTTCTAGCATTGGAGTAGGCCACGACGAAAGCATGCCGAACGGTTGGTTCAAGATAAACGCAATTCTGTTCCCACCACGCCTGACATTCCAGCACGGCAGCATCAGACTCTTCCGGCCCGGCGACTAGCTTGCGCCAGTAGGTGAACGCTTCTTGGTGCGCCTGTAAGCGGCGATCCAAAGCGGCCATTCTCAACTGGTGTTTGGCGCGCAGCTCCTCGACGAGGGTGCTGTATTCGTGACGTACAGCTTCCACTTCTCGAGTGATTGCGGCGATATCTTCCTTCGTGGCAAGGTTCTTGCCCTTTTCAGAGAAATATGAGGGCAGGTATTGCTTGAGAAGCAGGGCGGATACCAAAGCGGCGATGGCGCCGCCTAAGCCGAATCCTGCGAGGCTTGCGCTCATGATCTCTCCCATGCGTTTTGATCCTGCTGTGGTGGTTAAATGTCTGAATCAAGCTGCGCCACGGAGCGGTATCGACATGAACGTATTGTCAGGCCTACTGGCGGTGAAGTTGGACACAGTAGTCGTAGATCCGGTAAGTGATAACGGTGTTGCCTGTTACGTCGCCTTGCAACTCAGGATTGACTACGCAAAAGACACCACCAGGTTTCATCAGACCGATGTAGGTTTGCCCACTGCGCCACTTCGGATCTACGGCGAAGTATCCGCGATCTGAGTAGTCGTACGCGTCAGAACGCTTGCGGTAAGCGAACGAGCCCAAAGCCTCGCTTTGCGAGGCTTTGAAGAGCCAGCCATTGGGTGGCTGATCCGCGGCAGTACGAAGGTCCGCAACCAGGCGTGATCCGTCTTGGCCAGACCAGGAAACACCATCCAGCGCGGGCGCACGGACAGTTGCACAGCCAGGCAGTGCGAGGATCAGTATCAGCATCGGCTGTGCAAGTGCTTTCACGGTAGGCCTAACGAATGAATCAAGCCGACCCGCGAAGCGGGGCCGGATTGAATGAATTGTCAGGTCGCGCTTTTTCCAGCGGCGCGACGTGGATCGATGGCCAAGAACAGAATGGTGATGACCGTGGGGATGATGAATCCCTTCAGATATGAAAGCGGATGCGTGCCTTCCAGGAAACGGAATGGAAGGTCGAAGAAATACGCCCAATAGTGCGTTGCCACAAGGGAAGCGATGGCGATCCACATGCCATACAGGGCTGGTCGCTTGTTCAAGACCACGAGAACCAGGCTGCCGATGATGAAGACACGAAGAATGGACTGTATGTGCCGATACGGGGCATACGTATCGGCATTGCCAGCATCGTAGATGTCCGTGCCGGAGCCAAGATACAAGTCGTAGAGAGTGTATGTGTGGTAGAAAATCAAGAGGCCAGCGAGCGTGCAAATTATCAGCCGTCCGACAAGGAGTAATCCGCGAGATGCCTGCATGGTCTTTTCCAATCCTTGCGGTGGTGCCCGCTCTGTGCGGTCTAACTACAAGTAGACCCCGTAGAGGGATGCAACGCAGAGGTTGACATGGTGTCTTGTGGCGGTCAATCGATAAAAACCGTTGGCAATCAACGGAGTGGGCATCGGGCGTGTGGCGCGTCCGCGCTTTTGCTAGTCGGAGGCGCGGCGAGCATGCCGCGATATTCGATATCGGAGCGCGCAGGCCCCGATATCGAAGTTGGATGACAACATGAGCGGGGACGTCCGTGTCGTTGACCCGCAGGAAAATTCGACGGGCTTCGCCGGGATATCCGGGGCGAACGTGATCGACCTCCCGCGAATTCGACGGTGCGGGCGCACCATCCCTCACCTCGCCGTGTACCCCCCGTCGATCACCAGTTCGCTGCCGGTGACGAACTTGGATTCGTCGGAGATCAGGTAGACCACGCCCCAGGCGATGTCGTCGGGTTCACCCATGTGGCCGAGGGGGTGGAGCTTGCCGACGTCGTCGCGGGCGGCGGCGAGGTCGGTGGCGCCGCTGGCGCGGAGGTGGTGTTCGACCATCGGGGTCCAGATATAGCCGGGGTGAATCGAATTCACGCGGATGCGATCGGCGGCGTAGATCATGGCGTCGGTCTTGCTCATCAGTCGCACCGCGCCCTTGGACGCGTGGTACGCGGGCACGTCGGGCGCGCCGACGAGGCCGTAGATCGACGAGAGGTTGACGATGCTGCCGCCGCCCGCGGCCTTCAGGTGCGGGATCGCGTGCTTGGTGCTGAAGAACACGCCCTTCACGTTGACCGCCTGCACCTGGTCCCACTCGGCTTCGGTGAGTTCGTGGGTGAGTTTGGTCGAGCCGGAAATGCCGGCGTTGTTCACCAGGCCGTGCAGTGCGCCGAAATGCGCGACGACGCCTTCGATCGCGGTGCGGACGCTGTTTTCGGAGGCGACATCGACGTGCCAGTAGCGGGCGGCGATGCCGCGGGCGTTCAGTTCGGCGGCGAGGGCTTCGCCTTCGGTGTCCAGCCGGTCGAACAGCGCGAGTTTCGCGCCCTGTTCGCCGAGGCGGACGGCGCAGGCGCGGCCGATGCCGAGGGCGGCGCCGGTGACGATGCAGACCTTGTCTTGGGTGCGGGACATGGCGATCTCCGGATGAGGGTGGTGTCTTCAATGACAGCACGCCGAGGTGCGGGTGGCATTGAGGGTGGGCAAAAAAATCCGGATTCGATGGGGTTGAGCGGGTTGAGTGCGCTTCGCGCGTCCCCTCTCCCGCAAGGGGAGAGGTGAATCCTCGGGCGCTTGCGGCGGCTTTTCCTGCGAGGGAGAGGTGAACGCTCGGGTGCGTGCGGCGGCCTTTCCTGCGAGGGAGAGGTGAACGCTCGGGCGAGTCCGGTGACGCCCGGTGAAAGTGGGCGGGCGATGCTTCATCTTTCCGTGTGAACGGCGCGGTTCACGGCTGCTGCACTGCACGATCGACGGGCAACGCGGCGTTGCGGCGTTGCGGTTTGACGGCAATCAATGTGCTTCGTCGGAAATCGCGCTCTAATCGATTTTCCGGAACCCTCACGAGGTGCAGCATGTTCAAGGACATCCTGATTCCGTACGTGAACGAAGACAGCCTGGAGGCGCCGCTGCGGGCGGCGATCGCGCTGGCCGAGGCCGGCGGCGGCCATTTGGCGGTGCTGGTGACGGTCGATGTGCCGATGCCGATGCCCAGCGACTGGGGCGCGATGGCCTACGACGTGTACGCGCGACTGCACGAGGAGGCCCGCGCGCGCGCGGAGGCGCGGGCGGCGGCGGTACGCACGCGTTTTGCGAACGCGGCGCCGTCGCTGGAGGTGCGGATCGCGGAGGCCGTGTCGCTGTATCCGCAGAGCACCGCGGCGATGCACGCCCGCTACGCCGATCTCGTCGTGCTGCCCGGCATGCGCCGCGATCGCGACGATCTCGCCCTGCACGACCACTTCCACGACGTGCTGCGCCATTCCGGCCGGCCGGTGCTGGTGGTGCCGGCGGACGCGACCCTGTCGGTGCCGCCCAAGCGCGCGGTGATCGCCTGGAAGCCCACCCGCGAGGCCGCGCGCGCGGTCGCCGACGCGATGCCGCTGCTGCAGCGCGCGGGCAGCGTGGACGTGGTGGTGATCGACCCGGCCGTCGGCGAATCCGCGCACGGCGGCGAACCCGGCGCCGACATCGCCGCGCACCTGGCGCGCCACGGCCTGCGGGTCGAGGTGACGGTCCGGCCGAGCATGAACTTCTCGGTCGCCTACGCCCTGCTCGAGCATGCCCGGACGGTCGGCGCCGACCTGCTGGTCGCCGGCGGCTACGGCCACTCGCGGCTGCGCGAGGCGGTGCTCGGCGGCAGCACGCGCGAGCTGCTGGAGACCGCGCACCTGCCGGTGCTGTTCTCGCACTGACCGGCGCCTGCGCCGCGCTACCATGCGGCGATGACCACGCCCGACACCGACGAACTGCTGGGGTACTGCGTCGCCTTCGCGGTCGGCCTGCTGATCGGGGTCGAGCGCGAACGCGACAAGGGCGACGGCCCCCGCCGCGCCGCCGCCGGCGTGCGCACTTTCCTGCTGGTGGCGCTGTCCGGGGCCATCGCGCAGAGGTTCGGCGCGGTCGGCTTCGCGGTCGCGGGCGGGTTCGTGGCGCTGGCGGCGCTGGCGAGCTATCGCGGCAGCCGCGACACCGACCCGGGCCTGACCACCGAGATCGCGATGCTCGCGACCTTCCTGCTCGGTGCGCTGGCGATGATCGAACTGACCCTGGCCGCCGGTCTCGGCGCGGTGGTCGCGATCGTGCTGGCCGGGAAGTCGTCGCTGCACCGCTTCGTGCGCGACGTGCTGACCGAGCGCGAGCTGCACGACGGCCTGATGCTGGTCGCGGCGGCGACGGTGGTGCTGCCGCTGCTGCCGGATCGCGCGATCGACCCGTGGCAGGCGCTCAATCCGCACAAGCTGTGGACGCTGGTGGTGCTGATCATGGCGATCAACGCCGCCGGCTACGTCGCGCTGCGCGCGCTGGGGCCGGGCGCGGGGCTGGCGCTGGCCGGCTTCGTCGGCGGCTTCGTCTCCAGCACCGCGACCATCGCCGCGATGGGCGACCGCAGCCGCGCGGCGCCGGCGCTGCAGGCGCAGTGCGCGGCCGGCGCGCTGTTCTCCAACGTCGCCACGGCAGTGGTGCTGACCGCGGTCGTGGCCGCGCTGTCGCCGCCGATGCTGGCGCGGCTGGCCTGGCCGCTGGCGCTGTCGGGCGCGACGGCGCTGCTGGTGGCGCTGGTGGCGCGCTGGCGCGGATCCTACGGCGCGCTCAACGACCAGCCGGTCGCGCCGGGCCGGCCGTTCGAGCCGCGCCAGGCGCTGCTGTTCGCGGCGATCGTCAGCGCGATCCTGCTGTTCTCCGCCGGCGTGCAGCGCTGGCTGGGCGACGCCGGGGTCACGGTCGCGGCCGGGCTGTCGGGCTTCGCCGACCTGCACGCGGCGGCGGCCTCGGTGGCGCAGTTGAACGCCGGCGGCATGCTGCACGTGGCCGACACCGGCTGGCCGGTGTTCGTGGCGCTGGCGACGAATTCTTGCAGCAAGCTGCTGATGGCCTGGCTGAGGGGCGGGCGGGGGTTCCTGCTGCGGGTGCTGCCGGGCGTGCTGCTGATCGTGGCCGCGTTCGCGGCGGGGCTGTGGCTGATGCCCTGAGCCGGCCTCAGCGCGAGCCGCCGGCGCGCAGCGGCATCGCGTTCGCGGCGACGTTGGCGTGGCAGCGGAAGAACTTCGACTGGGTCAGCCAGTGCTGGTCGGGGTAGTAGGCGAACACGAGCTGGCCGTCCTTGAGCGCGTCGATCATCGCCGGGGCGACCGCCTGGCGCACCGCGGGGCAGCCGAAACTGCGGCCGAGCCGGCCCTGGCGCTGGGCCATCGCCGGGTCCACGTAGGCGGCGCCGTGCATGACGATGGCGCGGTCGCGGGCGCGGTCGTTGAAACCGGGTTCCAGCCCGTCCATGCGCAGCGACAGGCCGTTGTGGCCGGTGTAGGTCTCGCCGGTGGCGAACAGGCCGAGGCTGGACTGGTGGCTGCTGTCGAGATTGGAGAAGGCGGTCGCCAGGTTCTCGCCGCTGGCGCGGCCGTGGGCGACGTATTCGCTGTAGAGCAGTCGCGGCGACGCCAGGTCGAACACCCACAGCCGGCGTTCGGTGGACGGCCGCGAGTAGTCGATCACCGCCAGCCGCTTCGGCGGCGCGATCGAGCCGGAGGCCGCGGCGCACTGGGCCGACTCCAGCGCCAGTGCGAGCACCTGCGGGTCGGCATCCGGGGCCATCCGCTGCAGTTGGCCGAGCAGCGGCGTGCCGCCGCCGGCGTTGTCGGCCGAGGCGGGCAGGGTGCAGCAGGCGAGGACGAAGGCGGCGGCGAGGGCGGCGAAGGCGGGGCGCATTCGCCGGAGGATGCAGATCGCTCCGTAGAAAAACGTGAAACCAACGGGGTTTCACGCCGATGTCGGCGGGCGGATGTTCGATGGTGTGATCGGTGTCACGGGCGGGGCCGGGGGCGACGCCGGTTTGGGCGGCGGCGCGGGGGCCGGCGCGGTCCGGCGCAGCGGGTCGTCGGTGACGATCAGGGTCGTGCCGTCGCCGAGCGCTTCGCGCAGGCGCAGGGCGAACGCCGGGTCGATGCGCAGCCGGCCGGCGGAAATGGGGTCGACCACCGGCGGCGGCGCGGCCACCGCCGTCGCGGCCGGGGCCTTCGCCGCGGCGGGCTTCGTGCCCTTGGCCGGGACCACCGGCGCCAGCGAGATCGCGATCTCCTCCCAGCGCAGCACCGGCGGCGGCAGCTCGGCCGGCACGGCCCGGGTCGGGGCGTCGGCGGAGGTCGCCTCGGCGGCCGTCGCGATCGGTGTTGGTGTCGGGGTCGTCGGAACGGCCGGGACGACCCCTGGGACAGCCGGGGCCGCCGGAACGAGCGGGACGGCCGGGGCCGGCGCGGGCACCGCGCGCAGCGCGTACGCGCGCGTGCCGGTCCAGGGCTCGCCGACGACTTCCGCCGGCGCATGGCCGATCTCGATGCCGTTGCGCAGCACCACCAGGCGGCCGTCGCGGGCGCTGACCACGGCGGTGAGCGGGCCGTCGGGCGCGCGCTCGGGCGCCCACAGCGTCGGCAGCGCGTCGTCGACCGGGTCGCGGGCGACGCCGGTGGCCGGCGCGACCGGCGTGACCCAGCCGGGCGCGGCGACGTCGGCCGGCTCGGTCTTCGCATCGGCGACCACCACCACGGTGCCGCGGCGGACGTTGCCGAACAGGGTTTCGGCGAAGGCCGCCGGCAGGCGCACGCAGCCGTGCGAGGCCGGATAGCCGGGCAGGTGGCCGGCGTGCATCGCGACCCCGTCCATGGTCAGCCGCAGCATGAAGGGCATCGGCGCGCTGTCGTACTTGTTCGAGTAGTGCTCGGTCTGGCGTTCGATGATCGGGAACGTGCCGGTCGGCGTCTCGTAGCCGCGCCGGCCGCTGCTGATCGTCGACACGCCGATGCGCGCGCCGTTGCGATAGATGTGGACGCGCTGCTGCGGCAGGCTGACCACCACCACCACCGGCCCGGTCGGCGCGGCCTCGGGCGTCCACACGTACTCGCCCGGCTTCAGCGCCAGCACGCCGTAGGGGACGGGTTTCGGCGCTGTCGGCTTCGGTGTCGTCGGCTTCGGCGCGGCCGGTTTGGCTGCGGTGGGTTTCGCAGCGGCAGGCTTGGCTGCGGCGGGCGCGGCTGCCGCGGATCCGGGGGCCGGGGGCTTCGGTGCGACGGGTCCGGGCGCGACCGGCCGTGACGGCGCGGGCGTGCGCGTCGTCGCGGGTCTCGCCGCGGGGACGGGGGTGGCGGGGGGCTGCGGGTTCGCGGCGCCTGCCGCCGGGGCGGACAGCAGCGCGACCAGCAGGCAGGCGGCGGTCGGGAGGGGGCGGAGCGGCATGCCGCCAGTGTGCCATGCGGCCATGGCCGTTCGCCCGCGTCGAGGCGGGAATCGCATCAGCCGGCCAGCACCTCGAGGATCTGCAGCGCGATCCGCCGCTTCTGCGCGGGCAGCCGGCGGAAACGCAGCAGCGCCTCGCTCTCGTTCGGGTCCTGGGCGTAGTCGTCGATCAACACCGTCGCGGGCGCCTCCGCCGCGCTGCGCATCGGGCCGCGGGCGGTCGCCAGCCATTCGATGCAGGTCCCGGTCTCGATCGCGATCTGCAGCAGGTGGTGCATGCTCGGCGAGGTGCCCTCGGGATGCTCCCACTGGGTGACCGCGCTGCGCTTGACGCCGGCGCGCCGGGCGAGCTCGGCCTGGCTGAGTTTCGCGGCGAGGCGCGCGCGCCGGATGCGGGTGGGGAGCGTGCTCATGGGGTCCATCTCCTGGCCGATGCCGCGGTCGACGCCGGCGCGCGAGGTTCGACGCGCTGGCCGGGCAGCGCGTCTTGCCGAGGATTGTCCGGTTTCGCTGTCCACCGTCCCCGTGGCGCGGGGACGAGGGTGCCCAGACTCCAACGCAAAGCGCCGCTGTCCGCGGACGTGGCGCCGGCCGCGGCCTGTCGCGGCGGTTTCCTTCGTCTCACCACAGGCCCCGATCCGGTGCGACACGCACCGGGACCGGCCGCGCAGGGGGCGCGGCGGCGGGACGGGTTCCAGGCCGCGACGCGGCGCAGATGAAGGACGAACAGGATGTTGCGCATCTGGTTGTTCGGATCGCTCAGCGTCGCGGACGACGCGGCGGGCGAAGCGCTGGTGCCGGTCACCGGCCGCTGCGGCAGTCTGCTGGCGTACCTGGCGCTGGGCCGGGGCCGTTACTTCAGCCGCGCGGAGCTGCTCGGCACGCTGTGGCCGGAACGGGTGGCGGCGATGACCGCCGGTTCGTTCAACACCGCGCTGTGGCGGCTGCGAAGGGTGGTGGAGCGACCGCCGCTGCAGCACGGCGCGCTGATCGCGAGCGATCGCCGCGGCGCGATCGGGCTCAGCGGCGGCGGCGACGTCTGGCTGGACGTCGAGGAATTCGAGCGCCGGATCGCGCCGGCGCTGGCGCGGCCGATCGAACAGATCGGGCCGTCCGACATCGACGACCTGCGCGCCGGCGTGGCGCTGTACAAGTCGGACATCCTGATGGAGTTCAGCGACGACTGGGCGCTGCGCGAGCGCGAGAAGCATCGCCGCCACTACCTCAACGCACTGTGGCGGCTGATGCAGGTCGCGTCGATCCGCCGCGACTGGAGCGAGGGTATCCGCCATGCCCAGGCGATCCTCGACTGCGACGCGCTGCGCGAGGACGTGCACCGCGAGCTGATGCAGTTGTACGTGCTCGGCGGCCAGCGCGCGCAGGCGCTGCGCCAGTTCGAGACCTGTCGCGACCTGCTCCGGCGCGAACTGGCGATCCCGCCGATGCGCGAGACCCTGGCGCTGTACCGGCAGATCGCCGACAGCGCCTTCGCCGAGCCGCCGCCGATGCAGGCGGCGCTGCGGATCGAACCGGTCGAGCCCATCGAGCGGGCCGAGCGGGTCGAATCCTTCCCGCTGCCGCGGACGTTCGACCTCGCCGCCGGCGATCCCCGCGAGCGGATCGCGGTCGCGCGCCGGCACCTGGCGGCCGCGGATGCGCAGCTCGAGCTGAGTCTGCGGCAGCTCGACGGCTGAAGTCTTGCCGCCGGACGCGGTCCGGCGATCGGTGCGGACGGCGTGCGGCATGCGCGCGGCCCGGCCGGTCATCCGTGATCCGTGATCCGTCCGCCGCGGTCCCGCACCGCGCGATCCATCCCTCACGCCTGCCTCCGGCCCGGCCGCCGGCGATCCGCCGATCGCCGGGCGCGGCGTGCGCGTCGCCCGCCGGACGGACCGGCCGTTCCCCGTCCGCGCGCCACCGTCGACGCCTTGCCGGCGGCGGCCGGCCCGGCGCGCGGCAACAACGCGCACCGCGCCGCGCGGCGGACATCACGCGCGCCTCACCCGACATCACGCCCGCAACGCGCCCGCGGTGATGTCGGCGTGATGTCGGCGTGACCGGGCGGTGACGCGGCCGGCGCACAGTCGGGCCACGCATCGACACGACCAAGGCGCCGCCATGGCATTGCTCGAGGACCGTACCGCCGTCTTCATCGTCCGCATCTGGTGCGAGCGCGGCGACGACTCGGCCCCCGCGCCGGAATGGCGCGGGTCGGTCGAACACGTCCAGAGCGGCAAGCGGGTGTTCTTCCGCCACCTGGACGCGGTGCAGGAATTCATGAAGCCGCACCTGGAGGGCATCGGCATCGATGCCCAGCAGCGTTTCTGGGAGCGGATTTCCTCGGTGATGGACGACGAGCAGCGGGATGCCGATCCCGCGCTGCCGCCCCCCGCGGAGATCCGGTTCGACCTCGGCGCCGTCGCGGGTTCGTCCGCCGACGGGGCGCGCAAATCCCGCTAGGAGTCCGTCATGGCCGTCATCCGTGCCAACCGCGAGTCGATCGACGATCGTTTCAGCGTGCTGGGGTTCACCGTACGCTCCGAACTGCCGCTCTACGAAATCGCGGTGGCGACCGAACCCGAGCTGCTGCGGCCCGACCAGCGCGCGCGGCGCACGGCGCGCAACTTCTTCACCAGCCGCCTGCAGCGGGTGATGGCCTCGCAGCGCGGCGAGGCGGTGTACATGGTGCCGCCGGAAGCGGTGGCGCGCTTCATCGGCCAGCCGCGCCTGTACTTCGGGCTGGCGACGTATCGCGAAAGCGACCGCAGCGTGCCGGTCTCGCTGCGCCTGCCCGACCGCGGCACGATGTACGTCGGCCTGACCGGGCTGAGCGAGCGCGGCTTCCGCCGCAGTCTGCGCGGCGGCCCGGGATCGAGCTACGGCGCCAACGGCGGCAGCGAGCTGGGCTGGGGCGGCGACGCCCTCGCGCAGCCGGCGCCGCCCTCGCGCGAGGAAGACCGCGCGCCGGTCGCCGCGGGCAGGACCAGCGGCGCGGCGCCGAACGCGCCCTACAGCGACGGCTATTCCGACGAGCTGTGGCAGCAACCGCCGGCCGCGGCGCCCGCCCCGCCGTCCACCGGCGCGGCGCCGACGATGCCGCCGCCGCCGCCCGCGCCCACCGCGCAGGGCCTGGCGCTGCGCGGCGACAATCGCCGCACGCCGACCGCGCGGCCGCTGCTGGTCTCGCCCTACTACCGCCCCGAGAACTTCTGGGATGCGCTCAGCGCCCAGGCGCGGTTCTTCCTCGAGAGCGCGCGCTGGTTCCTCGGCGTGGACGACACCACGGTGATGCCGCATTCGGCGATCTGCCAGGTGCGCTTCCCGCAGGGCAGCGGCGACACCAACGCCGGCACCGCGTTCTTCATCGGGCCGCGGCTGATCCTGACCGCGGCGCACGTGCTGTACGGGCAGAGCGAGGTCATCCTCGTGCCGGGCAAGAACGGCGACGGCACCGGCAGCGCGAACGAACCGTTCGGGCGCTTCCGCGTCACCAGCGCCAACTGGACCCTGCATCCGTCCTATCGCGGCGGCCGCAACCACGATTTCGACCTCGCGGTGATCTGCGTGCCCGCGGCGAACGCGGCGCCGGCCGGGCGCTATTTCGACATCGTCGAGGAGCTGACCCAGTCGCGTCCGGAGGGGGTCGTGGTCACCGGCTACGCCGCCTGGTGGACGGCGACCACCCCGATCGAGCAGTACGTCAACGACAACATCGATCCGAACAAGCAGCACATGATGGGCGGCTACATCCGCGAGCTGCCGACCGACGACACCTTCACCTACGACCTGCAGACGCTCGGCGGCACCAGCGGTTCGCCGGTGTACTGGATCGAGCAGGGCGCGACGCCGCGCGCGCACCTGGTGGGCGTGCACGTCGACGAGTTCGACGCCACCACCAACCTCGGCTGCCGGCTGACGCCGGCGAAGATCGCGTGGATCCGCGGCGAGGCCGCGCGGCTGGGCGTGACCGTGCCCTTCTCGCTCGGACTGGGCTCGCCCGGGCGCGCGCGCAACGCGCGCGGGCTGTCGGTCGAGGACGACGACGCGGCCCACGACGCCGGCCCCATCCCCGATGTTCCCGAAAGCGCGGCGCAGGGCTTCCGCGGCGCGCGCGGCCTGACCCTGACCGCGTCGGAATATCCGCAGGCGAATCGCTTCGAGCCCGCCCACCCCGGCAACTACCGCGCGGTCAGCGGTACCCGCACGATCGACCGGATCGTCATCCACATCACCGACAGCGGCGCCAACATCAGCAGCCCGATCAACTGGTTCAAGAACCCGGCGGCGAAGGTCAGCGCGCACTACGTCATCGGCCAGGACGGCACCATCGTGCAGATGGTCGCGCACAACGACGTGGCCTGGCACGCCGGTGCGGCCAACGGCACCAGCATCGGCATCGAGCACGTCGCCAACACCCGCGGCCTGGCCCCGACCGCCGCGCAGATGTGCGCGTCCGCCGCGCTGGTGACCTGGCTGTGCGACACCTACGGCATCCCCGCCGACCGCCAGCACATCCTCGGCCATGCCGAGGCCGACGGCCGCACCACCCACACCGCCTGTCCGAACGCGGTGTGGGACTGGGCCTACTACATGGACATGATCAGGACCCGGACCTGCTACGTGCCGGCGTCGATCACCCCGACCACCGGGCTGGCGCTGGGACTGGGCCGGTCGCGCGCGCTGTCGGACGACGCCGACGCCGACGCCGACGATCCCGACGCCTACGGCATCGCCGAGGACGAGCCGGTCGACGACGAGGCGGCGCAGGGCGAGGCGACCGCGCAGGGCCTGGGCTACGCCCGCGGCCTGAGCGGGGAAGCGGCGGATTATCCGAACGCGTCGCGCTTCGTCCCGGCGCATCCCAACAACTACCGCCGCGGCCGCCGTCGCGGCGCGGTGGTCGACCGCATCGTGATCCACATCACCGCCGGCGGCCCGAACATCGACGGCACCATCGGCTGGTTCCAGAACGGCAACCACGTCAACGCGCGCACCGGCAAGCCCGCGCCGAGCAGCGCCCACTACATCGTCGGCCGCGACGGCGAAGTGGTGCAGATGGTCCGCAACGCCGACACCGCCTACCACGCCAGCAGCGCGAACTCGCGCAGCATCGGCATCGAGCACAACGGCAACAAGCCCAGCCGCCGCAACCGCCGCGACCTGCCGCCGACCGAGCCCCAGTACCAGGCCTCGGCGAACCTCGTCGCCTGGCTGTGCGCGCAGTACGGCATCCCGGCCGACCGCGAGCACATCCGCGGCCACAACGAGATCTCGCCCCGCGACCAGCACGACTGCCCGACCGACTACTGGGACTGGGACCACTACATGCAACTGGTGCAGGCCGCCGCCGCGCCGCCGGCCGCCGCGCCGGAAACCGGCGCGATCGCGCAGGGGCTCGGGATGCGCCGGTACGCGCGCGCGCAGGAACTGCTGACCCCGTTCTACGACCCGTCCAACCCGGGCAGCGCGCTGCAGTGCACAAACGACGCCTTCAGCCAGCAGCGCGAGGAGTGGTATGTCGGCGTGCAGGACACCTCGTCGTTCCCGCATTCGGCGATCTGCTTCCTGCGCATGACCGCGCCCGACGGCACCGCCTACACCGGCACCGGCTTCTACATCGGCCGCAACCGCATCCTGACCTGCGCGCACAACCTCAACGGCATGAGCACGGTGCAGATCGTGCCCGGCCGCAACGGCGCCGGCACCGCGCCGTTCGGCGAGGCGACGATCGACGCCACCCAGTGGCGCGTTGCGCCGCGGTACACCGGCGACGGCAACTGGGACAACGACCTCGCGGTGATCGACAACGCGCCGATCGAGGCGCCGAACGGCGCGTACTTCCGGTTCCTGCAGGCCACGCCGGCCAGCACGATGCCGCTGGCGGTGTGCGGCTACTCGTCGGGCTCCAACCTGCACCGCGAACTCGGCCCGGTGGCCGACCGCAACAAGCAGCACCTGCACGGCGGCCACGCCCAGGGCCAGGCCACGCCCGACACCATCGACTACGACATCCTGGCCGTCGCCGGCGCCAGCGGTTCGCCGGTGTACACCGTGCGCGACGACGGCAACGGGCTGCAGGCGTTCGTCTGCGGCGTGCACGTCACCCGCGGGCCGATCGACCCGGGCACGGGCGGCGCCAGCGTCAACCGCGCCTGCTTCCTCACCCCGGCCAAGCTGGACTGGATCGAAGGCCGTGCGGCGAGCTTCTCGCTGGGCGCCGGCGGCGCGCCGCGACCCGGGCAGCGGCCGACGGCGTCGGCGCCGCGCGTCTCCGCGCAGGGGCTGACCGATCCGAGCCCAGTCGACCTGAAGGTGCGCGTGTTCATTCCGTCGCCGGCGATCCTGATGTCGCGGCCGGTGATTTCCGACCGCGCCTTCGGCGGCGACGGCCGCGGCTTCCAGTACGAGGGCGGCACCAGCCGCGCCGAGATCCAGGCCCGCCTGCATTTCGGCAGCGACGGCCAGCCGGCGCGGCTGGAGACGGTGGGCACGCCGCACTGGGGCGAATCGACCGAATACGACGTCTCCGACACCGAGGCGGTCCCCGGCAAGCCGGACTGGTACCGCAACAAGAAGGCCGGCGCGCACCCGATCGACCGGGCCACGCTGGCCCGCACTGCCGACAACCTGTACGCGCGGCTGGGCGGCGACAGCACCAACGGCATCATCAGCATGGCCGAGCATTCGCTGGTCACCACGTTCCACGTCGAGGGCGGCCTGCCGCTGGTGACCCTCGCGCCGGACATCGACGCGAACCTCTACGTCCACGTGCGCATCGCCGGCGACCGCGTCCAGGCGCGGGTGGTCGGCGGGCACGATGCGTTCCCGGCCTACGAGGTCTACGCCAACGGCACGCTGCTCTACAGCTACAACCCGCTGGACCACGATGCCTCGCCGACCGGCCTGCTCGGCCCGGGCGTGTTCGACGTCCAGGTCGATTCGTCCTACGTCGATTGCGGCCCGGCCAGCGAGTACCGCCTGATCGGCCCCGTGCGCATCCAGTCGCTCGGCGCCGCCGCGCACGCCCTCGCCGACGACGGTCCGTCCGACTACCCGGTCGCGCTGATCCCGCAGCCGGACAAGAACGCCTGCTGGGCGGCGTCGATGGCGATGCTGATCGCCCACCGCCGCCAGCAGTCGCGCTCGCCGGAGTCGATCATCAACGAGATCGGCGGCAGCCTCGCCACGTCCTACGGCTGGGACCTGCTGACCGCGGCGCGCAACCACTACGGTTTCGAGGTCATCGACCAGCCGTCGAACGCCAGCATCTACCACACCCCGCGGCAGTGGGCGGCGTGGCTCAACGCCTACGGCCCGCTGTGGGTGGTGATCGTGGGCGCGCCGCACGCGGTGGTGGTCGCGGGCATCCGCGGCAACCTCGACGATCCCAACGACGCGCGGGTGAAGATCCTCAATCCCTGGGACACCCGGGTCGCGTTCGACAACGACCCGATCGCGTTCCACCCGGCCAACAACGGTTACGAGGACTGGCTGCCGTTCATGGACTTCGCCACCGCCTTCGGCGACATGGCGCAGCCGGACTACGGCAACTGGCGCATCCTGCACCTGCCGGTGCAGGCCGTGCAGTCGCAGTCGCTGTCGAGGTCGCTGTCCCAGGGCGGCCGCGTGGTGCGCTTCGCGCCGCCGCCGCCGCCGATCCGGGCACTCGAAGCGGCCGGCGAACGCGACGAACCGATCGAGCCCAGCCGCGTCGCCGGCGCCCGCATGCGGCGCACGATCGGCGAGGCCGGCGCCAGCCGCTGGTCGCTGGACCAGCTCGACGGCCTGAAGTCGCCGGCGACGCCGTCGATGCGGGTGGGCTCCGCCGCAGGCGGCGAGGTCCGGATCGCGCTCGACGACTGGCCGGCGGTGGAAGGCGCGCCGACGCCGCTGCCGGTCACGGTGGTCTTCCGCCACGACAACGGCAGCCTCGGCGACGTGCGCATCGTCGCCGGCACGCCCGCCAACCTCGCCTACGGCGTGGAGGTGGTGGCGAAGATCGAGGACTGCGCCGACGCCGACGGCGTCGCCCGGCTGCGGGTGCGGGTCGACTACCGCTTCCGCGGCCTGGCCCAGGGCAACGCCGACGCCACGATCGACATGACCCTGCGCGGCGATGGCCGCTACGAACGCGAGAACGGCTGGCGCAACGCTGCGCCCGACGACCGCGCGGCCCTGAGTCCGGCGGCCTGAGGTCGCCGGGCAGAGACCGGCGATCCCCGCGCATCCGGCACCGGCGAAGGAGACGAACGTGAGCGAGCACACGCGCAACCGCGGCAGCATCTTCCCGTCCCGTCCGGGGACGGCGCTGTCGCGCGCGCAGGCCGACGCGCCCGCGCCCGCCGCGCCCGCGACGCCGGGAACCTCGTCCAAGCCCGCGGCGACCGAGACCATCGCCCGCCGCGCCGGCGCGATGGTCAACGAGATCGACTTCCCCGGTTTCGTCTCGCAGCTCGTGCACGGCACCTTCGACGCGATCGTCGATGCCTCGATCCGGCAGATGGAGAGCTACTCCAGCCTGGTGTCGGCGGTGGCGAAGACCGTCGACCAGTTCACCGAAGAGAACGTCACCTTCAACCAGGCCCGCGACTGGCTGGCCTCGCGCTATCCCGGCGACATCGCGGTCAAGCTGCCCGAAGCGAATGAAACGGAGCCGCAACTGGTCCCGCGCAGCGACGACGCCAGCCCGGTGTGGCTGGCCGACTACGGCCTGGACGGGCAGACGCTGAGCACCGAACTGCTCGAACAGCAGGTGCTGCCGCAGGTGCGCAACAAGGTCGGCGCCGAGCGGCAGCAACTGCTGGCGACGATGGTGCTGCTCGGCCTGAACCGGGTCGCGGTCCGCGACGGCAGCATCAGCGCCAAGGTGATGTTCCGCGCCGCCGCGCGCGACGCCGCCGCGGTGCAGTACGCCACCAGCACCGACCCGCAGGCGGTCGCCAACTGGGGCGAGCGCGGCAGCCTCAGCCAGGCCGGGCAGGGCACCACGATGGTGTCGACGCTGGCGGTCAACGCGCAGAACGAATCGAGCGTCCGCGCCGACCTGTTCGGCGAGGTCAAGCTCAACTTCGTCAGCGAGACGCTGCCGCTCGACCGCCTGGCCGACGCGGCCAAGATCGCGCTGGTGCAGCAGCATTCGCCGACGATGCGCGCGGTCGCCGCACCCGCCGCCGCCGCGCCCGCGCAGCCGTCCGCGACGCCGCCCGCCAGCGGCGAGGGCAGGGCGTGATGCGTCGCGAACTCTCGCAATTGCTGGATGAACTGCACGACGGGCTGCTCGCGATCGAGGCCCGCGAGGGGATCCGCCTGTCGCAGGTCGACATGACCCTGCCGATCGAAGTGCGCCCGGTGTTCCGCGACGGCGGCTGCGTGCTGCTGGCGGACTTCGCGCAGGCGCTGGGCGCCGACGACTGGACGCCGATCCCGTCGAAGCTGACCCTGGGCTGGGCGCTGGACGCCGCGTTCGACGCGGAGGCCGCCGCATGAGCGCGCAGTTGCCGCCGCTGGTGCAGGACGCGGGCATCCCGTTCGACCTGTTCATCCAGTCGCTCACCGAGCAACTGGACAAGGCCCAGGCCGCGATGGCGATCAAGGCGCGGCTGGGCAAGCTGCCGCTGACCTTCGCGGTGAAGGAAGTGTCGCTGGACCTGCGTGCGTTCGTGCAACTGCTCGACGACGACGTCTACCTGCGCCCGGCCGGTCCCGGCGAGAGCGAGGCCAGCAGCATCAAGCTGCAGTTGACCACGATCACCAAGCCGATGATCGACGAGAACGCGGTCGACTACAGCGCCGAGGATCCGAAGTTCAACCTCCGGGAAGCGCTGGGCGACCAGATCTCCGACGAGGAGCAGCGCCGGCTCGAGCGGATCGGCGTGCGCACCGTGCAGCAGCTCAACGAACTCAAGGAAAAGGCGGGCGCCGACGTGATCGCGCGGCTGTCGCGGATGCCGGTCAACCGCCTGCAGCAGGCGCTGATGCGCGCCGCCGCGCCGCGGGTGACGAAGGTCGACCACGGCGACAGCGCCGACGCGCAGCGCCGCGTGCACCTGGCCGCGCCGGGGCTGCGTCCCGGCCGCCTGCCGCTGGTCCGCGCCGCGGGCCAGAGCGTGCCGGTGGTGGCGGCGCAGGACGGCGGGATCGTGCTGGCGCCTGTTGCTACACAGCTCGGCCACGAGGCCGAGGTCGATTTCGGCGACGGCCGGATCGCCCGGGTCGAACTGAGCGAAGGCCGGCTGGGCCACTGGAGCACGCCATGAGCGCCGCCCGCCGCCTGCTGTCCGACGCCGTCCGCGGCGGCCTGCTGATCACGCTGAAGCTCGGCGAGATGCCCGCGCACATCCCCGGCTGGCGCGCCTGCGTCCGCTACGGCGCGCCGGTCGCCGACCGCATCGACGGCGGCGTGCTCGATCGCCTGCTGCGCCACCACGGCGGCGCGCTGCGCGCGGTGCGCCTGCACAGCGCGCGCACCCCGCGGCGCGATCGCGACGTCGCCGGCGCCTACCGCTTCGACGACGTCGAGCAGATCAGCGGCGTCGCCCGCGTGCTGCGGGTGCGGGTGCGCGAGGCCGAAGGCGTGCCGCCGCTGCTGCAGGCGCTGGCGGAGCTGCCGATCGTCGAACGGGTCGCGCCGGTCACGGTCTGCCACACGCCGTCGGCGCACGCGACCGCGCTGGCGCACGGCGCCGCGCATGCGCGCGAGGCCGCGGCCTGGGTGCGGCAATGCACCCGCATCGACGAGGCGCTGCAGTACGAACGCGGCGACGCCGCGGTGCTGGTCGGCCTGGCCGACACCGGCGTCGCGCTGGCGCATCCGGAACTGCGCGAACGCCTGCGCGCCGGGTTCGACAGCGTCGACCTGGACCCGGCGACCGTCGGCGGCGTCACCCTGGTCGGCGACTTCCGCCATGCCGGCGAACGCCCGCAGGACGAGGTCGGCCACGGCAGCGGCTGCGCCGGCATCCTCGTCGCCCGCGGCGACGGCATGCCGCCGGGCGCGGCCGGCGCCTGCGGCCTGACCCCGGTGCGGGTGCTCGGCGCCGCGCTCGGCCCGAACGACAAGCGCGTCGGGATCGGCGCGCTGGACAACATCGACGCCGGCATGAAGCGGCTGATCGACCTCGGCGTCAAGGTCATCAACATGAGCTTCGGCACGCCCGAATCGATGCTGGTCGCCGACGCGCCGCGGCCGCACGAGGAAGTGGTGCGCTACGCGCTGGCGCGCGGCACGCTGCTGGTCGCGGCCAGCGGCAATTCCGGGCTCACCGAAAAATACTACCCGGCGGCGCACGCCGGCGTGATCGCGGTCGGCGCGATCGGCGCGGACCTGCGTCCGGCGACGTTCAGCACCCGCGGCGACCACGTCGCGCTGTGCGCGCCTGGCCGCGACATCCTCACCTGCGGGCTCGACGGCTACCAGCAGGCCAGCGGCACCAGTTTCGCCGCGCCGCACGTGGCCGCGATCTGCGCGCTGCTCGCCTCGCGCGCGCAGCGCCGCGCCTGGCCGCTCGACGCCGACGACGCCCGCGACCTGCTGGTGCGCACCGCGCGCCCGTTCGCCGAGGCCGGCGTGACCGGTTGCGGCGCCGGCGTGCTGGACGCGCTGGGCGCGCTGCAGGCGCTCGACGCGGCGATCGACCGCCACATCCGCGACGAAGACGACCGCGACGACGATTCCGACCCCGTTCCATCCGCGCTCGCCGCCTGACCGGCGACGGACGCGGCCCACCGCAAGAAAGGAGGCCTCCCATGGCGACCCGAAGCAGTACCCACAAGCCCCGCAGAGCGTCGGGCGCCGCGGCCTCCAAGCCTCGCGCTGCGCGCGCCGCGGCGAACGACACCGGCAACACGACCGGCGCCCGCCGGTCCGCCGCCGCACCTTCCGGCTCCAACGCCAACCACAGAGCAGAGAACACCATGAACCGCATCCTCCTGGTCGACCTCGGCGAGCGCGAACTGAAAGAACGGAACAGGCTGCGCGCCCGCCGACAGGTCCTGAAGACCATCATCGACAATGCCAAAGCCAGCGGCGGCGCGACCGTCGACCAGCTCGCCGAGCTCGCCAACATCGACATGAAGCTCGGCAGCGACATCACCGTCGATCCGTTCTACCGCCGGGTCGTCGAAACCTACACCCAGCGCAGTTGGCAGGAACTTTCCGGCCAGGTCGACATGACCATCGACGAGGCGGAGGCCCTCGTCGCCGACGATGAGGACGATGACGACGTCCCGGAGGTGGCCGTCCGCAAGGCCGCGGCGGCCCGATCCAAGAAGATCGACACCGACTACGTCCACAAGTACGGCCTGATCGGCAGCCAGCGCCTGCTGGAAGGCCTCTCCGGCGACCTGAGGCGCGTCGAGCGCGAGATCGCCGGCATCTGCGGGCTGCTGCAGCTCGACGGCACCATCGACGCCTCGCGTCGCGGCTTCGTGCAGAAGGTCAGCGCCGCGCAGGGCGAGTACCGCGAATACCGCGAACTGTTCGACGCCGCGTTCGACCAGCTCAGCCGCCAGTACCGGGTGACCCTGCGTTCGCAGATCGACGCCCGGCTGGTGGACGGCAACGTCTACGGCTGCATCGTCCCCGGCGGCGATCCCCGCAAGCGCAGCGCGTCCGACAACGACAACGTGCCGTCGATGCACGACAAGGTCTGCGCGCTCAGCGGCCGCAACGTCGCCGCGGTCGTGCGCAAGCTCGCCGCCGACGGGGTCAGCGCCAACGACCCGTGGCTGGCCAGCCGCATCGACAACGCCTACGAGATGCAGAGCGGCGCGGTCAACGGCGCGCCGCCGTCCTCGCTGGAGATCTCGCTGCCCGACCTGGAGGAAGCGGTCGACGTCGAGATCGTCCGCGAGAACCTCGACGCCGCGCAGGCGATCTACTTCGCCTACCAGCTCGAAGAGGCGCGGATGCCGCAGGTGGTCGAGAAGATCGTCGACCTGTTCCGCAGCGGGCTGCTGCCGCTGAGCTACGGCAAGACCGGCGACTACCTCTACGGCTACTACAAGAAGGCCGCCGAGCGGATCACCGAGGGCGAGCGTCGCGATCTGTACATGCGCGCCTTCGGCGCCCCGGGCGGCGACCCGTCGATGAACCAGCCCAACCGCGAATTCAACGAACTGTGGCTGCGCTTCATCTCGGCGGTGTCCTCGTTCGGCCGCCAGCTCAACGTCGACCGCATGTTCCGCAGCCAGATCCCGCTCGCGGTCTCGCAGGAGCAGGTGCGCAAGGCCGCGCGCGACCTCGCCGCCAGCCTGTCGCGCAACTGCTACGGCATCGCCTACCAGTTCTCGAAGGAGCTGAAGACGCTGATCATCGAGTTCCGCGACCTGCTCAGCGACCAGGAGATCCGCGGCGCGTTCGGCGCCCGCGACATGTGGCAGGTGATCGACCAGGTCAACGCCAACTACCTCGGCGGCGCGCGCAACAGTCACCGGTATCGCACCCAGGCCCGCGCCGGCGCGGTGATCATCGCCTGGCTCACCCAGAACCACCAGCGCATGACCAACCGCTTCGACGAGGTGATCTCGATCAACGCGCTGATGAACCCGCAACTGCGCGGCAGCGACAAGCCGATGGAGACCCCGACCGACTGGGACCTGCTGCAGGCGTGCGAACAGTGGCTGGCGGTGAGCGGCGTGCAGGACCAGCGGGTCGAGGAATACGCCCAGCCGGTCGAGTCGCCGACGATCACCAGCAAGCCGATCGAAATGCCGCAGATCGCGCGCGACGTGCTCGATTCCGCCGGCATCAGCCTGCCCAGCTTCTGAGCCGGCGGCCCCCGCCCACGGAGAACGACCATGGCCACTCCTTCCCAACGCGCGCAGCCGATGAAGCGGCTGGTGGAACGCTCGCTGCACTCCGCCGCGCAGGCGCTGGGCACGCGCGATCCGATGCCCTACGTCGGCGACCTCATCGAGCGCACGTTCTACCTGCCCGACGACGACGTGTCGTACGCCCGCAACGCGCTCACCCCGGGCGCGGTGCCGTACGAACCGTCGTTCTCGGAAGCCGAGCCCAACACGCTGCGCTTCACCATCGAACCGCTCGGCCCCGGCGCGTCGCCGGTGTCGCGGCGCGACGAGGCCACCCGCGAGATGCGGCGGCTGATCCAGCCGGTGTTCGGCCGCGACGCGCTGCGCTGGTTCGACAGCCGCAGCGAGGAGTGGCGCGGTTTCGGCGGCCTGAGCTGGATGAACTTCGGCGCCTGGTTCGGCAGCGCCTTCGACGAGGACGGGCTGTACGCGGCGAAGATCTACTACGAGCTGCTTCCGACCCAGATCGACGCGCTGCCGCCGTCGCTGTCGCAACTGACCCGCCGGGTGATGGCGGAGATGCCGACGCTGATGCCGATCTTCACCTCGATCGGCTGCAAGCGCGAGACCGGCAGCCAGCGCGTCACCTTCCTGCACCGCGGGCCGCTGGCGATCGCCGCGCTCGGGCCGCTGATGAACCGGCTCGGCATCGGCCACCAGTTGCCGAGCCTGATGCGGATCGTCGGCGTCGCCCTCGGCGGCCGCTTCGAGCTGCCCTCCGGCGGGGTGCTGATCGGCCTGCGCGAGGCGCCGGACGGGATCGAACTCAAGCTGGAGATCCTGCTGGCCGCGATTCCCGACCTGCCGGCGCGCTTCCTCGACCTGATCAAGCTCGGCCTGGCGGAGCGTCCGCGCCAGTTGATCGCGCTCAGCCGCTGGCTGGAGGCGTTCGGCGTGGACGACGCGTCCGAGCAGGGGCACTTCTCGGTGCTCAGCATCCGGGTGACGCCGTCGAACCAGGCGCGCATCAGCCTGTACGTGCGCCCGATCGAGTTCGAGATGCGCGACGCGATCGAGGACGCGCAGGCCCTGCAGTGACGCCGGCGGCGGGTGCGCCCGCCGCGCTGCCGTCCCCTTCCCGCCGCGCCGCGCGGCCCCTCCTCCGGAGCGACCGGACATGTCCGCCATCTTTCCCTCGAGATCACACCCGGCCGCCCGCGCCGCCGCCCCGTCCCCCGCGAGTCGCGAGACCGTGGACGCGGCGCGCCGCAAGGTGCGCGCGATGCTGGAGAGCAACGACGCCTTCGGCCAGATGGCGCCCGACAAGCGCGAGGCGCTGGCCCGCGGCATGGTCCAGATCGCGACCTACCTGGCCGAGCCCGACGGCATCCGCCTCAAGCCCGGACAGCAGAGCCCGCAGGTGCGCGCGCTCGCCGGCGAGGACGACGGGCAGCCGCTGAAGCAGGAGACCCAGCCGGAATTCGGCCAGGCGCTGCGCACCGGCGTGCAGCAGGCCGGCGCGCTGCTGCAGGCGGTGAATTTCCCGGCCTTCGTCAGCGGCCTGATCGACGGCGTGTTCCACTCGATCGTGACCTCGTCGATCCAGCAGATGGAGGCTTACGCGAAGCTGGTCGCCGACGTGTCCAAGAGCCTCAACCAGTTCCGCGACGACAACACCACCCAGAACCAGGGCCGCGACCACCTCGTCGAGCAGTTCCCCGACCTGTTCCAGTTGCAGATGGGCGGTGGCGCCGGCTGGGACGACTTCGGCGGCTTCGGCGACGACGGGACCGGCGCGCAGAAACCCGCCGAACCGCGCGTCGTGCTGCGCGACGACGTCGACGAGCGCAAGGCGGTCGACCGGCTCAACCAGTCGCTGCCGCTGGACAAGCCGCTGACGCGGCTCGACGACGACCTGGTCGAGGCGCTGCTGGTGCCGGCCGCGCGCACCCAGATCGCGACCAGCAGGCAGCAGTTGCTGGCGACCATCGTGATGCTCGGCATCAACCGCATCGTGGTCACCGACGGCAAGATCTCGGCCAAGGTCCTGTACGACTTCCAGGCGCGCGACAACAGCCGCTATCGCTACAGCGCCACCAAGATGGACCACGAGAAGGAGAAGGGTCCCTGGGGGACGGAGACGGTCGCCAAGACCCGCAGCAACGAGGGCGAGTACGACTACAAGACCACCGGCGCCAGCGGCGAGGGCGAGAACCGGCAGGACGCCAGCTACTACTCCAAGGGCAACTACAAGTACAGCGAGCAGCCGATCATCAAGATGATGAGCACCTCGCAACTGCAGAACGACAGTTCGCTGCAGGCCAAGGCCAGCCTCGCCGGCCAGGTGGAGGTGAACTTCAAGAGCGATTTCATGCCGCTGGAGAAGCTGGCGAACCCCGAGTCGATCGCCGCGATCCAGATGAACGCGCAGCCGGGCATGGTCAAGACGATGGCCACCAACCGCCCGCCCGCGGCCGCGCCGTCGCCCGCCGCCGCGCCGGCGGCCCCGGCGCCCGCCGCCGCCCCCGCCCCGACTCCCTGACGTTGCCCGGAGCCCGCCATGTCCGCCACCGTCGTCCCGCCCGCCCGTCCGATCCCCGCGCCGAACGAACCGGCGTGGCTGGACGACGAGACCCTGCGCGCGGTGCGGCCGCAGGTGCGCCAGTTGCTGGAATCCTCGCCCGGGTTCCGCGCGCTGTCGCCGGAACAGCAGCAGGACATCGCGCGCACGATGGTCCGCGTGGCCTCGTACATGGCCAATCCCGACGGCCTGGCGAAGCAGGAGCTCACGCCCGGCCGCGGGGTGCTCGCCAAGGCGCAGGGCGCCGACGGCGCGCCCGCGCAGGCGCTGGCCGACAAGGCCGTCGACCAGGCCAAGAGCAAGGCCTCGGACAAGATCGGCACCTTCGCCGGCAGCGATTTCGAAGCCGGCTCGGTGAAGCAAGGCGCGGACAACTTCAAGGCCTTCGTCGGCGCGGTCGACTTCCCCAAGTTCGTCGGCGGGCTGGTCCAGAACGTGTTCCAGGCGATCGTCGACGCCTCGATCCAGCAGATGGAGGCCTACGCCGACCTGCTGAAGGCGGTGGCGCAGACGGTGGACCAGTTCGCCGCCGACAACATCACCATGAACAACGCCCGCGACTGGCTGTCCGAGCGCTTCGCCGGCGATCTCACCCTCGGCAACGACGGCGAGAGCGGGGCGCCGCAGCTCGCGATCAGGAACGAGGACGACGCCGACGGCGCGCTGGCCCGCATCAACCAGGAACTGCAGCTCGCCGACCCGGTCAGCGACCTCTCCGACCAGGCCCAGGAGGCGCGGCTGGTGATGGCCGCGCGGATGCAGATGGCGCGCAGCCGCCAGCAGATGCTGTCGTCGATGGTGATGCTGGGCATCAACCGGATCGTGGTCACCGACGGCCTGATCAACGCCAAGGTCGTGTTCAACTTCCGCGCCAGCGACGAGGCCACGCGCAACGCCCGCGCCTCGCTGTACGACCGCGACACCAGCTACAACAAAAACACCACCGTCGCCGGCGCGCACTTCGGCTGGGGCGGCGCGGCCAGCGCCAACACCAACGTCCAGACCCACATGACCACGGTCTCCTCGTCGGTGGACGAGACCTCCACCTCCAGCCAGGAGATGAAGGCCAAGCTCACCGGCGAGGTGCGGGTGAACTTCAAGTCCGACTACTTCCCGATGGAGAAACTGGCCTCGCCGGCGATGATCGCCAGCATCCAAGGCAACGCGACGCCGCTGGACACCAATCTCACCGTCGCCCGCGGCGGCGCAGGTGCGCCCGCGCCCGCGCCGGCGCCCGCCGCCGCCGCCCGCTGAGCCGCCGGCATGCTGCGCCTGGCGCCGCCGCCGCCGCCGGTCCGCGTCGAGCCCCGGCACCGCTATGCCGACCTGCTCGGCGCGGTCTCGCTGGCGCTGTCGGTCTGCGCCGGCGGCGAAGCGCGGGCGCAGGCGCTGGCCGGGATCGACTTCGACCTGCCCGAGGGCGCGCCGACCGCCGAGGACCGCGTCCAGCTCGAAGCCGCGGCGCCGCTGTACTTCGCCAGCGAGCTCGAACGCGCCGGGCTGCTGCCGACCGCCGAGCTGATCGCCGGGCTGTTCGTCAGCGGCGCGATCACCCAGCCGCTGGGGCCGGTGGCGAAGATGCTGCACGACTTCTGGCGCGGCCGCCGCGAGCGCCTGACCGCCGACGAGCGCGAGGCGGTGTTCGCGCGGGTGATCGAGACCCCGTACTTCGACCGCCTCATGCGCGCGCTGTGCGAGGCCATCGCCGCGCACGCCGATCCGTCGCTGCCCGGCGGCCCCGGCCTGCGCGCGCAGGTCGCGCTCGCCACCCACGCGCAGAGCATGGCCGCCTTCCTCGCCCAGCGGGTCGATCCGATGGCGGCGATCGCCGCGCGCGACATCGTCGAGAGCATCAACGCGGCGCTCGGATTCCTGCGCGATCGCCAACTGCAGCTCGCCTTCGGCGTGCGCGACCTGTGGCGGCTGGTCGAGATCGTGGCCAGCCAGCAGGGCGCGGCGGGCGCGGTCGGCATCGCCGGCGGCGCGCAGTCGCACGTCGATCGCGGCCGCAGCGGCCAGACCGTGCTGCTGTGGCTGGCGAAGCACGCCGCCGAACAGGCGATCGCGCTCGATCCGGGCGCGCCGGGCGATGTCGAGGTACTGGTGGCCGCGCAGCGCTGGCTGGCGTCCGCACCGCTGGCGACGGACGCCGGCGGTGCGACCGGCGCGCGCGCGCCGACGACGATGCCGTTGCCGCAGGTGGCCTGAGATGGTCGCCGTGCGCGCGCCCGCGACGCCGCCACCCCCGCCGCCGCCGCCGCCGTGGATCCGGCACGCCGTGCGCGACGTGCTCGAACGCACGCCGCACTTCGCCTCGCTGCCGCCCGGCGATCGCCAGGCGCTGGCGCAGGCGATGGTCAAGGTGTCGACGCTCGCCGCCGAACTCATCGCCGAGGAAGGCCAGGCCGAGGGCGAGATCGAGCGGCGCACGCCGTCGCGGCCCGCGCCGCCGCTCGCCAGCGCGCAGTCCGCGCAGCCGGACTTCGGCGAGGCCGCCGGGCGCGTGGCCGGGATCACCCGCAACGTGCTCAACGCGGTGTCTTTCCCGCGCTTCGTCACCGACCTCATCAACGGCGTGTTCAAGGCGATGATCGATGCCAACCAGCAGCAGATGAACCAGTACGTGCAACTGCTGAACGCGGTGTCGGCCTCGGCCGAGGGCTTCGAGCGCAGCCAGTTCGGCCTGGTCCAGGTGCGGCAGTGGGTGGCCGACCACTTCCCCGAGTCGATCGAATACGACCAGCCCGACGCCGACGAACTCCCGCAGCCGGGCGACCGGCTCGATCCCGAGGAAATGGCCGACCTGCAGCGCGAACTGGAGAACATCAAGCTGCGCCTGAAGCCCGGCGCCTCGATGCCCGACGCCGACCAGATCCGCGGCACCCTGGGCATCCCGCCCGAGGAGCCGGTGGGCGCGTCCAATCCCGAGCAACTGGTGCCGCTGGCGCGCCGCTACCTCGCGCGCCAGCGCCAGCAGCAGTTGGCGACGATGGTGATGCTGGGGATGCAGCGCATCGTCATCGACAGCGGCAGGATCAACGCCTCGATGCGCTTCCACATCGACACCCGCAGCGCGGCGACCGAGGACAAGGGCAGCGAGTTCGGGGTCAAGAACCGGGTCAAGGCCAGCGGCAGCTTCGGCGTCGGGCCGTGGGGCGCCAGCGCCGAGGTCGAGAACACGATCAGCTACGTCTCCACCGAGCGCAGCCAGCGCACCGAGGAGATCAACACCGATCTCGAGCTCAATTCGTCGGTCGAACTGAATTTCCACACCGACTACCTGCCGCTGAACCAGATGGCCGCGCAGGCGCAGGCCGACCGGATCCGCAACGCCACGCTCAACCCGGCCGCGGAGATCCCCGATCCGTCCGCGGCGCGCAACGCGCGGCTGCAGGCGCAGCTCACGTCCGAGCGCGAGCGCCGCAGCGGGATCGACAGCGCGGTCGCGGAAGGCGCGCGGCCGCTGCCGCCGAGTCCGCCCGCGCCGACGCCGCCTGCGCGCACCCCCGGTCCCGCGCCGGGACCCGCGCCCGCGTCCGGTCCTGCGCCCGCCCCGGCACGCGCGCCCGGGCCGGCGCCAGCGCCCGGTCCCGCACCTG
>JAEKKX010000011.1 GCA_019510125.1 Lysobacterales bacterium
CGGGCGCCGGCGCGCGCGGCGCGGGGCGCTCGGGCAGCGGCGGCGGCGCGGCCGGAGCGCGATGGGCGGCCGGCGGCATTTCGACAGGGGTGTCGACGGCGGTGTCGGCGGGGGTTTGCGCGGGGGTTTGCGCGATCGGCGGGGCTTCGAACCGCGCCGGCGCGGCGGCGGGCGGCGCGGCGGCGGCCTCGGTGCGGATCGTCGATGCAGGACGCGCCTGGGCCGGCGGCTGCTCGACCATCGCCACCCGGGCGTGCAGGCCCTGGACGTCGCGTTCGAGATCCTCGATCCGCGCCCGCGCATTGCCCAGCTTGACCAGGACCACGATCAGCAGGAGGGGAATCGCCAGTACCACCAGTCCCAGCAGGATCAGAATTCCGGCCAAGTCGTGCATCCTCCGTCGCCCTCGTGCGCCATTGCCCCGGGATTCGCCGCGCCAGGCCGACCGGATCGGTCCGGGCGAACCTGCCGGGCGAACATGCGGGCAGCCTTCCCGATCGTTCAGGGAATTGCAACCTGAACGCCCGTCCGTAGCGGTGCGGACCGCCCCGGGTATCGCCAGCCGCTACCCGCCCCCGCCGCCCCGCGCGCCCCCCGACCCACCCGCGTCACTTGATCGCGACCGTGCTTTTGACGGAGGCTAGGCCCATGAGTGCTTCCCGCCGTCGTGTCTCGCAGCCGCCGATCAACCTGCAGATGTCGGACATCGCCCGCCTTGCCGGGGTCTCCGAATCCACCGTTTCCCGGGCGCTGAAGGACAGTCCGATGATCGCGGCCAGCACCCGCGAGCGCATCCGGCGGCTCGCCGAGGAGGCCGGCTACACGGTCAATCCGGTCGCCAGCAGCCTGCGCTCGCGCCAGAGCGGCGTGATCACGGTGGGGGTGCCGTTGGTGCACGAGCGCGAGCCGCACCTGGTCGACCCGTTCATGATGACCATGCTGGCGCACCTCGCCGACACCCTCGCCGACCGCGGCTACAACATGCTGCTGGCGAAGATCGCGGTGCACCAGGACGGCTGGGTGCGGCGCCTGCAGCAGCCGGGCCGCAGCGACGGCGTGATCCTCATCGGCCAGAGCTTCGAGCACGCCGCGATCAACGAGGCGGCGCGCGCCGGCATCCCGCTCGCGGTCTGGGGCTCGCGGCTGCCGAACCAGAAATACCCGGTGGTGGGCTCGGACAACCGCCTCGGCGGCCAGCTCGCCGCCGCCCACCTGGCCGAACGCGGCCGCAAGCGCATCGTCTTCCTCGGCGACGAACGCCTGCCGGAAGTCGCGCACCGCCACGACGGCTATCGCCAGGCGCTGCGCGACGCGGGGCTGAAGGCCGCGCCGGAGCGCCTGGTGCGCACCGGTTTCGGCGGCCCCGACGCCGAGGCCCGCATGGCCGAGGCGATCGCCTCCGGGCTCGCGTTCGACGGCGTGGTCGCCGCCTCCGACGTCATCGCCATCGGCGCGATGCGCGCGCTGTCCGCCGCCGGCCGCCGGGTGCCGGAGGACGTGGCGGTGGTCGGCTTCGACGACATCCTGCTGGCCGAACACGCGCATCCGCCGCTCACCACCGTGCGCCAGGAACTGGCCCGGGGCGCGGTCGCGCTGGTCGACACGGTGATCGCCGCGATCCGCGGCGACGCCGCCGACTCCACGCTGCTGCCGCCGACCCTGATCGTCCGCGCGTCGGCCTGACCCCGGGCCGGAGCCATACCCGCCGCCGCCGGCAACGCCCCGTCTCGGTAGAGCGGCCTTCAGGCCGCTGCCCCGTCTCCGGAAACGGGCAAGCGGCCTGAAGGCCGCTCTACCGCCGCCAGCACCGGAACCGGATCAGCGGAACGTCCACACGATCGCCGCGGTCAGCGCCAGCAGCAGCACCGACTGCACACGATAGTTGCGCCACCACGGCTCGGCGGCCAGCGCGCGGGTCTCGTCGCGGTAGAACGCCGGCGTCCACAGCATCGCCGCCACCTGCGCCGCGGGCGGCGGCGCGGTGGCGGCGCTGACCGCGACCAGCACCACCGCGCTCAGCGCGAACAGGATCGGCGCCACCAGCAGGAAATGCAGGCCCAGCGGCTGCGGCGACAGCACGTTCGCCCAGAACAGCGCCGCGCCGCCGATCAAACCGGCGAGGATCGCGGCGGCGGCGCCCTTGGCGTTCGCGCCGCGCCAGAACAGGCCGACCAGGAACAGCGCGCACACCGGCGGCACGGCGTACGCCAGCACCGCCTGCAGGTACTGCCACAGCGACGAGAAGCGCTCGATCTGCGGCGCCCACGCCACCGCCAGCACCATGAACACGACCGTGGTGATGCGCCCCGCGCGCACCAGCGTCGCGCCGTCCGCGCCCGGCAGCCGCGGGCGCACGAAATCCATCGTCACCAGCGTGGCCGCGGAATTGAAGGTGCTGGCGATCGACGACATGATCGCGGCGAAGAAGCCGGCGATCACCACGCCCACCAGTCCCGCCGGCAGCAGGTCGAAGATCAGCGTCGGATACACCAGATCCGGGCGTTCGAGGTGCGGGTACAGCAGGATCGCCGCCGTGCCCGGCAGCACCATCACGTACAGCACCGGCAGTTTCAGCAGGCCGGCGAACAGCGCGCCCCAGCGGCCGTGGTTCTCGTCCTTCGCCGACAGCACGCGCTGGACCATGAACTGGTTGGTGCACCAGAAGTAGAAGCCCAGCAGCGGCACGCCCAGCACCAGGCCCAGCCACGGCACGCCCGGGTCGTCGAGCGGGCGGATCAGCGACAGCCGCGCCGGCGCCACCGCGCGCATCACCGCGTCCCAACCGCCGGCCTTGTCGAAGGCGAACACCGCGATGAACACCGATGCGCCGAGCAGGATCACCGCCTGCACGGTCTCGGTGTAGATCACCGCGCGCAGGCCGCCGGCGACGGTGTACACGCCGGCCGACAGCGCCAGCACCGCGACGATCTCCCACAGCGGCCACTGCGGCAGGATCAGCTTGAGCATGATCGCGCCGCCGTACAGCGTGCCCGCGGTGTCGACCACGATGTTGAGGAAAATGGTGAGCGCCGAGAAGTAGACGCGCGCGCGGCGGTCGTAACGGCGCTCGAGGTACTCCGGCAGCGTGTACACCTGCGAACGCAGCAGGAACGGCAGGAAGAACACGCAGAAGAACGCGAGCACCACCGTGGCCATCCACTCGTAGTTGTAGACCGAGATGCCGGTGCCGTAGGCTGCGCCCGCGAGGCCGATCAACGTCGTCGACGAAATGTTCGACGCCAGCAGCGCCAGGCCGATCACCGGCCACGTGCTGGAACGCGAGGCGAGGAAGTAGTCGTCCGCCGAGGCGCGACGCTTCGAGACGAGCAGGCCCAGGCCGACGATCCCCAGCGCGTACAGCGCGAGAATGACGAGATCGAGGGTTTCCAGACGGACGTGCAGATCGGCCATGACGGGCTCCGGGAAGGAAGCGGACGGACAAACGCGACGGGCGGCGCGCAGGGTCGCCGGCGAGGCGATACTGCGTCAACGCAATCGATTGTGCATGCTGCGACGCAGCAGGATTCCCCGGCCTTTCGCTGCGATAACGGGACGATTCCGGGGACCATCGCTTTCTTCTATCGACGATTTTTCGCGACTTTTCATGCGGTTATCGAAAAAGCGGCCGCGGGCGCCGCCGGGCACGGCCGCGCAGGCGGCCGGCAACGGTCGAAAATACTTGCAATCGATTGCGTGACTCGCTATGACATTCGCGCCCGGCAGCCGCCGCTGCCCATCTGACACCCGGAGGTTCCGCCGCCATGCGCCGCCCGTCGAAGTCGTCCATGCAATGCCGTACCACGATCCGCCCGCTGTCGTTCGCCGTGGCCTGCGCCATCGGCCTGTCGTGCGCGCCCGGCTTCGCCGCGGCGCAGTCGCCCGAGGCGGCCGCGGCGGACAAGCCCGCGAGCGGCAACGACCTCGACGCCATCGTGGTCACCGCCACCGCCGGCGGCAAGTCCAAGCTGCGCAGCAGCGTCTCCACCAGCGACGTCACGCCGGACGCGGTGGAGCGCGCCGCGCCCCGCTCCACCGCCGAGATCTTCCGCAACATCCCCGGCGTGCGCTCGGAGTCCACCGGCGGCGAAGGCAACGCCAACATCGCCGTGCGCGGCCTGCCGGTGGCCGCCGGCGGCGCGAAGTTCCTGCAACTGCAGGAAGACGGCATGCCGGTGATGGAGTTCGGCGACATCGCCTTCGGCAACGCCGACATCTTCCTGCGCTACGACGGCTCGGTCGACCGTATCCAGGCGGTGCGCGGCGGCTCGGCCTCGACGTTCGCCAGCAACTCCCCCGGCGGCGTGATCAACTTCATCAGCAACACCGGCGAGGTGCAGGGCGGCTCGGTCGGCCTGACCACCGGCCTGGACTACGCCAGCAACCGCGTCGACTTCCAGTACGGCCAGCCCTTCGGCAACGGCTGGCGTTTCCACGTCGGCGGCTTCTGGCGCGCCGGCGACGGCGTGCGCGACGCCGGCTACACCGCCGAGAAGGGCGGCCAGGTGAAGGCCAACCTCACCCGCGAGTTCGACAGCGGCTACATCCGCTTCCACCTCAAGCGCCTGGACGACCGCGCGATCGGCTACCTGCCGGTGCCCACGCGCGCGACCGGCAGCAACGGCAGCCCGCACCTGGGCGCCATCGACGGCTTCGACCCGGCGCGCGACACCCTGCAGAGCCGCTATTTCCGCACCGACATCGGCCTCGACGGCGACAACCGCCGGCGCCGCACCGACATCGCCGACGGCATGCACCCGGACAGCACCGCGTTCGGCGTGGAAGCGCAGTACCGCTTCGGCGACGGCTGGCGCATCGACGAGAAATTCCGCTACGCCGACAACAGCGGCCGCTTCGTCGGCCAGTTCCCGGCGGAAGTCGGCACCGCCTCGGGCCTCGCGGCCAGCGTCGGCGGCGCCGGCGCGACGCTGCGCTACGCCAGCGGCCCGAACGCCGGCCAGGCCTACACCGGCGCCACCGTGCGCACGCACCTGTTCAACACCGAGATCAACGACTTCGGCAACGTCGTCAACGACCTCAAGCTGACCCGCAGCCTCGACCTCGGCGACGGCAAGCTCGACCTCGGCGGCGGCTATTACCGCTCGCGCCAGAAGATCGACATGGACTGGGTGTGGAATTCGTACCTGCAGACGCTCGAAGGCAACGGCCGATCGGCGCTGCTCGACGTGTACGATGCGTCCAACGCCAATCTCTCCGACCACGGCCTCTACGCCTACGGCGTGCCGGTGTGGGGCAACTGCTGCACGCGCCGCTACGCCGCCACCTACACCATCGGCGCGCCGTACTTCTCGCTGTCGTACGCGCTGGGCAGGCTCGACATCGACGCCAGCGTGCGCCGCGACACCGGCAAGGCGCGCGGCCGTTACGCCGGCAGCGTGCAGGTCGCGAACGTCGACGTGAACGGCGACGGCGTGATCTCCGCGCCCGAGCGCAACGTGTCCGAAGTGAACAACGCCGCCGCCTCGCCGGTCGACTACGACTGGGGCTACACCTCGTACTCCATCGGTGCGAACTACCTGTTCCAGGACGACCTCGCCGGCTTCGCGCGGGTCAGCCGCGGCGGTCGCGCCAACGCCGACCGCCTGCTGTTCGGCGTGGTCCGCCCCGACGGCTCGGTGCGCGCGCAGGACGCCGTCGACATGGTCGACCAGGTCGAGGCCGGCCTGAAGTGGCGCCGCGGCGGCTTCAGCCTGTTCGGCACCGCGTTCTACGCCAGGACCGAGGAACAGAACTTCGAGCTGACCAGCCAGCGGTTCTTCGACCGCGTCTACAAGGCGCACGGCCTCGAACTGGAAGCCTCGCTGCGCGTCAACGAGTTCTTCCTCAACGGCGGGCTGACCTGGACCGACGCGGAGATCAGCAAGGACGAGATCACGCCGGCGAACGAGGGCCACACGCCGCGTCGCCAGGCCGACCTGGTCTACCAGCTCACCGGCGGCTACCAGGCCGAGAACTGGACGCTCGGCGCGAACCTGATCGGCACCACCGACGCCTACACCCAGGACAACAACCAGTTGAAGATGCCCGGCTACACCCAGGTCAACCTGTTCGCCGACTACCGCTTCGCCGGGAACTGGGTCGTCGGCCTCAACGTCAACAACGCGTTCGACGCCTTCGGCATCACCGAGGCCGAGGAAGGCGCGATCGTCGGCGGCACGGAGAACATCATCCGCGCCCGCTCGATTCCGGGCCGCACGATCTCGGCCAGCATCCGCTACGAGTTCTGAGCCCGCCGCGACGGGCGCGCGCCGGATCCCCTCCCTCCGGACCGGCGCGCGTCCGTCGCTTTTCCTCCTCCGAACAGGTCGATGAACGCCTTGCGCATGCCCGACGCCCTCCTCCGTCGACATTTCGCCGACGCCCTGCCTGCCGCACGGCGCGACCACGCGCTCGCACGCTGGGACGCGCACGCGCCGCGGCTGTTCGCCGCGCTGCGCCGCATCTACATCGATGCGCCCGGGTCCGACCATGCGCTGTCCACGCTCGTCGCGGGTATGGCCGCCTGCGCCGGCGCGCGCGCCGACGCGCTGCACGCGCTCGACATCGCGCGCGAACGCGACCCGCGCTGGTTTCTCGCCGCGGACATGCTCGGCTACAGCACCTACGTCGACCGCTTCGGCGGCACGCTGCGCGGCGTCGCCGAACGCGTGCCCTACCTGCAACGCCTCGGCGTGCGCTACCTGCACCTGCTGCCGTTCCTGCGGCAGCGCGACGGCGACAGCGACGGCGGCTTCGCGGTGCGCGACTACGACCGCGTCGACCCCGCGCTGGGCGACGACGCCGACCTCGACACGCTCACCGCGCGGCTGCGCGACGCCGGCATCAGCCTCTGCGCCGACCTGGTGCTCAACCACACCGCGGACGACCATCGCTGGGCGCTCGCCGCGTGCGCCGGCGATGCCAGGTATCGCGACTACTACCACGTGTTCCCCGACCGCACGCTGCCCGATGCGCACGAACGCACGCTCGGCCAGGTGTTCCCGCTGACCGCGCCGGGCAACTTCACCGAGGTGCCGGGACTCGGCCACGTCTGGACCACGTTCTATCCCTACCAGTGGGACCTGAACTGGGCGAACCCGGACGTGTTCGTCGAGATGGCGCTGACCCTGCTGCGGCTGGCGAACCGCGGCGTCGAAGCGTTCCGGCTCGATTCCACCGCGTACCTGTGGAAGCGCCTCGGCACCGACAGCATGAACCAGCCCGAGGCACACGCGCTGATCCAGGCGCTGCGCGCGGTGGTCGACATCGTCGCGCCGGGCGTGCTGCTGAAGGCCGAGGCGATCGTGCCCGCGCCGGCGCTCGTGCCCTACTTCGGCAGCGGCGACGACGCCGGCCACGAATGCCACCTCGCGTATCACAGCACGCTGATGGCGTCGCTGTGGGCGGCGCTGGCCGAACGCCGCGCCGATCCGCTGCGCACCGCGTTCGCGCGCACGCCCGCACTCCCCGCCGGCTGCGGCTGGCTCGCCTACCTGCGCTGCCACGACGACATCGGCTGGAATGTATTGCGCGAGGAAGCCGCCGGCGGCGCCGCGCACGCCGGCTTCGACCTCGCCCGCATCGCCCGCTTCTACGCCGGCGTCGAACCCGGCAGCGACGCCCGCGGCCGCGGTTTCCAGAACGCCGGCGAGGACGTCGTGCACGGCACCAACGGCATGACCGCGGCGCTGTGCGGGCTCGACGCCGCGCGCGAACGCGGCGACGCGGCCGCGCTGGCCGCCGCCGAGGCGCGCTTCCTGCTGCTGCACGGCCTGATGCTGGCCGCGCCCGGCCTGCCGACGCTGTACATGGGCGACGAGATCGCGCTCGGCAACGACGAGGCCTACGCGGGCGACCCGCTGCGCGCGGACGAAGGCCGCTGGCTGCATCGGCCGGCGATGGACTGGACGACGGCGGAGGCGGTCGAACGCGGCATGGCGGACGACAGCGCCGGCCACATCGGCACCGCGCTGCGCCGCATGCTCGGGGTGCGCGCCGCCGAACCAGCCTTCCGCGGCGATGCGCCGATGCGCGTCCTCGGCTTCGACGATCCCGCCGTGCTCGGCCTGCTGCGGGGCGACGACGTGCTGGTGCTCGCGAACCTCTCGCCGCGCGAAGTCGCGGTCGCGCCGCAGGGCGAGGATGCGCTTCCGCGCGCCGGCTGGCGCGACCTGCTGGCCCACGACGACGCGACGCACGCGCTCCCCGCCACGCTCGCGCCGCATGCGCTACGCTGGCTGCGACGCATCGACAAAGCCGACGCCCGCGCATGACCGCCGACGCTCCCGCCGCTCCCGTCTTCGCCGCGATCGAGGCCGGCGGCACCAAGTTCGTCTGCGCGGTCGCGACCGCCGACGGCACCCTGCTCGAACGCGTGCGCTTCCCGACCCGCGATCCCGCCGGCACGCTCGCCGAAGCACGCGCGTTCTTCGACGCCGCGGCGCAGCGCTTCGGCGCGCCGCGCGCGCTGGGCATCGCCAGCTTCGGCCCGCTCGAACTCGATCCCCGCGCCGCCGCCTACGGCCGCCTGCTGCGCACGCCCAAGCCCGGCTGGCACGACGCCGACCTGCGCGCGCCGTTCGCATCGCTCGGCGTTCCGATCGCGCTCGACACCGACGTCAACGCCGCCGCCCTCGCCGAAGCGCGCTGGGGCGCCGGCCGCGACGCCGACGGCGCGCCGCTCGACAGCCTGTGCTACGTCACCGTCGGCACCGGCATCGGCGTCGGCGCCGTCATCGCAGGCGAACCGCTGCACGGCCTGCTGCATCCGGAAGTCGGCCACATCCATCCGCGCCGCCACCCCGGCGACGCCGGATTCGCCGGCGTCTGCCCGCACCACGGCGACTGCCTCGAAGGCCTCGCCAACGGTCCCGCCCTGGTCGCCCGCCTCGGCCACGACCTCGGGGACGCGCCCGACGCGCATCCGGTCTGGGACATCGAAGCCGACTACCTCGGCCAGCTCTGCGCGCAACTCGCGCTCACGCTGTCGCCGCGTCGCATCGTCCTCGGCGGCGGGGTCATGCAGCACCACCGCCTGTTCGCCCCGATCCGCGCCCGCACCCGCCACTGGCTCGGCGGCTACCTCGCCCGCGAGCAGGTCGAAGACGGGATCGACGGCTACATCGTGCCGCCCGGTCTCGGCGATCGCAGCGGGATCCTCGGGGCGCTCCTTCTGGCGATGCGTGCAGCCGGGGACCATCGGCCGGCGGCGTGACGGCTTCGCCTGGAAACGCGATTCGCGCCATACGCCACCGGATCGAAAAGCCGCTGCAAACGCGGCATGGCCCGAAGGCGTCGCACGCTCCCGAGTTTGCTGCATTGCGCTCAATTCCCCGTGAACCCTGTGCTAGATTCGGTTCGCGATCGTTGGATCGAACAGGGGACGAACCGGACCGGTTCAGCGCGATCGCGCCACCACCACTCGCTCATTGAGGAGCTTACGGAATGCGCAAGACATTCTCCGAGGTACGTGTCCTCCTGTCGCCGCTCGCCGCGGCCATCGTGCTGATCGCGACCACTGCGTCGGCATCCCCTCCAAGCGACAACATCGCGCCCGCCCTCCGGCAGGCGATGAAGCGCGACCTCGACCTCTCGGATGCCCAACTGGGGCAGTACCTCCAGACCGAGCGCCTCGCCCAGCAGCAGGCCAAGCTGCTCGAACGGCAGCAGGGCAGCCAGTTCGCGGGCAGTTGGATCGAACGCAAGCGCAACGGCGATTTCCAGCTCGTCGTCGCGACCACGCGCTCCGGCGCCCAGAAGGCGGCGAACGGCATCGCCATCCGCAACGCGCGCCACACGCTCGCCCAACTCGAAGACGCCAAGGGCCAGCTCGACATGATGCTCAAGCAGGGCGCGAGGGTGCCCCGCGGCGTGTATAGCTGGAGCGTCGATGTGACCACCAACAGCGTCGTGGTCGGGGTCGGCGCGGGCGGCCAGCTCGCCGCCATCGACTTCGTCGCACGCAGCGGCGCGGATGTGCAGACCCTGCGTTTCGTGACCATGGACGAGCAGCCGACGCTGCGCAGCACCTTGCAGGGCGGCCTCGGCTACCTGCGCAATCCGGGCGACGGCTATCTCTACGCCTGCTCGATCGGCTTCAACGTCACCAAGAACGGCACCCCGGGCTACGTCAGCGCCGGCCACTGCGGCGACGCGGGCGAACCGGCGTACCTCGAAGGCGCCTCCGGCACGGGCCCGCAGTGGACGCTCGGTCCGCAGATCGGCACGTTCCAGGGCTCGACCTTCCCGAATCCCGGCAGCACCGGCACCGACATGGCGTGGATCCAGATCTCCGGCGGCCACACGCAGAGCCCGACCGTCTACGGCTGGGGCAGCGGCAACGTGACCGTGAAGGGCAGCGTCGAGGCCGCGGTCGGCGCCGCGCTCTGCCGCTCCGGTCGCACCTCGGGCTGGCGCTGCGGCGCGATCAAGGCCAAGAACGTGACCGTCAACTACCAGAGCGGCGAGACGATCGTGAACCTCACGCAGACCACCGCCTGCTCGGAAGGCGGCGACTCCGGCGGCTCGTTCATCACCGCCGCCGGCCAGGGCCAGGGCGTGCTCTCGGGCGGCAGCGGCAACTGCAAGGGCCGCGCCGGCAAGACCGGCGGCGGCAACAGCTACTACCAGCCGCTGGTCCCGCTCCTCTCGTTCTACGGCCTGACCCTCACGACCGGCTGATCGACGCCGACGCGAGCAACGAAAAACGCCCCGGGAACGGGGCGTTTTTCTTGTGGGCGCGCATCGGCGCCGATATCCACGCCGGACACGATGCGCGAGCGCCCGCAGGTGTTTCGGAGAGACGGCTCCCGGCGGGTGTTCCGACGTCCGCCAGCATCACGGCGACTGCCTCGAACGCCTCGACTACCGCCCCGCCCTGGTCGCCCGCCTCGACCACGATCTCGGCGACAACCTCGGCGACAACCTCGGCGACGCCCCCGAACCACCTCCGCCACCGGCCATCGAAGCCGACGACCTCGGCCAACGCTGCGCAAAGCCCGCACTCACCCTCTTCCCGCACCACGCCGCACCACGCCGCGCCGCGCCGCGCCGCACACCGCATCGCATCGCACTGCGTCGCATCACACCGCACCGCATCATCCTCGGCGGCGGCGTCATGCAGCGCCACCCCCTGTTCGCCTCGATCTGCACCCGCACCCACACCCGCCACAGGCTCGGCGGTCACCTCGCCCGCGAGGAGATCGAAGACGGGATCGACGGCGAGATCGTGCCAGCGGGCTCCGGGAACGGCGCGGGAGACTGGGTGCTTGATCGCTGACGACGGGGATATCGAGGACGATCGGTCGACAACGTCATGCCGGCGCGAAGATTGACGCCTGATTGCCACTGGATTCGAGACCGCCAGGTACCAGACACCCTCACCGTCCGATGACGCACCTCAATCCCCCGTCGTCCCGGCGAAGGCCGGGATCCAGATTTGATGGGGAATTGAGGGCGGCACTCGGCCAGGAGCTGCCATTCCAGGGGGCTCTAGTCGCGCCCCGACATGTTCTTAGCCTGCAGTCCTATTTTCTATCGGTCCAGACTGACACGAAGGCGACGGGCGCGCTCCTTAAAGGCGCGTTCACCGCCCTCAAGGATATTGCAGACATGCTTGCGCATCTCCGCGCTTTCGAGACCACCTGACAGATACCGAATGGGTGGCAGTTTGCTGGGTGCATGAGTGCCGGAGAACGCCACAATGACCTGATCGGCGTCCGTGTTCACGACTAAGTTCGCGTTGTGCGTCACCATGATGACCTGGCGCATATTCTTCGCAGCGACAAATAAATCGACCAACTCTTCAAAGATCGATTGCGGATCGAGGTTCTCCTCTGGCTGGTCGATGATCAGCGGACGATCGTCGCTGTCATCCAATGCGAGATAGAGCAGCAGCAGGACGATGCCGCGCGTGCCCGGAGACAGTTTGCGAATATCGACGCCTTCGTAGTCGATGCTGTAGCTGATCTCGATATGGCTGGTGCCATAAAGCCATTTCGCGAACCGCCTCAGCCAGGCGCGGTAGTCCGATTGTTGTGATCGCGGAATCTCGGAGAGATCGAGAAGCTCGGCTTGGTGAGCTCGACGAAAATCTGCCATGGCTTTCGCAACCGCTGTGGGATCGCCCGATTCCCACGCGGGCTTCAGCATCTCGTCTGCCCAGACCTCCAACGCACCGATGCCTTTGAAAGGCACGGTGCGCCGCTTGTCGAATAAGCCTTCGCCCTCTGTCGCCCAGCGGTGCACGTCCGCACGGCGCGACACGGAAAAGGACAGTTTGCGCAGCGTCCCAGACGCCTGCGCGAGTCGATCCATAAGTGGACGATAGAGCGCGTGCAGCACTTGTTCTTCCGCTACGATAGACTCGAAGATGCGCAAATAAGCCTGCTCTCGATCCATTTGGAGTTGCGCAACCCGCGCTGCGGCGCCCTCGCAATCCGCCAGAGTATCCATGAGCCGTTTCAGAGCGGCGTTCTCATCTCCGATCTTGGTGGTAATCGTTCGGAGGCGATTGGCAGTGTCAGTATCAATGTTGATGAGGCGCTGAATACGGCCGATCTCAGCCTCCAGCTCACTCAGCGACAATTTCTTAAGCTCCGCGTCGGCCGCCACATAGGGCTCGTCATCACTTTCCTTAACCGGCAGATCCTTGCCGCGCCACGCCGCGGTCTCCAGTTTCGCCTTCACAATCCGTTCGCTCAATGCCCCGTCGACATTGCCGGCATGGATCTGCAGGAACAACTCCCATGTTTGGTCATCAAGATGCGCGCCAGCGAAGGTCTGCTTGGCTGTCCGAAGTGCCATCGGCGCACGATTGCTCCGGAAATCCCATACGTCGTTCTGCAAAGACAACAGCGCTTGAATTTCCTGCGACCATAGCCGAATCTGAGCACGGACATGATCAGCGGCTTCAGCCAGCGCGCTCAACTGCGCAATTCGCTCGGCACTTCCTGTAGTTACAAGTGCGTCTCGGTTTCTGACGTAGCCGGCGATTAGCGCCTCCTTCTGGTTAACCTGCGACTTCAGGCCAGTGATCTGGCTTCTCTTTTCGTGTTCAACACCGATCTGATCGGAGATGGTCGCAATAGCTTCCTCATCGCGCCTGCGATTGTCGCGCAAAACTTTTGTACGCAGCTCCAGCAAATCGCCGAAATCCGTTGCTCCATCGCGCTCCAGCGTGCTGTGCGCTTCAAAAATGACCCGTTCGATCTCGCTCAACAATTCATCTTTCAGACCGTCTGCAGAGCACAGTTCTTCGACGAATTTCTGCGAGAGATACCGTGCCCGCGGATAGATCGAAGGATCGAAGTTGTCGTCGAGTAAAGGACGCGTCGATGGATCTCCGGTCTCCCAACTGAGCCTGACATGGACGCCGTCGAGATGCTCACGCGCGCGCACAATAAATGACGCAGCACTTAAACGACCGTTCGTAGCATCGCAGCCCGCCGCGATCGCGTCCGCTAGCGCGGTCTTGCCCGATCCTCGCGCGCCGATGATGGCGACCAAACCAGGATTGAGGGCAAGCTTCGGCGTCTTCGCCCAGTCCGCGTGTATCAACTCAACCTCGGCAATGACACGCGCGGGCGTCGCCCGAAACGGCGGACGGGTACCGACATAGGCTCTGCCGGCAGGATCGATATGGGCTTGGCGCAGCGCATCAAATTCCAATGCGCCCTTGATCCATGAATAACGATCGCCGTCGGGCTTGGCAACGGCAGCTTGCTCATGAGCATCGCTGCCATGTAGACAGGGCTTGCAGCCACCATAGCGCTCGCGCAGCACGTCTTCCCCGGCACCCATTTTTCGGCCGAGCCAGAAATCGCGCTGCGCAGGGCTGCTGGCAAAAATGATGTGCGCAAACTTCTCGATTTCCTGGCGCAAGGTTGCGTCGTTGGCGTCGCGGATACCGGAAGTGCCATCCGTCTCTGCACCGGCAACGGCGATCAGGATGTTCTCTTTCGCCCAATCGCTCTTGCCGAACTCTTCGCGTAATCTTGCGAAGTTGACCTTGAATTGCGAGGCGCCATGGCGAAACGCGGCCCCTTCGTCGCTCAACTCCGACTTGGACTTCCTCCCCAGCTTGGCTAGGTCTTCTCGCGTACAGGCGAAGTTGTCACCGAAAGCCTCAAATCTCAGCCGGCTTAGAAAGCGTTCCACCTCCGCCAAGTGGTTCGGATCTGCGGGATTGACGAGAAGATGGATGTTGGTCCATCGCTCTTTCACCGTCGCTACGTCGAGCCGCAGCTCGACATTCGGGAATACGAGTCCGACCTGCGGGAGTCGGCCGTTTTCCTGCATTTCTTGCACAACGCGCTGATAGGTATCGGTACTGTAATAGTCAGTTACCGCGATGGCGCGAATAACGGGAGTCGCCTTTTCTAGGCTGGTGAGGTAATCCTCCCAGGCGTTCGGACCGTTGAACTGGTTGTTGAACAGGGTGCCAGGCGCATGAATATGTGGCTCCCAACGATGCCATTCCGATCCGCGATTGCTCATGCGCCCCCCATGCCTTACTCGTGTTGTCCTAATAAGAGCGGTGATACAACTGGCGGCTTACAAGGTCAATGATGGCTTCCGCGTAAAGCGGGCTAGCGACCACATTTCCATGAAGATTAGCAATGTACCGGGTTTCATCTCGGGGGGGCAGAGCGAGCCTCCTTAGCCTTGAATGACCGCTTTGGGTCGAAACCAGCCATCCCCCAATTGAACACTTTCCAAACCCTTGCCTCCCCTGTCATTTCTGACAGGAATCCCCCCTTCAAGCACACACATACAACGGCTTGAGGCATTTGCCCCCGCTTTGCTCGCGCGTACAAAACCAAAAGCGGGATCCCGGCCTTCGCCGGGACGACGGGGTGGGGGCGTTGCGGAAGCGGGGAAACCGGTTCCTCGCCTTTGGCGCGGAAGGACCCGCGAGCTGACGACAGATGGCGGGATACGCGTCCCGACTCGGGGCAACCGCGGGACGTCGGGCTGGCGGAACGGCGCACCAGAGAAAACGCCCCGCAGTCGCTTCCGGAAGCACGAAAGCGCCCGAAGGCGCTTCCGTGGTGCGGCAGTCCGCAACGACGGCGGTGCTCAGCCGCCGGCGCTCGTGCAGGAACGCCGCTTTCGCCCGGCCCTCAGTGGCTGCCATGCCCCCCATGCCCGCCGACCAGCGCCCCGCCCTGTCCATCCGGCAGCAGCACGCGGACGTTCTGCATCATGCCCTGGTCTTCGTGGTCGAGGATATGGCAGTGCAAGACGTACTCGCCGATGTAGCGCTCGTAGCGGGTGCGCACGATCACGCGCAGGCCCTTCTTCACGAAGATGGTGTCCTTCCACGTGCCCTTCATCCCGGCGTAGTCGGGGTCCGGGCTGCCGGGCAGGCTGAGGTCGTTGCCCTGCGCGTCGAGGACTTTCACGATCTCGAACGGGTTGACGTGGATGTGGAACGGATGGCTGGCGGCGGCGGAGGTGATCGTCCATTCCTCGACGTTGCCCAGCACCAGGTCGCGGTAGGTCGCCGGGTCGTAGGGCTTGCCGTTGACCATGAACTGCGTCGGCGTGCCGGAGATGTCGAACTCGACCTTCTGGCCGCTGCCCGGGGTGAGTTCGCCGTCGGTGATCTGCGCATGCGGCACGAACGCGCCGGTGCGCAGGTCGGCCATCAGGTCCGCGACCACGCGGGTCTTCACGTCGTCGGGCATCCAGCGCCCGGCGGCTTCAACGAGCTGGCGCTGCAGGTACGCGCCGATGTCGCCGCCCACCGCGTCGCCCGGGGCCACGCGCACCGTGCCGAGCAGGCGGCGGCTTTCGGCGTCGCTCGACACCGAGCCGCTGGCCGGCACGCTGGCGTCGATCACGCAGTAGTCGCCGGCGGCCGGGAACACCATCAGCGAGTCGCTGCGGTAGCCCGGCTGCAGCACCACCCCGGTCTTGCGGATGATCTGCGCGTGGGTGAGGCCGTCGGTGGCGATCTCCCACTGCGGCAGCGGGTCGCCGACGCAGTTCTGGCCGATCCATTTGGCATGGTCGACCGCCTCGCGCAGCGACAGCGGATTCGCGCTCGCGCGCATCGGCACGAACTGCAGGCGGATGGTGTCGCGGATGCCCGCGTGCAGGTTGCGCCAGCGCTCGATGCGCCCGGCCACCGCGCCGTCGAAGCGCGGCAGGATGTCGCCGTTGATGCTGGTGTAGCGCCCGGACGGCGCCCAGGTGCCGAAACCGAGCTGGTCGCCGTAGTCGGTGATCTCGCCGACATCGTCGGGGCCGCAGGCCCAGGTGCCGTCGGGGTTGGTCTTGATCTTGCCGTTGGCGTCGCGGCAGGCATACGGCACCTGCTGCAACAGCACCACGCGTTCGCGGAACGGCTGCCCGTCGGCGCCGCGCAGCAGCGTGTCGATGTCGCCGTTGCGCTGCGGCGTCGGCACGCGCGCGCCGCGCACGATCAGCGCGCCGGCCATGCCGCTGGCCACCTGCAGCGCGGTCGAACCGTGCAGGTGCGGGTGGTACCAGAAGGTGCCGGCCGGATGGGTCGCGGGAAGGTTGTATTCGTACTCGAACGAGACGTTCGGACGGATCGTCAGCAGCACGTTGTCGCTGTTGCCAGCCGGGCTCACCCACAGCCCGTGCGAGTGCAGGTTGGTGGAGTTGAAGCAGTGCGGCGTGTTGATGTTCGGCGGGGTGCAGCCCGGCTGCGGCTCGAGACGATTGTTGAGCTTGATCCGCACGGTCTCGCCCGGCAGCACCGCGATGGTCGGCGCCACGAACGGCGTGTCCGGATCGGCCGCCTGGCCTTCGGGCACGTAGCTGCGCAGGCGCACGTGGTCGTAACGGCCGGTGGCGGGATTGAAGATGCGGCCGTCGGTGAGCCGGATGTCCAGCGACAGCGACGCGTCGTGGTTCGGCACCGGGGCCAGCACCGCGGGCAGGGCCTCCAGCTTCGCCCCGGGCGGCGACGCCAGCGCGCGCTGGATCGGCGCCAGCGGCGGGCTTTGCACCACCGCGACGGCCGGGGGCGCCGCAACCGTCGCGAACGACGGCAGCATGAGGACGGCGGCGAGCGGGGCCGCCAAGTGTCGGCGTTGCGACGGGCGGGACGGGAACGGCGAACGGACGCGCATGACGATCTCCTTGTCTGATCGAACTCACGATGCGCACGTGTCGGGGCCTTCCCGGTCCCGCGGACGCGACGGCCTCCTGGCCATCGTCGCCGCCTTCCGACCAGACGTCCCCTGCCACGTGTCGGTCACGGGGCACGCGGCCCCGCTGGGTACGTTACGCCAAAACGGTGCGAGCGCGGCTTCGTTGGCGATCTCGATGCCCGCGAACCTGCCGCGTCCCCGGAAACGCGGTTCGGGAAGGAAGCCCCCCTTTCTCGAACGCGTTCCCGACCGTGACGGGGATCGGAGCCCCACTGGCCATTGCGGCTTCCTGCATGGGCAGCGGCGTAAATCCACAGGGCCGCGGGTTTCAAGGGCAACCAGGGACGACGAGCCGCGCCGGACGGCGCCGGCGCGGAGCGATGGAGGCCGGCCGTCGCGCCGCCGCGGCGTGGCGCGCTTGCGGGATCGAAGCCTCGCACCGGGTCGAACCGCCCGGTCGCGAGAATGTCGTGCGCCGATCTGCGCCGTCGATGGCCGACGCCCACGGGACAGCGCATGACGCCTCGCCATGCGCCCTTCCCGCATGCGCCTTGCCCGGAGGTCGCTTACGTCGGAATCGGCTTCAGCGCCCCGCGCCGGACCATGCGCTTCGTGCGCCTGGGCCTGATCCGGGATTTGTGTTTTCTCTGCGCAACCACCCGGGCCGACGGTCGATGATCCGGGACCTCGCTCTCGATTCTCTGGATCGACTGCAGGTCGGCGCCCAGCATTTCCGCGAACGCACGCTGCGACATCCCGAGGGAAAGACGATAGCTTCGGAATTCCGCGGGCTTCATCGGCGAATAGACCGAGCAGCACCGCACTTCATCGCCGGGGTCGCGCAGCACCCCTGCCTTCCGCACTCGATACTTTCGACTCATCATGGTTTCGCCCCTCGTCATTTTCTTGGTGATCCCAACAGGGTCACCCCAATCTCGGACGAGTTGAGGTGACGGTCGTGCCTGAACGGCATCCATGTTTTCCATCAGCCGAATGGCTTCCTGAGCATGTCCACGATCCAATCCAGCAATCGCATCATCGTCAACAGCTTCAACGCACGGGTCGACCTGGACTCCCTGGCCTGGAACATCTGCATTCGACCATGGTCGGCCGGCATGACTTCGCGCACATGCACGAGCGAAACGAGCTCGATCCGGCGCGCGCTTCTCACCACCACCACCAGATGCAGCGTGCCGTGCCCACCGTGGATCGGCATCGAGTGCAGCACCGGCCTGTTCCTGGGGAATGTCTTGACCAGGTAGGTCAAGAGCGCCCGCCGGACCTGGCCCTGGATGACATTGGGGTCGCCGAACATCAACATGGATTCGCCCGGACCACAGACTAGGATGTTGTAGTAAGTCCGCTCGTGGGAGGTACCCTCACGACCCGTGTTCATACCGAAGCCCTCCGAATCCGTTGGTACAGCGCCAATGCATGTGACGAGCGAGCAGTTCGTCTGTGATCTCGAACAGTGCAGCTTCTGTATAGCCGCTCATGGCGCCTCCTCTCGGTTGGTTATCGGGCGGGTTTCGTGCTCCTTCACGCGGGGATCGGTGCTCCTTGGGGCTGTCTTATCCTGATCGAAGAGCGGTGCGCAAGCCCTTCGTCGTCACTGTTGCGATCGAAGGAAAACCTGCTAGCCTCTGCTTTTGACCGACACGAGAAAGCCGCCTTTTCCGGCGGCTTTTTTCTTTTTTCCTCGTGAAAAACCCGATCGTTCCCGGCCTTGCGATAGACAGGCCGCGGGGGTAGGTCACGGGAGCAATGATGCGCTGCAAGAAACCTGCGCGAACCGGCGCGGCATGCTTGCGCCCGCAACCTGCCAGGACTACAGGAAAACAAAGCGATTGATTAGCGCATTCTGCTAATTGTCGCGTTTTTCCGAACCTGCCCGGGCACGCGCTGCACGATCGGCATCGACGGCTCTCCTTTTTTCGGCAGGGAAGACCCCGTCGCCCACGCATCGCCCCCCGGAAAGCACGAAAGCGCCCGAAGGCGCTTCCGTGGAGTCGCTTGGCGGCGGCGCGCCGGCGCTTACTTGCCGGCGACGACCTTGACCATGTCGAGGCACTTGGTGGAGTAGCCCCACTCGTTGTCGTACCAGGACACGATCTTGACGAACGTGCCGTCGAGCGCGATGCCGGCGTCGGCGTCGAAGATCGACGTGCGGGTGTCGCCGCGGAAGTCGGTGGCGACGACCTTGTCCTCGGTGTAGCCGAGCACGCCCTTGAGCGCGCCTTCGGACTGGGCCTTCATTTCGGCGCAGATCTCGGCGTAGGTGGCGGCGTTGTCGAGTTCGCAGGTCAGGTCGACCACCGACACGTCGGAGGTCGGCACGCGGAAGGACATGCCGGTGAGCTTGCCCTTGAGCTGCGGCAGGACCACGCCGACGGCCTTCGCGGCGCCGGTGCTGGACGGGATGATGTTCTCGAGGATGCCGCGGCCGCCGCGCCAGTCCTTGTTGGACGGGCCGTCGACGGTCTTCTGCGTCGCGGTGGCGGCATGCACGGTGGTCATCAGGCCGCGCTTGATGCCCCACTTGTCGTTCAGCACCTTGGCGATCGGCGCGAGGCAGTTCGTGGTGCACGAGGCGTTGGAGATGATGGCCTGGCCGGCGTAACTGGGGTGGTTCACGCCGTAGACGAACATCGGCGTGTCGTCCTTCGACGGCGCCGACATGATGACCTTCTTCGCGCCGGCGGCGAGGTGCTTCTCGGCGCTGGCCTTGTCGAGGAACAGGCCGGTGGATTCGATGACCACTTCGGCGCCGACCTCGTCCCACTTCAGGTTGGCCGGATCGCGCTCCTGGGTGAGGCGGATGCGCTTGCCGTTGACGATCAGGGTGTTGCCGTCGATCGCGACCTCGCCCTTGAAGCGGCCGTGGACCGAATCGTAGCGGAGCATGTAGGCCAGGTACTCGGGCTCCAGCAGGTCGTTGATGCCGACGATCTCGATGTCGTCGCCGAAATTCTGGACCGCGGAACGCAGCACGTTGCGGCCGATGCGGCCGAAGCCGTTGATGCCAACCTTGATCGCCATGGGCGGATCGCTCCTGAGCAGGGGGAGGGAAGCCCGCCATTCTACTGGACCGGCGGCCGCCCCCGGGACGCGGGCCGGGACGCGGGCCGGGAGAGGGATCGGGATCGAGCCGGGGAGACGGGCCGGGGAGACGGGCCAGGGCCCCGCGGCAGCCCGCCCGCCCCACGGCCGGGGCCATCTAGCCATTTGTTAAGAATTTGATCATCCTCAAACGGCGCCCGGAAAGGCGCGCAGATACTGCCGCCCAACACGTCGGCAATCCAAATCCAATGCCCAAGGAGGCAACCCCATGATTCGTCGTTTCGCCCCGCTCGCCATCGCCCTCGCTTTCGGCGGCCTCGCCGCTCCGGCCTTCGCCCAGGACGCCGGCCAGTGGACCTTCAGCGTCGGTGCGCACCAGGTCAATCCGAAGTCCGACAACGGCAGCCTCGCCGGCAACACGCTCGACGTGGAAGTCGGCAGCAACGTCCGCCCGACCGTCACCGCCGAATACTTCGTGCGCGACAACCTCGGCATCGAAGTCCTGGCCGCGCTGCCGTTCCAGCACGACATCGACATCAAGGGTCTCGGCAAGGTCGGTTCGACCAAGCACCTGCCGCCGGTGGTCTCGCTGCAGTACCACTTCGGCAAGGGCAACGTGAAGCCCTTCGTCGGCGCCGGCATCAACTACACCTACTTCTTCAGCGAAAGCACCTCCGGCGCGCTGGCCGGCAACAAGCTGAACCTGGACAACTCGTGGGGCCTCGCCGCCCACGCCGGCATCGACTTCAAGGTCGGCGACAAGGGCGCGATCCGCGTCGATGCGCGCTGGATCGACATCGACACCGACGTCAGCCTCAACGGCACCAACCTCGGCACGGTCAACGTCGACCCGCTGGTCTACGGCGCCGCGTACGTCTTCAACTTCTGAGCAATGCCCCGCCGCCGGCCACGCGGTCGGCGGCGGGACGCACACGCTGCACGTTGCGGGTCATGTCGGATACTCTCCTCCGCATGACCCGTTTTTATTGCCTGATCCTCTGCGGCGCGCTCGCCGCCCTGGCTTCCGCCGACGCATGGGCCTGGGGCTCCGCCGGACACCGCATGGTCGCTGCGCTCGCGGCGTCCGAACTCACGCCCGCCGCCCGCGCCGAAGTCGCGCGGCTGCTGCGCGGCGAAGCCGATCCCACGCTCGCCGGCGTCGCCAACTGGGCCGACGGCCTGCGCGACCATCCGCCCGCGGACGATCCCGACATCGCCAAGCGCACGTCGCGCTGGCATTACGTCAACCTCGACGAGGACGACTGCGGCTACGCGCCGCCGAAGCACTGCCCGGACGGCGACTGCGTGATCGAGGCGATCCGCCGCCAGCGCGACCTGCTGGCCGACCGCGGCCAGTCCGACGCCGTCCGTGCGCAGGCGCTGAAGTTCCTGGTGCATTTCGTCGGCGACGTGCACCAGCCGCTGCACACGTTCGGGCGCGACAAAGGCGGCAACACGTTCCAGTTGCAGGTGGACGGTCGCGGCACCAACCTGCATGCGCTGTGGGACAGCGGGCTGTTCGCTGGCCTCGGCGAACGCCCGCTGCTGGAGACCGTGCAGCGGCTGCCGCTGCCGACGGACGCCGCGGCGGTCGCCGGGGATCCGCAGGCATGGGCCGAAGCCTCGTGCCGGATCGTGCTGCGCGACGGCTTCTATCCGCGGGGAGCGAAACTGCCGGCGGGCTACGTGACGCAGTGGCGTCCGGTGGCGGAGCAGCAACTGCGCGTCGCCGGGCACCACCTGGCGGCGCTGCTCAACGAGGCGCTGGCGGCGCCGACGGCGCGCTGACCCCGACGGCGTCCGCCGGGGCCTGCGCAAGGCTTCATCGCGTCGTGGCCGCGGGCGCCGACGTCGTTTCGGCGGCCGGCGCCGCTTCGCCGCGCGCCGCAGCCATGGCGCGCAGCGCATCGCGACGCGCCTGGATGCTTTCACGGATCGCGGCCATCTCCGCCGAACGCGCCGCCTGTTCGCCTGCGGTGCGCGCCTCTTCCGCGGACGCGACGCGCTGCGCCTGCGATGCCATCTGCTGCGCCTGGCGCTGTTCGGCGGCGGCCCGGGCCTGTTCCTCGGCGGCGACCGCCCGTGCCTGCGAGGCCTGGCGCTGCGCGCGTGCGGCCCGTTCGGCCTGCACCGCGGCCACGGCATCGGCTGCCTCGGCTGCCTCGGCCGGATCTGCCGGATCTGCCGCATCGGCCTTGATGCGTTTCGGCGGCGGCGGCGGCGGGGGCGGAGCCGGCGGCGCGGGTTCGGCCAGCGCCGGCGGGGCCGGCGGCGAAGGCGGCGCCGGAGACGCGGGCGGGGCCGGCGGCGGCGGGGGTGGCGGCGGCGGTCGGTCGTCGACGCGCATCGCCAGTTCGACGCCGTCGAATCGACCGTCGGCCTTCTGTTCGCCGACCTTCACCACGCCGGGCGTGTCGCGGGCGACGATCAGTCGCGGGCGGGCGACCACGACGTCGTTGCGGGTGAGCACCAGCGCGACGTCGAAGCGGTCGTGCCCTGCCTTGCGCACGCTGCCTTCGATGCGGAGGTGGCCGCCGCGGCCATTCTGGTGTTTCAGATCGAACCTGGTGCCGTAGCGGCCGCCGACTTCGAGATGCGCGGGCGGCAGGCCGTCGGTCTTGAGTTCCATCGCGATGTGGTAGTCGCGGCGATCGCCGGCGAGGCCGACGAGGCCGGAGGCGGCGGACGCGGACCGCGCCGGTTGCGCCGACCACACCGCGAAACCGGCGCCGAGCAGCAGCGTCGCGACCAGCGCGGCGCCGAACCGCCGGACCCACGGCCGCGGCGGGGGAGTGACCAGTTGCATGACTCTCTCCTTCAGGGGATGTGAGACGCCCCAGTGGCAGCCCAGCGGCGCCTGCCGGTCGGCCATGAGGGTCTTGAGCATCGCTTCGCCGTACGCGCGTCGCGAATCGGGATGGGCCGCGACCACGGCGCGGTCGCAGGCCAGTTCCTGGTCGTGGCGGAACCGGGCGGCGGCCAGCGGCAGCAGCGGGTGGAACCAGAACAGGCAGCGGAACGCCGCGGCGGCGAGGTTGGCGACATGGTCGCCGCGCCGCCGGTGCAGGCGTTCGTGCGCGAGCATCAGCCGGCGTTCCGCGGGCGCGTAGCGGGCCTCGAAATCCGCGGGCAGCACGATCCGCGGGCGGAGCGCGCCGACCAGCGCCGGCAGGCCGTCGCGGGCCTGCGCGCGCCACAGGCCAGCGCCGGAAGGCGCGAGCGCGCCCAGTCCGCGCTCGAACCGGCGCTGCGCGCGCCACAGCCACGCCGCGGTCAGCAGCGCGCCGGCGAGCCAGGCGAGCAGCCACCACGCCGAGTGGTCCGCCGCCTGCGCGGGCGCGGCCAGCACCGGCTGCACCAGCGCGGGCAGCGCCGCGGCCGGTGCGGCCGGCAGCGTCGGCAGCACCGTGCGCGCGGGCAGCGCCAGCGCGGCCAGCGACACCGGCAGCAGCCACCACGCGGCGTAGGCCACGTCGGCGCCGAAGCGCGCGCGCAGCCAGCGCGGCAGCACCAGCAGCGCGGCCAGCGCGACGGTCGCGACCAGGGTCATGCGCCACAGCAGGTCGAGCAGATCAGGGCTGTCCATCGCCGGCCTCCGGATGATCGATGTGGGTGCCGGTGCGGGTGTCGGTACGGGTGTCGGTGTTCGCACCCCCGTCGTCGCGGGCGTCCAGCGCCGCCACCAGCCGGCGCAGTTCGGCGACGTCGTCCGCGCTCAGCTTCCGGTGCCGGCTGAAATGCGCCACCAGCGGCGCGACGCGGCCGTCGAACAGCCGCGCCAGCAGGCTCTCGCTTTCGTCGAGCACCCAGTCCTCGCGCCGCAGCAGCGGGCGGTAGAGATAGCGGCGACCGTCCTTGTCGGCTTCGATCGCGCCCTTGTTGAGCAGGCGGTTGAGCAGCGTCTTCACCGTCGCCTCCTGCCAGTCCTGGCGCGACGCCAGCGCGGCCACCACCTCTTCCGCGGCCAGCGGGCTGCGCTGCCAGAGGACGTCCATCACCACCGATTCGGCTTCGCTGATCTGCATGTTCGTTTACGCCTGTAATTGAAATCAGATTACACGCGTAAACGATGCTGTCAAGGGCTCCCCGCCCCTGCCCCGCGCAGCGCCCCGGAGGCAATCGGCCCCGTCCCCGCCCCGGCCCGGGGAACGCCGGCCGGATTGCGCGGAGACAAGACGCACCCGGGCAATCTCCGCGATCATGCCCGCATGACCGACCCGAACCGCCCACACCGCCTGTCCAGCCTCGACGACGCCGTCGAGACCCTCCTCGCCACGATCGACGGCCCGCTGCACGTCGCCGCGCCGCTGGGCATCGGCAAGCCGCACCGGCTGCTCAACGCACTGTACGCGCGCGTCGAACGCGATCCGTCGCGGCCGTTCCACCTCTACACCGCGCTGTCGCTGGACACGCCCTCGGCGACCAGCGACCTGCAGCGGCGCTTCCTCGACCCGTTCCTCTCGCGCCACTTCGGCGACGACTTCCCGCGCCTGGCCTACGTCCAGGCGGAGAAGCGCGACGCGCTGCCGGCGCACGTCGAGATCGAGGAGTTCTACATGCAGTCCGGCGCGCTGCTGAAGTCCCGCCAGGCGCAGCGCCGCTACGCCAGCCTCAACTACACCCACGTCGCGCGGGTGGTCGCCGAGCGCGGCGTGAACTGCGTGCTGCAGAAGGTGGCGGCGAACGCCGACGGCACCCGGCTGTCGCTGTCGTCCAACACCGACCTGACCTTCGACGTGCTCGACGCGATCGCCGCGCGCGGCGGCGCGCGGCCGCTGCTGATCGCCGAGATCGACCCGGCGCTGCCGTGGATCGAGAGCGGCGCCGCGGTGGACGCGGACTTCTTCGACCTCGTGGTCACGCCGCCGGGGCCGTATCCGAAGCTGTTCGCGCTGCCGCGGCAGCCGGTGGCCGACGCCGAATACGCGATCGGGTTCCATGCCAGCGCGCTGGTGCGCGACGGCGGCACGCTGCAGATCGGCATCGGCGCGCTGGCCGACGCGCTGTGCCACGCGCTGGTGCTGCGCCACACCGACAACGCCGCCTACCGGCGCGTGCTGCAGGCGCTGGATCCGGAGATCGAACGCCATCCGGCGGTGATCGCCAGCGGCGGGCTCGGTCCGTTCGAGACCGGCCTGTACGGCTGCAGCGAGATGATCAACGAAGGCTTCCGCGCGCTGGTCCAGGCCGGCGTGCTGCGCCGCCGCGTGGTCGACGACGAGGCGCTGATGCGGCGCATCGCCGACGGCGGCGCCAGCGAGGCCGACCATGCGCGGGTGGCGCGCGAGGGCGAGTTCCTGCACGGCGCGTTCTATCTCGGCTCGCACGAATTCTACGACTGGCTGCGCACCCTCGACGACGACGCGCGCAGCGGCATCGGCATGCGCCGGGTCGGCGAAGTCAACGAACTCTACGGCGGCCGCGAATCGCTGGAGCGCGTGCAGCGGCGCGAGGCGCGCTTCTTCAACACCTGCATGATGGCGACCGTGCTGGGCGCGGCGGTGTCGGACGGGCTGGCGGACGGCCGCGTGGTGTCCGGCGTGGGCGGCCAGTACAACTTCGTGGCGATGGCGCACGCGCTGCACGACGCGCGCTCGGTGCTGATGCTGCGCGCGGTGCGCGAGGAGCCGGGCCAGCCGGCGGTCTCCAGCGTGGTCTGGAACTACGGCCACACCACCATCCCGCGCCACCTGCGCGACGTGTACGTCACCGAGTACGGCATCGCCGACCTGCGCGGCGCCTGCGACGAGGACTGCATCGCGGCGATGGCGGCGGTGGCCGACAGCCGCTTCCAGCACGGCCTGCTGGCGCGGGCGAACGCGGCCGGCAAGCTCGGCGAGCGCCTGCTTCGCCTGCGCATGCCCGGCCGCAACACGCCGGAGCGCCTGTCGTCGGCGCTGGCGCCGTTCCGCGCCGACGGCACCCTGCCCGACTACCCGCTGGGCAGCGATTTCACGCCGGTGGAACAGCGCCTGGCGAAGGCGCTGCTGTGGCTGAAGGCGAACACCGCCACGCGCGGCGCGAAGCTGGCGACGATCGCGAAGGCGCTGGCGGCCGGCGCCGCCGCGGACCCGGTCGAACGGGAGGCGCTGGCGCGCATGGGCTACGACGCGCCGTCGGGCATCGCCGACAAGGTGTCCGCGAAGCTGGTGCTGCTGGGGCTGCGACGCACGGGCTGAGGCCGCCGTCCGGCGCAGCGGCCCGAAAAAGCCCCGCGCCGCCGGACGGCATGCGGCTGGACGACATGCCACGGCGGCGCGGGACAACGGCCGCATCCCTGCGGCCGCAGACGGATCACTTGTTGTCGCGCCGGTCCTTCTTGCGCAGCGGATCGGTGATCGCGGACTGGGCGATGGCCTGCAGCACGGCCTCGTACTCGTCGATGCGATAGGTCTTGCGCGCGAGGGCGACTTCGTCGAGCAGCGCGTGGGCGACGCCCAGCGATTCGTCCGGCGAGCCGGCCAGCACGGCGACGGTGTACGGCGCGGCCTCCAGCTCCGGCAGGCTGCCCTTGAACGACCAGCGGCCCGCGCACGGTTTGACGCTCTCGATCTGGTAGCCCTGGCTGACGGCGTTGTCGATCGCGGCGTCCAGGGCCTGCTCGCAGTCGAACGCGTTGTAGTACGGGCCGACCGTCAGGCCCGCGTTGGTGTTGACGAATTCGGCGGTGCCGTAATACACGAACAGGCCCTGCGGCACCTCGGCGGCGCGGGCCAGGCCGGTGGCGGACAGGACCAGCAGGCCGATCGACAGCGAAAGCGAATGGAACGTCTTCATGGAGCGCATCTCCTTGTGGCGAGCCGTGGACTCGCGGGGATCGGGAACGCCGCCCGGCGTGCGGGCGGGCGGGCCGACGGGCATCGGGGATCGCGGGCGACGAAGCCGCCCGCGCGACCGGCTCAGCCGTAGAACGGCACCAGGTGGCAGTCCTCGACGACGGACACGTTGCCGCCGGCCATGACCGACTGGATCTGGTACTGGCAGCCCGACTGGGTCGGGGCCACGATCTCGTAGTAGGTGTAGGTGTAGTAGCGGCCGTCCGGGCCGTAGTGCGGATCGACGTACTTCACCCGCGCGTGCCATTCGCCGGCGGGCAGCGGATCGGCCGGCAGCATGGGGCCGCCGATGCGCGCGGCGCCGACGTCGGCGGCGAGCAGGGTGAGGAACAGTCCGGTGGCGAGGGCCGGCAGGGTGTGTTTCATCGGGAACTCCAGGGTCGGATGGACGGAGGTGTGGCGCTTCGGCGCCCCGCGCGGCTCGCGCCGCCGCGGGATGCCGGGCCCGCAACGACGCTACGTGGCGCCGGCCGCCGGGACGAGGACGTTTCCGGGCATGAACGGGGTACGGATGGCGACGTGCGGGAAGCCATCGGCCGTCGCGGCGGCCGCCCGCGCCCCGTCGCCGCGCCCGCGCGTCCCATCGGATTCAATGACTTGCGGGTGATTCGTTCCCGGCTTGGCCCCGCGAAAGCATTGGACCCGCCGCGCCGGCGCTGGCTAAGCTGCAGCGACCGACTCCTCCGGATCCTGCGCATGCGCCTTCGCCCGTTCGCCGCCCTTTGCCTGCTCGTCGCCCTGCCCGCCCTCGCCCACGACGCGCCGGTGCCGCCCACCTGCCTGGTCGCGGGCACGACGCCGACCGTGATCGCGACGTTCTCGTTCACGCCGCAGCAGCTCGCGGCCTACCGGCAGCAGGCGATCGCCGAAGGCGTCTGCATCGAAAAGGACTGCGGCATCGTCGACGAGTGGTACTGGGCGACCCAGATGGCGAAGGCGTACTGCGCGAACCAGCAGCGGACCATGCGCCTCTCGACCGACGGCGTCTCGTTCAACGTCGGCCAGCCGGCGCCGTACAACAGCGCCAACCACCACAGGGACTACCGCTTCTCCAACGGCAACCTGACCGGCGCGTGCTACGTGTGCGGCACCCCCTCGGGGGCCCCGGCGCCGGTGGTCATCGGCAACAACCCGTCCTCCTGACGCCGGGTCGCGGGGGCGCGGGGGCGCGGGCCGTTGTCCGCGGCCGCGCGCCGGCGCTGCCGTTCACGGCGCCGCGCGTCGGCGCGACCGGTCAGAGCAGCGCACTGCGCCGGGTATGCGACAGGATCGCATCGACCCGCACCTGCAGGTCGGCGCGGGTCGCCTCGTCCAGCGGACACTGGCCGAGGACGAAGTACGCCGAGCGCAGCACGTCGCGCCAGCGCGGACGCTGCGGCAGTTTGGCCAGCGAGAGATAGCGTTCCATCGCCCGCGCGCGCAGCCGGCCGTCGTCGATGTTGACCGCCCAGATCCGGCTCTTTTCCGCCAGTTCGAGGCGGCCGCTGCCGGTGCTGCGCTCCCAGGCCTCGACGACCGCCAGCATCAGTTCGACCAGCGCGCGACGGAAGGCCTCGTGCGGTGCGGCGGCGTCGATCGGCGCGGGCGCCGGCCCGCCGATGTCCGCGGCCTGATCGGCCGGCTCTGCCTGCCCGGCCGATCGCCCCGCCTCGTCCGCCGTGCGCGGACGCAGCGCGAGCACCAGCCAGCCGTCGCCGTGCGACCACGGCTCCAGCCGCGCCTCCACCGGCCGGCCGCCGCGCCCGGTCAGCGCCAGGCGCTGGACGACCGCGTCCTCCATCCGCTCGAGCGCGGCGGCGAACGCGGCGCGGTCGGCCGGATCGAGCAGGTCCGACAGCGCCACCGGCAGCGCCATGTCCTGCGCACCGGCCAGCAGGCCGACCGCCGCCCGGTTCGCAGCCAGCACCTGCCCCTCCGCGTCGAGCAGGCACAGCGCGTCCTCGCGGCTGTCGAGCAGCGATTGCAGGTGGGCGCGGTCGCCGAGCAGCGATTCCGCCTCGCGCCGGTAGCGCGCCAGCTCCGCGGCGTGCAGTGCCTGGCGTTCGATCTCGTGCTGGCGCGCGCGCGCGCGCCGGCGCAGCAGCAGCAGCGCCGCCGCCAGCGCCGCGGCGAGGGTCGCCGCCAGCGCCAGCCAGGTCAGCAGGATGCGTTGCCGGCGCTCGGCCTCGAGCACCGCGATCCGGCGCTCGCGCTCGGTGCTCTCGAAACGCGTGCTCAGCCACTCGCTCTGGCGGTCCTGGCGCGCCTGCGCCAGACGCTCGGACAGCGCGTGCGCCTCGCGCAGCGCGGCGAACGCCTCGGCATGGCGGCCCTGCGCCTCCAGCGCCTCGGCCAGTTCCTCGAGCAGCGGGGCGCGGTCGCTGTCGGCGTCGGAGAGCGCCGCGAAGGCGGCGCGCAGCCGGCGTTCGGCGGCGGCCGGCTGGCCGGTCAGGCGTTCGGTGCGCGCCGCCTCGCGCTGCAGCGACGCCGGCACCGGCAGGGCGTGGGCGTCGGCGAGCGCGAACGCGTCGGCGCTCCAGCGACGGGCGGCGGCGGTGTCGCCACCGGCCAGCGCGGCGCGGATCAGCATCGCGTAGGCGCGCAGCATGTAGACGCGCTTGCCCGCGTCGCGGTACGCCGCCAGCGCGGATTCCAGCAGCGGCTGCGCGGTGCGCACGTCGCCGCGGTCCAGCGCCAGCGTCGCCAGGGTCTGGCGCACGTGCGCGGCGTTCATCGCATCGCCGCGGCGATCGAACGCCGCCAGCGCGTCGTGGTAGTAGCGCAGCGCCTGTTCGGACTTGCCCAGGTCGCGGAAGACGTCGGCGAGGTTGTTGTAGACCGACCCCTGCACCTCGCCGCCGGCCGCGCGCTGCATTTCCAGGCTGCGGGTCAGCGCGGCCAGTGCGCCGTGGTAGTCGCCTAGGCGGCGCAGCGCACTGCCGACGTTCCTTAGGTCGCGGGCGATGGCGGCGCGGTCCTCGCGCGCCGTCGCCCGCTGCAGCCCGCACTCGAAGCGCGACAGCGCCTGCGGGATGCGCTCGCGGTGGTAGTCGAGCACGCCGCGCTGGCGCAGCAGTTCCTCGCGCGCAGGACCGTCGGCGGACGGGCCGAGCACCGCGTCGGCGCAGTCGATGGCGGCCTCGGCATCGTCGAAGCGACCGGCGGCGTCGGCGGCCTTCGCGGCCGCGAACAGTGCGTCCGCGCTGGCGCGGCGCGCGGCCGCGTCGTTGCCCGCGGCATCACCGGCGCTCGCGATGCCGAACCGGCGCAGGCACGCCGCGGGCGCCGGCAGCGGCCGGTCGTCGGCATGCTCCAGCGCCGCGCAACTGGGCGCCGCCGACGCCGGCACGGTCGCCGCGAGCCCGAAAACCAGCGCTGCCACGACGCCGGGACGGCCCGCGGCGCGCATCAGGACGCGATCCACCACGGGCAAGACCATGCGTGCGGATCGACGCGTCAGTCCAGTCCGTTCGCGGCCGCCACCACCGCGTCCACGGTGATGCCGAAGTGCGGATACAACTGCTCGGCCGGCGCCGACGCGCCGTAGCCGTCCATGCCGATCACCGCGCCGTCGAGGCCGACGTACTTGCGCCAGAAATCGCGGGTGCCGGCTTCGATCGCGATGCGCCGGCGGCAGGCCTTCGGCAGCACCGCTTCGCGGTAGGCCGCGTCCTGGCGGTCGAACACGTCGGTCGAGGGCATCGACACCACGCGCACGCCGTCGCCGAGCTGCGCCGCGGCCTGCACCGCGAGGCCGACTTCCGAGCCGGTGGCGATGAGGATGGTCTGCGGTGCGCCGACGCTGTCCCTGAGCACGTAGCCGCCGCGCGCGATCGCCGCGACCTGCGCGGCGTCGCGCGCCTGGTGCGGCAGGTTCTGGCGCGAGAACACCAGGCAGCTCGGGCCGTCGCGGCGCGCGATCGCCGCGCGCCACGCCACCGCCGATTCGACCGCGTCGCACGGACGCCACACGTCGTTGTCCGGGATGTAGCGCAGCGAAGCGAGGTGCTCGACCGGCTGGTGGGTCGGGCCGTCCTCGCCGAGGCCGATCGAGTCGTGGGTGTAGACGTGGATCGCGTGCGCGCCCATCAGCGCGCTCATCCGCACCGCGTTGCGCGCGTAGTCGCTGAACACCAGGAACGTCGCGTCGTAGGGCAGGAAGCCACCGTGCAGCGACAGGCCGTTCGAGATCGCGGTCATCGCGAACTCGCGCACGCCGTAGTAGACGTAGTTGGCGTCCGGGTCCTGGCCGGCGACGGACTTGCTGCCGGTCCACAGGGTCAGGTTGGAATGCGCCAGGTCGGCCGAGCCGCCGACCAATTCCGGCAGGTGCGGCGCGAACGCCTCGATCGCCATCTGCGAGGCCTTGCGCGAGGCGACCACCGGGCCGTCGGCCTGCAGCTTCGCGACGTAGGCGTCGGCGAGCGCGGCGAAGTCGGCCGGCAGGTCGCCGCGCAGGCGGCGCTCGAACTCGGCGGCGAGCGCCGGATGCTGCGCCGCGTAGGCGTTCCACGCCTCGGTCCAGCGCGCTTCCGCGGCCTGGCCCCTAGCGCGCCCGTCCCACGCGGCGGCGACATCGGCCGGAATCTCGAACGGGCCGTGTTCCCAGCCCAGCGCGGCGCGGGTGGCGGCGACTTCGTCCTTGCCCAGCGGCGCGCCGTGCGAGGACTCCTTGCCGGCCTTCGCGGGCGAGCCGAATCCAATCGTGGTGCGGCAGCAGATCAGCACCGGGCGGTCCTGCGACTTCAGCGCGGTGTCGATCGCGGTGCGGATCTCCTCGGGATCGTGGCCGTCGACGCCGCGGATCACCTGCCAGCCGTAGGCCTCGAAGCGCGCCGGGGTGTCGTCGGTGAACCAGCCCTGCACCTGGCCGTCGATCGAGATGCTGTTGTCGTCCCAGAAGGCGACCAGCTTGCCGAGCTTCCAGGTGCCGGCCAGCGAGCAGGCCTCGTGCGAGATGCCTTCCATCAGGCAGCCGTCGCCCAGGAACACCCAGGTGCGATGGTCGACGACGGTGTGGCCGTCGCGGTTGAAGCGCTGCGCGAGCAGCTTCTCGGCCAGCGCGAAGCCCACGGCGTTGGCGATGCCCTGGCCCAGCGGGCCGGTGGTGGTCTCGATGCCGTCGGTGACGAAGTTCTCCGGATGGCCCGGGGTCTTCGAGCCGAGCTGGCGGAAGCGCTTCAGCTCGTCGATCGACAGGTCGTAGCCGGCCAGGTGCAGCAGGCCGTACTGCAGCATCGAGCCGTGGCCGTTCGACAGCACGAAGCGGTCGCGGTCGGCCCAGCGCGGATTGGCCGGGTTGTGCTTGAGGTAGTCGTTCCACAGCACTTCGGCGATGTCGGCCATGCCCATGGGCATGCCCGGATGGCCGGAGTTGGCGGCCTGGACGGCGTCGATGGCGAGGAAACGGAGGGCGTTGGCGAGCGTGCGGCGGCTGGGCGTCGTCATGGGGCGTGGGAAGTCGGCGGCGCCCGGCGGGCTGCGGGCCGCCCATTGTCCCATCCCCGGGGGTGGCGTGTCCCGGACCGCGGTCCGGACGGGGCCGGGGCGCTTCATCCTGCCCTAATCCGGCGGGCGCAGCGTGGAGGCCCGATCCGGCCCGGAGCCGCCGATGAAAGCGTCCCGTCTCGTCGTCGCGGCCTGCCTCTGCGGGCTCTCCGTCCTCCACGCCGCCCACGCCGGCGGCCCGCTGGGGATCGACCACACGGTCGCCTACGACGACAGCGGGATCTGGAACCGCAACGTGCAGAAGGGAGTCGCGGCGGGCGTGGCGCTGACCACGGTCGGCGGCGCGCTGTTCGTCGACGGCGACACCCGCCTCGGGCGGACCTTCGACCAGTCGTTCGACGCCATGGTGCTGACCGCCGGCGCCACGACGGCGATGAAGCTCGCGTTCTCGCGCAAGCGCCCCAGCCAGACCAACGACCCGAACGACTTCTTCCAGGGCGGCGGCGCGCAGAGTTTCCCCAGCGGCGAAGTCGCGGAGATGGCGTCGGTGGTGACGCCCTTCATCCTCGAATACCGCCACGACCACCCGGCGGTCTACGCGCTGGCGCTGCTGCCGGCCTACGACGCGGTGGCGCGGGTCAAGACCCACGGCCACTGGCAGAGCGACGTGCTCGCCGGGGCCGCCGTCGGCGTCGCCCTCGGCGTGTACGCGCACCATCGCGCCACGCCGATCTTCCTCGGCCTCACGCCCGACGGCGGCGGCCCGATGATCGGCTACGCCAGGGCGTTCTGAGCGCCAGCGCAGCCCGATTCTGGCGCGGGTGCGGCCTCAGCCGCGCGCCTGCCCGTCCGGCGCCGGCGCCGCGTCGCGGCCGGCGACCATCGTGGCGATGCCGAGATCGCCGGTGACGTTCACCACCGTGCGGCACATGTCGAGGAAGTGGTTCACGCCCAGCACCAGGCCGATGCCTTCCGGCGGCACCCCGACCATCGCGCAGATCAGCGCGATCACCGGCAGCGACCCCGACGGCACGCCGGCGGTGCCGATGCCGCCGAGGATGCAGACGAACATCACCGTGAACTGCTGGGTCAGCGTCAGGTCGACCCCGAAATACTGGGCGAGGAACAGCACCGTCACGCCCTCGAACAGCGCGGTGCCGTTCTGGTTGGCGGTGGCGCCGACAGTCAGCACGAAGCGCGAGACCGGCCGCGGCAAGCGCAGGCCATCGTCGGCGACGCGCAGCGCGGTCGGCAGGGTGGCGTTGCTGGAAGCGGTCGAGAACGCCATCAGCATCGCTTCCTGCACGCCACGGAAGAACGCCAGTGGCGAGCGTTTCGCGATCAGCCGGATCGCCAGCGAATAGACCACGAACTGATGCAGGGCCAGCGCCAGCAGCACCACCAGCACGTACGCGCCGAGCCGCACCAGCAGGTCCCAGCCGAACGCCGAGACCAGGTTGAACATCAGGCAGAACACCGCGAGCGGCGCGAGCCGGATCACCAGCCCGATCAGGGTCATCGAGACCTCGAACAGGCCCTCGATGGCGCGCTTGAGGGTGTCGACCGCCTCGCTGCGGGTCAGCACCAGGCCGATGCCCAGCATCAGCGCGAAAAACATCACCGCGAGGATGGTGTTCTCGGCCGCGGCCTTGACCACGTTGTCGGGCACGATCGAGATCAGCATGTCCAGCCCGTTCGGCTGGGTGCCGCTGTCGCTGACGATCGCGCGGGCGCGCTCCGCGCCCTGGTCGAGCAGGGTCATCGCGGTGGCGCTGTCGACGCCGACGCCGGGTTTGAGCCAGTTCACCAGCACCAGCCCCAGCAGCACCGCGATGGTCGACAACAGGGTCGTGTAGGCCAGGGTGCGCCAGCCGATGCGGCCGAGCGCGCGGACGTCGCCCATCTCGCCGATGCCGACGACCAGCGCCGAGAACAGCAGCGGGATCACCAGCATGAAGATCAGGCGCAGGAAGATGGTCGCGAACGGCTGGGTGCCGTACTCGACGAAGTGCTGCACCCAGGGGGCGTCGCTGCCGACGAAGCGGTGCACGACGAGGCCGGCGGCGATGCCCGTGGCGAAGCCGATGGCGATCTTCCAGTGCATCGGCAGGCCCTTGCGTGCGGGCTTTTCGCTGGCGTGGCTCATGTCGACTCCTGTGCGGCGGAGTCCGCAGGATAACAGGCGCCTCGCCAGGCTCCACGGCGGCGCAGCGCGGTAGCGGGTTCGGCGCGGGGCTCAGCGTTCGGGATAGAGCGGCGGCAGCAGCGACGGCGGTCGTCGCGACGGGCGCGGCCACCAGCGCGGCCCCTGCGCGAACGCGGCGCGCATCGCGGCCATCGCCGCGGCCGGATCGCCATCGCCCCAGCGCGCGCGCTGCAGTGCTTCGACCGCTGCGCGCTGCGCGGGATCGGCCAGGCGCGCACGCACGCCGTCGAGGTCGCGCGCGGGCGCCAGCCCGCACAGCACGCGCTCGATCGCGGCGCGATCGCCGCGCGCGAGCGCGGTCGCGAGCATCCGCGGGTCGGGCTGCGCCGCCGCGGGCGCACCCGTCCGCCCGGCGCCGTCGCGGCGCGCCGGCCGGTGGCGGTTCGACCACAGCCGCCAACCCCAGGCCATCGAGATCAGCCACAGCGCGCCGAGCGGCAGCAGCGCCAGCGTCCACACGTTGTCCGGCATCCACCGTCGCCACAGGGGCACGTCGCCGCCGTCGTCGTCCGCGACGGTGTCGGTCGTCGGCCCGACCGCCGCCGCGCCGCCGTCCGGCGCTGCCGCCGCGGCCACCGGCAGCACGATGTCCGGCAGCACCGCGATGCGCGACACGCCGGCGGTCGCGTCCCACCAGGTGATCCGGGAGGCGCGGATGTGCAGGGTGCCGGTGCGCGTCGGCAGCACCGCGAAGCGGCGGGTCATCGTCGCCTGCGGGCGGCCGTCGACGAAGTCCTCGGCGGTCTGCGCGGATTCGGGGAACACCTGGGCGTCGCCGTCGGCCCGCAGGGCCAGTTCGGGCAACTGCGCCGCCACCGCGCCGTCGACCACCGCCTGCACGGTCACCAGCGCGGTCTCGCCGACGCGGGCGCTGCGCGGCGCGGCGACGTAGCGCAACTGCAGTCCGTCGAACGGCAGCCACGGCTGCGGCGCGCCGGCGGGGATCGGTTTCACCGCCAGTTCCGCGGACGGGCCGCGCACGCGCGTGTCCTCGCCGCCGAAGATGCTGCCGAACGCGCCGCCGAATCCGCCCGAGATGCGGCCGAGGAACCGCGGCGCCGGCACCGTGACCCGGCCGGCGCGCTCGGGGATCAGCAGGAACCGGCGTTCGACCACGTTGTAGTTGCGGCGGCCGATCTGGACCACCGATTCGCGGTCGTCGCCGACCTTCTGCAGGCTGGCGCCGTCCGGCGGATCCTGGTCGAGCCGGCCCTCGAGCAGCGTGCCGAGTTCGTAGTACAGCCACATCGTGTAGCCGACCGTCTGCTGCACGTACGGCGCCGTGGTGTCGAGCTTGGTGCGGATGAACACCGGTTCGCCGGACGCCTCGGGGGCCGCCGGCGCCGCCGCCTGCGCGGGGTCCGGCGGGGCCGCGCGCGGCGGCGTGACGGTCAGGTGCAGCGGCGGCGTCAGCACGCGCCCGATCCGCAGCGGGGGAATGTCGATCTCGCCGCTGCGCATCGGGCGCAGCACCAGCTTGATCCGCAGGATCATGCTCAGGCCGCCGCCGACCGATCGCAGGTCCTGTTCGACCGTCTGCCCGACGAGGTTGAAATCGCGCAGCACGCCGTTGAGGTCCGGCATGCCGCTGGTGACCGCGCTGATGTCGGCGTCGATCGTCAGGGTGACGGTCTCGTCCTGGGCGATGCGCTGGCGATCCAGCGACGCGGTGACGCCCTGCGCCCAGGCCGGCAGGCAGCAGGCGAGCAGCGCCCACCACAGCGCGAAGGCCGTCCAGCGGCGCCGGGCGGCGCGCATCAGCGATCGCCCTCGCGCTTGCGACGCTTCTGTTCGAGCAGGAACTTGGCCCGCAGCAGCCCGCCCGGATCGTCCGGCACCCGGCGCAGCCAGGCCTCGTTGGCGAGCCGCCGCTCGCGCGCCTCGGCGGTCTCCTTCGGCGGCGTGTCCTGCGGCCGCGTGCCGCCGGCCCGTGCGCGCGCCATGCGCTCGCGCTGGGCGCGATCCGCGGCCTGCTGGTCGGCGGGATCGGTGGGGCCGGCCGGCTCCGGCGGTGCGCCCGGGCGTTCCCGGGCCTGCCGCTCGCGCTGCGCCTGGTCGCGCTGTCGCTGCGCCTGCTGCTGGTTTTGCTGGTTTTGCTGGTTTTGCTGGTTTTGCTGGTTTTGCTGGTTTTGCTGGTTCTGCTGGTTCTGCTGCTGGTTTTGCTGCTGATCCTGACGCTGCTGGTCCTGCTTTTGCTGGTCCTGCTTCTGCTGATCCTGCTTCTGCTGGTCCTGCTTCTGCTGATCCTGCTTCTGCTGGTCCTGCTTCTGCTGATCCTGCTTTTGCTGATCCTGCTGTTGCTGGTTCTGCTGCTGGTTCTGCTGCTTGTCCTGCTGCCTGCGGCGCGCCTCCTCGACCTTGCGCCGGTTGATCGTGGCGTCGGTCATGCCCGGCTGTGCGCGCAGCGCGCGGTCGTATTCGGCGATCGCCTCGTCGTAACGGCCCTGGCGGGCGTAGGCGTTGCCGCGGTTGTACGCGGCCTCGGCCCCGGGCAGGTCGCGCCAGGCGGCTTCGGCGGCGGCGAAATCGCCGCGTCGATAGGCCTCGACGCCGGCCGCCATCTCCGCCTGCGCGCGCTGGTCGTCGCGCTGCCACAGATCGGACGCCGCGGCCGGTCGCCACGGCAGCCACAGCGCGATCACCAGCACCGCCAGCACGCCGCGCCGGAATGCGAGCAGGCCGAGCAGCAGCAGCGGTGGCAGCAGCCAGAAGCCTTCGTCGAGCGCGGTTTCGGCGCGCTTGTCGCCGGCGGCCGCCTGATCGATGCGGTCGGCCGCGAGCACGCCCAGCGCCTGCAGGTCGGCATCGCCCGGCGCGAACGCGGCGTACTGGCCGCCGCCGGCGACCGCGAGCGCGCGCAGCACCGTGCCCTGCAGCCGCGCGACGTGGACCTCGCCCCGGCGGTCGCGATACTGCGCGCCGGCCTCGCTGCCCATGCCCAGCACCGACACCCGGTAGCCGTCCGTGCGCGCCTCGATCGCGGCGGCGTCGGCGGCGCCGCCGGCATGGTCGGTGATCAGCAGGATCTCGCCGTGGCGGAATCCCGCGCGCTGCAGCAGCCGGGCCGATTCCTCGATCGCGCGATCGGCGCGGCTGCCGTCCCGCGGCATCACGTCGGGCGCGAGCGCATCGAGGAACAGCGCGACGTTGGCGGCGTCGTCGGTCAGCGGGGACACGGTGTAGGCGTCGCTGGCGAAGGCGACCAGCGCGAGCTGGCCGCCACCGCGCCGGCGCAGGATCTCCGCGATCTTCGCCCGCGCCTGCAGCAGCCGCGACGGCGGCACGTCGGCCGCATCGGTGGCCGACGACAGGTCCACCGCGATCACCAGCGGCATGCGGTCCTGCCACAGCGGCTGCGGCACCTCGCGCCAGCTCGGGCCGGCCAGCGCCAGCACCGCGAGGACGCCGGCGAGGGCGAACGCGGTCGTCGGCAGCCAGCGACGCCAGCCGCGCTTCGCCGCACCGCCGTTCTCGAGCAGGTGCGACAGCAGGTGCGCATCGACCACGCCGCGCCACAGATCGCCGTCGTGGCGGGTGCGATGCAGCCACCAGAGCAGCGCCGGCAGCGCGAGCAGGCCGAGCAGCCACAGCGGCCGCAGGAAATGGAAGGTTCCGATCACCGCGGCACCGATCACCGTGCTGCCGATCGCGGCGTTGTCGAGCGTGGCGGTGGCGAGCATGGCGGTGGCGCTCACGCCGGCCTCCGCGCGCTTCGGCGCAGCAGCAAGGCCAGCAGCGCGCAGGCGATCGCGCCGCCCAGCGGCCACGGGTAGCGCTCGATCTTCGGGCGCAGGCGCTGGCCGGGCAGCTTCACCGGTTCGAGCCGGTCGATCTCGGCGTAGATGCCCTTGAGCTGGTCGGCGTCGCGGGCGACGTAGGCGCGGCCGCCGGTGAGCTCGGCGATGCGGCGCAGGCCTTCCTCGTCGGTGGTGTCGGCGCCGCCGGGCATGCGGATCGGCACGCCGAACACCGACAGTCCCGCGCCGTAACCGCCGAAGGCGATGGTGTGGATGCGCACGCCGGCGTCGCGGGCGATGGCCGCGGCCTTCGGTGGATCGAGCGCGCCGGCGTTGCTGATGCCGTCGGTGAGCAGGATCAGCAGGCGCTGTTCGGCCGGCTGCGCCTGCAGGCGCTTGGTCCCCAGCGCGATCGCGTCGCCGATCGCGGTGGCGCGGCCGGCGAGCCCGGCGACGGTGCCGTCGAGCTGTTCCTGCACGGTGTCGAGGTCGCGGGTCAGCGGGGTCAGCGCGTAGGCGCGGTCGCCGAACACGATCAGGCCCACGCGGTCGCCGTGGCGGCGTTCGAGGAAGTCGGCGATCACCGCCTTGGCCGCGGTCAGGCGCGAGACGGCGCGGCCGTTCAATTCGATGTCGCGCTCGTCCATGCTGCCGGACAGGTCCAGGGCCAGCATCAGGCTGCGCGAGGTCTGCGGCGGCTGCACGATCTCGCCGAGCTGCTGCGGGCGCGCCGCGGCGACGCACAGCAGGCTCCAGGCCAGCAGCGGCAACAGACCGATCGGCCGGGTCCGCGCCGGCCCGGCGTTGCCGCCGACCGCGATCAGGCGCTCGCCCCACGGCACCCGCAGCGCCGTGGCCTGCCCGCCGGCCGGCGGCAGCAGCCAGCGCACCAGCCACGGCAGCGGCAGCGCCAACAGCCAGCCGGGCCAGGCGAAGAGCTGCAGCAGCGCGTCGCGCCAAGCGTCGATCATCGCGTCCGCCTCTGCAGTCGCCACCACGGCGGCGGACGCATCAGCCGCACGAAGCACGGACGGGCGGCCGCGCGCAGGGTTTCGCACGCGGCCTCGCCCACGTCGGCGCGGAACGCGCCTTCCAGCAGCGTGCGCCCGACCTCGCCACTGAATAACGACGAGCGGCTCGCATCATCGAGGAACCGCAGCCAGTCCTCGCCGGCGAGGCGGTCGGCCGCCGGATCGCGCCGCCGCGAGGCGCGGCGCAGCAGTTCCGAGATCGTCGCCGCCCGCGCCTGCGGATCCGTCGCCGCGGCGACGCTCGCGTCGAACAGCGCCTCGATCCCGCGCCGCCAGCGCCGGCGTCGCAGCCACCACCACAGGATCGCGACCGCCGCCACCAGGGTCCAGCCGAACACCAGCCACCAGCCGGGGGCGGGCGGCCACCACGACGGCGGCGGCGGCAGGTGCACGTCGCGCAACTGCAGCGGATCGGCCGCCGGCGCGCCCTGCGCGGGGGCCTGGGCCAGCAGGGGCAGCAGCGCCTTCATGCCGCGCGCGTGCCCTCGAACAGGTCGAGCCAGCTTTCGCTGGGCATCTCGGTCGACAGCGGGCGCACCCGGACGCCGCCGCGCGCGAGCACCGCGGCGGCGTCGCGCAGCGGTCCCTCGAACGCGGTCTGCCAGCGCGCGCGCTGGGCGCTGCCGGCGAGGTCCAGTTCGATCCGGGTGGCGCTGGTCGAGGTCGCGGGGCGTTCGATCCGGAACGGCAGCCGCGCCCGCGGCGGATCGCGCTCGAAGGGATCGCACAGCAGCAGCACGATCACCTCGCGATGCTGGGCCAGCGCCGGCCAGCGCGACGGCGTCTGCGCCAGCACGCTGGCCGGGTCGGCCAGCACCAGCAGCCGGGACCCGGGACGCAGCAGGCGATCGGCATGGTCCAGCGCCACGCCCAGGCCGCTGTCCTCCTCGGGCGGGCGCGCGTACCAGCGCACCAGCGCGTCGAGGGCGCGCAGCGCGCCGCGGGTGCCCGAGGCCGGCACCACCGGCGGCTCGCGCACGCTGCCGCGCAGCGCGGCGATGCGGTCGCCGTCGCGCACCGCCGCCCACGCCGCCACGGCACCGGCGCGCGCGGCCTGCACCGACTTGAAGCGCACGCGGGTGCCGAAATACAGCGCCGGCGCGGTGTCGGCGACGATCAGCGTGAGCCGTTCGCGCTCGGCCTGGAACAGTTTGGTGTGCGGCTTGCCGGTGCGCGCGGTGAGGCGCCAGTCGATGTGGCGGGCGTCGTCGCCCTGGGTGTATTCGCGCGACTCGGCGTACTCCATGCCGCGGCCGCGCATCGGCGACGGCGCCTGGCCGCTCATGCCGTGGCGCCCGCGCCGGGGCGGACGCCGGCCGGTGGCGGCGCGCCGCAGCGCCACCAGTTCGTCCAGTGCGGGAACGATGCCCTCGCTCATGCCGTCGCGCGCCGCCGAGCCGCGCTCAGGGCAGCGGCACCTTGTCGATCAGCGCCTGCACCAGGCGCTCGCCGTCCCAGCCCTCGGCCACCGCCTCGTAGCTGGGCAGCACGCGGTGGCGCAGCACGTCGTGGGCGACCGCGCGCACGTCCTCGGGGGTGACGAAGTCGCGGCCCGCCAGCCACGCGCGGGCGCGGGCGCAGCGCTCCAGCGCGATCGAGCCGCGCGGACTGGCGCCCCAGCCGATCCGGCGCGCCAGCGCGGCGTCGTAGCGGCGCGCATCGCGCGAGGCCAGCACCAGTTCGATCAGGTAGCGCTCCACCGCCGGCGCGACGTGCAGGTCGAGCACGGCCTCGCGCGAGGCGAACACGTCCGCCTGCGACAGGCGCATCGGCGCCTGGCCCGCGGCGGGCGCGCCCGCGGCGTCGGGATGACGCGCCCTCTCGCGCGCGAGCCGCAGGATCTCGCCCTCGACCGCCGCCTCGGGGTAGCCGATGCGCACGTACATCAGGAACCGGTCGAGCTGGGCCTCGGGCAGCGGGAACGTGCCCTCCTGCTCGATCGGGTTCTGGGTCGCCATCACCAGGAACAGCCGCGGCAGCGGATAGGTGCGGCGACCGACGGTGACCTGGCGTTCGCCCATCGCCTCGAGCAGCGCCGACTGGACCTTGGCCGGCGCGCGGTTGATCTCGTCGGCGAGCAGCAGCGAATGGAAGATCGGGCCCGGCTGGAATTCGAAGTGGCCGTCCTGCGGGCGCCAGACCTCGGTGCCGGTGAGGTCGGCCGGGAGCAGGTCCGGGGTGAACTGGACGCGGGCGAAATCCGCCTCCAGGCGCGAAGCGAGGGCGCGGATGGCGGTGGTCTTGGCCAGCCCCGGCGCGCCTTCCACCAGCAGGTGGCCGTCGGCCAGCAGGGCGATGAGCAGGCGCTCGACGAGTGCGGCTTGCCCGACGATCTCGGCGGAGAGCCGTTCGCGCAACTGCGCGAAGGCGGCATGGAGTCGGGAAAATGCGGCGGTGTCCGTCATGTCCGGCGGGCGTCCCTGTTCGGTTGAGCGACCCGCAGTTTGACCGAAGTCGGGCCGGAATGTTCACCGCCGCCGGACTTCGCCCGCCAAAGCGCCGCGGGAGCGCCGGCGACCGCCGCGGCGGCCGCAGCGACGACGGCCCCCGGAAAACGCGACGGGGGCCGAAGCCCCCGTCGCGAACGGATCGGATCTCGCCGGCTCAGACGCGCGGCGCGACCGCCATCACCTTCGGGGTGACGAAGATCAGCAGCTCGGCCTTGTTCTTGCTGCGGCCCTTCTTCTTGAAGAGGTTGCCGAGCACCGGCAGGTCGGCCAGGAACGGCACCTTGGCGGCCTGGCTGCGGTCGGAGAACTCGTACACGCCGCCGATCACGACGGTGTTGCCGTCCTCGACCAGCACCGCGGTGTTCACCTCGCGCTTGGCGATCTGCGGCACCGAGCCGTTGACCGTGGTGACGTAGCCCTCGAGTTCGTCCTTCTTCACCGCCATGTTCAGGAACACGCGGCCGTCGTTGGTGATCGTCGGGGTGACCTTCAGCTCCAGCACCACGTCCTTGAAGTTCACGGTCTGGGTGACGACGCCGCCGGTCGAGTTGGTGGTGACGTAGCCGATTTCCTTGCCCTGCTTGATCACCGCCTCGCGCTGGTTGCTGGTGACCACGCGCGGGTTGGAGATGACCTCGCCGCGACCTTCTTCCTGCATCGCCGACAGCTCGATGTCCAGGTAGTAGCCGGCGTTGAGGATGGTGAAGGCGAGGCTCGCCGGGGTGTTGGTGATCAGCGAACCGACCGCGGCGCCGAGATCGACGTTGTTGCCCTTGTTGATCGTGTAGTTGCCCGGCAGCGGCGGACGCACGCCGTTGGGGTTGGTGTTCGGATCGTAGCGGTCCGGATTCGACAGCCAGGTGTTGTACGCGTTCGCGTAGGTGTTGTCGCGCTGGATGATCGAATTGCGGGTGCCGGTGGTGTTGGTGATGCTGTTGCCGAACGTGACGTTGTCGCGCGAACCGTTGATGCCGAACTTCGCGCCCAGTTCGCGGGCGAAGTCCTCGGTGGCGATCACGATCTTGGCCTCGATCAGCACCTGGTCGACCGGCTTGTCGAGGGTGGCGACGAGGCGGCGGATCTCGGCGACGCGCGCCGGGATGTCGATCACCAGCAGCGTGTTGGTGCGGCGGTCGAAGCTGAGGCTGCCGCGCGGCGAGAGGAAGCCGCGGCTCATCTGGCTCTGGCCGCCGCCGCCGCCCTGGCCGCCCTGACCGGACTGGTTGCCCTTGCTGTCGTCGGTGAGCAGCTTGGCGATGTCCTCGGCGTTGCCGTAGCTGACCGGGATGTACTCGGTGACGGTCTCGGTGCGGTTCTCGATCGCGATCCGGGCGTCTTCCTTGTCCTGCTCGAACTTCGCGATCTCGGCCTGCGGCGCGACCCACACCACGTTGCCGCTGCGGCGCTTGTCGAGCTGCTTGGCCTGCAGGACGATGTCCAGAGCCTGGTCCCACGGCACGTTCACCAGGCGCAGGGTGACGTTCCCCTGGGTGGTGTCGCTGGCGACGATGTTGAGGTTGGACTCCTCGGCGATCAACTGCAGCACGGTGCGCACCGGCACGTCCTGGAAGTTGAACGTGACCGGGCGGCCGCTGTAGGCGCGAGCGGGCGACGTCGCCGCGCGCTGCGCGGAGGCGGGGGCCGCGGCGGCGCCGACGGCGCGGGCCGGGGCCGCGGCGCGCGGGACCAGTTCGACGATGTAGTCGCGGCCGGTCTGGTAGGCCAGCGACTCGAAACCGCCGCGGGCGCTGACCGCGACCCGGCTCTTGTCGCCGGAGGCGCTGGACTGGATCTGCTGCGCCGGCGTGGCGAAGTCGGTCACGTCGAGCGTGCGCTGCAGGTTGGCCGGCATCGTGGCGTTGCCGATGTCCACCACCACACCGCCGTCGCTGGTGCGCAGGTCGGGCATGGCGCCATCGCCGTCGAAGTGCAGGATCAGCTTGCCGGAGCCGCCGTCGCCGCGCTTGAAGTCGATGCTGGTGACCGTGGCGACCGCCGGCGCCTGCCGGACTTCGGTCGCGGCCGGTGCGGTGGCCGCCGGCGGCGGGGTCGCGCCCACGGCGCTCAGCGCCGAAAGCAGCCCTGCGGCCAGGCCGAACAGCGCGGCCTTCACGGGTTTGGTGCGACGGCCCTGCTGCTGGCTATGCGCGTTGAGTACGATCATTTCGCTATCCCCTCAGTCTTATTCGTCGTCGAGCGTGACCGTCGCCGGCCGCTCCAGCCAACCGCCTGCACCATCGGACACCAGTTCGACCAGTTCGATGCGGTCTTCGTGTACCGCGGTCACCCTGCCGTCGGACTGGCCCATGTAATTACCCGGCACCACGCGCTGGGTCACCTTGTCGGGCCCCATCACCAGCGCCACCAGCGCACCGCCATTCCCGATCGTGCCGACCATCTTCAGCGAGTCGAGCGGGAACTGTTCCAGCGCCTCCCTGCGGCGGCCGCTGTCCGGATGCGGGCCCGAGGCGCCCGAGGCGAACGCGGTGCTGAACGGATCGCGCAGATTCTGCGCGGAGTATTCGAAGGTCTCGAACTGCTGCATCACCGGCAGCGGATCGAGCGGCGGCGCGGGCTTGGCCTTGATGCCGTCGACCCACTCCTGCAGGTTCGGGGCATCGCCCGGGGTGCTGGTGATGCCGCGGCCGCAGCCGGCGACGGCCAGCGCGAGCAGCAGCGGCACGGCCAGGCGCGCGATGTTGTCGGGACGTGTGCGCATCAGCGGCTCCCTCCCGCGGCGGCGGCGGCGGCCTGGGTCTTCTGGGCGCCCGCGGTCACGGCGGCGGCGCCGGGGACCGGCGGCGTACCCGCGGCCGGCGGCGTCGCGCCCGGGGTGGTGCCGGTGGCGGTGCCGTCCACGTTTTCCTCGTTCGGGTCGCGGTAACGGTAGGTCTTGACCGTGCCCTTGAGTTCGAGCATGCCGCCCGCGGCCAGGCCCACCGGCTTCTTGCCCGGGGCGGCGCCCGGGGCGTCCTTGGGCTTCAGCGAGATGTCGTGCATGGTCATGATCACCACGCGCGGCAGCGAGGCCACGCCGCTGACGAAGGCGCCGAACTGATGGTAGGTGCCCACCATCTTCAGCTCGATCGGCTTCTCGGCGTAGAACTCCTGGAGCGTCTCCGCGCCGGGCTGGAACAGTTCGTTGGTGATGCCGGTGGCGAGCGCGGTCTGCGAAATGTCGACGATCAGGTCGGGCATCTCGTTCTTGCTCGGCAACTGGCGCAGCATCTGCTGGAGCTGCTGCTCCATCTGCGCGAGCTGCTGCTTCAGCGGCTCGAGGTTCGCGGCCTGGCCCTGCAGCTTCTCGAACTCGGCGCGCTTGGTGCCCTCGTCCATCTCCAGCGCTTCCAGGGTCGCGCCCTTGGGGCGGGTCAGGAAGTTCCACATCAGGAACAGGATCAGCAGCCCCAGCGCGACGCAGAAGCCCAGTTGCCACTCGCGCGGCCACGAGCCGGCGTTGTTGAAGTCGAGCTCCTTGAGCGACATCTTCTTCTTCATGGCGCGGCTCCTCCCGCGGACGGCTTGCCGGCTGGGGGCGGGGTCTGCTGGGTCGGCGCCGGCGCGCCCGCGGCAGGCGCGGTCGCCGGGGCGCCGGTGGCCGCCGGGGCGGCGCCTGCGGGCGCTGCGCCCGCGGCGGGCTGGCCGGCGGCGGGCATCAGCGGCTGCAGCGTGGTCTGGCTGGCCGCCGGCGCGCTGCCGTCGGCCGGGGCGGCGGCGCCGTCGGCGGACTGGGCGTTGGGCGAGGACAGCGTGACCGTGAGCTTGAAGGTGTGCGGCAGGCCGCTGACGTCGTCCTGGGCCTGGATCACCGACAGGTCGGGCTTGGTCATCCAGCCCGAAGCGGACAGGTTGTCCATGTAGTTGCTGACCCGCGCGTAGGACTGCGAACGGCCTTCCAGGGTCAGCTTGTCGCCTTCCTGGTTGAGGCCGGTCAGGACCACGCCGTCGGGAATGGTGCGGACCAGCGCATCGAACAGGTGGACCATCTGCGAGCGGTTGGCCTGCAGTTCCTCGATCACCTGCTTGCGGCTGAGCAGGTTGCTCTTCTTCTGCTCGAGTTCCTCGATCTGGGTGATCTTCTTCTTGACGTCGGCGATCTGGGTGTCCAGGAACGCGTTGCGCTCCTGCTGGCCCGAGATCTGCGCGTCATAGTAGTAGTCGACCGCGAACCACACCGCGAAGCCGGCCACCGCCGACAGCGCCAGCATGGTGAAGAACTGTTTCTTGCGCTCTTTCTGCCGTTCGGCGCGCCACGGGAGGAGGTTGATGCGTGCCATCAGTCGAAACTCCTCAGGGCAAGGCCGCAAGCGATCATCAGCGCCGGCGCGTCCTGCGCGAGCGCGTGGGCCTGGACACGGGGGCCGAGCGTCATCTGGGCCAGCGGATTGGCGACGATCGTCTGCACGCCGAGCTGCTCCTCGACCATCGCGGCGATGCCGGCGATGGAGGCGCAGCCGCCGGCCAGCACGATCTGGTCGACCCGGTTGTACTCGCTGCCCGCGTAGAAGAACTGCAGCAGGCGGCCGATCTGCTGGGCCATCGCCTCCTTGAACGGCTCCAGCACCTCGATCTCGTAGCTTTCGGGCAGGCCGCCCTGGCGCTTGGCCAGGCCCGCCTCCTCGTAACTCAGGCCGTAGCGGCGCATGACCTCGTCGGTCAACTGCTTGCCGCCGAACACCTGCTCGCGGCTGTAGATGTTGCGGCCGTTGCGCAGGATGCTGAGGGTGGTCATGGTGGCGCCGACGTCGACCATCGCGACGATGCCGTCGTGCGGCACGTTGAGGCCGCCGGCGATCAGCGCATAGGCGTTCTCGATCGCGAAGGCCTCGACGTCCATGACCTTGGCGGTCAGTCCGCCGATCTCCAGCGCCGAGGCCCGCATCTCGACGTTCTCCGAACGCGAGGCGGCCAGCAGCACCTGGACCATCTCAGGGTTGCCGGGCATCGGGCCCAGCACCTCGAAGTCGAGGTTCACTTCCTCGATCGGGTACGGGATGTAGTTCACCGCCTCCAGCTCGATCTGGGACTCCATGTCGTCCTCGTCGAGCTCGGACGGCATCGGGATCACCTTGGTGATCACCGCGGAGCCCGCGACCGCGGCGGCGGCGAGCTTGGCCTTGCTGCCGGACCGGTTGAGCGCGCGACGGATGGCCTCGCCCACCGCCTCGACCTCGACGATGTTCTTTTCGGCCACCGCGTTCGGCGGCAGCGGCTCGACCGCGTAATGTTCCACCCGGTAGCGGTCGCCGGCCCGAGACAGCTGCAGGAGCTTGACGGCGGTCGAGCTGATGTCGACACCTACCAGAGGCGACTGGTTTTTTGCGAACAGTCCCACTTTTTCCCCTTCCCACGCGCGCTTACGCGCGTTACGTGTCCCAATACATTAAATAACGGACTTTTCACCCCAAGGCAACCTCCCCCCCGTTCCGGATGGCGTGAGAGTGAACTCTGTCACGACCTCGCCCCCCCTCCCGGACCGCCCCGCCCCCCTGCCCGCGCGGGCGGGCCGCAGCCGCCGGGCCGCCTATAATCCCCTGCCCCACCGTTCGCCACGACGCCAGGATCCGCCTGCCCATGTCCCGATTCCGCCGCCTGCTGCGCTGGGCGCTCCTGCTTTCCGTCCTCGGCCTGGCGGCCGGCGCCGCCGCCTTCGGCCTGCTCTACGTCTCGGTCTCCTCCAAGCTGCCCGACGTCGAGACCCTGCGCCACGTCGAGCTGCAGGAGCCGCTCTATGTGTATGCCGCCGACGGCCGCCTGATGGGCATCTTCGGCGAGACCCGGCGCTACCCGGTGAAGATCGCCGAGGTGCCCAGGCACCTCAAGGACGCCTTCCTGGCGATCGAGGACGCCCGTTTCTACGAACACGGCGGCGTGGACTACAAGGGCACCGCGCGCGCGATCTGGCTGATCCTGAAGACCCGCTCCAAGCACGTCCCGGGCGGATCGACCATCACCCAGCAGGTGGCGCGCCAGTTCTTCCTCAGTTCCGAGGTCAGCTACACCCGCAAGTTCGCGGAAATGCTGCTGGCCCGCAAGATGGAGCAGGAGCTGAGCAAGGACGAGATCTTCGAGCTGTACCTCAACAAGAGCTTCTTCGGCAATCGCGCCCACGGCGTCGGCGCGGCCGCCGAGTTCTACTTCGGCAAGCCGCTGGACAAGCTGAGCCTGGACGAGATGGCCTCGCTGGCGGCGATCCCCAAGTTCCCGTCGACCGGCAATCCGCTGAGCAACCCGGCGCGCGCCAAGGTCCGCCGCGACTACGTGCTGCAGCGCATGCGCGAACTGGGGATGATCTCCCCCGCCGAGGAGCAGGCGGCGCAGGCCGTGCCCATGCACGCCAGCCCGCACGAGCGCCCGGTCGAGGTCTACGCGCCGTTCGTGGCCGAAATGGTCCGCCAGGAAATGATCGAGCGCTACGGCAAGGAGGCCCTGACCAAGGGCTACCACGTCGTCACCACCATCGACCCGGTGCTGCAGGCCGCGGCCGACGCCGCCGTGCGCAACGGCCTGGGCACCTACGACCATCGCCACGGCTGGAACCCCAAGGCGATGCCGCACCTGGAGCTGGCCGCCGGCGAGGACGCGGCCACCGCCGCCGGCCGCCTGCGCGCCTTCCCGACCCAGGGCGAACTGCGCGCGGCGCTGGTCCTGGGCACCAGCGGCGCCGAGGCGCAGGTGGTGCTCGCCGACGGCAGCGTGCTGACCCTGGGGCCGGACGCCTCGCGCTGGACCGGCAAGCCGCCGGGCGCCCTGCTCAAGCGCGGCGACGTGACCCGGGTGCGCCGGATCGAGCCCGAAGCGAAGACCGCCGACGCCAAGACCGGCGCCGCCGCTGCCGCCGTCCCCGCGGGCCCGGTCACCTGGCGCCTCGACCAGATCCCGCGCGCCGAGTCCGCGCTGGTCTCGCTCGACGCCGACACCGGCGCGCTGCGCGCGGTGGTCGGCGGCTACAGCTTCGCCGGCAGCAAGTTCAACAACGCCGTCCAGGCCCGTCGCCAGCCGGGGTCGTCGTTCAAGCCGTTCATCTATGCCGCGGCGTTCGAGCGCGGCTACAACCCGGCGTCGATCGTGCTGGACGCCCCGGTCGTGTTCCGCATGCGCGGCGGCAAGGACTGGCGTCCGCAGAACGACGGCGGCGGCTTCGCCGGCCCGATCCGCGTGCGCCAGGCGCTGGTGCAGTCGCGCAACCTGGTGTCGGTGCGCATGCTCGACGCGATCGGCGTCGACTACGCCCGCAAGTACATCACCCAGTTCGGCTTCAAGGAGGAGGAACTGCCGCCGAACCTGTCGATCGCGCTGGGCACGCCGTCGCTGACCCCGCTGTCGGTCGCCCGCGGCTACGCCACCTTCGCCAACGGCGGCTTCCGCATCGACCCCTGGTTCATCAACGAAGTGAAGGACCGCGACGGCAAGACGATCTTCCGGATGAAGCCCGCCATCGCCTGCCGCAGTTGTGGCCAGGGCGCGACCGGCCAGCCGCTGACGCCGACCTCGACCGTGGTCGACGGCTTCGACTTCGGCCCGGCCGGCGGCGCCAAGCCCGCCGACGCCCCCAAGGGCGGCCCCAAGGTCACGACCGCCAAGCCGGCGGACAAGCCCGCCGCGCCGCCCGCCGACGCGGTGCTGGCCCCGCGCGCGATCGACGAGCGCATCGCCTACCAGTTGGTCTCGATGATGCGCGACGTGGTGCTGCACGGCACCGCCACCGACGCCCGCTCGATCGGCCGCGAGGACATCGGCGGCAAGACCGGTTCGACCAACGACCATCGCGACGCCTGGTTCTCCGGCACCGGCGGCAACCTCATCACCACGGTCTGGGTCGGCAAGAGCGACAACACCTCGCTGGGCTACCGCGAATACGGCGGCAAGGCCGCGCTGCCGATCTGGATCGAGTACATGAAGAAGGCGCTCAAGGACGTGCCGATCGCGCCGAACGAACCGCCGGCGGGGATGGTCAAGGTCGCGGTCACCGCCGGCGGCCAGTTGCTGCCGACCACCGGCAGCGGCGGCATCATCGAGTACGTCAAGGTCGAAGACCTCGAGAAGATGGAAACCTACGTCGAGGACTACGGCGCCGACGACGCGATGCCGAGCGAGGAGTCGTTCGACATCTTCTGACCGGCATCGCCGGTCGGACCGCCGGCCGGGCCGTGGCCCGGCCGGCGACGCTGCAGCCCGGTTTGCGATTTCACGGGCATCCGCTACAGTCGAGCCTGGCCACGCCGGGACGATGCTCATGCGCCACGCCCGCCAACACGCCGAGACGAAGACCCGCGAGCGCCGCTACCGGCTCGCCCACGAAGCCGCCCGGCTGATCGCCGAGTCCGGCATCCGCGATTTCCACCAGGCCAAGCTCAAGGCCGCCGCCCGCCTGGGCATCCACGACGACGCCTCGCTGCCGCGCAACCGGGAGATCGAGGACGCCCTGCGCGAGTACCAGCGCCTGTTCCAGGGCGAATTCCACGGCGACAGCCAGGCCGGCGAACTGCGCCGCCGTCGCGAGGCCGCGCTGCGCGCGCTCGACTTCTTCGGCGACTTCGACGCCCGCCTCGTCGGCCCGGTGCTCGAAGGCACCGCCGACGCCAACTCGCCCGTCCACCTCCAGCTCTACACCGACGACGCCGACAGCGTGCCGCGCTTCCTCGAGGAGCACCGCATCCCCGCCGAATCCCGCGGCCGCCGCGTCCGCCTCGACCGCGAACGCGCCGTCGACGCCCCGACCTGGCTGTTCTCGGCCGAGGAGCTGACCTTCGACCTCACCGTCCTCCCGCACGACGCCCTGCGCCAGGCCCCGCTGTCGAGCATCGACGAGAAACCGATGCGGCGCGCGTCGGCGGCGCAGTTGCAGGCGCTGCTGGCGGAAGAGGAGGTGGCGGGGTTCGAGGGCGACGCCGGACAAGCCCGCGCTCCGTAGGGTGGGCCCCAGGCCCACCATCGCGACGCTTCCACTTCCGTCGCGCGCATGTCGGAGCGGCCCGATCCATCGTCGTTGGATCGGGTCGGCCACGACGGTGGGCCAGGGGCCGGCCCTACGCACCGCCCGGATTGCGGCACAATCGCGGCAACACCACCCGGCACGCTCGCCATGCGCCTTCAGGGACGACTCTCGCAGTGGGACGACGACAAGGGCTTCGGGTTCGTCACGCCCAACGGCGGCGGCGACCGGGCCTTCGTCCACATCAAGGCGTTCGAGCGGGCGGCACGGCGGCCGGTCGACGGCGACATCCTCACCTATGCCACCGCGCGCGATGCGCAGGGGCGGCTGCAGGCGACCGCGATCCGATTTGCGACGGCGCCGGTGCGACCGACGGCCGCGCCGCGGCGGGGCTGGTTCGGCCCCGTGCTCGCGGGCGCGTTCGCGCTGGCGCTCGCGGGCCTGATCGCGACCGGCCGCCTGCCCGTGCACGCCGGCACGCTCTACGGCGTGATGAGCGTCGTCACGCTGATCGTCTACGGCGTGGACAAGCAGGCCGCCACCGCAGGCCGCTGGCGCACGCCGGAAGTCCATCTGCACCTGCTCGCACTGCTCGGAGGCTGGCCCGGGGCGCTGCTCGCCCAGCGCTGGTTCCGGCACAAGTCGAGCAAGGCCGAGTTCCAGCGGGTGTTCCGGGCGATCGTCGTGATCAACCTGCTGGCGCTGGGCTGGTACGCGAAGGACGCATTCCACACCCCGTAGGGTGGCGGTGAGCGCAGCGAACCCCACCATCGAAGCCGCGACGCCATGGAGACGACGACGTGGCCCGGCGCGCGACCGTCCGCCCGCGGCCTTTCGCGATCCGGACGACCGATAGACGCGATTCGCCGCGCTCCACGAAAACGGGTCGGCGGACCCTGGCGCGAACCTGGACGCGAGCCCCGACCCACCCGACGCGGCAGTCCCGCGACGGGAACGATCATGCGGGTCCATTCGCCAAGCGCATGCGGCGATCGGATGTGCCGCAATGGCGGGTCGCGACCCGCCCTACGACATCGGATTGCGGTTTACGAAGCGAACCGGTCCGTCCCCCGCACCAGCGCGTCGGTGTTCTCGGCCTCGAACGCGGAGTGGCCGGAGGCGGGGCTGATCAGGAGTTCGCCCTTCGGCCAGGCCTTGTGCAGTTCCCAGGCGTTCTGGATCGGGCAGACCACGTCGTAGCGGCCGTGGACGATCACGCCGGGGATGTCGGCGATGCGGTGGGCGTCGCGCAGCAACTGGTCCTCGACCTCGAAGAAGCCGCCGTTGACGAAGTAGTGGTTCTCGATGCGCGCGAACGCCAGCGCGAAGTGCGCGTCCTCGTGGCCGGCGACGAAGTCGTCGTCGACGTGCAGGAAGCTGGTCGCGCCTTCCCACACGCTCCAGGCGCGCGCGGCGGCGAGCCGGGTCGCTTCGTCCTCGCTGGTCAGGCGGCGGTGGTAGGCGGAGATCAGGTCGCCGCGCTCGACCGCGGGAATCGCCGCAAGGTAGTGTTCCCACGCGTCCGGGAACAGCCGCGAGGCGCCTTCCTGGTAGAACCATTCCAGTTCCCAGCGGCGCAGCATGAAGATGCCGCGGAGGACGAGTTCGGTGACCCGTTCGGGATGGGTTTCGGCATAGGCCAGCGCCAGGGTCGAGCCCCACGAACCGCCGAACACCTGCCAGCGGTCGATGCCGAGCGTCGTGCGCAGCCGCTCGATGTCGGCGACGAGGTCCCAGGTGGTGTTGCCGACGAGGTCCGCGTGCGGCGTCGAGCGGCCGGCGCCGCGCTGGTCGAACAGCACGATGCGGTACTTCGCCGGATCGTGGAACCGCCGCATTTTCGCGCTGCAGCCGCCGCCCGGGCCGCCGTGCAGCATCACCACCGGTTTGCCGTCGGGGTTGCCGCACTGTTCGTAGTAGAGGGCGTGGCGATCGTCGACCTGCAGGGTGCCGGTGTCGTACGGCGCGATCTCGGGATACAGCGTGCGCATGGGCGCCTCGGGAAACGGATGGCGTGACCCCCGAGTGTAGCGCAGGCCCTCAGCCGGGCCAGCGGCCGAGCGTCACCCGGTCGCGCTCCTCGAGGTCGCGTTCGGTGGCGATCTCCGCGTAACCGAGCGCCGCCAGCAGCGCGCGCACGGCGGCGCCCTGGTCCAGACCGTGCTCGAACAGCAGCCAGCCGCCCGGGCGCAGGTGGCGCGGCGCATCGGCGGCGATGCGGCGGATGGCGTCGAGCCCGTCGGCGCCGGACGACAGCGCGGCGGCCGGCTCGAAGCGCAGGTCGCCGCAGTCCAGGTGCGGGTCACCCTCGGCGATGTACGGCGGATTGCTGGCGATCAGGTCGAAGCGTTCGCCGGCCAGCGCCGCGCACCAGTCGCCCTCGGCGAAGCGCACGTTCGCCAGCCCCAGCGCCTGCGCGTTCGCGCGCGCCACCGCGAGCGCGGCGGCGCTGGCGTCGGTCGCGAGCACCCGGCCGCGCGGGCGCTCGTGGGCGAGCGCGAGCGCGATCGCGCCGCTGCCGGTGCCGAGGTCGGCGATCGCGACGGCGCGGTCCGCGGGCAGGCGTTCGAGCGCCCGTTCGACCAGCAGTTCGGTCTCCGGGCGCGGAATCAGGGTGTCCGGCGTGACCGCCAGGTCGAACCGCCAGAACCCGCGGCGGCCGGTGAGGTAGGCCACCGGCTCGCCGGCGGCGCGGCGGGCGAGCAGCGCGCGGTAGCGCTCGGCCGCGGCCGGCGGCAGCGGGTCGTCGCGGTGGGCGATCAGCCAGGTCCGTGAGCGGTCGAGGACATGGCCGAGCAGCCACTCGGCGTCGGTCGGGTCGATCCGGCCCGCCGCGTCCCGCAGCAGCGCCTGGACGGTGGGCGCGTCGCTCACGGCCGGGACCGGCGACGGCGGGCGGGGAGCGGCCGGGAGGGGAGGCGCATGGCGGTCACGGACGACGGCGGGGCGACAGCTTAACGTCGCGCGCCCGCAGGGTCGGCGTGGTTCCGGGCGCGAGGACGGCGTCTTCAGCGAAATTTGATAGATAAATACTATCGCAATGATTCAATAGATTCATTGGATCGATCATTGCCCGGTCCGTAGACTGTGCGGGTCGCGATCGGAACCGATCGCCCGCTCCCTCCACCCGCACCCATCGAGGCACACGATGTCCCTGATCAACACCCAGGTCCAGCCCTTCAAGGCCACCGCCTTCCACGCCGGCGAATTCGTCCAGGTCACCGACGAGACCCTCAAGGGCAAGTGGTCGGTCCTGATCTTCATGCCGGCCGCCTTCACCTTCAACTGCCCGACCGAGGTCGAGGACGCGGCGAACAACTACGCCGAGTTCCAGAAGGCCAACGCCGAGGTCTACATCGTCACCACCGACACCCACTTCTCGCACAAGGTGTGGCACGAGACCTCGCCGGCGGTCGGCAAGGCGCAGTTCCCGCTGGTCGGCGACCCGACCCACCAGCTCACCCGCGCGTTCGGCGTGCACATCGACGAGGAAGGCCTGGCCCTGCGCGGCACCTTCATCATCAACCCGGAAGGCGTGATCAAGACCCTCGAGGTCCACGACAACGCCATCGCCCGCGACGTCAGCGAGACCCTGCGCAAGCTGAAGGCCGCGCAGTTCGTCGCCAGCCACCCGGGCGAAGTGTGCCCGGCCAAGTGGAAGGAAGGCGCCGAGACGCTGAAGCCGTCGCTGGACCTGGTCGGCAAGATCTGAACGGTACGACCTGATCGGCACGGTCCGATCCGCACACGAACAGGACCCCGGGCGGCGCGTGCACGCCGTCCGGCGGTCGCGGCGGGCCTCCGCACTGCAGGACCCTCCTGCGCGTCCCCTCGCGCAACGCTCCACCGAACGCCGGCGTCGCAGGATGCGCCGTCGGCCTCGTCTTCTCGTCTTCCGGCCGCGCCGTGCGCGACCGATGCTCCGTTCGCCGCAGCGGCCGTCCTCTCGACGGTACGCGCCGCACATCGCGGACCGCCCCCACCCCCGATGCGCGATCTGCACGCCGTCGAGCGCGTGGCCGCTGCGGCGAACGATGCGACCGCCTTCCCCCCTTTCCCTTCCCGCGAGGACACGGCCATGCTCGATGCCGACCTGAAAGCCCAGTTGCAGGCCTATCTCCAGAAGCTCGTGCGCCCGGTCGAACTGGTCGCCGCGCTCGACGACGGCGACAAGTCGCGCGAACTGCGCGAGCTGCTGGTCGAACTGACGCAGTTGTCGCAGCAGGTCACGCTGCGCGAGGCGCGCGAACCGGGCGACCGCGTGCCGTCGTTCGCGATCGCCAGCCCCGGCCACCAGATCGCCGTGCGCTTCGCCGGCATCCCGATGGGCCACGAATTCACCTCGCTGGTGCTGGCGCTGCTGCAGGTCGGCGGCCATCCGTCGAAGCTGGCGCAGGACGTCATCGAGCGCGTCCGCGAGCTCGAGGGCACCGGCCCGGACAGCGCGCTGCGCTTCGAGACCTACTTCTCGCTGAGCTGCCAGAACTGCCCCGACGTGGTCCAGGCGCTGAACCTGATGGCGGTGCTGAACCCGCGCATCGAACACGTCGCCATCGACGGCGCGCTGTTCCAGGCCGAGGTCGAGGCGCGCGAGATCCTGTCGGTGCCGGCGGTGTTCCTCAACGGCGAATCCTTCGGCGCCGGGCGCATGGGCGTGGAGGAGATCCTGGCGAAGCTGGACACCGGCTCGCAGGCGCGCGAGGCCGAAAAACTGGCGGCGAAGGCGCCGTTCGACATGCTGGTCGTCGGCGGCGGCCCGGCCGGCGCGGCGGCGGCGATCTACGCCGCGCGCAAGGGCATCCGTACCGGCCTGGCCGCGGAACGCTTCGGCGGCCAGGTGCTGGACACGATGGCGATCGAGAACTTCGTTTCGGTGCCCGAGACCGAGGGCCCGAAGCTGGCCGCGGCGATGGAGCGGCACGTGCGCGAGTACGACGTCGACGTGATGCACCTGCAGCGCGCCGAACAATTGATCCCCGCCGGCGGCGACGGCCTGGTCGGCGTGCGCCTGGCCAGCGGCGCGACTCTGAAGTCGAAGACGGTGATCCTCTCCACCGGCGCGCGCTGGCGGCAGATGAACGTGCCCGGCGAGCAGGAATACCGCAACAGGGGCGTGGCCTACTGCCCGCACTGCGACGGTCCGCTGTTCAAGGGCAAGCGGGTGGCGGTGATCGGCGGCGGCAACTCGGGCGTGGAGGCGGCGATCGACCTCGCCGGCATCGTCGCCCACGTCACCCTGATCGAGTTCGACGGCAAGCTGCGCGCCGACGAAGTGCTGCAGCGCAAGCTGCGCAGCCTGGCGAACGTGGACGTGATCGTCTCGGCGCATACCACCGAGGTGCAGGGCGACGGCCGCAGGGTCACCGGGCTGGTCTACCAGGACCGGGCCACCCAGGCCTCGCACGCGCTGGCGCTGGACGGGGTGTTCGTGCAGATCGGCCTGCTCCCTAACACCGAGTGGCTGAAGGGCACGGTCGCGCTCTCGCCGCGCGGCGAGATCGTGGTCGACGACCGCGGCCAGACCTCGCTGCCGGGCGTGTTCGCCGCCGGCGACGCGACCACGGTGCCGTACAAGCAGATCGTGATCGCGATGAGCGAGGGCGCCAAGGCCGCGCTGGGCGCGTTCGACCACCTGATCCGGACCTCCGCGCCGGCGGCCGCGGACGCCGAGGCGGTCGCGGCGTGACCGCCGCGCCGTAAACGTCGCGCCGGGCCTCGCCCGGCCACCGCGACCGGTCGCATTCCGGTCTCGAAACCGGCGCAAAACGATACCTGTCAGATGAGACAGGCAGCGCAATGTGACCGAGATGCGTCGATTCGCGCTAACGTCACCCCCTCAGCGACTCCACTGCATTGCCGCAATCGACGCTCCGATGCCGCCCTGGATGGCGGGTCGGGATTGCGACTGGTACTTCCATGGGACGGACCGGGGGCTTTCCACATGAACCTGCGTGACCTCAGATACCTCGTCGCACTTGCCGATCACCGGCATTTCGGGCGGGCCGCCGCGGCCTGCTTCGTCAGCCAGCCGACGCTTTCGACCCAGATCCGCAAGCTGGAGGAGGAACTCGGCGTTGCACTGGTGGAACGCGCGCCGCGGCGGGTGATGCTGACGCCGGCCGGCCGCGATGCGGCCGAACGCGCGCGGCGGATCGTCGCCGACGTGGAGGAAATGCGCGAAGCCGCGCGGCGCAGCCGCAATCCGGAGGCCGGCGCCGTGCGCCTGGGACTGTTCCCGACGCTCGGCCCCTACCTGCTGCCGCACGTGGTCCCGCGGGTGCGCGAGCGCTTCCCCGATCTCGAGCTGCTGCTGGTCGAGGAGAAGACCGAAGTCATCCTGCGCCGCCTGCGCGAAGGCAGCCTCGACGCCGGCGTGCTGGCGCTGCCGCTGCACGACGACCAGTTGCACCTGGAATTCCTGTTCGAGGAACCGTTCGTGCTCGCGGTGCCCGATCGCCATCCGATGGCGGCCGCCAAGAGCCTCTCGATGGCGTCGCTGGCCGACGAGAGCCTGCTGCTGCTGGAGGACGGCCACTGCCTGCGCGAGCAGGCGCTGGACGTCTGCCGGATGGCGGGCGCCGGCGAGAAGGCCGGGTTCCGCGCGACCTCGCTGGAAACGCTGCGGCAGATGGTCGCGGCCAACGTCGGCATCACCCTGCTGCCGGTGCTGGCGGTGAAGCCGCCGGTCGCGCCCTCGCGCGAAGTGCGCCTGGTGCCGTTCCGCGCGCCCGCACCGTCGCGCCGGATCGCCATGGTCTGGCGCCGCAGTTCGGCGATGTCCGAGTTCCTGACCCGGTTCGCCGAGGTGTTCCGCGAACTGCCGCCGGATCTGCTCGACACCGACACGTTGCCCGGCGCCGACGACGCGGCGGCCTGAGCGCCGTCGGCGCTGCGCCATCCCGCAGCGCAGCATCCGCCGGCGCCCGCAGCGCTTGCGACATCGGGCGCGACGCGCGGGCGCGGAGACCGGTCGCCCCGCGCGCGCGATCGGGCGTATGCTCGCGACGTACCGTCCGCCGGTGCATGCCCGCCTGGCCGGGACCGCATGCGGACATCGGCGCCGGACATCGCCCCTCGTCATCGCAGCCAGACAGGAGAGGACAGCATGAGCCTGAAGGGTTCCAAGACCGAAGAGAACCTGCGCTACGCCTTCGCCGGCGAGTCGCAGGCCAACCGCCGCTATCTGTATTTCGCGCAGAAGGCGGACGTCGAGGGCTACAACGACGTCGCCGCGGTGTTCCGCTCGACCGCGGAAGGCGAGACCGGCCACGCCCACGGCCACCTCGAATACCTCGAACAGTGCGGCGATCCGGCCACGGGCCTGCCGTTCGGCGACACCAGCCTGAACCTGAAGTCGGCGATCGCCGGCGAGACCCACGAGTACAGCGACATGTACCCGGGCATGGCCAAGACCGCGCGCGACGAGGGCTTCGACGAAATCGCGGACTGGTTCGAGACCCTGGCCAAGGCCGAGCGCTCGCACGCCAACCGCTTCCAGAAAGCGCTGAACGAACTCGGCGCCTGATCGAGCCGCGCCGGACGCCGCGCGGCGTCCGGCGCCCCGCTTCCGCGCCGCAGGCGGTCGCCGTTCGCGGCGCGCCATACGCCACTGTCGCCGGGGAGGACCGCATGCGCCCATCGCCGCCGCCATCGCCGCCCGCAGCAGGCGCGCGCGAAGGCAGCCTCGACGCGCCGACCCGCCATCCGCTGGACTGGCGCGAGGACGCGTTCCGGGATCGCAACGCGCTCGAGCGCGAGCTCGAACGGGTGTTCGATCTCTGCCACGGCTGCCGCCGCTGCGTGAGCCTGTGCCAGAGCTTCCCGACCCTGTTCGATCTCGTCGACGCCTCCAGCACGCTGGAGGTCGACGGCGTGGACAAGGCCGACTACGCGAAGGTCGTCGAACAGTGCTACCTGTGCGACCTGTGCTACCAGACGAAGTGCCCGTACATCCCGCCGCATCCGTGGAACATCGACTTCCCGCACCTGATGCTGCGCGCGAAGGCGGTGCACTTCCGCGAGCACGGCGCGCCGCTGTCGGCGAAGCTGCTGTCGAACACCACCCTCGTCGGCCGGCTCGCCTCGATCCCGGTGGTCGCCGAGGCCGTGAACTGGGGCAACCGCCGGCCGGCGCTGCGCGGGCTGGTGGAACAGGCGCTCGGCGTGCATCGCGACGCCCACGTGCCCGAGTACCACCATCCGACCGCGCTGGGCCGGCTGAAGCAGGACGACCGCGGCGACGGCGCCGTGGCCGCCGGCCCGACCACCGGCAAGGTCGCCGTGTTCGTCACCTGCTACGGCAACCACAACCATCCGAAGATGGTCGAGGACCTGGTCGCGGTGCTGCGCCACAACGACGTCCCGGTGAAGCTGATCCGGCAGGACCGGTGCTGCGGCATGCCGAAGCTGGAACTGGGCGATCTCGACAGCGTGGCCGCGTACAAGGAACGCAACATGGCGGTGCTGCGCGAACCCGTGGCGGACGGCTGGGACATCGTCGCGCCGATCCCCTCGTGCGTGCTGATGTTCAAGCAGGAACTGCCGCTGATGTTCCCCGACGACACCGACGTGCTGGCGGTGAAACGGGCGATCTTCGATCCGTTCGAATACCTGATGCACCGCCGGGCCGCCGGCGTGCTGAAGACCGACTTCCGCAACCCGCTGGGCAAGGTCGCCTGGCAGGCGGCCTGCCACCAGCGGGTGCAGAACATCGGCCCGAAGACGAAGCAGGTGCTGGAACTGGTGCCGGACACCCAGGTCGTCGCGATCGAACGCTGCTCCGGCCATGACGGCACTTACGGCGTCAAGCGGGCGACCTACCCGCTGGCGCGCAAGATCGCCAGGCCGGTCGAGCAGCGGGTCGCCCAGGCCGGCGCGGACCACTTCACCAGCGACTGCGTGATGGCCGGCGCGCACATCGCCCACGGCCTCGACGGCGGCAAGGGAGAAGGCGCAGGCGCACGCATCGACGCCGCGCATCCGGTGTCGCTGCTGCGGCAGGCCTACGGCATCTGACCATGACCCCGCTCGTCCGCACCGATCTCTATCCCCTCGAAACCTACGCGATCGAACGCGAGGCGTTCCGCGCGCGGGTGATCGCGCACAAGCGCGCGCGCAGGCTCGCGCTCGGCGAGCACGTCATCCTGCTGTTCGAGGACCGGCTGACCGTCCAGTACCAGATCCAGGAAATGCTGCGGATCGAACGCATCTTCGAGCCCGAGGCCATCCAGGACGAACTCGACGCCTACAACCCGCTGATCCCCGGCGGCCGCGACCTGAAGGCGACGATGCTGATCGAATACCCCGACCCGGTGCAGCGCCATCGCGAACTGGCGCGGCTGGGCGGGATCGAGCGCACCGTGTTCGCCGAGGTCGGCGGCCACGGCCGCGCGACCACGCACGCCGACGAGGACATGGACCGCAGCGACGCCGACAAGACCTCGGCCGTCCATTTCCTGCGCTTCGATTTCGCCCCGGCGCAGATCGCCGCGCTGCGCACCGGCGCGCCGCTGGCGTTCGGCATCGAGGATGCGCGGATGCCGCTGCGGGCGACGCCGTCCGCGCAGACCCGCGCGGCGCTGCTGGCGGATTTCGCGTGAGGCGTCGGCGGGCCGCCGTCTTCGCGGGCGTCGCCTTCGCCGCCTACGTCGCGGCGTATGCCGGTTACCGCCACGCCCACCTCGAGCGCTGGGAGCGCGACGGGCGGGACTACGTGCTGTACGGCTCGCGCGCCGCCTACCTGCTGTTCCGGCCCATGAGCTACGCCGACCAGGCGCTGACCGGCGCCGGCGCGCACCTCGGCCCGCATCGCTGACCATCCGCGCCGGTAGACTATCCGGGACCTCCCGGAGTCGTTCGCATGCTGCGCTGGCTGCTGCTGTTCGTCGTGATCGCATTGCTTGCGTGGTGGCTGGCGACCCCGTCGGCGCCGGTTCCGGCGGTCCCCGCAGCGGGCGCCGCGCCCGTGCTGGTCGCCAGCGACTGCTCTCCACCGGCGCAACTGGCCGGCGCCGACGGCGCGGTGCAGACCGGGGTGCCCTCGGGCATGCCCGCGTTCGCGCTCGACGGCGCGCAGGCGCAGCCGCTCGCGGGCTTCAGCGTCGCCGCGCGGGTGCTCTCGCGCGAGCGCTACCGCCACGACCGCGAGGCCGATTTCGCGCCGCTGGACCTCGCCCTCGGCTGGGGCCGGATGCGCGACGAGGCGGTGATTTCCCGCCTGCACATCTCGCAGTCCGGGCGCTGGTACCGCTACTGGTGGACCGGCGACGCGCCGCTGCCGCCGGACGAGATCGCGCGCAGCAGCGCGAACATGCACATGATCCCGTCCGGGCCGTCGGTGGCCGCGGCGCTGGACGACATCGACGCCGGCGACCGCGTGCGCATCGACGGCTGGCTGGTCGAGGTGGACACGCCGCAGGGCTGGCGCTGGCGCAGCTCGCTCACCCGCGACGACACCGGCAACGGCGCCTGCGAAGTGGTCTACGTCTGCGCCGTCCGCAGGTTCTGACCGCCGCCGGCACGCCTCGCCGGTGGCGGCATGCCCCGTGGCGCGCACGCCGCCGCGGCGCGGGCACGTCTGCCTCCCATGGCGCGGGCATGTCCCGGTAGAGCGGCCTTCAGGCCGCTGCATTTGTCCGGGTCACCGCTAAGCGCAGCGGCCTGAAGGCCGCTCTACCGGGGACGCCGGCTCCGCGCGCCGATCAGCCGCCCGCGCCCAGCCCCACCGGGCAGCTCACCCCGGTCCCGCCGAGGCCGCAGTAACCGTCGGGATGCTTCGACAAGTACTGCTGGTGCTCGTCTTCGGCGTAGTAGAACGCCGGCGCCGGATGGACGATCTCGGTGGTGATCGCGCCCAGCCCCGCGGCGCTCAGCCGCTGTTGATACGCGTCGCGGCTGGCCAGCGCGGCGGCGAGCTGCGCCTCGGTGTCGCAGTAGATCGCGGAGCGGTACTGGGTGCCGGTGTCGTTGCCCTGGCGCATGCCCTGGGTGGGGTCGTGGCTTTCCCAGAACGTCTTCAGCAGCGTCTCGAACGTCACCGTCGCCGGGTCGTAGACCACCCGCACGACCTCGGTGTGGCCGGTCTCGCCGCTGCAGACCTCGCGGTAGGTCGCGTTCGGGGTGTAGCCGCCGGCGTAGCCGACCGCGGTCGTGAACACGCCCGGGATCGACCAGAACTTGCGCTCGGCGCCCCAGAAGCAGCCCATCCCGAACTGCACCTGCGCCAGCCCCGGGAAGGCGTCGCGCAGCGGGCGGCCGTGGACGTGGTGGACGTTGCGCAGCGGCATGGCCTCGGCGCGGCCGGGCAGCGCGCGCTCCGGTGCGGGCATGCGCTGCTTCCACGCGCCCACGCCGAGCAGGGATTCGAACATGGCGGACTCCGGTGACGGAAAAGGGTCGACGCGATACGGGAGGCGGGGAGCGGGCTTCCCGGTGCGTCGCGACCGCAAAGATGCGTCGCGCGGGGGCCCGATTCAAGCCGCCGTTCAGGCGGTGGCCGGGCGCGCGACGAACACCGCCGGCGCCACGCTCACCCGGTTGCGGCCGCCGCGCTTGGCGGCGTAGAGCGCCTTGTCCGCCCGCTCGACCAACTGCTGCGGGTTCGCGTCCTGGGCCAGCATGGTGGCGACGCCGATGCTGACCGTCATCCGCAGCGGCCGCTCCTGGTGGCGCAGCTCGGCCGCCTCCACCGCGAGCCGGAGCTGTTCGGCGATGGCCCGCGCCATCTCGGTCTGGCGGCCGGGCAGCACGACCAGGAACTCCTCGCCGCCGTAGCGCCCGAACTGGTCCTCGTCCACCAGCCCGGCGCCGATCAGGCGCGCGATCTCGCGCAGGCAGTGATCGCCCGCGGCATGGCCCATGCGGTCGTTGACCGATTTGAAGTGGTCGACGTCGATGTAGAGCACCGACAGCGGCAGGCCCTGGCGATGCGCCTGCGGGAAGATGCGGGACAGCGCCTGGTCGATGCTGCGCCGGTTGAGCGCGCCGGTCAGCGCATCGACTTCGGCCGTATGCCGCAACTGCAGCGCGGTCAGCGCCTCGTCGATCTGCAGCACCGCGATCCGCGCCAGTTCGCGCGCGATCGACAGTTCGTCCGGGTGGAAGACCATCGCGCCGGTGCGTTCCAGCATCAGCGCACCCCACGACGGCGCCCGCACCGGCAGCGACACCGCGGCCTCCACCGCGACCGGCACGGCTTCGCCGCTGCGCGACACCGGCTGCTGCACGTCGATGTTGATCGCCAGTTGCTGGCGCAGCGCCGGCAGCCGCGGGACGGCGCGCTCGGCCAGCGCCTCCAGCGCAGCGCCGGGATGCGCGGCCAGGGTGTCGCGTCCGTGATGGCCGCGCAGGATGGCGAGCATCCGGTCGGCGGGGACGATCCGGCGCAGGTGGTCGAGCAGCAGGCGCATCGCCATCGGCTGGATCTCTTCCTCCGGCAGGCCGCGCAGGGCCAGTTGCAGCGCGGTCAGCAGTTCGGTGCGCACCGCCTCGCGGTACATGCGGCGCTCGGAGTCCGCGCGCGCGCGCTGCTCGCGATCGCGCTGCTCGCGGTAGCGGCTGATCCGGCTGATCAGGCCGACGCTGATCGTGGCCGCGGCGACCACGACCGCCGCCTGGTAGCCGACGCGGACCCACGCCGAATCCGGGAGCAGGGCGTGCGCGCCGAGTTCGCGGGCCACCATGGTCAGGGCGATGCCGACCACCGCCAGGGCCATCCCGGGCGAGAACGGCACCCGCCGCGACCACGCGTCCTTGACCAGCCACAGCGCGACGCCGCAGCCGAGCAGCCAGACCACGGGCATCAGCCACACGACGACCCCGTCGCCCAGGCGGCCCGCCGCCGCGACCAGTGCGGCCAGCGCCAGCAGCCCCAGCGCGCCCCGGCGCACGCCGCGGGCCAGTCCCGGCCGGCTCTGGGCGGTGTCGGCGTAGCGCAGCAGGATGGCGAGCCCGGAGGCCTCGAACACCAGCGACACCATGTGGATCCCGGCGCCGCCGAGCCGGCGGAAGGCGCCGAACGGGTCGATGGCGTACAGGTGGCCGTTGGCCACCGCCAGCATCAGCGTCGCCGCCAGGCAGAAGGCGAACAGCGAGAGGAAACTCGCGTCGCGGGAGGCGAAGAACAGCGCCAGCATCAGCAGCGCGATCGTGACCAGGCTGGCATAGGCCACGGTCAGCAGGATCGTGGCCCGCTGCATCTCGCGGGCGGCGAGGGCCTCGGACATCAGCGCCGGGCGCACCGCGGTGTCACGCAGGGCCGAGGCCGCCAGCACCAGGCGGATGTCGCCCTCCCAGGTCGACGGCAGGCGGAACAGGTAGCCGGCCGGCATCGGGCCATCGTCGGGCCCGGCCTCGAGGAAGCTGCGCTCGCCGCTGTCCCAGGCGTCGTCCACGCGCAGGCGCACCGACGCCAGCGGCACCCGCGGGATCCAGATCACCCACTGCGGCGATTCCGGCGTGCGCGGCGGCAGCACGAAGCGCAGTTCGGCCTGCGCCGGACGCGGATCGGTGGCGCGGACCGCCAGCGTGCGGTCGTCCGGGCCCAGCTTCGGCAGGCGTCCGTCGAGGTCCGGCAGCGGGGTCATGCGCAGCGCCAGCGGCTGCTCCACCGGGGATTCCGCATGGCCGGGAGACAGCGCGTACAGGCCGAGCACGAGCACCAGCGCCATGCCGAAGACACGGAGCCAGACGCGCGGACGGTCCCATTCGACGAACGCCATGGTCAACCGTTCATCGCGATCATCCGGACCTTCCCGATCCCTCGCCGATCTCCCGCGGCCGGACGCAGGTCGCCGCCGACGCGCACTGCGCGCCGTATCGATGCGCGACGCGCGGACGGACCGGCATCGCCGCCTCCGCGCTTTCGCCGCCTGCGATCATCATCCTTCCCCACTCGTTGCGCCCCGTGGCGACCCGCTTTCCCGACATCACACTAGCACCGGCAAGCGGCGCCCGCAGCGACCTTCCGCCGCGGTCTGGACGGACGGCAGGCACACTGCGACGGATGTCGGGGAGCACTTTCGCAAACGATTGATATTCCGCACGGAATCGGTCCCGCGACAAGCGCCGCAGAGGCCCGGCGGACACCCGGCCGACGGCACCCCCCCGGCCCACCGCCCCCGCCGGACCGGCCCTCGGGCACCCTGCTAGACTGGCGGTTTTCGCCCAAGCTCCGCGTTTTCACGCCCCACGTTTCAGGCCGCAGATGACCCCGGACCCCACTTCCGACGCCCTCCCCGCCGACGCCGAACGCCGCCAGGACTTCATCCGCCAGATCGTCCGCGACGACCTGGCCAGCGGCAGGCACGCGCAGATCCGCACCCGCTTCCCGCCCGAACCCAACGGCTACCTGCACCTGGGCCACACCCGCGCGATCTGGACCGACTTCGGCATCGCCCGCGAGTTCGGCGGCCGCTGCAACCTGCGCCTGGACGACACCAACCCGGCGAAGGAAGACCCCGAGTACGTCCGCGCCATCCAGGACGACGTGCGCTGGCTCGGCTACGACTGGGCCGAACTGCGCCACGCCTCGGACTACTTCGAGGTGTTCTACCTCGCCGCCGAACAGTTGATCCGCCAGGGCGACGCCTTCGTCTGCGACCTGACCGCCGAGGAAGTGCGCGCCTACCGCGGCTCGCTGACCGAGCCCGGCCGCCCCTCGCCGTACCGCGACCGCGGCGTCGAGGAGAACCTCGACCTGTTCCGGCGCATGCGCGCGGGCGAGTTCCCCGACGGCGCGCGCACCCTGCGCGCCAAGATCGACATGGCCAGCGGCAACATCAACCTGCGCGACCCGGCGCTGTACCGGATCAAGCACGTCGAGCACCAGAACACCGGCGACGCCTGGCCGATCTACCCGATGTACGACTACGCGCATTCGCTCAGCGACTCCGTCGAAGGCATCACCCACTCGCTGTGCACGCTGGAGTTCGAGGACCACCGCCCGCTGTACAACTGGTGCGTCGAGAAGGTCGACCTGCCCAGCCATCCGGACCTGCTGGCGCCGCTGACCGCGAAGGGCCTGCCGCTGGAAGCGGCGATCCCGCGCCAGATCGAGTTCTCGCGGCTCAACCTCAATTACACGGTGATGAGCAAGCGCAAGCTGATGACGCTGGTGGAGGAAGGCCTGGTCGACGGCTGGGGCGATCCGCGCATGCCGACGCTGCAGGGCATCCGCCGCCGCGGCTACACGCCGGAGGCGCTCAAGCTGTTCGTCGCGCGCCTGGGCCTGTCGAAGCAGAACTCGCTGATCGACTACTCGGTGCTGGAGAACACGCTGCGCGAGGACCTCGACGCGCGCGCGCCGCGGCGCATGGCGGTGCTCGATCCGCTGAAGTTCGTGCTGACCAACCTGCCCGAGGGCCACGAGGAGACGCTGACGTTCTCCAACCATCCGAAGGACGACGCCTTCGGCACCCGCAGCGTGCCGTTCTCGCGGGCGCTGTGGATCGATCGCGACGACTTCGCCGAAGTGCCGCCGAAGGGCTGGAAGCGCCTGGTCCCCGGCGGCGAAGTGCGCCTGCGCGGCGCCGGCATCGTCAAGTGCGACGAGGTGGTGAAGAACGACGCCGGCGAGATCGTCGAACTGCGCGGCACGCTCGATCCCGAATCGCGCCCCGGCATGGCCGGCGCCGATCGCAAGATCAAGGGCACCATCCACTGGGTCAGCGCCGCGCATGCGGTCGAAGCCGAAGTGCGGCTGTACGACCGCCTGTTCACCGTGCCCAACCCCGACACCGAGGAAGACGGCAAGGGCTACCGCGACTACCTCAACCCGGATTCGCGCCGCAGCGTCCGCGGCTACGTCGAACCCGCCGCCGCCACCGCCGCGCCCGAGCAGGGCTTCCAGTTCGAGCGCACCGGCTATTTCGTCGCCGACCGCTTCGACCACACCCCCGAAGCGCCGGTGTTCAACCGCAGCGTCACCCTGCGCGACACGTGGGCGGCGGGCGGCTGACCGCGCGAGCGCAGGTCCGGATCGCGCTCCCGCTCCCACGCCACAAGGAGACCGCCATGCGCCTGTCGCTCCCGCTCGCCACCCTGCTCGTCGCGCTGTCGCTGACCGCGTGCAGCGCGCCCGCGCCTGCGCCGGAATCGCCGCAGGCCGGCACGACCACGCCGGCGCCGCCCGTCGCGGCGACGCCCGCACCGACGCCGCCCAAGGCGGCGCCCGCGCCGGTCGCGCCGACCCCGGTCGAACACGCGGGCGGCGCCAACCCGATGGCGCCCGACCGCAGTTGCCGCACCGACGCCGACTGCGCGGTCAAGGACGTCAGCAACTGCTGCGGCCGCTTCCCGCTGTGCGTGAACAAGGACGCGAAGGTCGATCCCGGCGCCGTGCGCGCGCAGTGCGCGAAGGACGGCATGGCCTCGACCTGCGGCTTCCAGGAGGTCGGCGGCTGCCAGTGCGTGCAGGGCCGCTGCGAGAACCTGCCCAGCGGCGCGCCGGTGGCGATGTGATGCTGCTCGCCCAGGTCCACCTCACCCTGCCCGTCTGGGTCCACGACGCCGTCGACGCCTCGCGCGCCTACGCGAGCGATGCCGAGAAGGTGTCGCTGGCGATCGCGCTGTCGCGCGGCAACGTCGAGCACGGCAGCGGCGGCCCGTTCGGCGCCGTCGTCTTCGGCGCGGACGACCGGATCGTCGCGGTCGGCGTCAACCGCGTGCTGCCGCAGACCTGCTCGGTCGCCCACGCCGAGATGATGGCGTACATGCTGGCGCAGCAGCGCACCCAGCGCGCACGGCTCAACTTCGACGACGACGGTCGCGCGGTCGGCCCGATCACCCTCGCCACGTCCTCGCAGCCCTGCTGCCAGTGCTACGGCGCCACGATCTGGGCCGGCATCGACCGCCTGCTGATCGGCGCCCGCGCCGAGGACGTGATGGCGCTGACCCCTTTCGACGAAGGCCCGCTGCCCGCGGACTGGATCGGCGAACTGGAAAAGCGCGGCATCGCCGTGACCCGGGACATCGAGCGCGCCGCCGCGTGCGACGTGCTGCGGGCGTATGGCAGCGGCGGCGGCGGGAAATACTGATCCCCCGTCATCCTCGCGCATGCGAGGACCCAACCTTGGTCGTCGCCGAAACGTGGGTCTCCGCTTGCGCGGGGATGACGGCAACGCTGCCGGGATCCCACCCTGCAATGCTGCGCGCCTATGGCAACGGCAACGGCAACGGCAATGACAGTGGCAGTGGCAGCGGCGGCACGGCAAATACTGATCCCCCGCCATCCTCGCGCATGCGAGGACCCAACCTTGGTCGTCGCCGAAACGTGGGTCCCCGCTTGCGCGGGGATGACGGCAACGCTGCCGGGATCCCTCCCTGCAATGCTGCGCCTACGGCAATGGCAATGGCAATGGCAGTAGCGGCGGCGGCGGCGCGGCAAATACTGATCCCCGACATCCTCGCGCATGCGAGGACCCAACTTTGTCGCCGCCGAAACGTGGGCCCCCGCTTGCGCGGGGATCACGGCAACGCTGCCGGGATCCCACCCTGCAATGCTGCGCGCCTACGGCAATGAGGGCATCGGCGCGGGAAATACTGATCCCCCCGTCATCCTCGCGCATGCGAGGACCCAACCTTGGTCGTCGCCGAAATGTGGGTCCCCGCTTGCGCGGGGATGACGGCAAGTTCGTAGGGCGGGCCCTGGCCCGCCATTGCGGCCGCTCGGTCGCGACGGACCGCCATCGGAACCGCCTCGATCATCCGCGCGTCGCCTCGAAGGTGGGCGGCCGAGGGCCACGCCTGTCCCGGCGCAAGCCGGGAGTCGACCCTACAATGCCCGCATGACCCCAGGCCTCCTCTGCTACTGCCGCGCCGGTTTCGAGCCCGAGCTCGCCGGCGAACTGACCGATCGCGCCGCGGAGGCGGGGCTCGCCGGCTACGCGCGCACCGAGCGCAACGCCGGCTACGCGCTGTTCCTGTCGGGCGACGATGGCGGCGACGACGACGGCGGCGACGCGCTGACGCAGGCGCTGCCGTTCGCCGACCTGATCTTCGCGCGGCAGAAACTGCTGCTGATCGCCGAACTGCGCGACCTGGACCCGAAGGACCGCATCGCGCCGATGCTGGCGGCGCTGACGGCTTTTGCTACCGCTTTTCGCAGGAGCGACGTCAGTCGCGATCACGGTACGGATCCTTCGCACGCGGGGTCGCGACTGACGTCGCTCCTACGAGCAGGGCGCTTCGGCACGCTGGTCGTCGAACATCCGGATTCCGACGACGCCAAGCCGCTCGCCGGCCTCGCCCGCAGCTTCGGCAACGCGCTGCGTCCCGCGCTGCGCAAGGCGGGCCTGCTGGCCGCGCAGGACGACGACCGGCTGCCGCGGCTGCACGTGTGCTTCGTCGCCGGCGACCACGCCTTCCTCGCGATCGGCGACCCGCGCGACAGCGCACCGTGGCCGATGGGCGTGCCGCGGCTGAAGATGCACGCCGACGCGCCGTCGCGCTCGGCGCTGAAGCTCGAGGAGGCGCTGCTGACCCTGCTCACCGCCGACGAGCGCGCGCGCCTGCTGCGCGAGGGCATGCGCGCGGCCGACCTGGGCGCCGCGCCCGGCGGCTGGACCTGGGTGCTGACCCGGCACGGCATCCACGTCACCGCGATCGACAACGGCCCGCTGCGCCCGCACGTGATGGAGACCGGCCTGGTCCAGCACCTGCGCGCGGACGGGTTCGCGTGGCATCCGCCGAAGCCGCTGGACTGGATGGTCTGCGACATGGTCGAACAGCCCTCGCGGGTCGCCGCGCGCATGGCCGAGTGGTTCCGCGAAGGCTGGTGCCGGCACGCCGTGTTCAACCTGAAGCTGCCGATGAAGAAGCGCTGGCACGAGACCCGCCTGTGCCTCGACCGCTTCGCCGCCCAGGCCGGCCGCCCGCTGACGATCCGCGCGAAGCAGCTCTACCACGACCGCGAGGAGATCACGGTGTTCGCGACGCCGGCGAAAGCGTGATCCCATGACGACCGAATTTCCGCCCCATCCCGCCATCCCCGCCGACGTCCACGCCGAGATCCTGCGCCGGCTGCGGCGCGCGGAAGCCGAGCACGGCGTCCGCATCCTGCTGGCGGTCGAATCCGGCAGCCGCGCCTGGGGCTTCGCCTCGCCCGATTCCGACTACGACGTGCGCTTCGTCTACGCGCATCCGCCGCGCTGGTACCAGGCGGTCGACCTGGAGGAGAAGCGCGACGTCATCGAGTACCCGATCGTCGACGACATCGACCTCAACGGCTGGGACGTGCGCAAGGCGCTGCGGCTGTTCCGCAAGTCCAATCCCGCGTTCGTGGAATGGATCCAGTCGCCGATCCGCTACCTCGAGCGCGGCGCGTTCGCCGCCGAGGCGCGCCGGCGGCTGCCGGAGGTCTACTCGGTCACGAACGGCCTGTACCACTACCGCAGCATGGCCAGGACCAACCATCGCGGCTACCTGCGCGAGGACCGGGTGCGGCTGAAGAAGTACTTCTACGCGCTGCGTCCGCTGCTGGCCGTGCTCTGGCTGGAGCGGCACGCGACCCCGGCGCCGATCGCGTTCGAGGCGCTGCTGCCCCTGATCGACGATCGGCCCGCGCTGTTGGCCGACATCCGCGACCTGCAGGCGCGCAAGCGCGTCGCCCCGGAAACCTGGGTCGGGGACGCGGTGCCCTCGCTCGACGCCTTCATCGAGCAGACGCTGGCGCGACTGGAAGGCCTCCGGCCCGACGCAGAAACGCGCGGCGACGTGCTGCCCGCGCTGAACACGCTGTTCCATCGCGTGCTGGACGAAATCGGCGACTGAGCGCGACACCCGCTTCCGGCCCGTCGCATCCGTCTGCTAAGTTGGCGGGATGGCCGTCGGCATCCTCCTCGTGACCCACCCCGGCGTCGGGACCGCGCTCGTCGCCGTCGCGACCCGGCTGCTGCGCCAGTTGCCGCTAAAGACCGAGGCGTTCGAGGTCGCGTTCGACGCCGACCTCGACCTCACCCTGCCGCAGGCCAGCGCAGCGCTGCGCCGGGTGGACGGGGGCGACGGGGTGCTGGTGCTGACCGACCTGTACGGCGCCTCGCCCAGCAACCTGGCGGCGAAGCTGGCCCGGCTGGGCACGCCGGTGCGGCGGGTGGCGTCGCTCAACCTGCCGATGCTGCTGCGTGTAATGAACTACGCCGAGCTGCCGCTCGACGAACTGCCCGCGGTCGCGGCCGCCGGCGCGCGCAACGGAGCGATCTTCGATGACGCCTGACGCCGCCGACCGCTCCCGCTTCCCGGAAACATCGCCATGATCGAACGAGAACTGCCCATCCTGAACCGCCTCGGCCTGCACGCCCGCGCCACCGCCAAGCTGGTGCAGACGGTGTCGCCGTTCCGCTGCGCGGCCACGATCTCGGCCAAGGGCCGCGAGGTCAACGCCAAGAGCATCATGGGGGTCATGCTGCTGGCCGCCGGCCAGGGCAGCACGGTGATCGTGCGCGTGGACGGCGAGGACGAGGAGGCGGCCATGGCCGCGATCTCCGCGCTGTTCGAGCGCCGCTTCGACGAGGATAGCTGAGACGCATGAGACGGGTCCTCTCCGGCCAGGGGGCATCGCGCGGCGGCGCGCTGGGGCGCGCGCGCGTACGCCTGCCGCATGCGCTGGACGTGGTCGAGGACCGGATCGAGCCCGAACTGGTCGAGGCCGAGGTCGCGCGCATGCACGCCGCGGTCGATGCGGTGCGCGAGGAAATGCACGCGCTGCGCGACCGCCTGCACGGCGCGCTCGCGCACGAGGTCGGCGAATTCCTCGACCTGCACGCGCTGCTGCTGGACGACCCCGAACTGCTGGCCGGCCTCGAAGGCCTGATCCGCACCGGCCGCTACACCGCCGACTACGCCCTGCGCCTGCAGCGCGACCGCATCGCCGCGGTGTTCGACGGCATGGACGACGCCTATCTGCGCAGCCGCATCGACGACATCGACCAGGTCGTCGGCCGCCTGCACGCCGCGCTGCACCGGCGCGAGGCCGAACTGCAGGGCATCGCCGGCGACATCCTGGTCACCGACAGCGTGGCGCCGACCGAACTGGCGCAACTGCACGCCCAGGGCGTGCTGGCGGTGGTCACCGCCGGCGGCAGCCCGCTGTCGCACACCTCGATCCTCGCCCGCAGCCTGCACGTGCCGCTGGTGATCGGCGCCGCGCAGGCGCTGCAGAAGGTCAACGACGGCGACGTGCTGGCGGTGGATGGCGGCAGCGGTCTGGTGATCCTGGAGCCGAACGCCGACGACCTGCGCGCGCACCAGGGGCGCATGCGCGAGTACGCGCGCGAGCGCAAGCAGCTCCACCGGCTGCGGCGCGAACCCACGCGCACGCTCGACGGGGTCGACATCAAGCTGTGGGCCAACGCCGAGTCGCGCGAGGACGTGGCCGAGGCGCACGCGCTGGGCGCCGCCGGCGTCGGCCTGTACCGCACCGAATTCCTGTTCATGCACCGCCCGGCGGAACTGCGCCACACCCTGCCCGACGAGGAGGAGCAGTTCCGGGCCTATCGCGACCTGGTGCTGGGGATGACCGGGCGCACGGTGACCATCCGCACCCTCGACATCGGCGCGGACAAGGCCGACAGCACCGGGCTGGCGCTCACCGACGAGCCCAACCCGGCGCTGGGCCTGCGCGGCGTGCGCCTGTCGCTGGCGCGGATCGACCTGTTCCGCACCCAGTTGCGCGCGATCCTGCGCGCCAGCGGCTACGGCCCGCTGCGGGTGCTGGTGCCGATGGTCAGCGGCCGCGAGGAACTGCTCGCGGTGCGCACGCTGCTGCGCGACGTGCAGCGCGAACTGCGCGCCGAGGGCCAGGCGATGGCCGAACACGTGCCGGTCGGGGCGATGATCGAAGTGCCGTCGGCCGCGATCGCGCTGCAGACCTTCATCGCCGACACCGACTTCCTGTCGATCGGCACCAACGACCTGGTCCAGTACCTGCTCGCCGCCGACCGCACCAACGAAGCGCTGGGCGATCTGTATTCGCCGCTGCATCCGGCGGTGCTGCGGCTGTTGTTCGACGTCATCCGCGCCGCGCGCACGCAGAAGAAGCCGGTGGCGGTCTGCGGCGAGATCGCCGGCGACCCGCTGTTCGCGCCGGTGCTGCTGGCGCTGGGGCTGGAGGAGTTCAGCCTGCACCCGGGGACGCTGCTGGAGGTGCGCCGGGCGATCCGCGGCCTCGACCTGTCGGCCCTGCGCAGCCGGGCCGCGATCCTGCTGCGCGCCCGCGACCGCGCCGGCATCGAGCGCTGGCTGGCGCGCGTGGCGACGTGATCGACGGACGGCCGCCGCCGGACCCGGAACGGATCGCGCGCTGGGAGGACCACGCGGTGCGGCTGCTGGCCGCACGCGACGCGCCGGACAGCGTGGTCGATGCGCTGCGCCACCTCGGCTGCCCGAAGGACCTCGCGCAGGAGATCGTCGCGCGCAGCAAGGCCCCGGCGACGTCGCTGCTGCGGCGCAAGGGCGTCGGCATCCTGCTGACCGGGCTGGGCATGATCGTCGCCAGCCTGCTCGTCGCGGCATTCGCCGCCAGCGCCGATGTCCACGTCTTCAGCGGGCGGATGCTCTGGCTGCTGATCCTCGGCATCGGCACCGCGTTCTACGGCTTGTTCCAGATCGTCTTCGGCTGACGCCGACCCCGATGCACGCTCGGTAGAGCGGCCTTCAGGCCGCTGCTGTTGGCGTCATCTCGAAAGGCAGCGGCCTGAAGGCCGCTCTACCGAGCGAATGCCTGCCCCACGGCGCGCGGCAGTGCCGCGCAGCCGCCGTCGCTGGCTGAAGCCCCCGGCCCGCCGCAGCGCGGCGGGCGTTCGCGACGGCGCGCGGCAGTGCCGCGCAGCCGCCGTCGCTCACCCCACCGACACGCGGGCGTTGCGGAACATGCGCAGCCACGGCGCGTCTTCCGGCCACTCGGCGGGATGCCAGCTCAGGTTGGCGCTGCGCGGGGTGCGTTCGGGGTGCGGCATGAGGATGGTCACCCGGCCGTCGCGGGTGGTGAGGCCGGCGATCGCGTCCTCCGAACCGTTCGGGTTGGCCGGGTAGCTCGTCGCCGGGGCGCCGTCGCCGGCGACGTAGCGCAGGGCGACGGTCGCGGCCATGCGGTCGGCGGGCACGTCGAACGCGACCCGGCCTTCGCCGTGGGCGATCGCCACCGGGAGCCGCGAACCGGCCATGCCGCGGAAGAACAGCGACGGCGAATCGACGACCTCCAGCATCCCGAAGCGCGCCTCGAACTGCTCGCTGCGGTTGCGCAGGAAGCGCGGCCAGTGCTCGGCGCCGGGGATGATCGCCTTGAGCTGCGACAGCATCTGGCAGCCGTTGCACACGCCCAGCGCGAAGCTGTCGGGGCGGGCGAAGAACGCCGCGAACGCGTCGCGCAGCGCCGGGCGCTCCAGGATCGAGGTCGCCCAGCCGCGGCCGGCGCCGAGCACGTCGCCGTAGCTGAAACCGCCGCAGGCCGCGAAGCCGGCGAAGCCGTCCAGCGCGACGCGTCCGGCGATGAGGTCGCTCATGTGCACGTCGACCGCGGCGAACCCGGCGCGGTCGAAGGCCGACGCCATCTCGATCTGGCCGTTGACGCCCTGCTCGCGCAGGATCGCCACGCGCGGACGCGCGCCGGTGGAAATGTACGGCGCGGCCACGTCCCCGGCGGCATCGAAGGTGAGCTTCGGCTGCAGGCCCGGGGCATCGAAGCGGCGCACCGCGGCGCGCTCCTCGTCGGCGGATTCGGGGTTGTCGCGCAGGCGCTGCATCGCGTGGGTGACCGACCACCAGGCGTCGAACAGCGCCTCCCAGCGCCACTCGGCCAGCACCTCGCCGTCCTCCAGCACGCGCACCGCGGCGGCGGTGGTCGGGCGGGCGATGCGCTGCGCGCATTCGATCAGGCCGTGGCGGGCGACGAGGTCGGCGAACTCGGCGCGATCCTCCTCGGCGATCTCCACGATCAGGCCCAGCTCCTCGGTGAACAGGGTGCGCAGCGGATCGTCGCCCCAGTCGTCGAGCTGCAGGTCGAGGCCGACGTGCGAGGCGAACGCCATCTCGCACAGCGCGGCGAAGGCGCCGCCGTCGGAACGGTCGTGGCAGGCGCGGACCAGGCCGCGCCCGCGGGCGTCGCGCAGCAGCTCGAACAGCGCGCGCAGGCGTTCGGGATCGTCGAGGTCGGGCACGGCGTCCTCGCCGTGACGACCGCCGAAGCCGTCGTACACCTGCGCCAGGATCGATCCGCCCAGGCGCTTGCGGCCGGCGCCGAGACCGATCAGCCACAGTTCGGTGCCCGGCTCGCGCGAGAGCAGCGGCGTCAACTGGCCGCGCACGTCCTCGACCGGCGCGAACGCGGTGACGATCAGCGACACCGGCGACACCGACTTGTGCGCCTCGCCGGCCTGCTGCCACTGCGCCTGCATCGACAGCGAGTCCTTGCCGACCGGGATGCTGAGGTCGAGCTCGGGGCACAGCGCCATGCCGACCGCCTTCACCGCGTCGAACAGGCGCGCGTCCTCGCCGGCGTGGCCGGCGGCGGCCATCCAGTTCGCGGACAGCTTGACCCGGTCGAGCGACGCGACCGGCGCGGCGAGCAGGTTGGTGATCGCCTCGCCGACGGCCATCCGCGCGGCGGCGGCGGCGTCGATCAGCGCCAGCGGGGTGCGCTCGCCGATCGCCATCGCCTCGCCGGAGAAAGTGTCGAAGCCCGACAGTGTGATCGCGCAATCGGCCACCGGCATCTGCCACGGCCCGACCATCTGGTCGCGCGCAGTCAGGCCGCCGACGCTGCGGTCGCCGATCGTGATCAGGAACGACTTCGCGGCCACCGCCGGGTGCGCGAGCACGCGCAGGCCGGCCTCGTGCAGGTCGATGGTCTGGCCGTTGAGCACCGGCCACGCGGTGGCCTTCGGACGACGCGCGTCGCGGTGCATCTTCGGCGGCTTGCCGAACAGCACGTCCATCGGCAGGTCGATCGCGGGCGCCACCGGCGCGACGCCGGCGACGGCGCCCTCGCCCACCACCAGCCGCTCCTCGGCGGTCGCGGCGCCGACGACTGCGAACGGGCAGCGCTCGCGCTCGCAGATCGCGGTGAAGTCGGCCAGCCGGTGCGGGGCGACGCCGAGCACGTAGCGCTCCTGCGATTCGTTGCACCACAACTGCATCGGCGACAGCGACGGATCGTCGGTGGGCACCTTCGCCAGGTCGATCGTGCCGCCGACCGACGAGTCGTGCAGCAGTTCGGGGATCGCGTTCGACAGGCCGCCGGCGCCGACGTCGTGGACGCTGAGGATCGGATTGTCCTCGCCCAGCGCCACGCAGCGGTCGATCACTTCCTGGCAGCGGCGCTCCATCTCCGGGTTGTCGCGCTGCACGCTGGCGAAATCGAGGTCTTCGGCGCTCTCGCCGGAGGCGACCGAACTGGCCGCGCCGCCGCCGAGGCCGATCAGCATCGCCGGGCCGCCGAGCACGATCACCGCGTCGCCGGGCGACAGCGACTTCTTCGCCACCATCGGCCGGTCGACGGCGCCGAGGCCGCCGGCGAGCATGATCGGCTTGTCGTAGGCGCGGACCAGGCCGGTGTCGGGCTCGCGGACTTCGAAGCTGCGGAAATAGCCGGCGAGGTTGGGCCGGCCGAACTCGTTGTTGAACGCGGCCGCGCCGAGCGGGCCGTCGAGCATGATCTCCAGCGCCGGCGCCATCCGCGGATTGAGCGCGCGTTCGCCTTCCCAGGGCTGCGGCAGCGTGGGGATGCGCAGGTGCGAGACGCTGAAGCCGGCGAGGCCGGCCTTGGGCTTGCCGCCGCGGCCGGTCGCGCCCTCGTCGCGGATCTCGCCGCCGGCGCCGGTGGAGGCGCCCGGGAACGGCGAGATCGCGGTCGGATGGTTGTGGGTCTCGACCTTGATGCAGAACGCGCTCGGGGTTTCGCCCTCGGCGCGGTATTCCAGCGTGACCGGATCGGGCCGGAACCGCTTCGCCGGGTAGCCCTCGACCACCGCGGCGTTGTCGCTGTACGCCGACAGCGTGTACGCCGGGGTCTGCGCGTGGGTGTGGCGGATCATCCGGAACAGCGACTGCGGGCCGCCGTTGTGCAGCGCCTCGCGGCCGTCGACGGTCCACGAGGCGTTGAAGATCTTGTGCCGGCAGTGCTCGGAGTTCGCCTGCGCGAACATCATCAGCTCGACGTCGTGCGGGTCGCGGCCCAGCGCGGCGTAGCGCTCGCGCAGGTAGGCGATCTCGTCGTCGGCCAGGGCCAGCCCGAGGCGGGCGTTGGCCGCTTCCAGGTCGGCCAGCGGGATCACGTCCAGCGCGCCGCGCGCCGGCGCCGAGAACAGCGCCGCGGCCTCGCCGGGATCGGCGAGCAGCGACTGGGTCATCGGGTCGTGCAGCGCCTTCGCCAGCGCGGCGCGGACGGCGGCGTCATCGGGGAAGCCGACGAGGTCGATGCGCATGCCGCGCTCGACCCGGAGCACCGGCTGGCCGGCGCCGCGCAGCAGCTCGGTGGCCTTGCTGGCCCAGGGCGAGATCGTGCCCAGCCGCGGCGCGACGAAGCGCGAGACCGCGCCCTCGGCCGGCGCGGCGGAGGCCGCCTGCGCTTCGAGGATGCGGTCGAGAGTGGCGGCGTCGGGCGTCCGCCCCGGTTCGGGACGGACCCAGTACACCCACCAGGCGCCGGCGACGCGGACGCCCGGGGCGATGGCTTGGAGGCGGGATTCGAGCCGTTCGCGGCGGAAAGGCGACAGGGCCGGACGGCCCTCGAGGACGATCATGTCCGGTACACGTCAGCGCGGGCCGGCGATTGTACCGGAAGCGGTCCCGCCGGGCCGTGGGCGGCCGGCGGGACCGGGGGCGAGGCCGATCGTGCGGCCCCGGCCCGGCGAACCGCGGGGCGGCGGCTCAGCGGCCGCCGGCCGGGGTGCCCGAGCCCGGCTTGCGCTCGGCGGCCAGCTTGTCCAGCGCTTCGAGCATGGCCGGCGGGTCCATGTAGCCCGGCAGCACCTCGCCATCCAGGTCGACGATCATCGGCGTGCCCTGCAGGCCCAGGCGCTGGCCCAGCTTGTACTCGGCGGCGACCGGGTTGTCGCAGCGCTTGGGCGGCACCGGCTGGCCGTTCTTGGCGTCGGTCAGGGCCTTGCGGCGATCGGCCGAGCACCACACCGACTCCATCGCCAGCGCGTCGGGGCTGCCCAGCCCGGCGCGCGGGAAGGCGAGGTATTCGATCGCGATGCCGAGCTTGTTGTACTCGCCGATCTGCGAGTGCAGCTTGCGGCAGTAGCCGCATTCGATGTCGGTGAACACCGCGACGGTGTGCTTGGCCGGGCCCACCGGGGCGAAGACGATGCGATCGCTGACCGGGACCTTCGCCAGTTCCTCGCGGCGCAGCGCGTTGAGGCCGTCGCGGCCGATGTCGCGCTTTTCCTTCAGGTCGTAGACCGAGCCCTGCAACATGTAGCGGCCGTCGTCGCTGAAGTAGAGGGTCTGGCCGTTGACGATGGCTTCCTGGAAGCCGGCGATCTCGGCCGGGCCGACGCGGTCGGGGACGAGGCGCGGGTCGAGCTTCTTCAGCTCGGCGCGGACCATCGCGTCCTTGGACGCGTCCGCCGGGCGCGCGGGCGCCTTGTCGCCGGCGGCGGCGGCCTTGTCGGCGGCGGCGGGAGTGGACTGCGCGCAGGCGGACAGGCTCAGGGCGCACAACAGGGCGAACACCGGGAATTTCATACGCGTCGATTCCATCGAAGGGCGGGAAGGCGGGGACTGGGACCGCGGCGGGGGCGGCCGAGTTCAGCGCCGAGGGGGCGTTGTCGGCCGATTGTCGCACGCACGGGACGCCGCCGACCGTGCCGGAAGCGCCCCTTCCACGCACGCGATTCCCGGCGGTGGGCGGCCGCCGGCGCCCATTCGCCGAGGCGCCGCGGTCAGGCCCGCGGGTGGTGCTGCGCGTGCAGGCGCTTGAGCTGTTCGCGCGCCACCAGGGTGTAGATCTGGGTCGTGGACAGGCTGGCGTGGCCCAGCAGCATCTGCAGCGCGCGCAGGTCGGCGCCGTGGTTCAGCAGGTGGGTGGCGAAGCTGTGGCGGAGCCCGTGCGGGCTGATCCGGCGCGGATCGATCCCCGCGACCGCGGCCAGCCGCTTCACCAGCGCCCAGAACGCCTGCCGGGTCGGCGGGGTGCCGTCGGCGTCGAGGAACAGGGCCGGCGGCGCGCGCTTCCCGGCCAGCGCCGGCCGCGCCTCGGCGAGGTAGCGCTGCAGCCAGTGCTGGGCCTCCTCGCCCAGCGGCACCAGCCGCTCGCGCCCGCCCTTGCCGGTGACCCGCAACGCGCCCTGGCGCAGGTTGACCGCGGTCGCGGGCAGGCCGACCAGCTCGCTCACGCGCAGCCCCGCGGCGTACATCAGTTCGAGCATCGCCCGGTCGCGCAGCCCGATCGGCGTGGCGGTGTCCGGCGCGGCCAGCAGCGCCTCGATCTCGCGTTCGGCCAGCGCCTTGGGCAGCGACCGCGGCAGCTTCGGCGGGTCGAGCAGCGCGGTCGGGTCGTCGCTGCGCGCGCCGCGGCGCACCTGCAGGCCGAAGAACGCGCGCAGGGTCGACAGCAGCCGGGCGTTGCTGCGCGGCGAATAGCCCTCCCGGGTGCGCCAGGCGAGGTAGTCGAACAGCACCGCGCGATCCGCGCCGGCGAGCCCGCCGCCGGCCCCATCGCGCCAGCGCGCGAAGCCTTCGAGGTCGCGCCGGTAGCTGGCCTGGGTCTGCCGCGAAAGCCCGTGCTCGGCCCAGATCGTCTCGACGAACGCGTGGATCGCCGTCGCATCGGCGTCGCGCAGCGGCGGCAGCGCGAGGACCTGTTCGCGGCGCTGCGCCGGGGTGCGGGCGGGTGGGCGTGACGACGTGCTGGCAGCCATGCGCACAGGGTAGCGCGGGCGCGATCCCGTATCCTGTCGCGATGACCGCGACCGATACCGCCCCCGACGCATCGCCCGCCGCACCCGCCGCCGAGCCGGCCCGGCCGCAGGCCCTCGTCGGCCGCCGCCTGCTGGCGTTGCTGTACGACCTCTTCCCGATGCTCGGCGTGTGGTTCCTGGTCGGGGTGATCGCGCTGATCGCGCACCGCGGCGACGCCATCCACGCCGACACCCTCGCCGGCTGGCTCGAACTGATCGCGCTGTGGACCGTCACCGGGCTCTACGCCACCGTCAGTTGGCGCCGCGGCGGCCAGACCCTCGGCATGCGCCCCTGGCGCGTGCGGGTGACCGGCCGCGACGGCAAGACGCCCTCGCTGCGCGCGCTCTGGCTGCGCTACGCCGTCGGCACCGCCTCGCTGCTGTTCGCCGGCCTCGGCTTCTGGTGGGCCTGGCTCGACCGCGACCGCCTCGCCTGGCACGACCGCGCCAGCGGCACGCGACTGGTGCGGATTCCGAAGAAATAGCGGGAAAATCGCCAATGGAAATGGTCATCTTCATCGGCGCGCAGGGTTCGGGAAAATCCACTTTCTTCCAAGAACGGTTCCGCGATACGCATCTGCGGATCAATCTGGACATGCTCCGTACCCGCCACCGCGAACGCGGCATCATCGATGCATGCCTCGCATTCAAACAGCCGCTCGTGATCGACAACACCAACCCGACCCAGGACCAGCGAGCCGTCTATCTGAAGAAGGCCAGAGCGGCGAAATTCGCGGCGACCGCCTATTTTTTCGACGTTCCCGGGGAACATCTCCTGGCCAGAAATGCGCAGAGAACGGGCAAGGCCCGCGTTCCCGAGCGCGCTGTGCTTTCAACGCTCCGCATGCTGCAGCGCCCGTCCAGGGAAGAGGGTTTTGACGCCATCTACACGGTGTGCGCGTACGGCAACGGAGAATTCTCCGTCGAAGAGATTGCAGATGAAATTTGACGATCTGGATCGCAAGCTGCGCACCTTCGAGAGCGCCAACGATGATGTCGTCCTGCCGGGGATCCACATCGTGGCCCGGCTGGACGGCAGGAATTTCACGCGCCTGACCAAGACCGAATGGAAGCTCGAGACGCCTTTCGACGAGCGCTTTCGCGACGCGATGCTGGCGACCACGCGGCACCTGATGTCCTGCGGATTCACGACACTGTACGGATACACGCAAAGCGACGAAATTTCACTGCTGTTCCACCCCGAGGACGACACCTTCGACCGGAAGCTCCGCAAGATACTCTCCGTGCTCGCCGGCGAGGCAAGCGCATGCTTCAGCCTGGAGATGGGACGACTGGCGACGTTCGACGCACGCGTTTGCCAACTTCCCTCGGATGAGCTCGTGATCGAGTATTTCCGCTGGCGTCACGAGGACGCGCACCGGAACTCGCTCAACGCGCATTGCTACTGGCTGCTGCGAAAGCGCGGCGCGAGCGCAGGCGAGGCGACAAGGGCACTATCGGGCCAGAGCTCGGCGGAAAAGAACGAATTGCTGTTCTCGCACGGCATCAACTTCAACGATCTGCCTGCGTGGCAAAAGCGCGGCGCCGGAATCTTCTGGGAAAACCATCGCAAGATCGGGCGGGATCCGAGAACGGGAAAGGAAGTCGAAACCACGCGCCGCAGGCTGGCGCAGGACATGAACCTGCCGCTCGGCGACGACTACTCCCAGTTCATCGAGCGATTGCTGCAGACCACGAACTGAACCCGAACGCACTTCACCATGCGAAGGACCGGGTCGGGCCCTACCCCGTCCTGCGCTTGAACAGCACCGCCGACAGCAGCAGCATGGCGATCGCGGGGATCAGGTAGGCGATGCGGTAGTCGAACTTGAACACGCCGGCGAGGCGCACGAACTGGGTCTGGATCAGCCAGAAGCCGAGCGAGAACAGGATGCCCATGAACAGGCGCTTGCCGAGGCCGCCGCTGCGCAGCGAGCCGAACGCGAACGGGATCGCCAGCAGGCACAGCACCAGCACGTTCACCGGGTAGAACCACAGGCCCCAGTAGAACTCCTGGTATTCGCTGGCGTCCAGCCCGTTGCGCTGACGGTATTCGATGCCGGCCTTGAGCTGGTCGCTGGTCATGTAGCGCGGGCGCCAGATGTCGCGGGTGGTCGCGGCCAGCGCGGTGGCGTCGAGCCGCGAGGCCCAGCGCTCCTCGGGGGCGGTGGTGCGGGTCGCCGAGCGGCCCTCGAACCGGGTGCGCTCGACCTGGCGCAGCAGCCACTCGCCGCGGGAGTGCTCCGCGGTGCCGGCATGCACGATCGACGCCAGCCGGCCGTCGGGGCCCAGCTCGAACAGGCGCACGTCGTTGAGCTGCAGCCACTGGCGGCCGCCCTCGCTGCGCTCCTCGCCGGTCTGGGCGTTGAGGAACACGTCGCCCTCGCGCGCCCACAGGCCGGAGTACTGGGCGACGATGACGTTGTTGGATTTCGCCGCGGCCTTGAGCGTGTCCGCGCGGCGCTGGGCCCAGGGGCCGAGGGTGTCGCCGTTGACCACCATCAGCGCGGTCAGCACGCCGAGGCTGAGGATGACCGACAGGCTGATCCGGCGCCGCGACAGGCCCAGCGCGCGCAGCACGGTCAGTTCGGAACTGGAGGCGAGCTGTCCGAGGCCGATCATCGCGCCGATGACCGCCGCGTACGGGAACAGCATGTACATGCGCCGCGGCAGGCTGTAGGCGACGTTGGTGGCCGCGGCCAGGAAGTCGTAGCGGCCGGTGCCGACGTCGCTGATCTCCACCAGCAGGCCGCTGATCAGCGCGTCCAGCCCCACCAGCACGCCCCAGGTCAGCAGCACGGTGCTCAGCACCACGCGGCCGATGTAGAGGTCGTGGATCTTCGGGAACGGCTTCATGCCTGCCCCGCCAACGGTGCGCGCGCCGGCCGCGGCCTGCGGACCGCGCCGTCGCGGGCGTACATCCAGATCCCGACGACGAGCACCGGCACCACCAGCCACCACAACCCGACTGCGGTCGGCAGCTTGCCGTCCTGCAGCCACTGCGTGCCCAGCATCATCAGGAACACGCCGAACAGGTAGATCAGGAAGCCGACGGCCAGGTTGCCGTAGCGCGCCTGGCGTGGACCGCTGCGCGAGAGCGGGATCGCCAGCAGCGCAAAGCCCAGGGTCAGCAGCGGCGGCGCCAGCCGCGAGTGGAGCTGCGCGATCGCCTCCCGGCCGGGGATCCCCAGCAGCGCGGTCGTGGGCTGCAGCGCGACTTCGTCGACCCGCCGCCGCGGACCGGTGTCCGCCGGCAGCAGCACTTCGTTGCCGGCGTAGCGGACCAGACGGAAATCCCGCCCGGCGCCGGTCAGCGGCCCTTCGACCTCGAAGCCCTGCTCCAGCCGCAGGTAGCGGTCGCGCTGGTCCTGGGTGGCCGCCTGCACCGACAGCCGGCCGGTCGCCGACGTGGTCACGTCGAAGCGGTCCTGCTTCTGGCGGTAGATGAAGACCCGCTGCAGTTCGCGGTTGTCGGGCGACATGGCGCCGACATAGATCACGCCGCCGCCGCCCGGCAGCTCGGTGAAGCGGCCCGGCTCCATGCCCGCGATCAGCAGGTTGCGGCCGGCTTCCTCGATCATTCGCGCCGAGGTGCGGTCGGCCCAGGGGCCCAGCCACAGCGAGCACAGCGCGACCATCGCGATCACCGGCACTGCCATCCACGCCAGCGGCCGCAGCATCCGCCGCGGGCCGACGCCGATCGACACCAGCACCGGCATCTCGGCGTCGCGGTACAGCCGGCCCATGGCCAGCATCAGCCCCAGCATCACCGCCAGCGGCAGGATCAGCGGCAGCCACTTCAGGAACACCAGCCCCAACTGGGCGAGCAGCATCCCCGCCGGCACCTTGCCCCGGGCCACGTCGCCCAGCACGTCGGCGAAGGCCCCGCCCACCAGCACGATCAGCAGCACCACCAGCACCGCGAAGGTGTTCTGGGCGAATTCGCGGCTCAGGTAGCGGTCCAGCTTCGACATCGTCACGGGGCGTCCGGGCGCCGGGCACCCGGCGGGGGCTTTGCTTTAAACTTCGGGGTTCTGCGCGCCGCGGCCGATCGACCGACTGGCGCCGGGCGCCGCCGGCACCGACCCGGGACCCGCGGGGCGCCGGGCGATTGTACGGAGGCCCCCCTCGGAAAGGCAGGCTACCTGAATGCCCGCGCCCGCGGCGGTTCAGGCTGGCGTGGCCGCCGCCGACGCGCAGCTTCCTCTCGTCCGTACGGAACCGATCCATGGCCCTCGCTTTCACCCTCCACGGCGCGCCCGCCGCCGACGCTCCCCGCCACGCCTGCGACTGCCTGGTCATCGGCGTGTTCGCCGACCAGTCGCTGACCCCGGCCGGGCAGGCGGTCGACGCCGCCAGCGGCGGCCGCCTCGCCGCCCTCGCCGCCCGCGGCGACGTGTCCGGCAAGACCGGCAAGACCGCCCTGCTCCACGACCTTCCCGGCGTGGCCGCGCCGCGGGTGCTGGTCGTCGGCCTGGGCGAGGCGGGGAAGTTCGGCGTGCCGCAGTTCATCAAGGCCGCCGGCGACGCCGCCCGCGCGCTGAAGGACGGCGCCGCGACCAACGCCCTGTTCACCCTGACCGAGGTGCCGGTCGCCGGTCGCGACCACGCCTGGAACCTCCGCCAGGCCGTGATCGCCTTCAACCACGTCTGCTACCGCTACACCGCCACCCTCGGCGAGCGCAACCGCGACAAGGGCGCGAGCAAGCTGGCCGCCGTCGCCATCGCCGGCGCCGACGCCCGCGCGCTGGCCCAGGGCATCGCCATCGCCGAAGGCGTGGCCTTCACCCGCGAACTGGGCAACCTGCCGCCGAACATCTGCAACCCCGCCTACCTCGCCGAGCAGGCGCAGGCCTTCGCCGCGCAGCACGCCGGCGTCGAGTGCGAGGTGCTGGACCGCGCGCAGATGGACGGCCTCGGCATGGGCTCGCTGCTGGCGGTGGCCCGCGGCTCGGCCAACCCGCCCAAGCTCATCGTGCTGAAGTGGAACGGCGTCCCCGACGCCGGCGGCGGCGCGGCCAGGCCCTTCGTGCTGGTCGGCAAGGGCATCACCTTCGACACCGGCGGCATCAACCTCAAGACCGGCGGCGGCATCGAGGAGATGAAGTACGACATGTGCGGCGCCGCCACGGTGCTGGGCACGTTCGTCGCCGCGGTGAAGATGCGCCTGCCGGTGAACCTGATCAGCATCGTCCCGGCGGTCGAGAACATGCCCGACGGCATGAGCTACCGCCCGTCGGACGTCATCACCAGCATGTCCGGCAAGACGATCGAGGTCGGCAACACCGACGCCGAGGGCCGGCTGATCCTGTGCGACGCCCTGACCTACGCCCAGCGCTTCGAGCCGCAGGCGCTGCTGGACGTCGCCACCCTCACCGGCGCCTGCGTGACCGCGCTGGGCAAGTACGCCGCCGGCCTGATGAGCAAGCACGACGACCTGGCGAACGAACTGCTGGCCGCCGGCGAGCAGGTCTTCGACCGCGCCTGGCGCCTGCCGCTGTGGGACGAATACCAGAGCCAGCTCAACTCGATCTTCGCCGACGTCTACAACATCGGCGGCCGCAACGCCGGCGCCATCACCGCCGGCTGCTTCCTCTCGCGCTTCACCGAAGGCCAGCGCTGGGCGCACCTGGACATCGCCGGCGTCGCCAACGACGACGGCAAGCTCGGCATGGCCACCGGCCGCCCGGTCGGCCTGCTGGCGCAGTGGCTGCTGGACCGGGCGCAGGGCTGACGGTGCCCCGCGCCGACTTCTACCTGATCCAGAAGCCGCGCTTCCGCGAGGAGCCGCTGCGGCTGGTGTGCGAGCTGGCGCGCAAGGCGTACGACGCCAACCTGTGGACGCTGGTGCTGGCGCGCGACGCGGCGCAGGCGGAGGCGCTGGACGAGCTGCTGTGGGCGTTCGACGAGGACGCCTACATCCCGCACCAGATCGCCGGCACCGACGATGAGGACGACCTCACGCCGGTGCTGATCGCCTCGCCCGATGAGGACGTGCCGCTGCGGGCGCTGGTGATCAACCTGCGCGACGCGCCGGTCGAGGGCGGATTCGAGCGCGTGCTCGAGGTCGTGCCCGCCGACGAATCCGCGCGCGGCCCGCTGCGCGAGCGCTGGAAGCAGTACCAGGCGCGCGGGCTCGAAGTGAAGAAATACGACATGTAAGTGCGCCGCCCCCATCGTTCGCGCTCGTCCTTGCCTCTCCCCGCGCGCGGGGAAAGGAGGGCCGAAGGTCGGGTGAGGGGCCATCACGACTCCCCAGACTTGAACAGCGACAAGACCCCATGACCACGCTCGCCTCCGGCTACGAACCCAAGGACTTCGAATCCCGCCTCTACGCCGAGTGGGAAGCGAGCGGCGTCTTCGCGCCGCAGGGCGACGGCCCCGCCTACACCATCCTGCTGCCGCCGCCGAACGTCACCGGCACGCTGCACATGGGCCACGCGTTCCAGCACACGCTGCAGGACGCGCTGATCCGCTACCACCGCATGCGCGGCTATCGCACGCTGTGGCAGATGGGCACCGACCACGCCGGCATCGCGACCGAGATGGTGGTCTCGCGCAACCTCGCGCTGGAAGGCAAGGGCGAGACCCGCGATTCGCTGGGCCGCGAGGCCTTCATCGACCGGGTGTGGGAATGGAAGCAGCAGTCCGGCGGTACCATCGAGCGCCAGATGCGCCGCCTCGGCGCCTCGGGCGACTGGTCGCGCAGCGTGTTCACGATGGACCCGATCGCCTCCGAGGCGGTGATCGAGGCGTTCGTGAAGCTGCACGCCGAAGGCCTGATCTACCGCGGCCAGAAGCTGGTGAACTGGGACCCGGTGCTGAAGACCGCGATCTCCGACCTCGAGGTGGTGAGCGAGGAGGAGAACGGCTTCCTGTGGTCGATCGCCTACCCGCTGGCCGACGGTGCGACCTACGAACACGTCGAACACGACGCCGACGGCAACGAGACCCTGCGCGAGACCCGCGACCGCCTGATCGTGGCCACCACCCGCCCCGAGACGATGCTCGGCGACGTCGCGGTGATGGTGCATCCGGAAGACCCCCGCTACGCGCACCTCGTCGGCAAGCAGGTCCTGCTGCCGCTGTCCGACCGCCGCATCCCGATCATCGCCGACGACTACGTCGACCGCGCCTTCGGCACCGGCGTGGTGAAGGTGACGCCTGCGCACGATTTCAACGACAACGCGGTGTGGCAGCGCCACGAAAAAAGTGGTGTTTTCGATGACATGCCGAATCGCGGCCTTATTAATATCTTTTCGCCTTCCGCACGGATCCTCCACGAACCAGATGGCTGGATTCGAAACGAAAACACTTCCCTAAGAGACCCCTCGCATGCGGGCGGACCCGATGTCGCGTCAGAGCGAGCAATGTCGGACCGTGAAGCACACAAACTCACACTGGCCGATCTGGATTCTCTGGAATCAATTCCAGAACGGTACCAAGGCCTGGACCGCTTCGAAGCCCGCAAAGTCATCGTCGCCGACCTCGAAGCCGCCGAGCTTCTGGTCGAAACGAAACCGCACAAGCTGCAGGTGCCGCGCGGCGACCGCACCGGCCAGGTGATCGAGCCGTATCTCACCGACCAGTGGTTCGTGAAGATGGACGAATTCGCGCGCCGCGGCCTGGAACTGGTCGAGAACGGGTCGGTGAAGTTCGTGCCGCCGAACTGGATCAACACCTACCGCCACTGGCTGGAGAACATCCAGGACTGGTGCATCAGCCGCCAGTTGTGGTGGGGCCACCGCATCCCGGCGTGGTACGACGACGCCGGCAACGTGCATGTGGGCCGCAACGAGGCCGAAGTACGTGCGAAGGTCGGCGACATCCCGCTGCGCCGGGACAACGACGTGCTGGAAACCTGGTTCTCCTCCGCGCTGTGGCCGATCAGCACCATGGGCTGGCCGAACCCCGAGGCGATGCGCGAACGCGGTTTCGACCAGTTCGTGCCGAGCAGCGTGCTGGTCACCGGCTTCGACATCCTGTTCTTCTGGGTGGCCCGAATGGTGATGATGACCGACCACTTCATGCCGGCCGACGCGCCCGACGCCAAGCGGGTGCCGTTCCGCGACGTCTACATCACCGGCCTGGTCCGCGACAAGGACGGTCAGAAGATGTCGAAGTCCAAGGGCAACATCCTCGACCCGCTGGACATCATCGACGGCATCAGCGAGGACGCGCTCGTCGCCAAGCGCACCACCGGCCTGATGAAGCCGCAGGACGCGCCGAAGATCGAGAAGGCCACACGCAAGGAGTTCGGCGGCGGCATCGCCCCGCACGGCGCCGACGCGCTGCGCTTCACCATGGCCGCGCTCGCCGGTCCCGGCCGCGACATCAAGTTCGACATGGCCCGCTGCGAGGGCTACAAGAACTTCTGCAACAAGCTGTGGAACGCCACGCGCTTCGCGCTGATGAACACCGAAGGGTTCAGCGCCTCCGGCACGCCGCAGCCGAAGACCGACGCCGAGCGCTGGATCCTCTCGCGCCTGGCGAAGGTCTCGGCCGAGGCCGCGACCCATTTCGCCGACTACCGCTTCGACCTGCTGTCGCAGGCGCTGTACGAGTTCGCCTGGAACGAATTCTGCGACTGGTTCGTCGAGCTGGCGAAGCCGGCGCTCAGCGGCGACGACGCCGAGGCCGCGGCGAGCACGCGCCACACCCTGCTGCATGTGCTGGAAACGCTGCTGCGCCTGCTGCACCCGCTGATCCCGTTCGTGACCGAGGAACTGTGGCGCCACGTCGCGCCGAAGCTGGGGATCGAGGCGCCCAGCATCTGCGCCCGCCCCTACCCGCAGGCTGCCGATGTCGACGCCGCCGGCTATGCGTCGGCCGAGGCCGACATCGAATGGGTCAAGGCCGTGGTGTCGGCGGTGCGCAGCATCCGCAGCACGCTGGGCATCTCGCCGTCGAAGCAGGTCTCGCTGCTGTTCCGCGGCGGCGACGCCGTCGACGCGGCGCGCGTCGCGAAGTTCGCGGCGTCGCTGAAGTTCCTGCTGAAGCTCGACGCCGTCGACACCATCGCCGGCGAACCGCCGGCGGCCGCGCCGGCCGTGGTCGGCGACCTGCAGTTGTTCGTGCCGCTGGAAGGCCTGGTCGATCTCGACGCCGAGCGCACGCGCCTGGACAAGGAAATCGTCAAGGTGGCCGGCGAGAAGGACAAGAGCGAAGCCAAGCTCGCGAAGTTCGGCGGCAACGTGCCGCCGGCGGTGGTCGAGCAGGAACGCCAGCGCCTCGCCGACTGGACGGGCAAGCTCGCGGCGCTGCAGGAACAGCGCGGACGGCTGGGGTGAGGCGGCGCGCGCGCGATGGCGTGCGCGCGATGCGCGGGGACCGCGACGCGACCCGGTAGAGCGGCCTTCAGGCCGCTGCCCATCTTGTCGGAAGGTGTTTCAGGGAACGGAAAGCAGCGGCCTGAAGGCCGCTCTACCGATGCGATGTGTGCGGCCGATTTGATGGCATTCGCGATCTCGCGGATGCCGCGAAACGTCGAAACGTCCTACCCCTCCAGCAGCTCCATCGCCATCACGATCGCATCCTCGCGGCCCATGTGCGCCGGGTAGTAGCGCGGGCGGCGGCCGATCTCGTTGAAGCCTTCGTCGTGGTACAGCGCGATCGCCTTCGGGTTCGACGGCCGCACTTCCAGGAAAATGCGCGCCGCGCGCTGCTGGCGCGACAGCCGGATCAGGGCGCGCAGCAGGCGCCGGCCGTGGCCGTGGCCCTGCGCCTCGGGCGCGATGCAGATGTTGAGGATGTGCGCCTCGCCGGCGGCGACGCTGAGGATGCCGTAACCGATCACCACCTCGCCCTCGACCAGCAGCCACGCCGGATAGCAGGCGTTGAGGCAGTCGCGGAAGATGCCCACGGTCCACGGGAAGGCGTAGGCGCGGGTCTCGATCGCCATCACCATGTCGAGGTCGCTCTCGCGCATCGCGCGCAGCGTGGTCGGGGGCAACGCCCCGGCGATATCCGGCGTGGACGGCTCGGCGCTCACGCCGACGGGCGCCTCAGCGCGCGCAACTGCGGCCACAGCGCGCGCTTGGCCGCGGGATCGCGGCGCAGGCGCTCGGGCGCGGGCCAGCCGCGGGCGATGCGCGGCGCGTCCGCGGCCTCGCGCGAACGTCCGGCGGCGCGCAGCAGCGCCAGCACCAGCGGGTCGTCCGACAGCGTCGCGGGACTTTCGTCGCCGGCCGTCGCCAGCACGATGCGCTGCACCGGCAGCCCCATCGCCGCCAGCATCTCGCATTGCAACGGGTCCCAGACGGTGGCGTTCACGCGCCCTCCGCGGCGCCCCCGCGGCGCGCCATGCGCCGGGCGATCAGCGGCCCGAACAGCGCGAACGTCGCGAACACGCCCAGCAGCACCTTCGGCGGATCGATCACCAGGCCGATGATCGCCGCGATCACCAGCAGCGGCACGACGAACGGCACGCGGTCGGCCTGCGGGCCCTTGCCGCCCTTGAAGCTGGGGTAGCGGAAGCGGCTGACCATCAGCAGCCCGGCGAACACCGTCACCGCCAGCGCCGGGTAGCGCAACTGCTCGCCGGTCCAGCCGAGGTCGTGCAGGGTCCAGACGAAGCTGGCCATCAGGCCGGCGGCCGAGGGCGACGGCAGGCCGATGAACCAGCGCTTGTCGACGGTGCCGACCTGGCTGTTGAAGCGGGCCAGCCGCAGCGCCGCGCAGGCGGCGTACAGGAACGCCCCCAGCCAGCCGATCTTGCCCAGGGTCGGGTTGTCCAGCTTCAGCGACTCCAGCGCCCAGTGGTACATCACCAGCGAGGGCGCCATGCCGAAGCTGATCAGGTCGGCCAGCGAGTCGTACTGCACCCCGAACTCGGTCTGGGTGTTGGTCATCCGCGCGACCCGGCCGTCGAGGCCGTCCAGCACCGCGGAAATGAAAATCGCCACGCAGGCGGCGCCGAACCGGCCCTGCGATGCGGCGATGATCGCGAAGAACCCGGAGAACAGCGCGCCGGTGGTGAACAGGTTCGGCAGCAGGTAGATGCCGCGGTTGCGGCGCGGCGCGGCGGGGGCGGCGGGGTCGGGCTGGCTCATGCGGCCAGTGTACCGGAGCCGATCCGCCGCGCTTCGCCCGGACCGGGCCGGGGCCGCGGGAGCGGTCGCGCTTGCGCCGCCCGCGCCGGGGTGTTGCAATCCCGCCATCGCAGGGGGCCCCGTCCGCCATTTCCGCAGGTAACGCCATGATCCGCGCGCTCAGCACCGCCCTCCTCGCCGCTTCCGTCCTCGCCGCCGCGACCGCGTCCGCCGGCGAGGTCTACCAGTGGAAGGACGCCAACGGCGTGACCCACTACTCGCAGACGCCGCCGGCCCAGGGCAAGTTCCAGCAGCGGACGATCACCCAGCACGTCAGCGCGGCGGCGCCCGCCCAGCCGACCGCCGAACGGACGGTGTCGCCCCAGTGCGCCACCGCCCAGCGCAACATCGAACTGCTGCAGGGCGGCAGCCGGCTGCAGGTGGACAGCAACGGCGACGGCCAGCCCGACGGCGACCTCGACGACGCCGACCGCCAGAAGCAGCTCGAGATCGCCCAGACCGTGGCCCGGGTGAACTGCGGCGAGCGCTGAACCCGGCCGCCGGGCAGCGGACCCCGGCGACATCGGGCAAAATGCGGGGTTCGACCCCCCGCGAGCCCGTCCGATGCGCCTGTCGCAGTTCCATCTCCGCACCGAAAAGGAAACTCCCGCCGACGCCGAAGTCGTCAGCCACCGGCTGATGCTCCGCGCGGGCATGCTGCGCAAGCTCGCCGCCGGCCTCTACACCTGGAGCCCGCTGGGCCTGCGCGTGCTGCGCAAGGTCGAGGCCGTGGTCCGCGAGGAAATGGATCGCGCCGGCGCGATCGAACTGCTGATGCCGACCATCCAGCCGCGCGAGCTGTGGGAGGAAACCGGCCGCTGGCAGAAATTCGGCGGCCAGTTGCTGAAGATCAGGGACCGCAAGGAAGCCGAATACTGCTACGGCCCCACCGCCGAGGAAGTGATCACCGACTTCGCGCGCCAGGAACTGAGCAGCTACAAGCAGCTCCCGGTGAACTTCTACAACATCCAGACCAAGTTCCGCGACGAGATCCGCCCGCGCTTCGGGGTGATGCGCGCGCGCGAGTTCCTGATGAAGGACGCGTATTCGTTCCACATCGACGACGAATCGCTGCACGCCGAATACCGCAACATGTACGACACCTACGGCCGCATCTTCACCCGGCTGGGGCTGAAGTTCCGCGCGGTGTTCGCCGACACCGGCGCGATCGGCGGCAGCGCCTCGCACGAATTCCAGGTGCTGGCGGAATCCGGAGAGGATGCGATCGCGTTCTCCGACGGCTCGGATTACGCCGCGAACATCGAACTGGCCGAAGCCGTGTCGCCGGGCGAACGCGGCGCCGCCACGGAGACCCTGCGCAAGGTCGACACCCCGACCCAGAAGACCTGCGAGGAGGTCGCCGCGCTGCTCGGCATTCCGCTGCAGCGCACGGTGAAATCGGTGGCGCTCATGGGCGTGGACGCCGAGGGCGCGCCGCAGTTCGTGCTCGCGCTGGTGCGCGGCGACCACCTCGTCAACGAGATCAAGCTGGCGAAACTGCCCGGCCTCGCCGAATACCGCCTCGCGACCGAAGCCGAAATCCTCGAGCACCTCGGCAGCGAACCCGGCTTCCTCGGCCCGATCGCGCCGAAGCAGGCCATCCGCGTGGTCGCCGACCGCACGGTCGCCGCGATGCACGACTTCGTGGTCGGCGCGAACGAGGCCGGTTTCCACATCGCCGGCGTGAACTGGGGCCGCGACGTGCCGGAACCCGACCACGTCGCCGACATCCGCAACGTCGTCGCCGGCGATCCCTCGCCGGACGGCAAGGGCACGCTGGGCATCGCGCGCGGCATCGAGGTCGGCCACGTGTTCGCGCTCGGCCGCAAGTATTCCGAGGCGATGGGCATGACCGTGCTCGACGCCAGCGGCAAGGCCGCGATTCCCGCGATGGGCTGCTACGGCATCGGCGTGAGCCGCATCGTCGCGGCCGCGATCGAGCAGAGCCACGACGAGGCCGGCATCGTCTGGCCCGAGCCGATGGCGCCGTGGCAGGTCGCGATCTGCATGATCAACCCGAAGAACGATCCGGCCGTCGCCGCCGCCGCGCAGGCGCTGTACGACGAACTGAATGCCGCCGGCGTGGAAACGCTGCTCGACGACCGCGGCCTGCGTCCGGGCCCGATGTTCGCCGACATCGAACTGATCGGCATCCCGCATCGCGTGGTGGTGTCCGAGCGCGGGCTCGCCGCCGGCACGTTCGAATATCGCAGCCGCCGCGCGAGCGAGGCCGAATCGCTCGATCGCGAAACGCTGCTCGGCAGATTGCTGCCGCGGCGCGATTGACGGTCGCGATCGATCGCAGGATGCGTCGGGCCGCGGAATCCGGGCTTTTTTGCGACCGGATTCCGCTTTCGATTCCATTTCCGGCGCGCCGACCCGGTTTCCGTCGAATATCCCCGATATTCAAGGGCCCGTTTTGAAGGAAATCGGAAATCGATTATGATCGGCGCGCTCCCCGCGGCCTTGTTTCCGCCCGGAGATTCCCTTCGTCACCCGGAGTCACAATGGCATTCGATCTGAAAGGGTTCTCGCAAAAAGACCTGGACTCGCTCATCAACCAGGCCCAGAAGCAGAAGTCCGCAATGAACAAGCGCAAGCCGATCGCCGGCGTCCGCAAGAAGCTCGTCGCGCTGGCCAAGGCCGAGGGCTACACGATCGCCGAACTGTTCGGTGGCGCCAAGGCCGCCGAAGGCAAGACCCGGAAGGCGTCGAAGACCGCCGGCCGCAAGGTGCCGCCGAAGTACCGCAATCCGGCCAACCCGAAGGAAACCTGGACCGGTCGCGGCAAGCAGCCGCGCTGGCTCGCCGACCAGGTCAAGAAGGGCAAGAAGGTCGAAGAGTTCCTGATCAAGAAGTAAGTCGCGCGCCTCCACGGTATCGCGCACCGGCAGAGCGGCCTTCGGGCCGCTCTGTTCGTTTGAGGGTTGGACGCCCGGAAACGAGGACCGCCCGCTTCAGAGATTGCGCCGGGTCGGGATCAGGATGTTGCCGAACAGCAGCCCCGCGACCAGCGCGAGCAGGATGTTGAGCGCGGCCAGCATCGCCGCCTGGCCGGCCTCCATGCTCTGTTCCTGCACCAGCGCGAGCAGCCCGCGCAGGCTGGCGCTGCCGGGCACCAGCATGATGATGCCCGGCAGGCGCACCAGCGCGCCGGGACGATTGAACCAGCGCGCATAGGCGTTGCCCGCCGCGGTCGTCGCCAGCGCGGCGACGAACACGCCGGCGGAGCTGCCCCATTCGCCGCCGACGAAGCGCGAGATCAGATAGCCGGCCGCCGCCGACAGCATCACCAGCGGATAATCGCGGCGCCCGGCGCGGAACAGCACGGCGAAGGCGTAGGTGCCGAGCAGCAGCGCCAGGCCTTCGACCCACATCGGCTGCGGGCGCAGCGCGCGCACCTCGGGATGGAGCCCGATCATCTCCGCGCCGTTCAGCGCCACCAGCATGCCGATGGCGAGCTTGAGGATCGTGGTCATCGCGCCGGCGAAGCGCGCGGTGCCGGACACGAGGTTCTGGTTGGTGAGTTCGTTGACCGCGTTGGTCAGCGACATGCCGGGCATCAGCACAATCAGCGACGAGATGATGACCGTGTTGAGGTTGAGCGGGCCGATGAAACTCGCCACCAGCACCGCCACCGAGCCGGCGGCCATCGCCGCGAGCGCATCGCTGGCTTCCTTGAGCCGCGGCCGGGTCTGGGTCGCCCAGTCGAGCAGGCCGATCAGCAGGCCAGTGACGCCGGCCACGGTGATATCCAGCCACGGCAGCCGCCACAGCCCCGCCACCGCCGCCGCCGACAGGCCGAAGGCGAGCACCGCGATGGTCCGCCCGCGCCAGCCGCCGGGGCGTTCGAGCGCGCGCAGCGCGGCATGGCCGGCTTCCAGGTCCAGCGCGCCGGTGGTCACCTCCTCGGCGATGCGGTCGGCCTCGCACAGCTTGTAGAGGTCGGTCTCGCCCGGCGGCATGCGGACCACGCGGACGGTGTCCCGGCGGCCGCGGCCGGCCTCGCCGAAGGACAGGATCATGCCGGTCGGGTTCGACCACACCCCACATTCGAGCCCGAGCTGCGCCGATACCGCCATGACCGCGCCCTCGAGGCGGTGGGCGGTGGTGCCGTAGGCGTGCAGGCGGCCGGCCAGTTCGACCACGAAATCGACGCGCGCGGCGTGGTCGTGGCGCTGCAGTGCGGCGTTCATGGCGGGGCGGGCATCGCGACGTGGCCCCGGCGGGGCGGCAAGGCCGGCATGGTATCCGATCCGGTCGCCGGTCCCGTCGGCGTGTTCACTGCGGCGGTTCAGCCGCCGTCAACGCGCGCTGCAGCGCGGCGACGAAGCGATCGGCCGCGTCCGGCGCCTGCACGAAGAACAGCGAGGGCTCGGTCAGTTCCAGTTCCAGCAGCCGCGGCGCGCCGTCGGCGTCGCGGATCAGGTCGATCCGCACGTACGGCAGCGGCGCGCCGGTGCGCGCGTGCAGCGCGGCGAGCACGGCCTCGCCCGCGCGGCGCTCGTCGTCGTCGGGCGTGCGCGCGGCGATCGCGTCGGGCAGCGCGGTGTGGTCCAGGCCGGTCGCGTCCGGCCGCAGCAGCGCCGCCTTGCGGATCGCGTGGCTGAAGACGCCGTCGAAATACAGCAGCGCGGTTTCTCCGCGGACATCGACGGCGTCGAGGTAGGGCTGCAGCATCGCGTCGCGGCCGGCGTCGAGCAGCGTGCCGACCTGGTTGGCGGCGGCGAGGCCCTGCGTGCGCCGGTAGCGCTGGGTGTCGTGCGAACCGGCGCTGACGGTCGGCTTCACCACGATCTCGGCGGCGTCGGCGAACGCGGCGAAGGCTTCGTCCACCGCCGGCAGCGGCTCGGCATCGGGCGCGACGAACCGCGTCGGCACCACCGCCACGCCGGCGGCCTCGAGATCGGCCAGGTAGCGCTTGTCGGTGTTCCAGCGCACCACCTCGGGCGGATTCAGCAGCCGGGTCGCGCCCGCCACCCGGTCGCACCAGTGCAGGAACGCCTCGCGACGGAGGTGGTAGTCCCACGGCGAGCGCAGCACCACGGCGTCGTAGCGGGCCCAGGAGACCGTGTCGTCGTCCCAGGCGCGGACTTCGGCGGCGAGCCCGGCGCGATCGCAGGCCGCCAGCAGCGGCGGCATGTCCTCGTCGAGGGAAGCGGAGGCGATGGCGATGACGAAGGCGATGCGGGTCATCGGCACAGTCTAGCCAGCCGGCGGCCGGCGTCCATGCACCGACATTCCCCAAAGTACGGTGTGTCCCGCCGGAAACGGGCGGTACACTTTGGCCCCCACCGGTCGCCCCCACGCGACCCGATCACCGAGGAACCACCATGACCCTCCCGCAACACGCGCGCCTGCGCCAGGTGCCGGCATGAGCAAGCGCAAAGTCTTCGCGTCCGCCGACGAGGCCCTGCGCGGCCTGGTCGCCGACGGCCAGACCCTCGCGGTCGGCGGTTTCGGCCTCTGCGGCATCCCCGAGGCGCTGATCGCCGCCCTGCGCGATTCCGGCGCCAAGGGCCTGACCGCGATCTCCAACAACGCCGGCGTCGACGGCTTCGGCCTGGGCATGCTGCTGGAGACGCGCCAGATCAGGAAGATGATTTCGTCCTACGTCGGCGAGAACAAGGAATTCGAGCGCCAGTATCTCGCCGGCGAACTCGAACTGGAATTCAATCCGCAGGGCACGCTGGCCGAGCGCCTGCGCGCCGGCGGCGCCGGCATCCCGGCGTTCTTCACCCGCACCGGCTACGGCACCGTGGTCGCAGACGGCAAGGAGACGCGCCAGTTCCCCGACGGCCACTGGTACGTGCTGGAGACCGCGCTGAAGGCCGACGTCTCGCTGGTGAAGGCGTGGAAGGCCGACGAGGCCGGCAACCTGGTGTTCCGCAAGACCGCGCGCAACTTCAACCCGGCCTGCGCGATGGCCGGCAAGGTCTGCGTGGCCGAGGTCGAGGAACTGGTCGGGATCGGCGACATCGACCCGGACCACGTCCACCTGCCCGGCATCTACGTCGACCGCATCGTGGTCAACCCGACCCCCGAGAAACGCATCGAACAGCGCACCGTGCGCCAGGGAGAGAAGTGATGGCCTGGACCCGCGATGAAATGGCGCAGCGCGCCGCGCAGGAACTCAGCGACGGCGCCTACGTGAACCTCGGCATCGGTCTGCCGACGCTGGTGGCGAACCACATCCCCGACGGCATGGACGTGTGGCTGCAGAGCGAGAACGGCCTGCTCGGCATCGGCCCGTTCCCGACCGAGGACGAGGTCGACGCCGACCTCATCAACGCCGGCAAGCAGACCGTCACCGCCCGCCCCGGCGCCAGCTACTTCGGCAGCCACGATTCGTTCGCGATGATCCGCGGCGGCCACATCGACCTGGCCATCCTCGGCGCGATGCAGGTCACCGACCAGGGCGACCTCGCCAACTGGATGGTGCCGGGCAAGATGGTCAAGGGCATGGGCGGCGCGATGGACCTGGTCGCCGGCGTCCGCCGCGTGGTGGTGCTGATGGAGCACACCGCGAAGAACGGCGAACACAAGATCCTGCCGCAGTGCACGCTGCCGCTGACCGGCGTGGGCGTGGTCGACCGGATCATCACCGACCTGGCCGTGTTCGACGTGACCGCCGACGGCCTGAAGCTGCTGGAAGCCGCGCCGGGCGTCACCGTCGACGAGCTGAAGGAGAAGACCGGCGTGCCGTTCGCGGCCTGACCGGTTCCGCCCGCGGCGTCTCCCCCCGGAAGCCGGCCCCGCGCCGGCTTCCGCCGTTTCCGGCCCCGGGGAGCGGCGGCGCTCGTGACCGATCCCGTACAATGGCCGCATGCTGCCCGAGACGACCGCCCTGGCCAATCAGTTGCTGATCGCCGTGCCATCGCTGGCCGATCCGAACTTCTCGCGCGCCGTCGCCCTGATCTGCCAGCACGACGCGGACGGCGCGATGGGCCTGATCCTCAACCGCCCCTCCGAGTACACCCTCGGCGACGTGCTCGACCAGATGGGCATCGACGGCGGCGCGCCCGCGCTGCGCGAACGCCGGGTGCTCGCCGGCGGGCCGGTCCATCCCGAACGCGGCTTCGTCCTGCACGACGGCGAACCGCGCTGGGATTCGACCCTGCAGGTGACCGACGGCCTGTACGTCACCACCTCCCGCGACGTGCTCGAAGCCCTCGCCCGCGGCGAAGGCCCGCAGCGGGTCATCGTGGTGCTCGGCTGCGCCGGCTGGGGCGCGGGCCAGCTCGAACAGGAGCTGGCCGACAATAGCTGGATCACCGCCGACCACGACGACGCCCTGCTGTTCTCGCTGCCGCTGGACGACCGCTGGGAGGCCGCCGCCGGCCGCATCGGCGTGGACATGCGGCGGATGACCGACTACAGCGGTCATGCCTGAGCCGCTGCGCGCCGACGCCACCGTCCTGGGCTTCGACGTCGGCGCCCGCCGCATCGGGGTCGCGGTGAGCACCGGCTTCGGCCTCGGCGCGCGCGCGCTGGCCGTGGTCGACGTCCACGACGAACAGATCGACTGGAAGGCGGTCGAGAAGCTGCATCGCGAGTGGCGTCCGGCCGGCTTCATCGTCGGCGATCCGATGACCCTGGACGGCGGCGACCAGCCGATCCGCCGGCGCGCGCGCGCGTTCGCGCGCGAACTGCTGGCCCGCTTCCGCCTGCCCGTCGCGATGATGGACGAACGCAACAGCTCGCAGGAGGCCGCGCGGCGCTTCGCCGCCGACCGCGCCGACGGCCGTCGCCGTCGCCGCGACGCCGACCTGCTCGACGCCGAGGCCGCCGCGGTGATCGTCGAACGCTGGCTGGCCGCGCCGCAGGATGCCCTTCCGCTCGAGGAGTGATGCCCCCGTGACCCCGAACAGCCTGTTCCCCAACACCCTCGGCTACAAGTCGGAGCTGCAGACCGACGCCGAGGGCGTGCTGCACCACCTGCTGACGCTCGACGGCATGAGCCGGGCGACGCTCTCGCGCCTGCTCGACCGCGCGCAGGAATTCGCCGACGGCCAGGACGCGCCGGAGGCCCTGCGCGGCACCGCGGTCTGCACGCTGTTCTTCGAGCCTTCCACGCGCACCCGGCTGAGCTTCCAGCGCGCGGCGCAGCGGCTCGGCGCCGACGTGCTGAACTTCGACGCCGCCACCTCGTCGACCACCAAGGGCGAGACTGCGCGCGACACGCTCAAGAACATCGAGGCGATGGGTGTACGCGGCTTCGTCATCCGCCACCACGAGGACGGCGTGCTCAACGAACTCGCGCGCCACATCGATCCGGACACCCGCCTGATCAACGCCGGCGACGGGCGCAGCGCGCATCCGACCCAGGGCCTGCTCGACATGCTGACCCTGCGCCAGGCCCGCGGCGAGGATTTCTCCCGGCTCGGGGTCGCGATCGTCGGCGACGTGCTGCACTCGCGCGTCGCCCGCTCCGACCTGCATGCGCTGCGCACGATGGGCGTGCGCGACATCCGGATCTGCGGCCCGGCCGCGCTGCTGCCGCCGGTGGACGACAGCGGCGGCATGCTCCACGGCTGCACCGTGACCCGCGATCTGGACGAAGCGATCGAGGGCGCGGACGTGCTGATGATGCTGCGCCTGCAGCGCGAACGCATGGAGCAGGGCCTGGTGACGTCGCTCGAGGACTACCACCGCGACTACGGCCTGACCGAGGCCCGCCTCAAGCGCGCAGCGTCCGACGCCGTGGTGATGCATCCCGGCCCGATCAACCGCGGCGTGGAGATCGACGACGCCGTCGCCGACGGCCCGCAATCGCTGATCCTGCGCCAGGTCGCCAACGGCGTGTTCGTGCGCATGGCGGTGCTGGAGGCGCTGCTGGCGAAGCCGAAACGGGACGACGCCGCCGGCTGACGCAGCGCCGGCCGGTCAGCGGCGCTTCTGCGCGAACAGCCACGGCCACAGGTCCGGCGTGCCCGAGTACGCCGGGTCCCAACTGTTGTGGTTGGCGTCGGGGAATTCGGTGTAGCGCACATCGCCGCCGACGGTCTGGAAGGCGGCGTGGGTCAGGCGATCCTCCCGCGGCGGCACCAGATCGTCCTTCGCGCCGTGGAAGATCCACACCGGCACGTGCTTCAGGCGCCGCGCGAGCGCGGCGGCGGGGTCGGACTCGCCGCGCAATGGAGTAACGTAAAGATCGCGTTCGTCGCGCGGCGCGGTCAGCGCGCCGCACACCGGGACCAGTGCGGCGAAGCGATGCGGCTGCATCAGCGCCAGCTCCCACGTGCCGTAGCCGCCCATCGACAGCCCGGTGAGATAGGTGCGGTCGGGGTCGCCGTGGAACTCGCGCATCGTCGCGTCGAGCGCGGCGAAGGCGATGTCGGCGGCCGTGTCCTTCCAGTCGCTGTCGTCCGGCGCCTGCGGGAACACCACCACCGCCGGAAAGTCGTCGGCGTGCGCCCGCAGGTACGGGCCAAGGCCCACGCGCGTGGGCTTGTCGCCGTCGCTGCCGCGTTCGCCGGTGCCGTGCAGGAACATCACCACCGGCACGCGGCCGTGGCGGAAGCGGGCGGCGGGCACGAAGACCTGGTAGCGCCGGTCGGCGCCGCCGATGCGCACGCTGCGTTCGACGAATGCACCGCCGGCATCGCCCGCGGCGGAGCCCGGAGCGAGACCCGGGACGGGAGCGGTGGCGCAGCCGGCCAGCAGCGTCAGCGCGGCGGCGATCAGGGCGAGGCCGCCGCGGCGGACGCCTTGCGCGGCGGGGAGACGCAACAGGCCCATGGCGCCGGCTCCAGCGAGGTCGAGGCGTCGAGTGTCGCCGATCGCCCGCCGGAATGCGCGATGTAATCGCCGTGGAACGACGCCTGTTGGGACCGCCGCGCCTGCGGCAGAGCCGGGCGGCGGTCGGGGCCGCGCCCCATCCCCGCGCCTCCTGCGGACCCGCTCACGCCGCGTCCCAGCGCTCCGGCAGCGCCAGCCCGTCGCGCGCGTCGTCCCAGACCAGCGACGCGATGCGCCAGCCCGCCGGCGTGTCCACGCACTGCAGGCTCTTGACCCCGCGCACGTCGAAGGCGACGCCGTCGCGGACGCCGACCTTGCGGTACAGGCTCCAGCGATGCACGACATGGCCGCGGCGCTCGCTGCGGGCGTCGAGCTCCCATTCGTCGAAATCGCGCAGTCCGCCGTCGCCCAGGATCGCGCGCCGGGTTTCGATGAACCGGGTCACGTCGAACACTTCCGGCGCCGGTCCGACCGCCTTGACGATGACCGCCTCCGGCAGGAACACCCCGCGCAGCGTGTCCACCGGCGCGGCCGCACCGTCACGGGTGCGGAACGCCGCGTACAGGCGCGCGACGAGCGCGTCGATGGCGATGTCGTCGGCGCCGTCCGCGTCCACGGTTCAGCGCAGGAGGATCAGGGTCGCGAGGCCGAGGAAGGACAGGAAGCCCATCACGTCGGTCACCGTGGTCAGGATCACGCCGCCGGCCAGCGCCGGATCGAACCCCATCCGTTTCACCGCCACCGGCACGAACACGCCGCCCAGCGCGGCCGCGGTGAAGTTGATCGTCAGCGCGAGGCCGATGACCAGCGACAGCTTCCAGTCGCCGAACCAGGCCAGCACGATCAGTGCCAGCAGCAGGCCGATGCCGACGCCGTTGATGATCGCGATCCGCACTTCCTTCCACACCAGCGCGCCCACGTTCGTCGCGCCGATCTGGCCGAGCGCGAGGCCGCGCACCATCAGCGCCAGCACCTGGGTGCCGGCGTTGCCGCCCATGCCGGCGACGATCGGCATCAGCACCGCCAGCGAGACCAGGTGCGAGATCGTGCCCTGGAACTGGCTGACCACCGACGCGGCCAGGAACGCCGTCGCCAGGTTGATCGTGAGCCACAGCATGCGCCGGCGGAACGCGCGGCGCACCGGCGAGAACAGGTCTTCCTCCTCGTTCAGGCCGGCCGCGGACATCACCTGGTGCTCGGCCTGGTAGCGGATGATGTCGACCACGTCGTCGATGGTGATGCGGCCGAGCAGCACGTTGTTGTCGTCGACCACCGGGGCGCTGATCCAGTCGTGGTCGGAGAACATCCGCGCGACTTCGTCGGCGGTCTCGTCCACGCCGATCGCCGGCTGCTCGTCGTCGACGAGCTGGTTCACCGGCGTGTTGGCGTCGCGGGTCAGCAGCGACTGCAGCGCGATGCGGCCGAGGTACTGGTGGCGGCGGCTGACCACGTACAGGTGGTCGGTGTGCTCCGGCAGCTCGCCGCGCAGTCGCAGGTAGCGCAGCACGACATCGACGGTGGTGTCGGCGCGCACCGTCACCACGTCGGGATTCATCAGGCGGCCCGCGGTGTCCTCGTCGTAGGACAGCACCTGCTCCAGGCGCTCGCGGTTCTCGCGGTCCATCGACTTCAGGACCTCGTCGATCACCGTGTCCGGCAGGTCCTCGACCAGGTCCGCGAGGTCGTCGATGTCGAGGTCCTCGACCGCCGCGACCAGTTCGTCCGGGTCCATCTCCGCGATCAGGCCCTCGCGGACCTCCTCGCCGACGTGGACCAGCACCTCGCCGTCGTCCTCGGGGTCCACGAGGCCCCAGACGACCTCGCGCTTGCCCGGCGGCAGGGATTCGAGGAGGTTGCCGATTTCGGCCGGCGACAGCGTGTTGACCAGCCGCTTCACCGGGCCCAGTCGCCCGCTGTCCAGCGCGTCCGAGAGCAGACGCAACTGGCGCGCGGTCTTGTCGTGGCGGATGGTCTCGGCCATGCGAAGGTTCCGGTGGCGGGAGGCGCACCCTTCGAGGCGGGGCCACGACGGCGCGACGGGCTATCTGTCCATGGCGCGCATTATCGCCCCTGATCGCCGCCCTGCCCACCCCCTGCCGACCCGCACCGCGCCCCCCGCACCCGTCATTTCATCCCGAGCGCAGCGAGCCACCTGCCCCGAATCGCGCCCGCAACGGACGCCGCCCGCAGGTCCCATCGCGATCCGGCATCCCGCTCGGCGTGTTCCATCGCGGCATTCCATTCGCGGAATGGACGAACAGGCATGCACGACGCGCATGCTCCGCCAAAAGCGGCGTGCACCGCGGCGCATCGATCGCGATCCGGAACGCCTGCCGCGGCTTCCGCCGCTCCCGCGGGAGAGGGCACCGGGCGGGAAACAACACGGCGAACGCGCGCTGCTCGCCCGCGCGTTCGCCTACACCCCGTCCCCGCCCCGCCCCGGGCAGCCCCAGTTGAGGATCTGCGTTCCCGGGGGCAGCACGCGGCGGAACATCGCGACGCGCTGCGGCTTGGGGTTCACGACGACCGGGCGCTGCGCGGCCTGCAGCAGCGGCAGGTCGGCGCTGCTGTCGGAGTAGGCGGCGGCGACGGGTGCGGTGTAGCCGGCCTCGCGCAGCATCGTCATCTTCATGCGGTAGTGGCAGTGGCGCAGCGCGCCGATCGCGCCGAACTTCGGGCCGACGATCGTGCCGATCACCGGCAGGTCCTCGTGGGCGACGAAGGCGAGGATCGCGCGGGCCAGTTCCGGCGGCGCGCCGGTGGCGACGACGACGTTGTCGCCGGCTTCGCGATGCAGGCGCAACACGTCCAGCGCGATCGGCAGCAGCCGCGCGCGGATCGCCTCGGCGTGCGCGGCGACGTAGCGGTCGGTGGCGAGGTTGAAATCCGCGGTGGTGCGCATGCCCAGCGTGCCCACCCACACGAACGCGGAGATGCCGCGGCGGCGCGTGGGCATCCACGCGACCATCGGGCCGGCGATCGGCGCGATCAGCAGCGCCAGCGCGCAGCGCCACCAGTCGCGCTCGATCAGCCACTTGAACAGGTGGCTGCCGGAATCGCCGTCGTACAGCGTGTGGTCGAAGTCGAACACCACCAGCGGCGCGTCGGCCGCGGAGGCCGCGGGACCTGCATGCTTCAACGCGCTCATGCGGGGAAGAACAGCGTCTTCAGCGCCGCGCCCGGATCGGCTTCGCGCATGAAGGATTCGCCGACCAGGAAGGTGTCGACGCCCGCGGCGAGCATCCAGTCGACGTCGGCGCGGGTGGCGATGCCGCTCTCGGTGACGAGGATGCGGTCGGCCGGCACCGCGTACTTCAGCGACAGCGTGGTCGCCAGCGACACCTCGAAGGTGCGCAGGTTGCGGTTGTTGACGCCGATCAGCGGCTGCCGGCCACCGATCGCGGGCAGGCGCAGCGCGCGCTGCAGTTCGTCGGCGTCGTGGACTTCGACCAGCACGTCGAGCCCGAGGTCCATCGCTTCGCGATGGAGCAGCGCCATCGTGGCGTCGTCCAGCGCCGCGACGATCAGCAGGATGGCGTCGGCGCCGAGCACGCGCGCCTCGACGGCCTGGTACGGGTCGATCGTGAAGTCCTTGCGCAGCACCGGCAGCGCGCACGCGGCGCGCGCCTGCTGCAGGTAGGCGTCCGCGCCCTGGAAGAAATCCACGTCGGTGAGCACCGACAGGCAGGCGGCGCCGGCGGCTTCGTAGCGGGCGGCGATCGCGGCGGGGTCGAAGTCGGCGCGGATCACGCCCTTCGACGGGCTGGCCTTCTTCACCTCGGCGATGACCGCGGGCAGGCCGGCGTCGCGCTTCGTCGCGATCGCCGCCGCGAACCCGCGCGCGGGCGGCGCGTCGGCCAGGCGCGCGCGCAGCGCGTCCAACGGCGCGCGCGCGCGGCGATCAGCGACCTCCTCCGCCTTGCGGTCGAGGATGCGCTGCAGGATGTCCGCGCGTCGCGCGTCGCTGGGGGAGGCGGTGGCGTCGTTGCTCATGGGGTTGTCTTCGCGAACCAGTCGTAGGCGCGTTCGACCCTGGCGACGCGCGTGATGTAGCGGGTGTACCAGTCGCGGCGGCCGCGGTTGCGGGTCGCCGCGTGCTCGGCCTGGTGCTTCCAGGCGAGGATGTCGTTCTCGCTGCGCCAGTAGCTGATGGTGATGCCGACGCCGTCGGCGCCGCGCACCGATTCCACGCCGAGATAGCCCGGCTGCTGCGCGGCGAGTTCGAGCATGCGTTCCGCGGCCTCGGCGTAGCCTTCGGCGTCGGCGCCGTTGCGCAGCGAGGTGAACATCACCGCGTAGTACGGCGGCTCCGGGGTGTTCGCGAATGCGGTCTGCGACATGGGAGGGCTCAGGCCGCGGCCAGCGTCTGCGTGGTGGCGATGAAGTGTTCGAGCCTGGCGCGGGCATCGCCGCTGGCGATCGCCATGCGCGCGGCGTCGATGCCGTGGGCGATGCTGTCGGCGACGCCGGCCACGAACAGCGCGGCGCCGGCGTTGAGGCAGACGATGTCTCGCGGCAGCCCCGGCTTGTTCTCCAGCGCCTCCAGCAGCATCGCCTTCGACTCGATCGCGTCCTCGACCCGCAGGTTGCGGCTGGCAGCCATCGCGATGCCGTAGTCCTCGGGATGCACTTCGTATTCGCGGACGACGCCGTCGCGCAGTTCGCCGACCAGCGTGGCCGCGCCCAGCGACAGCTCGTCCATGCCGTCGCGGCCCCACACCACCAGCGCGCGGCGGGCGCCGAGTTCCTGCAGCACGCGCGCCTGGATGCCGACGAGGTCGGGGTGGAACACGCCCATCAGGATGTTCGGCGCGCCGGCGGGATTGGTCAGCGGGCCGAGGATGTTGAAGATCGTGCGCACGCCCATCTCGCGGCGCACCGGCGCGACCACCTTCATCGCCGGGTGGTGCACCGGCGCGAACATGAAGCCGATCCCGGTGGCGTCGATGCAGGCGGCGACCTGCGCGGGCGGCAGTTCGATGTGCGCGCCCAGCGCTTCGAGCACGTCGGCGCTGCCGGACTTCGAGGACACGCTGCGGTTGCCGTGCTTGGCGACCTTCGCGCCCGCGGCGGCGACCACGAACATGCTCGCGGTGGAGATGTTGAAGGTGTGCGCGCCGTCGCCGCCGGTGCCGACGATGTCGACCAGGCGCTCGCGATCGCGCACCTCCACGCGGTTCGAGAATTCGCGCAGCACCGAAGCCGCGGCGGCGATCTCGCCGACCGTCTCCTTCTTCACGCGCAGGCCGGTGAGGATCGCCGCGACCATCGACGGCGAGACTTCGCCGCGCATGATCTGGCGCATCAGGTCGACCATCTCGTCGTGGAAGATCTCGCGGTGCTCGATGGTCCGCTGCAGGGCTTGCTGGGGCGTGATCGACATGGGTATCCGGAAGATCGACAGGCGGCGCGGGCCGCGCTCAGGCGGCGCGCGCGAGGAAGTTCTTCAGCAGCGCGTGGCCGTGCTCGGTGAGGATGGATTCGGGATGGAACTGCACGCCTTCGACCGGATGGTCGCGGTGGCGCAGGCCCATGATCTCCTCGACGCTGCCGTCCTCGTTCTCGGTCCAGGCGGTCACTTCCAGCGCCTCGGGCAGGCTGTGGCGGTCGACGACCAGCGAGTGGTAGCGCGTGGCCTCGTAACCGTCGGGCAGGCCGGCGAACACGCCCTTGCCGGCGTGGCGGATGCGCGAGGTCTTGCCGTGCATGATCCGGCCGGCGCGGACGACGTCGCCGCCATAGGCCTGGCCGATGCTCTGGTGGCCCAGGCACACGCCGAGGATCGGGATGCGGTCGCCGAGGCGGCGGATCACCTCCACCGACACGCCGGCCTCGTTCGGGGTGCAGGGCCCGGGCGAGATCACGATGCCCGCGGGCTGCAGGGCGTCGATCCCGTCGACGGTGAGTTCGTCGTTGCGGACCACCTTCACGTCCGCGCCCAGCGACTGGAAGTACTGGACGAGGTTCCAGGTGAAGCTGTCGTAGTTGTCGATCATCAGCAGCACGACAGCGGTCTCGCGGTCGAGGGGGGAGCGACAATGTAGCAGGCGACCGCCCGCGAGGGCAGGTCGGACGGGACGCGGCGCGGCGCGGAAACGGCCGCCGCGGGCTCAGCGCCGGTCGACGGCGCCGCGCGGGCGCGGCCGGTGCGCGGGCGCGGCGCCGGCGTCCACCGGGACGGGCGCCTGGACGGTCGGCACCTTGCGCGGCGGCCGGCGCACCGACACCACGAAGCCTTCCGCGGTCGCCGCGTCCACGGTCACCCGGAAGGCGAAGTCCGGCGAGGTCCACATCTCGCCGACCTTGAACATGCTGCCCTCGTTGTTGGCGCGGTTCGCCGGCGGCGTGTCGGCATCCACGCTCCACGCCGGTTCGCCGCGCGAGGTGTCGACCGAGTGGATGATGACCGCGTCGCCGGCCAGCCTGTTCTCGTAGTTGCCGACGCGCTTGCGCACTTCGACGACGTAGTAGCGGGTGCTCTGGTCCGGATAGCCCAGCACCAGCATCTGCACGTTGGACGACCCGGCCAGGCTGGCCCGGTCCAGGGCCAGCGACGTCGCGCCGCTGCCGGCGTTGATCGTCCGCTTGCGCGCGGCGGCGACCCAGCCCAGCCGGTTCCGCGAATACTGGCCGATGTGCTTGGGCAGCGTGCCGTAGGTGGCGTTGGGCACGGCGTTGTTCCAGGCGTCGCTCATCACGTCCCACGGATTGTCGTAGGGGTCGCTGTCGGCGTCGGAATTGTTGGCGTGCGGCAGGCCGTAGCCGTGGCCCATCTCGTGGCACAGCGGCGCGAGGTTGCCGAACGACCACGGCGGGTTCCAGGTGGTGCTCCAGCACTTGTTGACGCCATCGAGCGTCGCGCACCGGCTGCCGCCCCAGGCGTAGCCGTCGAGGTCGCCGTTGAACATCATGTTGACGCCCTGCACGCCGCCGTTCACCGCGAAATTCACGTCGGCGTCGTGCGCGGCCACGCAGTCGGTGAACAGCTTGCCGAGGTCGGCCTTGTCCTTGCCGTTGGCGTCCTTGGTGACGTAGTAGTCGCGCGGCTGCGGCAGCGTGGCCCAGCCGTAGGCGTCGCTGCCGGCGAGGTTGACCTGGTTGTAGGACACTTCCTGCCAGTAGTTGCCGAGCTGGCCGACGGCGGTGCCGTACTGGCCCTGGAAGAAGGCGCGGGTCTTCTGCTCGGTGGCGATGTCGCTGAACTTGCACATCAGCGTGACCCAGACCGTGGTCCCGCTGATCTTGGACGGGAATTCCGCCGCCTTCGCGGGCGCGAGGTCGCCCACCGGCACGATCGCGTCGATGACCGGCGCGGCCGCCCCGCGCTTGGCCGCGGCCGGCGCCAGCGACACCGCGACCCGCTTGCCGAACAGCGCGTGCAGGTCGCCGGCGGCGCGCAGCGCCTGGTCGGGATCCAGTGCGTGGCGGGCGCCGGCGTCGTCCACCAGCGTCGCGCGGAACTGCGGCGCCGCGCCGGCCGCCTTCGGCGCCGGGTCGGCGTCGCCCCAGACCAGTTCCAGCCGGCCGACCAGCAGGGCGGGGGCGGCGACCGGGCCGCGATCGGGAGCGGCCCGTCCGGCCAGGATCGCTCCGCGGGGACCGGCCGCGGACTGGTCGGCGCAGCACAGGGCGAACACGATGGCCGCAAGGGCCGCGAGGGCGGACGGACGGGGCATGGCGGGCGCCTCGGCGACAGGTCGGCGGATCGTAGCACCGGGGTCCGACGCGAACCGCGACCGGTGCCGCGGTGCCCGCTCCGGTAAGCTGTCGGGAACCGCCGTTCGTCGATTGCCGCCCCCATGCCCCATCTGGAACTCACCCTGCGCTGCCGCGAGGCGGACCAGCCGCGCTACGAACACGCGCTCGAAGACGTCGGCGCGCTCGCGGTCACCCTGCTCGACGCCGAGGCCGAGACCCCGAACGAGCGCGCGATCCTGGAGCCGGGCGTCGGCGAGATGCCGATCTGGAACGCGGTCGCGCTGTCGGCGCTGTTCGAAATCGACACCGACCCGCTGATCCTGCTGGCGGCGCTGGAGGCGTTCGACCCCGGCCTGGACTGGACCGGCGCGACGTTCCGCAAGGTCGAGGACCAGGACTGGGAGCGGGCGTGGATGGACCAGTACGTGCCGCTGCACTTCGGCGCGCGGACCTGGATCGTCCCCTGGAACCACGCCCTGCCCGAGGGCGCCGACGCCGCCGACGCGGCGGTGGTGCGGCTCGACCCGGGGCTGGCGTTCGGCTCCGGCACCCACCCGACCACCGCCCTGTGCCTGCGCTGGCTGGACGGACTGGCGGCCGAGGGCGTGCTGCAGGGCCGCACCGCGCTGGATTTCGGCTGCGGCAGCGGCATCCTGGCGCTGGCCGCGCTGAAGCTCGGCGCGGCGCGCGCGGTCGGCGTCGACAACGACCCGCAGGCGATCCTCGCCACCACCGACAACGCCGAGCGCAACGGCGTCGGCGATCGCCTCGCGGTGCATCTGCCGCAGGACGAACCGGAGGCGACCTATCCGGTCGTCGTCGCCAACATCCTCGCCAAGTCGCTCGATGCGCTGGCCGACACCCTCGCCGCGCGGGTCGCCCCCGGCGGCCGGATCGCGCTGTCGGGCATCCTCGACGGCCAGCAGGCGCCGCTGCTGGAGCGCTACGCGCCGTGGTTCGACGCCCTGGTCGTCGCCCACGAGGGCGACTGGGTCCGCATCGACGGCCGCCGCCGCGCGGACGCCTGACCCGCGACGCATGCTTCAATAGCGCGATGTTCATCAACTGCCCGTACTGCAAGGCGCTGGTGTCCACCGATCCGGTGACGGATCTGCCGCCGGTGCGCTGCCCGCACTGCGACAGCATGCTGCGCCGCGATCCCGACGCGCTCGACGAGGACGAGACCCAACCGCTCGACGTCGCCGCGCTGCTGCGCACGCCGTACGCCGCCGGCGCGCCGGCGGCCTCGCCGACGACGGCGGACGCGGCGGTCACCGACGCGGCGGTCACGGACGCAGCCGTCGCCCGGAGCGAAGAGCTCGTCGAAGTCGAACAGCACACCGACGCACGCGCCCCCGGCACGCCCGCAGCGGCGGCCGCTGCAACCGCCACCGCGCCCGCCGTCGCCGTGTCGCCGGCGCGCCCGCGACGCACGCGCGGCATGCCCAGCTTCGTCCACGGGCCCGCGCGCCCGGCAGGCCCGCGCGAGCGCTGGCTGCCGATCGCGGTCGGCGCGCTGAGCGTGCTGCTCGCGCTGCAACTGCTGCTGGCGGACCGGGCGCGCCTCGCCGGCGATGCGCACTGGCGCCCGCTGCTGGAGGCGGTCTGCGGCGCGCTGCGCTGCGCGCTGCCGCCGTGGCGCGAACCGGCCGCGTTCACGCTGGTGCAGCGCGACGTGCGCCAGCATCCTTCCCTGCCCGGCGTGCTGCGGGTCACCGCCACGTTCCGCAACGATGCGCGCTGGGCGCAGCCGTGGCCGCGCCTGCGGCTGACGCTCACCGACGGCAACGGCCGTGCGGCCGGCCAGCGCAGCTTCGATGCCCGCGAATACCTCGGCGGTGCGCCGAGCCAGCCGCTGCTCGCCGGCGGCGAAAGCGCGGCCGTGGCGATGGACATCCTCGAACCGGCGTCCGACATCGTCGGCTACGACTTCACGTTCCGCTGAACCGCGGCGGCGACGACGCGACCTCCCGTCGCCGGCGAAACACCGGGCCGGCGGCAGGCGATACCGCGACGATACCGGAACGATGCGCGCAGCCAACGAGAAAAGCTCCCATTGCCGGACAATCAGCGCGCGACGCGCCATTCATCGGGAAATCCCGCGTGGAAACGCCGGATCGGCCGCGTTCACCATGGCAGCGCCCGGACGGCCACGCTAGACTCTCCGCCCCGCCGATACCGGCGGAGCGGCCAGGGACGGGGCCGCGCTGGGCACATCTCTCCGCCGGGACCTCGTTCTTGAACGCCGAACGCCACGACGCCGCACCCCGTTCCGCTCCGCGCGTGCCGCTGCGCGAGCACGTCGCGCATTCCGTGCGCCGCTACATCGGCGATCTCGACGGCGCGGACACCTCGAACCTGTACGAAGTCGCGCTGCGCGAACTGGAGATCCCGCTGTTCGCCGAAGTGCTGCGCCACTGCGACGGCAACCAGAGCCGCGCCGCGGCGATGCTCGGGATCCACCGCGGCACGCTGCGCAAGAAACTCAAGGATTACGGGCTGGCCTGAGCCGGGCGCCAATCGTCCGCGCCGGGTCGCCGGACCGCCTCGTCTATAATCGCGGCCTCCCCGCCGCAGTGCCCCCGCCCCCATGACCAGCCCGCTTTCCGGCGCCCCGGTGACGATTCGCCGCGCGCTCCTGTCCGTGTCCGACAAGACCGGCCTGATCGACCTCGCCCGCGCCCTCGCCGCCCGCGGCGTCGAACTGATCTCCACCGGCGGCACCGCGAAGGCGATCCGCGACGCGGGCCTGCCGGTGCGCGACGTCAGCGACGTCACCGGCTTCCCGGAAATGATGGACGGCCGGGTGAAGACGCTGCATCCGCTGGTCCACGGCGGCCTGCTCGGCCGCGCCGGCATCGACGACGCGGTGATGGCCGAACACGGCATCGGCGCGATCGACCTGCTGGTGCTGAACCTGTATCCGTTCGCCGCGGTGTCGGCGAATCCGGCGAGCAGCTTCGAGGACGTCATCGAGAACATCGACATCGGCGGCCCGGCGATGCTGCGCAGCGCGGCCAAGAACTTCGCCCGCGTCGCGGTGGCGACCGATCCGTCGCAGTACGCCGCGCTGGTCGAGGAACTCGCCGCGAACGACGGCGCGCTCTCCGGCCGCACCCGCTTCCGGCTCGCGGTGGCCGCGTTCGACAACGTCGCCTTCTACGACGCCTGCATCAGCAACCACCTGTCGTCGCTGGGCGAGGACGGCGAACGCCGGCTGTTCCCGGCGCAGAACAACAGCAATTTCGTCAAGGTGATGGACCTGCGCTACGGCGAGAACCCGCACCAGCAGGCCGCGTTCTACCGCGACCTGTGGCCGGTGCCGGGCACGCTGGCGACGTTCGCGCAGTTGCAGGGCAAGGAGCTGAGCTACAACAACCTCGCCGACGCCGACGCCGCGTGGGAATGCGTGCGCCAGTTCGGCACGGCCACGCCGGCGTGCGTGATCGTCAAGCACGCCAATCCGTGCGGCGTGTCGGTCGCGTCCAGCGCGCTCGAGGCCTACGAACGCGCCTACGCGACCGATCCGACCTCGGCCTTCGGCGGCATCCTCGCGTTCAATGTGCCGGTCGACGGCGCGACGATGAAGACCATCCTCGATCGCCAGTTCGTCGAGGTGCTGATCGCGCCCGACTACGCCGACGAGGCGCTCGCCTATGCGAAGAAGAAGGCCAACGTGCGCGTGCTGCGCATCCCGCACGGCGACGGCCGCAACAACATCGACGTCAAGCGCGTCGGCTCCGGCCTGCTGATGCAGACCGCCGACGTCCGCGAAGTGACCGCCGACGAACTCAGGGTGGTGACCAGGCGCGCGCCGACCGAAGCGCAGCTCGCCGACCTGCTGTTCGCCTGGCAGGTGGCGAAGTTCGTGAAGTCGAACGCCATCGTCTACGCGAAGGACCTGCAGACGATCGGCGTCGGCGCCGGGCAGATGAGCCGCGTGTATTCCGCGCGCATCGCCGGCATCAAGGCCGACGACGCCGGCCTCGTCGTTCCCGGTTCGGTGATGGCCAGCGACGCTTTCTTCCCGTTCCGCGACGGCATCGACGCCGCGGCGCAGGCCGGCATCGCCGCCGTCATCCAGCCCGGCGGCTCGATGCGCGACCAGGAAGTCATCGACGCCGCCGACGAGCACGGCCTCGCCATGGTGTTCACCGGCGTGCGCCATTTCCGGCACTGAGCCCCGCCCGGTGCCGCCGCGGCGCCGGCCCACGATCCCCGGGATATCCCGCATGAAGCGACTGCCCTTGCTCCTCGCCACGCTCGGCGCCACGGCGGCGTTCGCCGCGACGCCGGCGCCGCCCGCGCCGCGGCCGCCGTACAGCCCGCTCACCACGCCGGCCGCCGGCGTCGTCACCGACGCCGAGGTCCTGCGCCTGCTGCGCACGGCCTATCCGGGCGAGGCGGTGTCGCTGAAGGGCGAATGGAAGGCGAAGGCCGCGCATCGCACCGACGACGCACCCGCGCCGTCGCTCCGCAGCGTCTGCGCCGATTCCGGCCTGCAGGCTCCGGGCCCGCGCCTGGTCGCGGTCTGCGCCAGTTTCGACGACGCCGGCCACGCGCAGGCGGGCGAAGTCGATCTGTTCCAGTTGCTCGACCCGCGCGGCGGGCAGACCCAGGCGCGCATCGGCGCGCGCGAACGCGGCGTGCAGACCGGCGCGTGGGGCGCGCCCGGCGACGTGGCGCTGGTGGAGATCGGCAGCCGGCGCACCGCATTCGCGCTGTCCAGCGCGTTCACCAACATGGGCTGGACCACCGAAAGCGTGTCCCTGCACCAGGCCGACGACGACCGCTTCGTCGAGCGCCTGGCGTTCGCGACCCACCTCGACAACACCGGCGAGTGCGATCCCGACGGCGACCGCGGCTGCCGCGCGCGCTCGGTCTCGCTCGACTGCACCCTGCGCGTCGATCCCGCCAAGGCCGACCGCGGCTTCTACGCGCTCAGCATCGACATCGCCGGCGAACGCGGCGGCCGCAAGGTCAAGCGCAGCATCCCGACGACGTTCGACGGCACCCGCTATCGCGTCGCCCCGCGCGTGCTGGTGCGGGACGGGTGCGATCAAGGGTGATGAACCGCCTGAACTTTCATGCCCATGCGCAATGTCCGGGGTATTGATGTGTCCTTCTTTACGACGTCACTGCGGCCGTTGCTGCTGATTCCCTGCCTCGCGGCAAGTGGATGCTTGTTTGAAACACCCAGTTCCAGTTTCGCAGATCGCGCAGACGCCGAGCACAGCGAACTGTTCCACAAGGGCTGGCTGCCAGAGTGGATTCCACCGTCCGCCAAGCGGATCCGCGAAAAGCATGACATCGACAGCAATGCGACGCTGATCCGATTCGAGTTCTCGCCGCCGGACCACCCCCCGTTTGGCAAGGCATGTGTGGAGACGACACACGAGGCACTGGAATTCACCTGGCTCGACGCCTACTGGTGGCCGACGCACGACGTCCTGGCGAGGATGCCGCACGTCTACCATTGCCCTCTTGATTCCGGTTATCTCGCCATCCCCGCAGAGGGTGGCCTCGCCTATTTCTGGAGAACCCGCGCATGAAACTCCTCGTCATCGGTTCCGGCGGCCGCGAACACGCCCTCGCCTGGAAGCTCGCGCAGTCGTCGCGCGTGAGCGAAGTGCTGGTCGCGCCGGGCAACGCCGGCACGGCGACGGAGGCGAAGTGCCGGAATGCCGCAGTGAAGGCGACGGACCTCGACGGCCTCGTCGCGCTGGTGCGCGCCGAAGGCGTGGCGGTGACGGTGGTCGGGCCGGAAGCGCCGCTGGTGGCGGGCGTGGTCGATCGCTTCCGCGCCGAAGGCCTGCGCGTGTTCGGCCCGACGGCCGCGGCGGCGCAACTGGAAGGCAGCAAGGCGTTCGCGAAGGATTTCCTCGCCCGCCACGGCATCCCGACTGCGTACTACGCCGTGCACACCGATGTCGATGCCGCGCTCGCTTACATCCGCGAGAAAGGAGCACCCATCGTGGTCAAGGCCGACGGCCTGGCCGCGGGCAAGGGCGTGATCGTGGCGATGACGCAGGCCGAGGCCGTGGCCGCGGTGCGCGACATGCTGTCGGGCAACGCGTTCGGCGCCGCCGGAGCGCGGGTGGTGATCGAGGAATTCCTCGACGGCGAGGAAGCCAGCTTCATCTCGATGGTCGACGGCGTCACCGCATTGCCGATGGCGACCTCGCAGGACCACAAGCGCGTGGGCGACGGCGACACCGGCCCGAACACCGGCGGCATGGGCGCGTACTCGCCCGCGCCGGTGGTCACGCCCGAGGTGCATGCGCGGGTGATGCGCGAGGTGGTCGAGCCGACCGTGCGCGGCATGGCCGCCGACGGCGTACCGTTCACCGGTTTCCTCTACGCGGGGCTGATGATCGACGCGGCCGGCGCGCCGAAAGTGATCGAATTCAACGTGCGCTTCGGCGACCCGGAAACGCAGCCGGTGATGCTGCGGCTCGACAGCGACCTGCTGGACCTGGTCGAGGCCGCGATCGACGGCCGCCTGCACGCTGTCGAGGCGCGCTGGAGTCCGCAACCGTCGCTGGGCGTGGTGATGGCCGCCTCGCCCTACCCCGACACGCCGCGCAGCGGCGACGTCATCCACGGTCTCGACGCGCCGCAGCCGGCGCACGCCAAGGTCTTCCACGCCGGCACCGCGTTCGACGCCGGCGGCCGCGTGGTCACCGCCGGCGGCCGCGTATTGTGCGTCTGCGCCCGCGGCGACACCGTCGCCGACGCGCAGCGCGAAGCCTACGCCGCGCTGGCGAAGATCGGCTGGGACGGCGAATTCCACCGCAGCGACATCGGCTGGCGGGCGGTGGCGCGGGAGCGGGGCTGAGTCACTTCGACGGCCGGTAGCGGACGATGCGCACGTCCGCTGCCGTTTCCACGGATGCGAAGGCATCGCGCATGGTCGCGAGCGCGTCGGCTTCACGGAAGCCGCCGGAGCCTGCGCCGATCACCGGAAACGCGACCGAGGCGAAGCGCTCGGCCGCGACGATGTCCATCGTGGATCGCACCGAATCGCGGATCGACTGCTCCGACGCACGCCACAGCAGATCGATGCCGGCCACATGGACGATGGCCTTGAACGGCAGGCGGCCCGCCGACGTCAGTCGCGCCTGTCCGAGCGGCAACGGCCCGGTGCGTCCGATCTCGATGAAAGGCCGCAGGCCGCCGCGGCGCTTGATCGCCCCCGACACGCCCTGCGGCAGCAGCAGCCACCACGGGATGACGTTCCGGTTCCAGGCATTGACGATGACCTCGACCGGCTGGTCCAGCAGGTCGCCATCGACGATCGCGGGGATCACGGAGCAGTCGCCCTGTCAGCGCTTCTTCGCCGCCTTCGCCGGCGCGTGCTGCTTCGACAGTTCCTCGATCAGGCTGCGGACCAGCTTGCGCTGCGAGGCCGGAAGCCTGAGGAATGTCTCGATCGCGAGCTGGTCGTGCGGGTTCATCCGCCACTCGCCGCGGGTCTCGCGGACGTGTTTGTCGCTGCCGAACTGCAATTGCTGCGGTTCCATCGACAGCATCCGCGCCAGCGCGCGCATGTTGCCCTGCCGGGGCATGGCGCGGCCGTTGAGCCAGCCGGAGATCGCCTGCTGGGAGACGGGTTCGCCGCCGAAACGGGCGAGCAGGCGCACGAGTTCGGCCGGACTCTCGCTCATTCCGGCTTGGCGCAGAGCGGCGCGCAAGCGCTCGCTGAAAGCGTCTTGTTCGGTCTTCATTCACCGACCTTAGGCCGGTGAGACGCCCGGTGTGAAAGACGTGCTTGTGGATCAAATCCCCCGGATCAGGGCTTGCGCGCCCCGCCGGAACGGACGAATTCGTCGATGACCTGGCGCAGCAGCCGGCGCTGGGCCGGGGGCAACTGCAGATAGGCCTCGATGGCCAGTCGGTCGCGCGGATCGAGGCCACCCTCGGTCCGATCCTCGCGTCCACGCTTGTCGTCGTCGCCGTATTGCAACTGCTGCGGCTCCATTGCCAGCATCTTCGCCAGCGCCCTGAGATTGGTCTGCCTGGGCATCGCCCGCCCCCTCAACCACCCGGAGACGGCTTGCTGCGACACCGGCTCGCCGCCGAAGCGCGCGAGCAAACGCACCAGTTCGACCGGGCTCTCGCCGAGGCCCGCCCTGTGCAACGCAGCGCGCAGCCTCTGGCTGAACGCGATCTGTTCATTGCGCATCACCTGACGTCGGGCCGGTGCACGCCAGCATTGGAAAGATGTGGTTTGTACCATATCAAACTTTTTGTTAGCGTGCGGCTCCACCGATGACAGGGAGGGCCTGGGATGCCGAACATGCGGACCGAGCGGTCGCGGCATCGGTGCCGGGACGAATCGCTTCCGCCGCCCGGCATCGCCGGGACCGGACCGATCACATCCGCAGCGCCGCCGCTGGCGCTGGCCCTGGAGTACGCCGCGCGCGCCCTGCTGGCCGAACTGGAGGCGCCAGCCAGCGGCCGCACGCCGCGACGCGCCCCAGGCGCACTGCTTCTTCAACGGCTGTCGCCGGTCGGCGTGGAACTGCTGCAGTGGTGGTGCGCCGAGCGCGTGTGCCGGACCCGCACCGACAACTTCAACGCGGCGCAGCGGCAGGCGCTGGTCCACCTGCTGCTGGCGCACGAGGCCCTGCGCAGCGACGATGCAGACATCCTGCATCAGCGCGCCTGCGGGTCGCCCTCGCGCCGCGATCTTCCCCGCGGCATCCCGGAACGCGCGCACCACGCGCTGCGCCTCGCTCCGGGCAGCGGCCTGCGCTGGGTGCTGCAGGCGCTGATCGTCTGGCGCTGGGCGCACGCGCCCGACGATCCTGCGTCGCCCTGGCGGATGACCGCGATCGCGGCGACGCCGGGCATCGCCGACCGGCTGCGCCGCGCGCTGTCGAACCAGGACACCGCCAGCCTGCATCGCCACGCCCGGCTGTTCCTGCCGCCCGGCCGCCGCGCGGCGTTCCGCGAATGGCTGGACCGCGCTTGCGCGGGGCCGTCGCCGGCGCTGCGCGTGATCGACGCGACCGTCGCCGGGGTCGCGCCGGCGGGGCCGCTGACCCTGATCGCCGAGCGTCGCACCGGGCCCGGCGCCGGAGCGCCTGCGCGTCTGCGCGTGGACCTGCGCACCGACGCGGGCGGCGCCGGGCCGGTGCCGCTGACCGCGTTCGACGTCGCCCGTGCGGTCCGCCGCGGCGCGTGCAAGCTGCCGACGCTGGTGCCGATCGCCCGCACCGGCGCGGCGCTGCCCGCGACCCCGCCGCGACGCGCGGGCCTGCGCCCCCGCCTCGGCCGGATCCATCGCGCGCAACTGGAAGCGGGCCTGCGCGAACTGCGGGCCCGCGACGAGCCCTTCGCCGCGCTCGATCCCGCGCGGCGTCCGCGCATGGCCCTGTTCTGCGATGCGCCGGCCACGCTGCGGGCGGCGCGCCGCTGGCTGCGCGACGCTGGTTTCGCCGCCGATGCGGTGGCCCCGGCACGCGACGCGACGCCGGCGCCGCAGGTCCGGGTGACCCTCGACACGCTGCCGCCGCGGGCGAGCCTTGCCGACCCGCGGGTCTGCGTCGTGGTCGCGCTGCGCAGCCATCGCGCGCCCGGCGGCGGCGCGGCGTCCGCCGAATCGATGCTCGCCGCCGGCGGGGCGCTGCTGTGGCCGGAGCCGGAGTTCGCCGAACTGCGCGACGAGATGCTGGAGCGCGCCGGTCGCGGCCGGCCGCCGCGGCATCGGCTGGACGTGCTGGCGGTGATCGACGACCCACGCTGCCGGCCGGACTACGCGGGCCTGCCGCACGCGCCGCCGGCCGAGGCCGACGTGCCGGCGACGGACGACTTCTTCCTGCCCGGCCAGCGCGACGATGCGGCGCTCCACGACCTGGCGATCCCGCCGGACTGCACCGCCCCCGCGGGCGCAGACCCGGAGCGGCTGCGCGACGCGCCACGACGGCTGTTGCGCCGGCGCCGGACGACGCCGGTGCGCAAGTCGGTGACGACCCACGCCGCCTGCGACGATCGCAACGGCGGACTGCAGGCCGCCTTCGTGGCCGCCGCCGAGGCCGATCCCCTGGTCGAAAGCCACGCGCTGCTCGACCCGCGGCGGCAGGCGCTGCGCGCGCACGAGGCGCTGCTGGCGCGCGCCCCGGACGGCGCCGGCTGGCCGGAAGCGCTGGTGCGCACCGCGGAACGCGTCTACCTGGTGGATTTCCAGGCGTCCTGTCCCGCCGCGCCGGTCCCGCCGACGCCCGGCGAACGCGCGCTGGCGCTGTGGCTGCGCCATGTCGACGCCCTGCCGCCGCGGCAGCGCGACGACCGGCGCTGGTGCCGGGCCTCGCTGCCGGCGCCGCTGTTCTGGTCGTGGAAGCGCAGCGGCGGCGCGCTGTCCCATCTGCTCGCCAGACTGGCCGACGCGTCGACGCCGACGCGACTCGTGCGGTCGCCCTGGACCTCGCCCTGAACCGGGCCACGCAACTCTGCTAGGCTCGCCCCGACCCGCCGGCGGAGGCCGGCACCGCGGAGCGCGCATGGCCCACCATCAGACCGACCTGCTGCGGCAGCGCCGCTTCCTGCCGTTCTTCTCGGTGCAGTCGCTGGGCGCGTTCCTGGACAACGTCTACCGGCAGAGCATCATCGGCCTGCTGTTCTGGATGGGCGTGAGCACCGAGGAGCGCACGCTGTACGCGAACCTCGCGCCGGCGCTGTTCATCCTGCCGTTCTTCCTGTTCTCCGGCATCGCCGGGCAGATCGCCGAGAAGCTGGAGAAGTCGCGGCTGATCCGCATCACCACGGTCATGGGCATCGCGGTGATGGCGGTGGCCGCGGTCGGGTTCCTGCTGCACAGCCTGCCGCTGCTGCTGGCCGCGCTGTTCTTCCTCGGCGTGCATTCGACCCTGTTCGGCCCGGTGAAGTATTCGATCCTGCCGTCGGTGCTCAAGCCCGAGGAGCTCACCGGCGGCAACGGCCTGGTCGAGATGGGCACGTCGCTGTCGATCCTGGTCGGGATGATCGTCGGCGGCCTGATCTTCCAGCTCGCCGGCGCGCACGGGCCGCAGGTCGCGGCGCTGGCGGTGCTGGCGATCGCGTTCGCCGCCTACTTCGCCAGCCGCGCGGTGCCGCCGTGCGACGCCGGCGCGCCGGAGCTGAAGATCCAGTGGAACCCGATCCCCGAATCGGTGCGCATGCTCGCGCTCACCCGCCGGCAACTGGCGGTGCGCAATTCGGTGCTCGGCGTGTCGTGGTTCTGGTTCGTGGGCACGGTGCTGACCTCGCAGTTGCCGGCCTACGCCGAGCTGCACATGGGCGGTGGCCAGCACCAGTCGCTGTACATCTTCGCGCTGGCGCTGTTCTCGATCGGCACCGGCATCGGCTCGATGCTGTGCGAACGGCTGTCGGGCCGAGTGGTCGAGATCGGCCTGGTGCCGCTGGGCGCGTTCGGGATGAGCGCGTTCCTGTTCGACCTGTACTTCGCGCGCAGCGGGGCGTCGCCGGCCACCGACCTGGGCGTGATCGACTTCCTGCGCCAGCCGGGAAGCTGGCGGATCGCGCTGGACCTCACCGGCGTCGGCCTGTTCACCGGCCTGTTCGTGGTGCCGCTGTTCGCGCTGATCCAGAGCCGCACGCCGAAGCGCGAACTGTCGCGGGTGATCGCCGGGGTCAACATCCAGAACGCGATCTTCATCGTGCTGGCGGCCGGGCTGGGGGTCGCGCTGCAGATGAAGTCGCTCACCCTGGGTGGCATCACCGTGCCGATGCCGGGGCTGAGCATCCCGCAGGTGTTCCTGGCGCTGGCGATCGCCAACACCCTGGTGGCGCTGTGGATCTTCACCATCGTGCCCGAGTTCTTCATGCGCTTCCTGAGCTGGGTGCTGGTGCGCACGCTGTACCGGCTGAAGCTGCACGGGATCGAGCGGCACGTGCCGGACGAGGGCCCGGCGGTGATCGTCTGCAACCACGTCACCTACATGGACGCGCTGGTGCTGTCGGCCAGCATCCCGCGACCGATCCGCTTCGTGATGTACTACAAGATCTTCAACGTGCCGGTGATGCGCTGGATCTTCCGCACCGCCAAGGCGATCCCGATCGCCGGCGCGAAGGAGGACCCGGAGATCATGCGGCGGGCGTTCGAGGAGATCGACGCCGCGCTGGCCGACGGCCAGCTCGTCGGCATCTTCCCGGAGGGGGCGCTGACCCGCGACGGCGCCATCGCGCCGTTCAAGGCCGGCGTGGAAAAAGTGCTGGAACGACGCCCGGTGCCGGTGGTGCCGATGGCGCTGAAGAACATGTGGACCAGCATGTGGAGCAAGCGCGACGGTCGCCTGGCGCGGATGCGCGTGCCGCGACGCTTCCGCGCGCACGTGGACGTGGTCGCGGGCGAGCCGGTGGACGGGCGCGAGGCCGGGGCCGCGATGCTGGAGGCGCGGGTGCGGGCGCTGCGCGGCGACGCCGCCTGACGCGCCCGTCATGCCGGCCGCGCCGGCGGACGTTTGCACGGCGCGGCGGAATCGGCACAATGCGCCCAGATGCGTATCGCGGCCGCTCCGGGGAAACGGGCGACCGTTCACGTCCACCCCCCGAGGAGTTTCCGCATGAATACCGCCACCGCGCCCGGCAGCGTGCCCAACCATCTCGCCTGGGCGATCATCGCGACGGTGCTCGCGACCTGCCTGTGCTGTCCGCTGGGCCTGCTGGGCATCGTCGCCATCGTCCAGTCCAACAAGGTCAACACGCTGCTGAACCAGGGCGACCTGGAAGGCGCGCGGCGCGCGTCCGACAGCGCCAAGACGTGGTGCTGGGTCGCCACCGCGCTGGCCATCATCGGCCTGGTGCTCAACATCGCCTGGTTCGCCATGGGCGGCACCGCCGCGTACCTCGAACAGATCCAGCAGATGCAGGGCCGCTGAGCCGGGCATGTTGGCGCTGCGCGCCACCGACAAGCTGGTGCTGGCGACGGTCGCATGCGCGGCCGTCGTCGGCGTCTGGCTGCTGCGCCATTACGACCCGAACGCGGTCGGCAACTTCTTCCCGAAGTGCCTCTTCCACGAGACGACCGGGTACTGGTGCATCGGCTGCGGCCTGACCCGCGCGCTGCACGCGCTGGCGCACGGCGACATCGCCCGCGCGTTCTCGATGAACCCGCTGGCGATGATCGTGCTGCCGCTGCTGCCGCTGATGGTGCTGCACGAACGCGGCGTCCGTCCGCGCGCGCTGCAGCCGATGATGGCGGTGGTGATGGCGCCGAAACTGTGGATGGTGCTGCTGCCGGCCTACTGGATCGCGCGCAACCTGCCGTGGTGGCCGTTCTCGCTGCTGGCGCCGGGCTGACCCGCCCGCCGCCCTTCCGTCCGATCGACCAGGACCGCCATGACCGGAACGCAGCCACCGCCCTTTCGCGAACACATCCCGAACCACATGGTGTGGGCGATCCTGACCACGCTGTTCTGCTGCCTGCCGTTCGGCATCGTGTCGATCATCCACGCCGCGCGGGTCGACAGCCTCAGCGCCGCCGGCGACATCGCCGGCGCCCGCGCGTCCTCGGACAAGGCCCGCTTCTGGGCGATCGTCTCGGCGGTCTCGCTGCTCGCGATCGTCCCCCTGTACATCGTGATCCTGATCCTGGCCGCCGCGTCCGGGGGCCACTGAACCGGCGGCCGTCGCCGGACGGTTCATCGAGCGAGTGCCAGACTGCCGCGATGCCGTCCCCCGCCCGTCGATTCCCGATCGTCACGCTGCTCGTCCTCGCGCTCGGCGCGGCCGTCCCCGGCTGGACGCCGCCGGTGCGGGCCCAGCAGTCCGCCCTCAACCGCTGCGAGTCCCCGGCCGGCGGCACCATCTACACCGACCGCCCCTGCGACAGCCTCGGCGCGATCCCGCGGGTGGTCCGCGGCGTGCCGTCGCCCGCCGGGTCGGGCCCCTACCGGAGCGGCTGCGCCCGCACCCTGCCGGCGCTGAGCGCGGCCATCACCGCGGCGATCGACGCCCACGACGTCAACGGCTTGGCCTCGGTCTACCACTGGGTCGGCCAGAACGCGCAGAGCGGCGACCGCATCCTGCAGCAGCTCCAGGCCATCGCCGACCGGCCACTGGTCGACATCGTCGTGCTGCGCGCCGCGCCGCGCCCGGCCGAGGTCGAACCCGCCCCCGCGATCGACGCCGGGGACGCACCGCCGCCACCATCGGGGCCGACGCCGACGCACGCCGCGCCGCCGGCCGCGGCCACCGACGACACGCCGCCGCCCACGCCGCGCCGCGCGCCGGCGGTGGGGCTGCGCCTGGAGCAGACGCTGAAGAACGGCAGCACGCCGTCGCGCACCGTGTTCGGTCTGCGCCGGCATCTCGACTGCTGGTGGGTCGTGCTCTGAACCGCGGCCGCCGGCCCCGTCCGGCGATTCCGAGACGCACTTTGCGACATACGCCGGCGCATGTCGCGATGCAGCTTGCGCACCTCCGCGGCGCGTGCGCACGATGCCCGGACAGGGCGTCCGGGTCGTTCCCGAACATCCCATGGTCCCGACATCGCCACCCGGCCCGGACGCCGCGGTGCGCGGGACCGATACCAAGGAGAGGTCAATCATGAAGCGTTCCACGCTCGCCATCGCGCTGTCCGCGCTCGCCGTCGTCGCCACGCCGGCCTTCGCCGCACAGACCGCCGCACCGTCCCTGTTCTCCTCGCCCAAGGCCCAGCAGGCCGGCCTCGTCGCCGACCCGAGCTATCGCGCGCTCGTCGCCGACCGCGCCACCGTCTCGGTGCAACTGCTGCAGGCCGACGCCTCGCTGATCGAGGCCAAGCGCGACGCCCTGTCGCTGGGCGACGCCGGCATCGCCTACCAGCGCTACAGCTACCGCAACGAAGACGGCACCCAGGTCTGGTACGGCACGCTCGGCCGCAGCTTCGCCGGACTGGACGGCATCCTCGCCAAGACCGGCGAGATCGCCGACGATCCGAGGAACTCGGTGATGATCGTCCGCAACGGCGACAAGCTCACCGGCACCATCCGCAAGAACGGCGAGCTGTACGCGCTGCGTCCGCTGAGTTCCGGCGGCCACGCGCTGGTCCGCATCGACGAAAGGAAGATGCCGCCCGACCATCCTGCGGCCGACTACGCCAAGATCTACCGCCAGTCGCTGCACAACGGGCGGCTGCTGCGCAGGCAGGCGCCGGACACCGCCCCGTCGGCCGCCAAGGCCAACGCCATCATCCGCGTGCTGGTCGCCTACACCCCGTCCGCGGCCAGCGCCAGCGGCGACATCGTCGGCCTCGTCGACCTCGCCGTGGCCGAGACCAACCAGGGCTACGTCAACAGCGGCGTGGCCATCACGATGCAGCTCGCGGCGCGCGTGGCGGTGAGCTACACCGAGTCGGGCAGCTTCAGCACCGACCTGTCGCGGTTCCGCGGCACCGCCGACGGCTACATGGACTCGATCCACACCACCCGCAACAGCAGCGCCGCGGACGTGGGCGTGCTGCTGATCAACAACAGCTCGTCGTGCGGCCTGGCCTCCGCCATCGGCTCGACCGCGAGCACCGCGTTCGCCGCCGCGCACTGGAGCTGCGCCACCGGCTACTACTCGTTCGGCCACGAGATCGGCCACCTGCAGTCCGCGCGCCACGATCCCGCCACCGACCCGACCACCACGCCGTACGCCTACGGCCACGGCTACCGGTCGCCGACCAGCGCCTGGCGCACGATCATGGCCTACGACTGCCCCAGCGGCTGCACGCGCATCAACTACTGGTCCAACCCCGCCAAGACCTACGGCGGCCAGGCCATGGGCACCACGTCGGTCAGCCACAACCAGCGGGTGCTGAACAACACCGCGGCGACGGTGGCGGCCTTCCGCTGAGCCGGCACGCTCGCGGACGCGGCACGGAACGGGGCCCTCGGGCCCCGTTTCCGTTCCGCCGGCGCGGCGGCGTCCAGCGGCGGCCCCCTGCTAGAATCCCGGTCCTCCCGCGAACGGAACACGGTCATGGCGCAGCAGTACCCCGAGTGGATCTGGCACAACGGCGCGATCAAGCGCTGGGCCGAGGCCACGACCCACGTGATGGCCCACGTGGTGCATTACGGTTCGTCGGTGTTCGAGGGCATCCGCTGCTACGACACGCCCGACGGCCCGATCATCTTCCGCCTGACCGACCACAACCGTCGCCTGTTCGCCTCGGCGAAGATCTACGCGATGCAGCTCCCGTACGACCTGGACGCGATCAACGCCGCTTGCCGCGACGTGATCAAGGCCAACGGCAACACTACCGACTACCTGCGTCCCGTGGCCTATCGCGGCCTCGGCGGCTTCGGGCTGTCGGCGGACACGCCCATCGACGTCGCCGTCGCGACCTGGAAGATGGGCCAGTACCTCGGCGCCACCGTGCTGGAGGAAGGCATCGACGCCTGCGTGTCCAGTTGGCAGCGCTTCGCCCCGAACACCATCCCGGCCGGCGCCAAGGCCGGCGGCAATTACCTGTCCGGCCAGCTCGTCGCGCGCGAAGCGCGTCGCCTGGGCTTCGGAGAAGGCATCGCGCTCGCATCCACCGGCCTGCTCAGCGAAGGCGCCGGCGAGAACCTGTTCCTCGTGTTCGACGGCGCGCTGCACACCACCCCGGTCAGCGCCGCGCTGCTCAACGGCATCACCCGCAACACGATCATCACCCTCGCCCGCGACGCCGGCATCGAGGTGATCGAACGCGACCTGCCGCGCGAGTACCTCTACCTGTGCGACGAACTGTTCATGTGCGGCACCGCCGCCGAGATCACCCCGATCCGCTCGGTCGACGGCCGCCAGGTCGGCGCCGGCAAGCCCGGCCCGGTGACCCGGCGCCTGCAGGAGTTGTTCTTCGGCCTGTTCAACGGCAAGACGCCGGACAAGCGCGGGTGGCTGGAGCGGGTGTGAGCACAAAAAATGCTGAGTGATATGCTCGAACCGCTCCTGCATTGGGAGCCTTGGCCAAGGAATAACCATGAAAAATTCAGGCAATATCCTACTTCTGCTTTTAGCAGCATCCAGTTTCAATGCCACGGCACAAGTCAAGCCGCCTTCACCGCCACCTCCGACTCCTGCGCCGTCACCAGCACCGGCACCATCGCCTGATCCCACTTGGCCATTTCCGACACCCGTCATCATCACTGAAGGGCAAACCCCTGATGATGACGGCACCAAGCCTTATATTCGTTATTGCACCCCTGAAGACATTGACAATGGAGTTGATGGTTGCCAATAGGGCCTCCATGACACACTTCGTTTATCAGGCTGGACTGAAAAGTCCAGCCTTTATTTTGGCGAGGACTTTTTCAATGCCTCTCAGCTCTCAAAGCGCAAAGACGCTACGACGCCTCTATCGGCACCTGGCACCACGCGCACGCGCCAGCCGTAGAGTGCGCACAGGCGGCGCACGATCGACAGGCCGATGCCGCCGCCCTGGGTGTGCTCGGCGTGGCTGCCGCGGTAGCCGCGCTCGAACAGGCGCGCGGCGTCCTCGGCGCTGAGGCCCGGACCGCTGTCGATCACGTCCACCGCGGATTCGCCAAGGCGCACCACGACCTCGCCCTGCTGCGTGTACTTCACGGCGTTGCCGACGAGGTTGCTCAGCGCCACCGTGACCGCCGCCTCCGGCGCGTCGACGACGAGCTGCCCCGGCGCGCCGTCGAGGCGCAGTTCCAGCGGCTTGCCACCGAGCTGGCCGCGGTGGGCGTCCAGCAGTTGCTCGGCGATGCGGCCGACGTCGGCCGCGCCGTGGCCGCGTTCGTTGCGCGACAACAGCAGCAGCGCGCCGATCAGGTCGGTGCACTGCTGTTCGGCGCGCTGGATGCGCTGCAGGCGCGCGCGCGCCTTCTGGTCGAGGTCCGATCGCGCCAGCATCAGCTCCGCGGCGCCGCGGATCACCGCCAGCGGCGTGCGCAGTTCGTGGCTGACGTCGGCGTTGAACTCGCGGTCGCGGCGGACCACGTCGGTGAGGCGTTCCGCGTAGTCGTCCAGCGCCCGCGCCAGTTCGCCGACCTCGTCCTCGGCGAAATGCGAGGCAAGCGCCTCCGGCTGCGCACTGCGGCCGGAACGGCGCAGGCGCTGCGCGAGCTCGGTCACGGGGCTCATCACGCGGGAGGCGGCCCAGAGGCCGACGAGGAGCGAAATGACCGTGAATACGCCGACGCTGAGAATCAGCGCGCGAATCATGCGACTGCGGATCTCGTCGGCGCGCGTCAGATTCTGGGCGAGGAAAAACCAGTAGTCCTTGTCTTTTTTAACCACGAGGCGATACACAAAGGCTTCGCCGCCTTCCTCACCATTGATCTTGTAGACGCCCGTCGGAAGTTCAGCCCATTCCGGCGGCACGTTCGCCCGCTTGTCGGGGCCGTAGACGATCGCGCGAAAGTCGTTCAACGGCGCCCACTCGGCGTCGTGGTCCTTCATGAAGCGCGCCGCATATTCATCGACGTTGTGCTTCAGCGCCTGGCCGACCGTCTGTTCCTCGACCTTGTCCGACAGGTAGACCGCCGCAAACGCGAACAGCGACGTCAGCCCGAACCCCAGTAGCAGGAACGACAGCACGATGCGGCTGCGCAGCCGCCTTCTGTAGGCCGGTCGCCTGCGCCTGCGGGGCGCGTCCTCAACTGCTGGCATCGGGCGCGGCGATGCGGTAGCCGATGCCGTGGCGGGTCTGGATCAACGGCACCTCGAACGGCTTGTCGACCATCGCGCGCAGCCCGTGGATGTGGACGCGCAGGCTGTCGGAATCCGGCAGCTCCTCGCCCCAGACCCGGGTCTCCAGCTCCTGCCGGGTGACGACGGCGGGCGAAGCCTCCATCAGCGCCTGGAGGATCTTCAGCGCGGTCGGGTTGAGCTGCAGCAGCTTGCCCTGGCGCCGCACCTCGAGGGTGTCGAGGTTGTATTCCAGATCGCCCACGTCCAGCACCCGGCTCTGCACGCCCTTGCCGCGACGGGCCAGCGCGTTGAGCCGGACCTCGACCTCCTGCAGCGCGAACGGCTTGATCAGGTAGTCGTCCGCCCCCGAGTCGAAGCCGGCGATCTTGTTGTCCAGGCTGTCGCGGGCGGTGAGCATCAGCACCGGCGTCTGCTTGCGGGCGTCGCCGCGCAGCTTTCGGCAGACCTCCAGCCCGTCCATGCCCGGCAGGTTCAGGTCGAGCACGATCGCATCGAAGTCGTGGACCACCGCCAGGTGCAGCCCGGTGATGCCGTCCGCGGCGAAATCGACGGTGTGGCCGCGATCCTCCAGGTAGTCGCCGAGGTTGGCGGCGATGTCCTGGTTGTCTTCGATCACGAGTATGCGCATGGGGAGGGTCCTCGGAAGTCATCACTCGGACCGGACGATCCGCGTTCGGTTCCCCGCGGGCGTCCGGCGCGACGCGATGGACATTCTGTCATACGCCTTCCGCCGCACCGCGGCGACGGGAGGGCGTTCGCCGCATGCGCCGGCGAGCGTGCATGCGACCAAAAAAGGGCCCGGACGACATGCGCCATCCGGGCCGAAGCATTGGGTGTCACCCCGATTGGCCGGTCCTGCATTGCGCCCTGACGAGGATGGGAATGACAGGATTCGGCCGGGACACGCTACGCCGGGATCGATTAAAGAGCCGTTAAAACGGCATGACAGCGGGCCACTGCCGGGGGAGGGTCATTGCTTCCTTTTCGACGACTTTGTCTTCTTTTGGATGCTTTTCTCGATCAATTCGACGATCTTGCCGGCCACATCCACACCCGTCGCGCCCTCGATGCCCTCCAGGCCCGGCGAGGCGTTGACCTCCAGGACGAGCGGCCCGCGGCGCGCCCGGATCATGTCCACCCCGGCCACGCCCAGGCCCAGCGCCCGCGCCGCGCGCACCGCGACCGCGCATTCGTCGGGGTCGGCGACCACCGCCTCGGCGCTGCCGCCACGGTGCAGGTTGGAACGGAAATCGCCCGGCGGGGCCTGCCGGCGCATCGCCGCCACCACGGCGTCCCCGACCACGAAACAGCGCAAGTCCGCGCCCTCGGCCTCGGCGATGAACTCCTGCACCAGGAAGTTGGCGTAGAGCCCGCGCAGGGCCTCGACCACGCTGCGCGACGCCGACGGCTTTTCGGTCAGGATCACGCCCGCGCCCTGGGTGCCCTCGTTGAGCTTGATCACGTGCGGCGGCGCACCGAGCATCGACAGCAGGTCGGCGGTGTCGTCCGGGTTGTCGCCGAACACCGTCACCGGCATGCCGATCCCCTCGGCCGCCAGCCGCTGGTGCGCCTGCAGCTTGTCCCGCGCCCGGGCGATGGCCTCGGCGCCGTTCGGGGTGACGCTGCCCATCAGCTCGAACTGGCGCAGCACCGCACAGCCGTAGCGGGTGACCGAGGCGCCGATCCGCGGCAGCACCGCCTCGTAGCCGGAGATCGACCGGCCCTTGTAGTGCATGTCGAACCCGTCCGAGGAGATGCGCATGTAGCAGCGCAGCGGATCGAGCACCCGCGCACTGTGCCCGCGCACCCGCGCGGCCTCGACCAGCCGCCGGGTCGAATACAACTTGCTGTTGCGGGAGAGGATGGCGAGCTTCATGCGGACACTCCGACGCGGCGGGCGGCGCCAGCCTGGCGCGGAATGATGACAGCTCGCATCGGATCCGGCGGACCCGGCAACGAAAACGGCGACCTCCACGGAGGCCGCCGTGCGGGATGGGAGCGGAGGACGGGAATCGATTCCCCAGCCGGCAAACCCATTCCTCTCAACGACTTGCTTATCGCAACGGGCGCTGAAATGGTCCTCGAAGTGGTGCCCAGGGATGCCGCTGCGCCGCGGAGACAGGGTGTCTGCATCAATGACAGCGGCCATGTGATCAGACCAGGCGCGGCCCCTTCGGGATCGGCCCGTCCGGCCCATCCATGCCTCGCGTCGGCGCCTGTGGCTGGAGGCTTTGTTCGAGTGCCTGCCGTTGATTGATCGCGGCCACATTCTCGCTGCTTTGCGACAGGTTCTGCCCAGCCAACCGACCGACATCGCCGACAGCGGTTTTCGCCCACGGGGCCGACAGGTCCGCTGTGTCGGTCATCCCGACCTTCGTGCCATCGGGCGTGAACTTCGCCGCCCCGATCGTCTCCAGGCCGCGCTCGCGGGCCTTCTCGACCAGACCGCCCGCCAGTTGCCGACTGATCTCGTCGGGCTCGCGACCCAACTGTTTGTCGCGCTCGTTCACCGCGCCCAGCAAGGTCGCGAACATCGAGTGGTTCTGGTGTGCGGGATTGTCGAGGAGGAGTGCTCCATGCCGCTGGGGTGGGCCTTGCCGTTCAGGCGGTTGGTCGGGGCCGTCGCGCTCGGGCGCACCGGGACGCCCACCGGGTCCTCGCATGCCGGGAGCCGCGGGATGCGGCTGCGGCGCACCCTGCTGCTGCGGATCAGGACGCAACGCGGGTTCGCGGGATCGATGTGGAGCAAAGGAGCCGCCACGCCGTTGCGGGTGATGTTCAGATCGACCACCCCGTTGCCTCGGTCGGTGCGGGTGATCTGGCTGCGTTCGATCTCGCTCCACTGCCCGGCGATGTAGGCCATGCCATGGCCATCACGGTTCCAATGCACGAAATCATTGCCCGATACGTAAAAGCCTGCCTGAGGCCTTCCGTTGGGCGGCTGCGGATGACCTTCGGACATCGTTCCACCACGGTCCAGCGCATGAATGAAGCGCTGCGATGCTTCCGGGCTCAGGAACAACGAGCGGACGGTGTCGTATTGGAATCCGAGATCGGGATTGGCTGGATTGGGCTGGTGCGCGACGACAGGCCCGACGAGAGGATTGGCGATCACGTTCGTCCACGCCTGCGACAGCGGGTTATCCGGGGACGCGTTACGCAGCGCATTGAAGACAGCAACACCACGCAACGTGTTGTCGGCTCCACTCTGGATGTAATCCGGGTCGCCATTCCTCTGATTGGGAAGCAGAGCATCGATCGCCGTCTTGACGTCATCGGGCGAGGTCAGCGTTCCGGCTTCGACACGACGCATGATCCCGGGCCATTGACCGTCTCCGGCCTGGTTCTGCAGCTTCATGAACATTCCCGCCAGCTTCGCCTGATCCTCTTCGGACGCGTTGCGGTATGCGTCCGTGCGCCTCAGCCTTTCCAGTGCGGAGTCTCCGTTGCCGCGAATCGCATCTTCTGCCGTCACCCCATTGACATGCTGGGTATCCAGGCCATGCACGAACGCCCTGCCCTGATCGGAGGCGAAGAAGCGATTGATGTTCGAACGATCGATATCGTGTGCGCCAACCGCTCTCATCTGACGCCCGGTGCGCTGCAGCGCTTCGAGCGTAGTATCGTAATTGGCCTGCGTGAGCTCCACGGCAGCGCGATCGGGCTGTGTCGCCGCCCAACGCTGGTAACTGTCGAGCATTTGGCGAGCGACATCCGGGTGCTGCCCCAGGTCGATTTGCAGCGTGCCGAACGAGTAACCGCTGTTGCCCACCGGGTCCATGACGCCGTCGCGGACGTTGCCTGCGAAACTCAGCCGGTAGGACACGTCCCGCCCTGCGTTGCTGCCTTCGGACGTCACGCCGACCGCGAAATAGGCCACTGCCCTCAGTTCATCTGGCGTCATTTGCTTTTCTCTTCCTTGCGTGAAAAACAGGCCTCCACCCATGCCTGCGCAGCGAGATCATCAAGCGATGGGCCCGGATGTTCGACGCGCTCGAAATCGGCGAAACAGCGGCCATCCTTTCCGTCCAGATCGCCGAGCTTGCCGCCGCACAGACGCAAAGGTCGATCGACGGCATCCCAACCGGCTTCGCACTCGGTGCGGGTCTCGCTGCCTGGGCGACCGCAAATGCCGGTGCGTCGCGCTTCGACAGGCGAGATCGCCTCGGCCATGACCCTTCCCTCGTAGCTGTCGCCCGAAGCGAAATACGACCAAGTGCCGCAGATCCGCTGACCGCGCTGCAGGAGCAGGTAGCGGCTGCATTGATCGGGAGATTCGGCGCCTGCGCACGACTCCCAACTCCCGGCGAATGGCGGAGATGCAGTGACATTCGCTTTTACGTCGACGGCCGCCCCCACGGGCGGGGATGCAGGCGGTGCCGCCTGCGATACCGGTTTCGCACATCCGAAACTACTGGATGCCAAGACGAATAGAACGACCGGGAACGACAGCATCCGCTTCATGTTTCGACCGCTTCGGATGAGATATGAATGGTTGCGACACATGCCGGCAAACGCGGTGACAGGCGGACCGTCCGGCCGCGAAGCATGGGACTTTGATTCGTTCACTTCGTTGATTCCTCGTGAAACCCCTGCTGGCTCAGAGGGGGACGAGATGACTTTGGCATCCGGCGCTCGGTGGCGGCAAGAAGTGGCCCCAGGGTTGTGCGCTCTCGAGCAGTTTCCCGACGTCGACATCGGCCGTCCCGGTCGCTTTCCACAGGCGCGCGCCCCCTTCCGAGAGGTGACGCAGCCTGGAGCGCTGCGGATAGTCGGGCGGCATCGCCATGGAGCCCGCGCAGCGAATGCGCGATGGATCCCGACCCCAATCGGGATCCCGGTCGCAGGGCACTCGGAAGCGGACGTCGAGGCCGCCCGGACGAGGCGGCACATCCGGCCAGGACATGAAAAAAGAAAAAAGGTCCCCCGAATGGTTCCTCGGGAAGGAACCGCCTGGGGACCTGTTCTCTGAGAATCCCAGCAAGCTCAGTGACTTGCGAGATTGGATATCGGAATGGAGCGGGTGATGGGAATCGAACCCACGTTAGCAGCTTGGGAAGCTGCAGTTCTACCATTGAACTACACCCGCGGGGTCGCTTCAGTGTAGCGACTCCGGCGCGGCCCGCAAGCTGCGGGCCGCGCCGTGGACGTGCGCTGGATCAGAACGCCTTGCCGACGGTGGCGAACACGCTGGCGTCGTTGCCGATGCCCTGCTCGGTGGTGACGCTGGCGCCGACGTTGGCGTCGAGGCCGAACAACTGCGTGCGGGCGCCCATCTGCAGGGTCAGGTAGCTGTCGTCGAACGGCACGCCGGCGACGGCGTACGGCAGGCTGCCGGTGATCGTCTGCGAACGGGCGAAGGCATCGCGCGGGGCGTCCTTGTGCTGCTTGTCCCAGGTCAGGCGGGCGTAGGGCACGAGGGTGTCGTGGATGCGGTAGCTGGCCTGCCAGCCGAGGCTGGTGATCAGCGAGTCGAAGCTCTGGTCCGGATAGGCCAGCGAGGTCGATTCGGTCGGGTGGCTCTCGGCGTAGCCGTCGACGTCGATGTTCTGCGACAGGATGCTGATCACCGGGCCGTGGCTGAGCTTCTCGCCCTTGAACTCGTAGCCGCCGCTGAGGCCCACGGTCAGGTTGGTGCCATCGGGCGAGCCGCTGTGGCTGCGCTTGGCCGGCCCGATCCACACGTCGCGGTTCACGTCGTACGAAGTCCAGGTGTAGCTGAGCTGGCCGTTGGCCCAGAAGCCGTCGCCGTACCAGCCGGCGAAGCCGCCGAGGCTGGCGTCGGTCTGGTCGAAGTCGCCGCTGCGGCCGCCGAAGTCGAAGCTGTTGCGGCCGACGCTGCCGAAGCCGCCGTAGACGACGTTGCCGTGGGTCCAGTCGACGCCGCCGGTCACGGTCGGGCCCATGCCGTCGTACAGCTTGCCGTCGTCGTACCGCTGGAAGTCGCCGCTGACGCTGGCCCACCAGCGCATGCCGTCGCCTTCGGGCTTGCCGGCGAGGTGGCCGGCGACGCGCTCGGCGCGGGCGCGGCCGATCACGCCTTCCGAATGCGGCAGCATCGCGATCTGGCGCGGGGCCTCGAGCAGCGAGATGGCGTACTCGGCCAGCATCTGGTGCGCGCGGCTGGTCGGGTGGACGCCGTCGGCGAACAGGTAGGTGTTCGGCGCGTCCGGCGAGACCAGGCTGGTCGGGTTGCAGGTCAGCGAGTTGGCGGTGATCTGCGGCTGGCAGGCGGTGCCGGTGATGTTGGTGAAGCCGTAGGCCGCCGGGTTCGCGGTGATCTCGTGGATCAGCGTGAAGGTGTCGACCGGGATCACGCGCAGGTTGTTGCTGGCCAGGCCGCTGAACAGCGCGTTGTTGTAGCTGGTGGTCAGGGCGGTGCCGGTCGCCATCACGGCGCTGCCCTGGGCGCGGAAGCCCGGGGTCACGCCGAGGTCGGGCACGGTCGGCACGAGGATGTAGCGCGCGCCGGCGTTCTGCAGCGTGCCGACGATGCCGATCTGCGAAGCGACCGCGGCGGCGATGGTGGTCGTCGGATTGGCGCTGCCGCTGGTGATGGCGAACAGGTCGTTCGCGCCACCCCAGACCGTGTACAGCGCGTGGCTGTCGGCGCGACCGCCATTCGCGGTGAGGTAATTGTTGACCTGGGTGGCCAGCGACGGGATCGGGCCGAGCGCGCCGGTCGAATTCACGCCGACGCGGGCGCCGCCGGCGGCGTAGTTGGTGCCAGTCTGGCCGTTACCGTTCGGCGCGGCGGAGGTGCCGTAGTAGTCGGCGAGATACTGCGACCACACGAAGCCCGGATTGGTGGTGAACTGGCCGGTGACGGCGCGGACGCTGGCCGGCAGCAGCGGACGGAAGAACCCGCTGTCGGTCAGGCTGTCGCCGAAGAACACGGTCTGGGTGTACGGGTCGGCCGCGGAGGCCGGCAGCGCCAGCGCGGCGCTCGCGGCGAGCAGCGCGACGGACAGGGTGTTGCGCAGGGGCCTGGCGGCCCGACGGTTGAACGACATGGATCCCACTCCCGAACTGATGGAAAAAATGAAGGACTCGCAGGGCTCCGACGATTCATGGGGATACGCCGCCGGATGGTGGCCGCATCGTTTCACGAAGCCCGATGTGACTCAAGTGTGACAACGGACGGGTTCCGGCTGGGCAGACCGGGGGCGGCGGGCGACAATCCGGGCATGGACAGCCCCTCCCTGCGCATCCGCCTCAACGGCGATCCCCTGGCTCTTCCCGCCCCCTGCACCCTGGCCGCCCTGCTCGCCGACCAGGGCCTGGCCGGCCGCCGGGTGGCGGTGGAGGTCAACGGCGAGATCGTGCCCCGCGGCCGCCACACCGAACATGCGCTCGCCGACGGCGACGTGGTCGAGATCGTCCACGCCCTGGGCGGGGGATGAGCACCCGGGCAGAGGCCCGGACCGGGCGACCCCGAGAAGCGCACCGCCTCCCGCCCGGACCAGCGCGACGCGTCCCGCAAGCACCCGGCCGCTGACCACCGGCCGCCCCCGCAAGGCATCGGGGCCGCCTCGCATCGGCCATGCCGCTCCGCCCACATGCATATCGTCCGCCGACACATCGCCCCATCCCGGCGACGATGGGCGATAATCCCGCGATGACCGCGCTTCCCCACTTCGACGACCCGCTCGTCATCGCCGGCAAGACCTACCGCTCGCGCCTGCTCACCGGCACCGGCAAGTTCAAGGACCTCGACGAAACCCGCCGCGCCACCGAGGCCGCCGGCGCCGAGATCGTCACCGTCGCGATCCGCCGGACCAACATCGGCCAGAACCCGGACGAGCCCAACCTGCTCGACGTGCTGCCGCCGGACCGCTACGCGATCCTGCCCAACACCGCCGGCTGCTACACCGCCGAGGACGCGGTGCGCACCTGTCGCCTCGCCCGCGAGCTGCTCGACGGCCACACCCTGGTCAAGCTCGAAGTGCTCGGCGACCAGCGCACGCTGTTCCCCGACGTGGTGCAGACGCTGAAGGCCGCCGAGCAGCTCGTCGCCGACGGCTTCGACGTGATGGTCTACACCAGCGACGACCCGATCCTGGCCCGCCGGCTGGAGGAGATCGGCTGCTGCGCGGTGATGCCGCTGGCGGCGCCGATCGGCTCCGGCCTCGGCATCCAGAACCGCTGGAACCTGCTGGAGATCGTCGAGAACGCCAAGGTGCCGATCCTCGTCGACGCCGGCGTCGGCACCGCGTCCGACGCCGCGATCGCGATGGAGCTGGGCTGCGACGGCGTGCTGATGAACACCGCCATCGCCGGCGCGAAGGACCCGGTGCGCATGGCGCTGGCGATGCGGCTGGCGATCGAGGCCGGCCGCCACGCCTTCCTCTCGGGCCGCATCCCGCGCAAGCGCTTCGCCTCGGCGTCCTCGCCGGTGGACGGGCTGATCGGATGACCGTCGAGACCCGTCCGCCGCAGGACGACACCGACGGGCAGACGCTCGACAAGCCCTTCACCGTCACCCCCGGGCAGCGCCAGATCCGCAGCTTCGTGCTGCGGCAGGGCCGCTTCACCGAGGCCCAGCAGCGTGCGTTCGACACGCTGTGGCCACGATTCGGGCTCGACTACACCGGGACGTTGCGCGATTTCGACGCCGCTTTCGGCCGCCATGCGCCGCTGGTGGTGGAGATCGGCTTCGGCAACGGCGAGGCGCTGCGCTTCGCCGCGCGGCAGGACCCGTCGCGCAACTACATCGGCGTCGAGGTCCACGCCCCCGGCGTCGGCCGGCTGCTGAACTGGCTGGCCGAGGACGGCAGCGACCACGTCCGCCTGTTCCGCCACGACGCGGTGGAAGTGCTCGAACGCGAGATCGCCGACGGCGCGCTCGACGAGGTCCGCATCTACTTCCCCGATCCCTGGCACAAGAAGCGCCACAACAAGCGCCGCCTTGTGCAGCCGGCCTTCGCCGCGCTGCTGGCGCGCAAGCTGCGCACCGGCGGCCGCCTGCACCTCGCCACCGACTGGGCCGACTACGCCGAGCACATGTGGGACGTGCTCGACGCCGCGCCCGGCCTGCGCAACGTCGCCGGCCCGCGCGGCGCGGTGCCGCGACCCGACTGGCGGCCGCAGACCCATTTCGAGACGCGGGGCCAGAAGCTGGGCCACGGCGTGTGGGATCTTCTGTACACGCGCACCGACGATCCCCTGCCCGCGCCGGACGTCCACGACTGACGATGGAGAACCAGCTCACCCTCACCAGCGACATGCAGCTCGTGCTCGGGCTGACGGTGCTGACGATGGTGCTGTTCCTGTTCGAGCGCCTGCGCGCGGACGTGGTCGCGCTGGTGGTGCTGGTGCTGCTGGGGCTGACCGGGCTGGTCGAGCCCGGCGACCTGTTCAACGGCTTCGCCAGTAACGCGGTGATGAGCGTGATCGCGACCATGATCCTCGGCGCGGGCCTGGACCGCACCGGCGCGCTCAACCGCCTCGCCGGCTGGCTGCTGCGCCGCGCGCGCGGCGCCGAAACCCGGCTGATGCTGTTCACCTCGGCGATCGCCGGCCTCAACTCCTCGGTGATGCAGAACCCGTCGGTGATGGCGCTGTACCTGCCGGTGGCCTCGCGGCTGTCCTCGCGCACCGGCCTGCCGCTGTCGCGCCTGCTGCTGCCGATCGGCGCGGCGATCGTGATGGGCGGCGGCCTGACCATGGTCGGCAATTCGCCGCTGATCCTGCTCAACGACCTGCTGCGCACCGCCAACGACAGCCTGCCGTCGGGCCTGATGACGCTCAAGCCGCTGCCGATGTTCGCGCCGCTGCCGATCGGCGCCGCGCTGCTGACCGCATCGCTGGCCTACTTCCACTTCTTCGGCGCGCGCCGGCTGCGCGACGACGACAGCGACTCCGGCGTCACCCCGGCGCTGACCCAGAGCTACTTCGCCAGCGCCTACGGCATCGACGGCGAGGTCTACGAGCTGACCGTCAGCGCTGACAGCCCGCTGGTCGGCATGTCGCTGCGCGAGATCGAGGACCTGCACGACGCGCCGGTGATCCTCGCGCTGAAGACCGGCAACGAATCGCGGCTGGCGCCGCCGGGCGACGCACGGATCTGGGTCGGCAGCGTGCTCGGCGTGATGGGGCCGCGGCAGTCGATCGTCGATTTCACCCAGAACCGCTTCCTGCGCATGAGCGTGCGCCTGCGCGAGTTCGCCGACCTGTTCAACCCGGCCCGCGCCGGCATCTCCGAGGCGGTGATCCCGCCGACCTCGACCTGGATCGGCAAGACCGCCACCCAACTGCAGCTTAGGCGACGGCTCAACCTGCGGCTGCTCGCGATCAACCGCGACAAGCAGGTGCTGCGCGAGGACGTGCGCGAACTGCCGCTGCGCGCCGGCGACCTGCTGGTGCTGCACAGCATCTGGACCGACCTGGCGCAGTCCGCGGGCGGCCGCGACTTCGTGCCGGTGACCGACTACCCCAAGGCCGAGCAGCGCCCGCACAAGTTCAAGATCGCGATGACGATCTTCGGCATCACCATGGCGATCGCGCTGTCCTCGCGCATCCCGGCGTCGGTCGCGCTGATGACCGGGGTCGCCGGCATGCTGATCACCGGCGTGCTGAAGATGGACGAGGCCTACGCCGCGATCAACTGGAAGACCGTGTTCCTGATGGCCTGCCTGATTCCCCTCGGCTGGGCGATGGACTCCAGCGGCGCCGCCGCCTGGGTCGCCGGGCACACCCTCGACCGGCTGCCGGCCGGGACCCCGACCTGGCTGCTGGAGATCGCCGTCGGCCTGCTGACGACCGCGTTTTCGCTGGTGATCAGCCACGTCGGCGCGACGATCGTGATGGTGCCGGTGGCGATCAACATCGCGCTGGCCGCCGGCGGCAATCCGACCGCGGCGGCGCTGATCGTGGCCCTGTCGGCGTCCAACAACTTCATGACCGCTTCCAACCCGGTCATGTCGATGATCGCCGGCCCCGCCGGCTACACCTCGAAGGAGCTGTGGCGCGTCGGCGGGCCGCTGAGCCTGGTCTACACCTCGGTCGTGGTGCTGATGGTGAACCTGTTGTTCTGAGCCTGCTGTTCCGGGCCTGCTGTTCCGGGCCTGCGGCTCCGGCGCCAGCCATTGCGGGCCAGCCGGGGCGCCGCCCCGCCCGCCGCCGCGCCGGGACGCCGATTGGCCTGACCGCGACCCGGTTCCCGTTCCATACTGGACCCGCACGCTCCGCCCCCGCGCCGTGCGCCCAGGTCCGCCCGGCGGATCCCACCCACTCGCAACGCAGGTTTTTTTCGCATGGAACAGACGACATCCTTCCGCAGCGCCGAGGACATCGGTCGGCGCGTGCTTCGCCTGGTCGAGAACGTCCGCGGACCCGACGACCTCGCCCCCACCCGGATCGAGGAGCTCACCGGCCTCAAGGTCGCCTTCAATCCCGACGACGCCCGCGAATACGGCACCGGCGGCCAGCTCACCGACGCGTGGGCCTACAACCTGGTGACCCTGCCGCAGGTCGGCGAGGCCCGGCCGTCGCAGTTGATGTTCTCGTTCGACGACGAAACCGGCGAGCACGCCGACATGGGCCCGATCAGCGCGCTCGACTTCGACGACTACGCCGCCGCGCTCGCCGCCGCCGGCTTCCGTCCGACGCCCGTGCACGGCCGGCTCGGCAACATCCTCCACTGGGACTTCGCCCGCGACGACGTGACCGTGCAGGTCTACGTCCGCGGCGAGAACGACGAGAAGGCCGAACACGCCTGCGTCTCCCGCCTGATCATCAACGCCTGAGGGAGCCCGCCATGGCCGTCGTACCCGAAGAGGTCCTGAAAGCCCGCAAGGCCGCCGAGACGAAGCTCGACAAGATGCTGTCGGACTTCGAGAAGGCCCATGACACCAAGACCGAGACCCCCGGCAAGAACCTGCGCCAGCTCCTCGAGAACTCGCCGGACCTGAAGGCGCGGATCCTCGATTCCGTGCAGAAGGGACACCTCGACAAATTCGAGATGCTGCCGCCCGGCGCCAACGCCGGCGGCACCTACAACAGCGACAACAAGACCATCGAGCTGCCGCCGGAGTACCTGAAGAAGGCCGGCAAGGACAAGGCCGCCGCGTCCGAGCTGGTGTTCGTGATGGGTCACGAGATCCAGCACTCGTTCAACAGCACGGTCAGCGACAAGGCGGTCGACGCCTTCGTCAAGGACGTCGACAAGACCGCCAAGGGCCCGGGCCCGCACGACTACACCGGGGCGGTGAAGACCCTGATCCAGAGCTACCGCGCGGACGAGGCCGGCGCCAACATCGGCGGCTACAACGCCATCGTCTCGCAGGTCGCCAAGGAGAAGAAGGACCACGGCGACGACAAGCCGCCGACGCTGAAGGAGCTGTACAACGCGCACCCCGGCCGGATGGAGGACTTCATCGACCGCACCGGCAAGGCGCCGAACTTCAGCTACGCGCTCAAGCCGGGCTACACGATGGAGCCCGACATGACGATCAAGGACAACCCCAAGAACGTCGAGGCGTCCGCCAAGTACTACTTCGACCAGCCGGCCAGCGCCACCCGCCTCGGCCCGAAGGGCAACCAGGACTACGCCAATTACTACGGCGAGTGGGCGCTCAACGTCATCAACGACGCCGAGAAGCAGGCGCTCAAGGACGCGAAGAAGCACGACCCGAAGGCGACCGCGCCCGAGGTCAAGCTCGACATGGACGCGCTGCACCTGAAGAAGTCGCTGATGGACACCGGGCTGCATTTCACCGACACCAGCCCGAAGAAGCCCGTCACCGAGGCCCCCGCCCTGGAACCGGCGCTCTACAAGCAGGCCGAGGACGCGCTGAAGAAGGTCGACGGCCTCGGCCTCAAGGGCGAGGAACTGCGCAACGTCGCCGCCGCCACCGCGCTGCACGCGCAGAACGCCGGCATGGAACGCATCGACGGCGCGCTGCTGGGCAAGAACGGCCAGGTCTTCGCCTACCAGGGCGATCCCGCCAGCGAATCCGCCGACCGGGTCGCGGTCAACGTCGCCCAGGCCCGGCAGCAGCCCGCCAACGATTCGCTGGCGACGCTGATGATCCCGGATCCGCAGCAGGCCCAGGCGCAACCGACGCAGCAGCGGAGCATGGGCGGCCCGTAAGGCGTCGCGTCATCGCCAGCGGCAAGGCGAACGCCCCGCAGACTTGCGGGGCGTCGCTTTTTGCGGCGTGACGGACGCGGTGCGCGCGCTACTGCACGTAGGAGAACGGCCCGGTCGGAACGCCGCCGAACAGCGACAGCGCGCCCGGCCCCACGGTCGCGAGCAGGAAGAAGCCGCCGGCCATCCCCACGTGCGTCAGCAACGCGTTGAGATCGCTCTTGTGCGAGGCGTACCCCGTCATCAGGCACCACACGCCGAGCAGCACGCCCACCGTGCGCACCGGATAGCCCAGGCACACCGCCACGCCGCCGACCAGTTCGCACACGCCCACCAACCAGGCCAGGACGCTGGCGTCCGGCAGCCCCATGGCCGACAGCACGGGGACGAGCCTGGCTTCGCCGCCCCGCAGTTTCATCGTTCCCCAGATCACGAACGGCACGCCCAGGAACAGGCGCGCAGCCAGCAACGCTTCATCGCTCATCGCCGCTCTCCCCGCTTGGTGGCATGGAACGGAAAGCCCCGATGCCGCGATCGTCAGACGACGATCCGGACCGGGATCGACTTCGCCGCCGGCGTGCCGCTGGTGCGATCGTAGTAATCCAGCGGAATCAGCGGATTGAGTTCCGGGTAATACCCGGCCACGGCGCCGCGCGGCATCGGGTAGTCCAGCACGGTCAGCCCGTCGATACGGCGGTGGACGCCGTCGCCGAAGATCGTCTCCAGCGCGACCTTGTCGTATTCCTTCAGGCCGCGGTCGGCGATGTCCTGCGCATTCATGAACAGCACCATGCGATCGTTGTAGACGCCGCGATAGCGGTCGTTGTAGCTGTAGATCGTGGTGTTGAACTGGTCGTGCGAGCGCACCGTCGCCAGGCGCAGCATCCACGGATCGTCCACCGGGTCGTCCGGATGCAGGCCGGGCATCGGCAGGAAATTGGCCTTGCCGTTCGGGGTCGGCCAGACCCGGCGCCGCGGCGGGATATCGAGATGGAACCCGGCCGGGTCGCGGATCTTCGCGCTGAAGTCGCTGTAGATCGCCGGATACACCTCGGCGATCAGGTCGCGGATCGCATCGTAGTCGTCGATGCAGCGGCGCCAGTCGACCCGGCTGTCGGGCAGCGCGGCCATCGCCATGCGGCAGACGATCTCCACTTCCGGCAGCAGGTCGGGACTGGCCGGATCGAGCACCCCGCGCGAGGCGCTGACGTTCGACATCGAATCCTCGATGGTCACGAACTGCTCGCCGCGGGACGTCTCGATCCGCTCCGAGCGCGCGACCACCGGCAGGATCAGCGCTTCGCGGCCGTGCACGAGATGGCCGCGGTTGAGCTTGGTGGCGATGCCGACGGAGAGGTCGAGCTTCGACATCGCCGCATAGGCGCGGTCGGTGTCGGGCACCGCGCGCACGAAATTCCCGCCCAAGCCGATGAACACCCGGGCCGTGCCGGCCAGCATCGCCTCCACGCTCTCGACGGTGTGGTGGCCATGCTCGCGCGGCGGCTCGAAGCCGAACACGTCGCGGACCCGGTCGAGATAGGCCTGCGACGGCTTCTCGTCCACGCCCACGGTGCGGTCGCCCTGGACGTTGGAATGGCCGCGGATCGGGCTGATGCCCGCGCCCGGCTTGCCGTAGTTGCCCTTCAGCAGCAGCAGGTTGGACACCTGCTGCAGCAGTTGCGAACCGTACTGGTGCTGGGTCAGGCCCATGCCGTAGCAGATGATGGTCGCGCTGGAACGGATGTAGATCTCCGCGCAGCGGCGGATCTGCGCCTCCTCCAGCCCCGACACCGCCACGATCTCCGCCCAGTCCTGCGCCAGCGCGTCCTCGCGCACCGCATCGATGCCGACCGTGTGCTCGCGGATGAAGTCATGGTCGAGCACCGTTTCGCCAGCGGCCTCGCGCTCGAACATCACCTTCATGATGCCCTTGAAGAAGGCGAGGTCGCCGCCGATCCGGATGTGCACGAATTCGCTGCTGACCGGCGTCGACCCGAACGTCGCCATCTGCACCAGGTCCTGCGGCTCGGTGAAGCGGATCAGCGCGCGCTCCGGCATCGGGTTGACCGCGACGATCGGAATGCCGCGCTTCCGCGCCGCGACCAGGTTGGTCATCATCCGCGGCGCATTGGTGCCGGTGTTGTGGCCGATCACGAAGATCGCCTCGGCGTGGTCGAAGTCATCGAGCACGACCGTGCCCTTGCCGACGCCGATCGACGGCGGCAGGCCGCGGCTGGTCGGTTCGTGGCACATGTTCGAGCAGTCGGGGAAGTTGTTGGTGCCGAACTCGCGCACGAAGATCGAATACAGGAACGCGGCCTCGTTCGGCGTGCGGCCCGAGGTGTAGAACTCGGCCTGGTGCGGACTGTCCAGGCCGCGCAGGTGGCGGCCGATGGTCTCGAAGGCCTCGTCCCAACCGCAGGGCACGTAGTGGTCGGTCGCCGCGTCGTAGCGCATCGGCTCGGTCAGGCGACCCTGCATCTCCAGCCAGTAGTCCGACTGCTGCATCAGTTCGGTCACGCTGTGCTGCGCGAAGAACGCGCGGGTGACGCGGGATTTCGTCGCCTCGTGCGCCAGCGCCTTGGCGCCGTTCTCGCAGAAATCGAAGATTTTCTCGCAGGCCTGGTCGGGGTAGGCGCAGCTCGGGCACTTGAAGCCGCCCGGCTTGTTCATCGACAGCAGCGCCTTCGAGCCCTTGGCGACCACGCTCTGCTCCAGCAGCACCTTGGCGGTCGCGGCGGCCGCCCCCCAGCCGCCGGCCGGGGCGTTGTAGGTCTTGTAGCGAGGCTTGTGGTCGGCCATGGCGCTGCGTTCCGGCTCTCTGGGGTCGTTGACGACTTTACGCGCATCGGCCGCGCCCGTCGCCGCCGCGGGGGCATCCGCCGAAGACGTCCTGCGCGATCGCCCGCGACCATTCCCGCCGACGCGAATGCGGCCTGCCGTTTCGCGCAGGTCGGCGACGGCAGCGATGCGCCCGACGGCCTTCAGGCTGGTCGACGGGCCCGGACGCGACAGCGGACGGCGACGCGGCAGCGCCTGCACGCGCGGGCCGCCGGCAGGGACGCCGGGCGCCGGCGATGTCGTCCGGTAAAAATAATTCAACCGATGGGTTGACTGTTTGGGCCGCGGGGCATATCTTCAACCACATGGTTGACAATACTCCACAGCTCGACGACCTCTTCCGCGCCCTCGCCGACCCGACCCGCCGGGCGATGCTGCGCGACCTCGCGGCCGGCCCGCGCACCGTCGGCGAGCTGGCCGCACCGTTCGAGATCACCCTCGCCGGCGCCTCCAAGCACATCCAGGTGCTCGAGCGCGCCGGCCTGCTGCGCCGCGAAGTCAGCGGCCGCGTGCACACCTGCCGCCTCGACGCCGGCCCGCTGCACACCGGCGCGGAATGGCTGCGGCACTACGAACGCTTCTGGAACCAGCGCCTCGACGCCCTCGAATCCCTGCTCGCGACCGAGGACGCCGCCCCGGCGACCCCCGCCGCAGCGCCGCCCGCCCCGCGGACCCGCAAGTCCGCCAGGACTTCCAAGTCCACCAAGCCCCCAAGGACGCCATGAACACCCTTGCCGCCGACACCGACTACGCCACCCTGCTCGCGCCCGACACCGTGCGCCTCGAACGCCTGCTGCCCGGCCCGATCGAGCGCGTCTGGGCCCATCTCGCCGACGGCGACCTGCGCCGCCGCTGGCTGGCCGCGGGCGACCTGCCCGCACACGCCGGCGGCACGTTCGAGCTGACCTGGCGCAACGACGAACTGACCACGCCGCCCGGGCACAGGCCCGACGGCTTCGACGCCGAACATCGCATGGCGAGCACGGTGACCGTCTTCGAGCCGCCGCATCGCCTCGCCTTCACCTGGGGCCCGGGCGAGGTGACCTTCACGCTCGAACCGCGCGACGGAAAAGTCCTGCTCGTCATCACCCATCGCGGCATCAGCGATCACCGCAACGTGCTGATGATCGGCCCCGGCTGGCATGCGCACGCCGACGTGCTGGCGGCGCGCCTCGAAGGCGAAACGCCGGCGCCGTTCTGGGACCAGTGGACGCAACTGCGCGAGGAATACCGGCAGCGACTGGGCGGCTGATCGCACGGTCCAGCGTTCAAAGCAGCCACGCAGAACGCCCCGCAGCGATGCGGGGCGTTCTGGCGTTCGCCAGCCGGAGCGAACGCGATCACGGCACGCAGGATGCTCCCAACCCGGCCTGCGCCGATCGAACGAATCGCCGGGTCGATGACCCAGCCTACGGCACTCACGGCATTCTGCCTTTTACGGGCCTAACGCCCGAATTAAGCCGAGCCGCGAAGCGGCTTCGGCTTGAATGAATTGTTAGGCCGCGGCCTAGCACACTGAGCACCAATGCAAGATTGGAGGTGACGGGGTGCTCGGGCGAAGTGCCTACGACTGCGTCACAGGATGACGCCGCCATCATTAAAAGGACAGTTGCCGATTGAGCCAATCGTCTCATCGGAATAGTAGGTCCAAAGGGTGTCAACCCAAGGGCCGTTGCCAGTGCCGAATGGGCTCCAAGTCCAATAGGCCCACTCGTGAAGCCTCCCCCCGCAGCAACCCTGGTACTTGCGACGGAAAGGAGACCAGCTGAATCTCGTGCGCCAAGGGCGGAAATCGTATTGGAAGCGAGTCACCGTTCTCGACTTCTTGCATGGGTACGGAAAAATCCATTTCCAACAAACACTCCAATAGGTCTCAACGACCTCCACTCGTTCTCCGCATGACATGATGCTCTCCTTGAGTAATCGGGCCAAGTTGAGGGATTCCAACTTTCCCCGGCGCAGCGAGTAGAAACTGCATATCAGGGAACGCAAGGACCTTTGCTTGGCGGCCAGAGAGACTGTGATGGCGGCCTGATACCTGAGTTAAGCCGCGCCGAGAGTGGTGCGGTTTTGGGCTAGCGCAGTGCAGCGCCCAAAACCGTGCCACGAAGCGGTGTCGGCTTGAACGAATAGTCAGGGCGCACGCCTTTGACTCATTCTCATACGACATGCTCCCAAGAATTGATCCGGATTGAGTACCAGAAGGTTCGAGGTGTCAAAGCTGTTCTTTCCAACAGTGGATAAGAATGCGAAATATCGATTTAAGCGCACAAAACATTGAAGTGCTTGTCCAGGCGAGTAGTCCGCAGTTCTTGGACGAAGCTCGTAGCCCGGGTAAGCGCAACGTGCACACCCGGGAAGAACCGGTGCAGGCCTCTCCGCCATTCCCGGGTGCGGCCGTTGGCCTGACCCGGGCTACGCGCTCTCAACGTGAGCAAGTAGGGTGGCGGTGAGCGTAGCGAACCCCACCATCGGAGCGCATCCGATGTCGCATCGCCGCGGGCCTCCGGCGACGTTCGCTTCGATCAATTTCGCCGAGCCGGTGACTCCACGGGCGCGGCATTGGTGGGGTTCGCTGCGCTCACCGCCACCCTACGAATCCCGGGCGCAGGTAATGCCCGCGCCCGGCGAAGCGCATGCGGCTTCGGCGTCCAGCGGCACCGTAGCCTTCCCCGTCAAGTGGACAGTGCAAAAGGAGAATTTTCCCGCTCGCGGGATGCGCGATAGACGCTCGGCGGCAGGTTCCCGAGCGACTCGTGCGGGCGTTCGTCGTTGTAGCGTTGCAACCACTCCTCCGT
>JAEKKX010000025.1 GCA_019510125.1 Lysobacterales bacterium
GATGGTCATGCCCGGCGACAACATCAAGATGACGGTGTCGCTGATCAACCCGGTGGCGATGGACGAAGGCCTGCGCTTCGCGATCCGCGAAGGCGGCCGCACGGTCGGCGCCGGCGTCGTCGCGAAGATCATCAAGTGATGGCGCGCCCGTAAGGGCGAACCCTCACCCCGGCGCAGGCCGGGATCCAGCCTCCGCCGCCGGAACCTTTCCGGCGACCGGAAGTCGGAGTTGAACGGCAGCGACAGGCGAGTCGGCGACGACTCGCCGTTGCCGTCTAAGACAACCGGACAAATGTCCGGACAAACCAGATACACGCCAGTAGCTCAATTGGCAGAGCAGCGGTCTCCAAAACCGCAGGTTGGGGGTTCGAGTCCCTCCTGGCGTGCCACTCGGGCGGTACGCGCCGCACCCGGGCCTTCGCGGCCCCGCTTCACGGCGACGAGGTGCCGCGCTCCGCGATCAAGGCGACAGGCATTTGAACAGCAGAATCGAACAACCCAAGGCCGGCGGTTCCGCGGGCGACATCGTCAAGTACGCCCTGGCGCTGCTGCTGGTGGTCGGCGGCGTGTTCGCGTTCTACTGGTTCGAAGGGCAGTGGCCCACCGTCGCCCGGGTGATGTCCGTCCTCGGCGGCCTGATCGCCGGCGGCCTCGTGTTCATGGCCACCGCCAAGGGCGCGCAGACCCGCGAGTTCCTGGGCGAATCGCGCTTCGAGCTGCGCAAGGTCGTGTGGCCGACCCGCCAGGAAGCGATGCGCACCACCTGGGTGGTCATCATCGCCGTGATCGCCATGAGCCTCATCCTTGCCGTATTCGACCTGATCGTGAAGTTCGGCGTTGAAAAGCTCCTCGGTGCCTGACATGGAGAACGCCGTGACCGATACGAACAACGACATCCCCAAGCGCTGGTACGTCGTCCACGCCTATTCCGGCTTCGAGAAGTCGGTGGCGCAGGCGCTCCGCGACCGCATCGCCCGCACCGGGATGCAGGACCGGTTCGGCGAAGTGCTGGTGCCGACTGAGGAAGTGGTGGAGATGCGCTCCGGCCAGAAGCGTCGTTCCGAGCGCAAGTTCTTCCCGGGCTACGTGCTGGTGCAGATCGCGACCCACGACGAGGCCGGCATCCCGCGGATGGACAGCGAGAGCTGGCACTTGGTCAAGGAAACGCCGAAGGTGATGGGCTTCATCGGCGGCACCGCCGACCGCCCGCTGCCGATCCGCGACTCCGAGGCCGACGCGATCCTGCAGCGCGTGCAGGAAGGCGTCGAGAAGCCCAAGCCCAAGGTGCTGTTCGAGCCGGGCCAGATGGTCCGCGTCACCGACGGCCCGTTCAACGACTTCAACGGCGTGGTCGAGGAAGTCAACTACGAAAAGAGCCGTCTGCGCGTCTCGGTGCTGATCTTCGGTCGCGCCACGCCGGTCGAGCTGGAATTCGGCCAGGTCGAGAAGGCATAAGCCCCGTCAGGGGATTGCGCCGCCTCGACCGGGCCTTCACCGCCGCCCGCATCCGCGATCGGCAACAACGACGGAGGAGCCCCGCAGCCGCAAGGCGTGCAGGCGCTGGTACTCCGGGAGAACCTCAATGGCAAAGAAAGTCGTCGGTTACATCAAGCTGCAGGTGAAGGCCGGTCAGGCCAACCCCTCGCCGCCGGTCGGTCCCGCGCTCGGTCAGCGCGGCCTCAACATCATGGAGTTCTGCAAGCAGTTCAACGCGGCGACCTCCAAGCTGGAGCCGGGCCTGCCGACTCCGGTGATCATCACCGCCTACTCGGACCGCACCTTCACCTTCGTCACCAAGTCGACCCCGGCGTCGGTGCTGCTGAAGAAGGCCGCGGGCATCCAGTCCGGCTCCAAGCGCCCCAACACCGAGAAGGTGGGCAAGGTCACGCGCAAGCAGCTCGAAGACATCGCGAAGATGAAGGAAGCGGACCTGACCGCGGCCGATCTCGACGCGGCAGTGAAGACCATCGCGGGCTCGGCCCGTTCGATGGGTCTCGTGGTGGAGGGCTGATCCCATGGCGATGAACAAGCGACAGAAAGCGATCCTCAACGCGGTCGAGCCGGGCAAGGCCTACGCCTTCGAGGACGCGATCAAGATCCTCAAGACCTCGACCAAGGCCAAGTTCGTCGAGTCCGTCGACGTGGCCGTGCGCCTCGGCGTCGACGCCAAGAAGTCCGACCAGCAGGTGCGCGGTTCGACCGTGCTGCCCGCCGGCACCGGCAAGACCGTGCGCGTCGCGGTGTTCGTGCCCGCGGGCGCCAAGGCCGACGAGGCCCTGGCCGCCGGCGCCGACATCGTCGGCATGGACGACCTCGCCGAGAAGATGCTCGGCGGCGACCTGAACTACGACGTCGTGATCGCGACCCCGGACGCCATGCGCGTCGTCGGCAAGCTCGGCCAGGTGCTGGGCCCGCGCGGCCTGATGCCGAACCCGAAGGTGGGCACCGTGTCGCCGAACCCGGCGGAAGCGGTCAAGAACGCCAAGGGCGGCCAGGTCCGCTACCGCACCGACAAGGCCGGCATCATCCACTGCACCATCGGCAAGGCGAACTTCCAGGACGCCGACCTGAAGGGCAACCTCGAAGCGCTGCTGCACGATCTGATCAAGGCCAAGCCGGCCACCGCGAAGGGCACGTACCTGCAGAAGGTGTCGATCAGCTCGACGATGGGCCCCGGCGTCACCGTCGACCAGGCCTCGCTGGCGCTGAAGTGACGCAACGGCGCGCTCGCGCATCGCGCGGGCGCCCTTGCCGTTGCGTCATCCCCCGCGAAGGCGGGGATCCAATCTTCAGTGCGGCGCCACCTGCACTGGAGGTTGGAAACAAATCAAGAGCTGGGTCCTCGCTTCCGCGAGGATGACGGTTCAGCGGTGCCGGGCTCGCGCCCGGCATCGTGCAGCAAATTTTGAGGGCATCGCCGAGGAGTCCGCTCCGACGCGATCGCCGTCAAAGACCGCAGGCGCGGTCAGCGCGCGACGCGCACGGGCAGGGAAGCGCCCCCATGGCAGGGATTCGTGCCGTCGCAAGCGGGATCGCTTAATCGCATCCATCCGGATCGACCTGCGTAGATGGTGCCGCCCCCTCTGGAGTTTTCTGGATGGGCCGCCACCGGGACGCAACCCGCGTCCCCGGCGTTCAGGACGAACGCCGTCCGGGACCGCAAGCGGCAGGAGCCGCGAGCGGAGTTCACAAGAGGAGTGCACATGGCTCTGAATCTCACCCAGAAGCAAGACGTTGTGGCCGAAGTGGCGGAAATCGCCGCCAAGGCGCACTCCTTGATCGCCGCGGAATACGCGGGCACCACGGTCTCCCAGATGACCGAGATGCGCAAGAAGGCGCGTGAATCCGGCGTGTACTTGAAAGTCGTCAAGAACACGCTGGCGTCGCGCGCGGTGGCGGGCACCGAATACGAAGCTGTCCAGGACAAGCTCGTCGGCCCGTTGCTGTATGCGTTCTCGCTGGAAGAACCGGGCGCCGCCGGCCGCCTGATCAAGGAATTCTCGAAGGGCAACGACAAGCTGCAGCCGAAGGTCGTCGCCGTCGGTGGCCAGGTCTATCCGGCCAGCCACGTCGACGTCCTGGCCTCGCTGCCGACCCGCGATCAGGCGCTGGCCATGCTGGCCCGCGTGCTCGCCGAGCCGGCTTCGATGTTCGCCCGCGCGATCAAGGCCGTGGCCGACAAGCAGGGTGGCGGCGAAGCCGCGCCTGCCGAGGCCGCCCCGGCCGAGGCCTGAGACCCCAACGTCCATTGACGATCGCGCGGCAGCCGCCGTCGATCGCTAACCAATCAATCCAGAGGTCAACACAATGTCCCTTACCAACGAACAGATCGTCGACGCCGTCGCCGGCAAGACCCTGATGGAAGTGATGGAGCTGGTCAAGGCCATCGAAGAGAAGTTCGGCGTCACCGCCGCCGCCCCGGTCGCCGTGGCCGTGGCCGCCGGCCCGGCCGCCGTGGTCGAAGAGCAGACCGAGTTCAACGTCATCCTGAAGGCCGCCGGCGAGAAGAAGGTCGAGGTCATCAAGGCCGTCCGCGCCATCACCGGCCTGGGCCTGAAGGAAGCGAAGGACCTGGTCGAAGGCGCCCCGCAGACCGTGAAGGAAGCGGTCTCGAAGGAAGACGCCGAGAAGTTCAAGAAGGATCTCGAGGCCGCCGGCGCTCAGGTCGAGCTCAAGTGACCTTCGCAGAAGGTCATCCCGGGCAGCGCGCGATCGCGTGCTGATCCGGGATCCAGCGATTTCGATCTTCGAAGTCGCCGGGGCCCCGCATCAGCGGGGTCGACACACCAAGGCTGGGGGCGGAAGCCCCCGGCCTTTGGCCGTTCTGACGGATCGCCGTTTTTTCGCGATCCGCGTGGACAGGGCCAGGCGCCGCGGCGCGGCGGGCGACACCGCAACACGCGACACAGAAGCAGCGACACCGAAGCAGTAGTACCGAAACAGGCAACACCGAAGCAAGTCGATAGTCGGAAGTAGCGGGAGAGGGCGTGCTGGTGCCGGCAATACCAGCGACTTCCGACTGTCGATTCCCCCGGGGTGTCCGGTCCACGGGACCGACCCCACCCGGCCGCGGCCGCCAGGCGCGCCGGCGACAACGCAATCCAAGCTGAGAGGCCTTTCTCCCATGACCACAGCTCACTCGACGACGTATTCGTTCACCGAGAAGAAGCGCATCCGCAAGAACTTCGGCAAGCGCCGTTCGATTCTCGAGGTGCCGTTCCTGCTCGCGATCCAGGTCGATTCCTACCGCGACTTCCTCCAGGCCGACGTCGATCCCGCCAGGCGCGAGGACCGTGGCCTGCACGCCGCGCTCAAGTCGGTGTTCCCGATCACCAGCTACAACGGCTACGCCGCCCTCGAGTACGTCGGCTACAAGCTCGGCGAACCGGTGTTCGACGAGCGCGAGTGCCGCAACCGCGGCCTCAGCTACGGCGCCCCGCTGCGCGTGACCGTGCGCCTGGTCATCTACGACAAGGAATCGTCGAACAAGGCCGTGAAGTACGTGAAGGAGCAGGAGGTCTACATGGGCGAGATCCCGCTCATGACCGATAACGGCACCTTCATCGTCAACGGCACCGAGCGCGTCATCGTCTCGCAGTTGCACCGCTCGCCGGGCGTGTTCTTCGACCACGACCGCGGCAAGACCCACAGCTCGGGCAAGCTGCTGTACAGCGCGCGCATCATCCCCTACCGCGGTTCGTGGCTGGACTTCGAGTTCGACCCGAAGGACGCGGTGTTCACCCGTATCGACCGCCGCCGCAAGCTGCCGGTCACGATCCTGCTGCGCGCCCTCGGCTACAACAACGAGGAGATCCTGCAGCAGTTCTTCGAGACCAACACCTTCCACATCCTGCCGGAGGGCGTGCAGCTCGAGCTGATCCCCGAGCGCCTGCGCGGCGAGACCCTCGACTTCGACCTCGCCGACGGCGACAAGGTCATCGTCGAGGCGGGCAAGCGCATCACCGCGCGCCACATCAAGCAGCTCGAGCAGTCGGGCATCGCCGCGCTGGCCGTGCCGGACAGCTACCTGGTCGGCCGCATCCTGTCGCACGACGTCATCGACGCCAACACCGGCGAGCTGATCGCCAGCGCCAACGACGAGCTCGGCGACGACCACCTCGCCAAGTTCCGCAAGCACGGCATCGACGCCGTCGGCACGCTGTGGGTCAACGATCTCGACCGCGGCCCGTACATCTCGAACACCCTGCGCATCGACCCGACCAAGACCCAGCTCGAGGCGCTGGTCGAGATCTACCGCATGATGCGTCCGGGCGAACCGCCGACCAAGGACGCCGCGCAGAACCTGTTCCACAACCTGTTCTTCACCTTCGAGCGCTACGACCTCTCGGCCGTGGGCCGGATGAAGTTCAACCGCCGCATCGGCCGCAAGGAAGTCGAAGGCAGCCCGGTGCTGTACGACTACAAGTACTTCGCCGACCGCAAGGACGAGGAGTCCGTGCGCCTGCGCGAGGCCTGCGGCCCGGAGATGTCCGACATCCTCGACGTCGTCCGCGTGCTGTGCCAGATCCGCAACGAGGGCACCGGCGTCGACGACATCGACCACCTGGGCAACCGTCGCGTGCGTTCGGTCGGCGAAATGGCCGAGAACGTGTTCCGCGTCGGCCTGGTCCGCGTCGAGCGCGCCGTGAAGGAGCGCCTGACGATGGCCGAGTCCGAGGGCCTCACCCCGCAGGAGCTGATCAACGCCAAGCCGGTGGCCGCCGCGATCAAGGAGTTCTTCGGCTCCTCGCAGCTCTCGCAGTTCATGGACCAGAACAACCCGCTGTCGGAAGTGACCCACAAGCGTCGCGTCTCGGCCCTCGGCCCGGGCGGCCTGACCCGCGAGCGCGCCGGCTTCGAAGTGCGCGACGTGCACCCGACCCACTACGGCCGCGTCTGCACCATCGAGACGCCGGAAGGCCCGAACATCGGCCTGATCAACTCGCTGGCGGTGTTCGCGCGCACCAACAAGTACGGGTTTCTCGAGACCCCGTACCGCAAGGTCGTGGACAGCCGCGTGACCGACGACATCGAGTACCTGTCGGCGATCGAGGAGAACGAGTACGTCATCGCCCAGGCCAACGCGCCGCGCGACGACAAGGGCAACATCACCGCGCCGTTCGTCGCCTGCCGTTACCAGGGCGAGTCGATGCTGCGTCCGCCGAACGAAATCCACTTCATGGACGTCTCGCCGATGCAGACCGTGTCGGTCGCGGCGGCGCTGGTGCCGTTCCTCGAGCACGACGACGCGAACCGCGCGCTGATGGGCGCGAACATGCAGCGCCAGGCCGTGCCGACGCTGCGTTCGCAGAAGCCGCTGGTCGGCACCGGCATCGAGCGCGCCGTGGCGCGCGACTCGGGCGTGACCGTGAACGCGCGCCGCGGCGGCGTGATCGAGCAGATCGACGCTGGCCGCATCGTGGTCAAGGTCAACGAGGTCGAGATCACCGACGCCACCGACGCCGGCGTCGACATCTACACCCTCATCAAGTACACCCGCTCCAACCAGAACACCTGCATCAACCAGCGTCCGCTGGTGAACGTGGGCGACGTGGTCGCGAAGGGCGACGTGCTGGCCGACGGTCCTTCGACCGACATCGGCGAGCTGGCGCTCGGCCAGAACATGCTGGTCGCGTTCATGCCGTGGAACGGCTACAACTTCGAGGACTCGATCCTGCTGTCCGAGCGCGTGGTGAAGGAAGACCGCTACACCACGATCCACATCGAGGAGCTGACCTGCCAGGCCCGCGACACCAAGCTGGGCCCGGAAGAGATCACCGCCGACATCCCGAACGTCTCCGAGCAGGCGCTGTCGCGCCTCGACGAGTCGGGCGTGGTGTACATCGGCGCCGAGGTCCGCGCCGGCGACATCCTGGTCGGCAAGGTCACGCCCAAGGGCGAGAGCCAGCTCACGCCGGAAGAGAAGCTGCTGCGCGCGATCTTCGGCGAGAAGGCCTCGGACGTGAAGGACAGCTCGCTGCGCGTGCCCCCGGGCATGGACGGCGTGGTCATCGACGTCCAGGTGTTCACCCGCGACGGCATCGAGAAGGACAAGCGCGCCCGCCAGATCGAGGAAGAGGAAATTCGCCGGGTCAAGAAGGACTTCGACGACCAGTTCCGGATCCTCGAATCGGCGATCTACGCGCGCCTGCGTTCGCAGCTCGTCGGCAAGGTCGCCAACGGCGGCCCGGGCCTGAAGAAGGGCGACGCGGTCACCGACGCCTACCTCGACGGTCTGAAGAAGGCCGACTGGTTCCAGATCCGCATGAAGGACGACGACGCGTCCGACGCGATCGAGCGCGCCCAGAAGCAGATCGACGCGCACCAGAAGGAATTCGAGCGCCGCTTCGCCGACAAGCGCGGCAAGATCACCCAGGGCGACGACCTCGCCCCGGGCGTGCTCAAGATGGTGAAGGTGTTCCTCGCGGTGAAGCGCCGCATCCAGCCGGGCGACAAGATGGCCGGCCGCCACGGCAACAAGGGCGTGGTGTCCAACATCGTGCCGGTCGAGGACATGCCGTACATGGCCGACGGCCAGACCGTCGACATCGTGCTCAACCCGCTGGGCGTGCCTTCGCGCATGAACATCGGCCAGATCCTCGAGGTGCACCTGGGCTGGGCCGCGAAGGGCCTGGGCCAGAAGATCGGCCGCATGCTCGAGGCGCAGGCCAAGATCGCCGAACTGCGCAAGTTCCTCGACGAGATCTACAACCACGACAACAAGCTGCACGGCCAGCGCGTCGACCTGACCCAGTTCTCCGACGAGGAGCTGCTGCGCCTGGCGAACAACCTGGTCGACGGCGTGCCGATGGCGACGCCGGTGTTCGACGGCGCGGCGGAGGACGAGATCAAGCTGATGCTGAAGCTCGCCGACCTGCCGGAGTCGGGCCAGACCCAGTTGTTCGACGGCCGCACCGGCGAAGCCTTCGACCGCAGGACCACCGTCGGCTACATGCACATGCTGAAGCTGAACCACCTCGTCGACGACAAGATGCACGCGCGTTCGACCGGTCCGTACTCGCTCGTGACGCAGCAACCTTTGGGCGGCAAGGCGCAGTTCGGCGGCCAGCGCTTCGGCGAAATGGAAGTCTGGGCGCTGGAAGCCTACGGCGCGGCCTACACCCTGCAGGAAATGCTGACGGTGAAGTCCGACGACGTGCAGGGCCGCAATCAGATGTACAAGAACATCGTCGACGGCGAGTACGAAATGGTCGCCGGCATGCCGGAATCCTTCAACGTCCTGGTGAAGGAAATCCGCTCGCTGGCCATCAACATGGAGCTGGAAGAGCACTGAGCCGATCGCGGGCCGGATGACGGCCCGCCGCCCAGACCCCTCTTCCAGATTCCCGGAGAAATCACATGAAAGATTTGCTCAACCTGTTCAACCAGCAGCGCCAGACCCTCGACTTCGACGCGATCAAGATCGCGCTGGCGTCGCCGGACATGATCCGTAGCTGGTCCTTCGGCGAAGTGAAGAAGCCGGAGACCATCAACTACCGTACCTTCAAGCCTGAACGCGACGGCCTGTTCTGCGCCGCGATCTTCGGCCCGATCAAGGACTACGAGTGCCTGTGCGGCAAGTACAAGCGCATGAAGCACCGCGGCGTGGTCTGCGAGAAGTGCGGCACCGAAGTCACGCTCGCGCGCGTCCGCCGCGAGCGCATGGGCCACATCGACCTGGCCTCGCCGGTCGCGCACATCTGGTTCCTGAAGTCGCTGCCGTCGCGCATCGGCCTGATGCTCGACATGACCCTGCGCGACATCGAGCGCATCCTGTACTTCGAGGCGTTCGTCGTGACCGAGCCGGGCCTGACCCCGCTCGAGCGCGGCTCGCTGCTGACCGAAGAGCAGTACATGCAGGCCCGCCAGGAGCACGGCGACGACTTCGAGGCCGCGATGGGCGCCGAGGCCGTCTACGACCTGCTGCGCACGATCGACCTGCAGTCGGAGATGGTGACCCTGCGCGAGGAGATCGCCAGCACCGGTTCGGAAACCAAGCTCAAGCGCCTCACCAAGCGCATCAAGCTGGTCGAGGCCTTCCTCGAGTCCGGCAACCGTCCCGAGTGGATGGTGATGACCGTGCTGCCGGTGCTGCCGCCGGACCTGCGTCCGCTGGTGCCGCTGGACGGCGGCCGCTTCGCGACCTCCGACCTCAACGACCTGTACCGCCGCGTGATCAACCGCAACAACCGCCTCAAGCGGCTGTTGGAACTCAATGCGCCCGACATCATCGTGCGCAACGAGAAGCGCATGCTGCAGGAGTCGGTGGACGCGCTGATGGACAACGGCCGCCGTGGCCGCGCCATCACCGGCACCAACAAGCGCCCGCTGAAGTCGCTCGCCGACATGATCAAGGGCAAGCAGGGCCGCTTCCGCCAGAACCTGCTGGGCAAGCGCGTCGACTACTCCGGCCGTTCGGTGATCGTCGTTGGGCCCACCCTGCGCCTGCACGAGTGCGGCCTGCCGAAGAAGATGGCGCTGGAGCTGTTCAAGCCGTTCATCTTCGCCAAGCTGCAGCGTCGCGGCCTCGCCACCACCATCAAGGCGGCGAAGAAGCTGGTCGAGCGGGAAGAGCCGATCGTGTGGGACATCCTCGAAGAGGTGATCCGCGAGCATCCGGTGCTGCTGAACCGCGCCCCGACCCTGCACCGCCTCGGCATCCAGGCGTTCGAGCCGGTGCTGATCGAAGGCAAGGCGATCCAGCTCCATCCGCTGGTCTGCACCGCGTTCAACGCCGACTTCGACGGCGACCAGATGGCCGTCCACGTGCCGCTCTCGCTGGAAGCCCAGCTCGAAGCGCGCGCGCTGATGATGTCGTCGAACAACATCCTGTCGCCGGCCAACGGCGAGCCGATCATCGTGCCGTCGCAGGACGTCGTGCTCGGCCTGTACTACATGACCCGCGCCCTGGAGAACAAGGCGGGCGAGGGCATGGTGTTCGCCAACATCGCCGA
>JAEKKX010000012.1 GCA_019510125.1 Lysobacterales bacterium
TGAAGCGCAGCCGCTCCGCCGGGAAGTACGGGTCCATCGGCAGGTAGGCCGCCCCCGCGCGCAGCACGCCCAGCAGCGCGGCCAGCATCGCCGGCGTGCGCTGCAGGTACAGCCCGACCACGTCGCCCGGCGCGACCCCACTGTCGCGCAGCGCGTTGGCGATCCGGTCGGCCTGCGCCGACAGGTCGGCGTAGGTCAGCGTCTGGCCGCCGAAGACGACCGCGGTGCGTTCGCCGTGCGCCGACAGCGCGGCGTCGAGGCAGTGCGACAGCGACGGATCGTCCGGCAGCGCCGCTGCGGTCGCGTTCCAGCGCGCGAGCTGTGCGCGATCGTCGTCGCCGAGGATCGGCAGCGCGGCGAGCGCGACGCCGGCATCGGCGGCGGCGGCCTCCAGCAGCGCCTCGAAGCAGGCGAGCCAGCGCGCGACGGTCTTCGCGTCGAACAGGTCGGCGTTGTACTGGCACTCGACGCGCAGGCCGCCGGCGCCGAGATCGACCGCGTTGACGAACAGCTCGAAGGTCTCGAAGGCGCGGGCGTTGCTCTGCAGATCGAGTTCGACGCCCGGGATCGCGTGATGCTCGCCGCTCAGCGCCTGGTCGATGTTGAACACCACCGGCATCAGCGGCAGGCGGCTGCGGTCGCGCTGCATCGGCAGCGCCTGCAGCAGGCGGCCGAAGGTGACGGTCTGGTGGTCGTAGGCGTCGAGCACGGTGGCGCGGCAGGCGTCGAGCAGGGCCGCGAACGGCTGTTCGGCCTGCGGGAACAGGCGCAGCGGCAGCATGTGGACGCAGTGGCCGACCAGGCCTTCGAGGCCGGCGGCGGCCTGCCCGGCCGCGGGCACGCCGACCACGACATCGTCCTGCCCGGTGAGCCGGTGCAGCAGCGTGCCGAAGCCGGCGATCAGGGTCGCGAACAGGCTGGCGCCGTGCGCCGCGCCGAGCCTGCGCACGCGCGCGAGCAGGTCGGCCGGCAGCACCCGGTCCTCGCGCCCCGCGCGCTGGGTGCGCACCGGCGGCCGCGGACGGTCGGTCGGCAGATCCAGCACCGGGCCGCCGTCGGCGAACAGGTGCGCCCACCACGCGAGATCGGCCTCGCGCACGGCGCGCGCGTCGGCGTCGGGCTGCGCCTGCGCGACGGCGTAGTCGGCGAAGGACGGCGCCGGGTCGTGCGGCGGGTCGCCGGGCATTTCGCCGCGGCAGTGCGCCGCCAGGTCCTTCACCGCGACCCAGAACGACCAGCCGTCGAGCACGATGTGGTGGCCGCTCAGCACCAGCACGTGATGCGCCGGCGCGAGCTTCACGATTTCGGCGCGCAGCAGCGGACCGGCGGCGAGATCGAACGGCTCGGACACGTGGCGCGACGCGATCGCCGCGAGCGTCGCCTGCGGATCGGCGTCGGCGGACGCGTCGCGCAGCGGCACGTCGAGCGCCGGCGCCGCGGCCGGCACGCGCAGGGTCAGGCCGTCCTCGGAGAACGTCGCGCGCAGCGCATCGTGACGCTGCGGCAGCGCGCGCACCGCGGCGCGCAGCGTTTCGACGTCGAGCGTGCCGCGCAGATGCAGCGAGACGGATTCGTTGTACGCCAGCGAGGCCTCGGTGCCGAGGCGGTCGGCCAGCCACACTTCGCGCTGCGCCTCGGTGGTCGGCACGGTGCGCACCCCGTCTTCGGCCGACAGCGCGGCGCGGCGCTCGGGGAAGAAGCCGCTGGCGATCATCTCCGCGGCGGCGTCGCGGTACGCGGCGACGATGCGGTCGATGTCCGCGTCCGAGTGCGACGTGGTGAGGAAGCAGGGGAAGTTGTCGAGGATGTGGATGCCGCGGTCGCGCAGCATCGTGTAGATCAGGTCGTTGTACGGCAGGTCCTCGGTGAACTGGTTGCGCCACCACGAGGCGAACGTCACCAGCCGGAACGGCGCGCCGAGTTCGGCCATCGCCGCGTTCACGCGTTCGACCATCGCCGAGGTGCGCGCGGTCAGCGCCGCCTGCAGCCCGGGCCCCTGCGCCTGCAGGTGCGCGAGCGTGGCCCTGGTCGCCGCCAGCGCCAGCGGATGGCGCACGAAGGTGCCGGCGAAGTAGGTCACGCCGACCGTCGGCACCGAGTCGTCGCCGTACTGCCAGTGGCCGCCGTCGAGCGCGTCCATGTACGGCCGTTTGCCCGCGATCACGCCGATCGAGAAGCCGCCGCCGACCACCTTGCCGTAGGAGGCGAGGTCGGCCCGGATGCCGAACAGGCCCTGCACGCCGGCCGGGTGCGCGCGGAACCCGGTGACCACCTCGTCGAAGACCAGCAGTGCGCCGCTGTCGTCGCACAGCGTGCGCAGGTCGCGCAGGAATTCGACCGGGCGGAAGTCCGGGCGCCGGCTCTGCACCGGCTCGACCAGGATCGCGGCCAGTTCGTGCGCGCGTTCGCGCAGGATCCGCAGCGATTCCTCGGTGCCGTAGTCCAGCACCAGCACGTTCTGCGCGGTCGAGGGCATGATGCCCGGCGCCGCCGGCACGCTGCGCAGCTTCTTGGTGCCGCGCACGATCACTTCGTCGAAGATGCCGTGGTACGCGCCGGTGAAGATCGCGATCGTGCTGCGTCCGGTGACGGTGCGGGCGATGCGCATGCAGCCCATCACCGCTTCGGAGCCGGTGTTGCAGAAGGCGACGCGCTCGGCGCCGGTGACCTCGGCGAAGAGTTTGGCGGTCTCGCCGGCGAGCACGTGCTGCGGGCCGATCTCGTAGCCCAGGTCGATGCGCTGGTGCAGCGTCTCGCGCAGGAAGTCCGGCTGCCAGCCGAACAGGTTCATGCCGAAGCCGTTGAGCACATCGACGTATTCGTTGCCGTCGATGTCCCACAGCCGCGAGCCGCGCGAACGCTCGATCACGAGCTGGTAGGTCAGCTCCTTCGTCAGCGGCCGGAAACCGTTGACCACGCGCGGGTCGGCCATGTGCGGCCGGTGCTCGGTGGTGTACGCCTTCGAGCGCGCGGTGCGCGCGGTGTAGCGCGCGATCAGGCCGTCGAGGCGCGCGCGCTGCTGCGGCGTGAGCGCGTCGGCGCGGGTGTGGATGCGGGCGATCGCGCCGAACGCCTGCTTCACGTCGTAGCGCACGGGCGCGGCGGCGGCCTCGTCCTCGCCCGCGCCCGCGCCCGGCGCGCCCTGCGCCGGGCGCGCGGAGGTCGCCCCCGCGGGTGTGGTCGCCTCCGTCGAAGTCGCATCGCGCGCTTCGTCCAGCCGCGCCGCCAGCGCCTCGGCGGTGGCGTAGCGTTCCATGATCTGGCGGAACGGGATCTTCGCGCCGAAGCCGCGCTGCAACTGCAGCGACAACTGGGTCAGCGCCAGCGAATCCAGGCCCAGCTCCAGCCACGGCGTGCGGATGTCGGCGGCGCCGAGTTCGACGCCGGACACGTCCTCGATCATCGACAGCAGTCGCGGCAGGGTGTCGCTGCCGGCGGCCGCCGTTTCGGCGACGGTCGTTTCGGAGGCGACTTGCGCGACGACCGCCGCCGCTTCGCGCGCCGCGGGCGCGGCGGCGGAGATGGCGGCGGGCGCGGCCTCGACCCAGTGCCGCTCGCGGGCGAACGGATAGCCCGGCAGCGCGACCCGGCGGCGGGTCTCGTGGGCGACGTAGCCGCGCCAGTCGGGCGCGCCGCCGAGGCACCACCAGCGACCGAGCGCGGCGGCGAGCGCGGCGCCTTCGGCGTCCGGCGCATCGGCGAGGCTGGCAATGGCGACCGTGCCGGCGACCGCGTCGGCGCGACGCGGCAGGCACTGCTTCGCCAGCGTCGCCAGGGTGGCGCGCGGGCCGAGTTCGATGCCGACCCGGCGCGGATCGGCCAGCGCCTGCGCGACCGCCGGCGCGAAGCGCACCGGCACCCGCAGGTGGGTCGCCCAGTACTCGGGATCGCAGGCCTGCGCGTCGGTCAGCGGCGCGCCGGTGACGGTCGAGACGATGGCGATGCGCGGCGGCGACAGCGCGACGCCGCGCAGGCGCTCGCGCATGGCCTCGACCGCCGGGGCCATCATCGCCGAGTGGAAGGCGTGCGAGGTGACCAGGCGCCGGGCGGCGACGCCGTCGGTCGCGAGCCGCGCTTCGAGCGCGTCGAGCGCGGCGTGCGGGCCGGCGACGACGCAGAGGTTCGGCGCGTTCTCGGCGGCCAGTTCCACGCCGGCGTCGCCCAGATACGGCGCGACCGCGTCCGCCGACAGCCGCACCGACAGCATGCCGCCGGCCGGCTGCGCCTGCATCGCGCGGCCGCGCAGCGCGACCAGCTCGAGCGCGTCGGCCAGCGACATCACCCCGGCCAGCGCCGCGCACACGAATTCGCCGACGCTGTGCCCGACCAGCGCCTGCGGCTGCACGCCCCACGACCGCCACAGCGCGGCGAGCGCGTATTCGAGCGCGAACAGGGCGGGCTGGGTCAGGCGGGTGGCGGTCAGCGCGTCGCCGGCGTCGGCGTCCAGGAACAGCGCGCGCGGGTCTTCCTCGAACTCGCCGGCGAGCAGGTCGCAGCAGGCGTCGTAGGCGGCGCGGAACACCGGCTCGTCGTCGTACAGGCCGCGGCCCATGCCGGCGTACTGCGCGCCCTGGCCGGTGCACAGGAACACCGCTTCCGGCGCGTCGGCGACGACGGCGGCGGGTGCGGCGTCGCGCAGGCGGTGAGCAGCGTCGGCCGCGTCGCGCGCGACCACCGCGCGGCGGTGCGGGAACGCGCGGCGGGCGACGCGCAGCGTATGCGCGGCGTCGGCGAGCGCCGGCGCGTCCGCGCCCGCGAGCGCGTCGGCGAGCCGCGCGCAGGCCGCGTCCAGCGCCTCGGGCGTGCGCGCGGAGACGACCAGCAACTGGTCGGGGCGCGACGACGGCGCCGCGACCGGGGGCAGCGCCGCGGCCGGCGCTTCCTCGACGATCACGTGCGCGTTGGTGCCGCCGAACCCGAACGCGCTGACGCCGGCGCGCCGCGGCGCGTCGCCGCGCGGCCATGCGGCCAGCGCCGCCTGCGGCACGAACGGGGTGGCGTCGAAATCGATCTGCGGATTCGGCCGCGCGTAGCCGATCGTCGGCGGCAGCGTCTCGCGATGCAGCGCCAGCGCGGTCTTGATGAGCCCGGCGGCGCCGGCGGCGGTGACCAGGTGGCCGACGTTGCTCTTGACCGAACCGATCGCGCAGAACCCGGTGTCGGCGGTGTGGCGGCGGAAGGCGCGGGTCAGGCCGTCGATCTCGATCGGGTCGCCGATCGGGGTCGCGGTACCGTGCGCTTCGACGTAGCCGATGCTGCGCGCGTCGACGCCGGCGGCGTCGTGCGCCATCGCGATCACCGCGGCCTGGCCGGCGGGATTGGGCGCGGTGAAGCTGGCGCGCTCGGCGCCGTCGTTGTTGATCGCGCCGCCGCGCAGCACCGCGTACACGGTGTCGCCGTCGGCGATGGCGTCGGACAGCCGGCGCAGCACGAGGATCGCCACGCCGTCGGAGAACACGGTGCCGCTGGCGTCGGCGTCGAACGTGCGGGTGTGGCCGTCGCGCGAGACCATCGCGCCGTCCTGGTGCAGCAGGCCGCTGTTCGGCGGGCAGGTGATGGCGACGCCGCCGGCGAGGGCGAGGTCGCAGTGGCCCGCGCGCAGGCTGTCCATCGCCAGGATCGTCGCGACCAGCGAGGTCGAGCACGCGGTGTGCACGCTCACCGCCGGGCCGTCGAGGCCCAGCCGGTGCGCGGCGCGGCTGGTGAGGTAGTCCTTCTCGTTGGCCAGCATCGTCGGCATCTCGCCGAGGCGGGCGATCAGCTCGGGATGCGCCAGCACGTGGCGCTGGTAGTACGTGGCGTTGTACATGCCGCCGAACACGCCGACCGTGCCGGGCGCGGTCTCGGGCACGTAGCCGGCGTGTTCGAGCGCGTGCCACGCGGTCTCGAGGAAATGCCGGTGCTGCGGGTCCATCAACTGCGCTTCGAGCGGCGCGATGCCGAAGAAGCCGGCGTCGAAGCATTCCACCCGATCGAGCACGCCGCGCACCGGCACGTAGGCCGGGTCGTCGCGCAGCGCGGCGGGAATCGACGGATCGAGTTCGTCCGCGCGGAAGGAACGGATCGACTCGACGCCGCCGCACAGATTGCGCCAGAACGCCTCGACGTCGTCCGCGCCGGGGAAGCGCCCGGCCATGCCGACGATCGCGATCGGTTCGGAGATCGCGTCGTGCGCGTCGCCGCGCGCGCGCGCAGAACGGATCCGCGGCGCGGGAGCGTCCTCGCCGGCGAGCCGGCGCGCCAGCGCGGCCGGGGTCGGCGCGCCGAACAACTGCGCCGGGCGGGCGTCGCCGACGCCGCGTTCGCGCAGCAGCCGCAGCACGCGCAGCGCGGCCAGCGAATCGCCGCCGAGCTCGAAGAAGGCATCGTCGACGCCGACCCGGTCGAGGTCGAGCACGTCGGCGAACGCGGCGCAGACCGCGGCCTCGCGCTCGTCGCGCGGCGCGCGGTACGGCGCGGCCAGCGGCGGGCGCTCGCGGCCCGGCGCCGGCAGCGCGGCGCGGTCGAGCTTGCCGTTCGCGGTGATCGGCAGCGCCGGCAGCGGCACGAACGCGGACGGGATCATGTACTCCGGCAGGGCGCGCGCCAGCGCCGCGCGCGCGGCGGCCGCGTCCCAGCCGTCGGCGACGACGTAGGCGACCAGCCGCTTGCCGCCGGCGCCTTCGCGGGCGACGACCGCGCAGGCGCGCACGCCGGGCAGCGCCGCCAGCGCGGCCTCGATCTCGGCGGGTTCGATGCGGTAGCCGCGGATCTTCACCTGGTCGTCGGCGCGACCGACGAAATGCAGCACGCCGTCGGCGTCGCGACGGACGCGGTCGCCGGTGCGGTACAGGCGTTCGCCGGGCGCGAACGGATCGGGCACGAAGCGTTCGGCGTCGAGGTCGGGGCGGCCGAGGTAACCGCGCGCGAGGCCGCGGCCGCCGAGGAACAGCTCGCCCTCGACGCCGTCGGCGACCGCGGCGCCGTCCGCGTCGAGGATGCGCAGCGTGGTCTCGGGCAGGGCGCGGCCGATCGGGATCGCGGTCGCGTCCGCCGGCAGCTCGCGCGGGATCGCGTAGGTGGTCGCGAACGTGGTGCACTCGGTCGGGCCGTAGCCGTTGTGCAGCTCGACTCCGGGCAGCGCGGCGCGGGCGCGGCGCACGTGCGCGGGCGACAGCGCTTCGCCGCCGGTGAACAACTGGCGCAGGCCGGACAGCGCGCGCGGGTCCTCGTCGACGACAGCGTTGAACAGCGCCGCGGTCAGCCACGCCGAGGTGACGCCGAGCGGGCCGATGACCTCGGCCAGCGCGCGCGCATCGGGCACCGGCGCGGACAGGATCGCGCAGCGGCCGCCGTTGAGCAGCGGGCCCCACAGCTCCAGCGTGGACGCATCGAAGCCCAGCGGCGCGGCGTGCAGGAAGCAGGTGTCGGCGTCGAGGCGCACGTAGTCGACGTCGCCGACCAGGCGCACGATCGACCGATGCTCGATCTGCACGCCCTTGGGCGTGCCGGTCGAGCCGGAGGTGAACATCACGTAGGCCAGGCTGTGCGGCCCGGCGCTGTCCGCGGGCGGCGCGACGGCCTCGACCGGCGCGCGCCATTCGGGCAGCGCCAGGGTGACCGGCGCCAGCCCGTCCAGCGCCGCGGCGTGCGCGGCGTCGGTCAGCAGCAGCGGCGCGCCGGCGTCTTCGAGGATCCGGCGCAGTCGCGCCTCGGGGTAGTCGGGATCGATCGGCAGGTAGGCGGCGCCGGCCTTGAGCACGGCCAGCGCGGCGACGATGGCGTCGGCCGAACGCGGCAGGCACAGCGCGACCGGCGCTTCGTGGCCGATGCCGGCGGCGCGCAGGCGCGCGGCCAGGGCGTCGGAGCGGCGGTCGAGTTCGGCGTAGCTGCACTCGCCCTCCGGCCAGACCAGCGCGATCCGCTGCGGATGCCGGCGCGCGGCTTCGCGGAACAGGCCGTGGACGGTGGCGTCGGGACGATACGGCGGGCGCTCGCCGCCGGCGGCGGGCGCGGAAGACACTTCGGACGTCACGGGTGGCAGGCCTCGATGCGGGCGATCAGCGCGAGCAGTTCGCGCATCGGAACGACCGCGGCGTTGAGCGCGGCGTCGGAATTCCAGGCCGCGCTGGCGTCCAGGTCGATCCAGTGGGTGCGGCCGTCGCCCGCCCAGGCGGCGTGCAGGCGTTCGCCGTCGGCGTCGCGCTGGGTGCGCAGCACGGTGGTCGCGGGGGCGGCGGGCGGCGCCGCGGCGAGGTCGATCGCGGCCAGTTCGGCGCGCAGCGCGGGCGTCAGCGGCGTGCCCAGCGCTTCGGCGAGCGGTCCGTCGCCGGGGACGGCGGCGTCGGCGCCGAGTTCGCTGCGCAGGTAGTCGCGATGCGCGCGTTCGAGATCGCGCAGGTAGCCGGCGCCGTCGACCACCGGGTCCCACAGCAGCAGGTGCGCCGGCCGCAGCAGTCCGCGCTGCGCCGCGAGCGCGGCGAGGGTCGCGCCCAGGCGCAGGCCGACCAGCACGATCCGCGACTGCCCGCTCTCGGCGCGCAGCGCGTCGGCGGCCGCGGCGATGTCGGCCAGCCAGTCGGCGACGCCATGGTCGCCCGCGTCGCCGGAAGAATCCCCGGTGCCGGCGTAGTCGAAGCGCATCGTCGGGTAGCCGGCGTCGTCGAGGCGCCGGGCCAGCACCCGGTAGGCGCGATGCGCGCGCACGGCTTCCTCGCCGAACGGGTTGCACAGCAACACCGCGGCGGCGCGCGGCCGCAGCCGCGGCGTCGCCTGGGTCGAGACCAGCAGTCGCCGCGTCGGCGCGCCGGCGCGCACATCGCCATGCGCATCAACATGCACATCGATCAGCCGAATTGACAGCACCATCCCCCCCGCGTGTATGGTCGCTTCCGTTCCAACGTCAGAACCGCCTCAGGCAGGCAATCCCACAGGTCTCCCCGATGTCTTCCCCGCAGGCCCCGGCCCGCGAGCGCGTGGTCGCGCTGCTTCCGGACCGGCCGCTGGTCGCGATCGCGACCGATCCGCAGACGCCGCGCGCGCTCCCGCCGGTGCTGATCGTCAACGCCGGCGTGATCCACCGCATCGGGCCGCACCGGCTGCACGTGCGCCTGGCGCGCCGGCTCGCCGACCTCGGCCACCGGGTGCTGCGCATGGACCTGTCCGGCATCGGCGACAGCGGGCCGATCCCCGACCGACTCGATTTCCGGGTCAGTGCGGTCGCCGACATCCGGACCGCGCTGCATGATCTCACAGCCGCCGCGGACGGTCCGCCGGGGGCGATCGTGTTCGGCCTGTGCTCGGGCGCGGACAACGCGCTGGCCGCGGCCGCGGAGGATCCGCGGATCGTCGGCCTGGCGCTGGTCGATCCACCCGCCTACGCCACCCCGCAGGCACGCCGCCGGCGGCTGCTCGGGCGGCTGCGCGACCCGCGCTTCTGGCGGCGGCTGCCGGCCGCGCTCGCGCGCCGGCTGCGCCCCGCGCCCGCGCGCACCGGAACCGCGGAGGCGGACGGCCGTCGCGCGCCGCCGGCGCAGGCCGAGTACGGCCGCCTGCTGCGCACCCTCGCCGACCGCGGCGTGCGCGTGCTGTCGCTGTACACCGCGGCCCAGGGCGTGCGCTGCAACCATCCGGACCAGTTGTTCGAGGCCTTCCCCGACCTGCGCGGCCGCATCGACGTGCGCTGGTTTCCCGCGGCCAACCACACCTTCACCGCGCTGGACCAGCAGGCGGCGCTGGTCGAGGCGGTGGCGGACTGGTCCGCGCAGCGCTTCGGCGCAGCCGGCTGAGCCGCATCGGGCGTGGTGCGACCGCCCATCGGAAGACCGCGAACGCCGCCGCGCCCGCGATTGACGGACGCGATTCGCGCTCCCTAGGCTGGGGCCGCGGACCGCACTGCGGTGCGGCCGCCTCTGTCATGGAACGGACAGATGTCGGACCGGCCATGAAAGGCGCCGGCAGGGGGCGTCGCCGAAGAGACGCGGGTCGCAAGGCGCGACCCACCCACAGCATCGAAAGGAGATCGATCGTGAACCATGCCCATCGTTTCGCCCCGCTCGCGCTCGCCTGCGCGGCGGTCCTCAGCGCGCCGGACGCCGGCGCCGCCGCCCGCACCGACCTGCACGGTCTGGACCTCGCCGCAAAGGCCGCGGTCGCCACCGCGAACGTCGGCGCCGAGCACGCCCGCCACGCGCGCATGCTCGGCCTGGACGCCGACTCGCGACTGCTCCTCGTCGCCCGCAAGTCGTCCCTCGGCGTGCGCAGCCATCGCTACGTGCAGACCTTCCGCGGCCTGCCGGTGTTCGGCGAGGGCATCGTCGTCGGCGAGGACGCCGCCGGCAACGTCCGCACCCTGTTCGGGCAGAAGGTCGACGGCCTGGCCGCGGAGATCCCCGCCGGACGGCCGCGGCTGTCCGCAGGCCGCGCGCTGTCGATCGCGAAGAGCGCCGGCCTGGGCAACCGCGTCGGCTTCATGCGCACCCGCGACGAGGCCGCGCCGCTGATGATCCACGCCGACGATGCGGGCCATGCGCGCAAGGCCTACGTCGTCACCTACTTCGCCGACACCGCGCGCGGCGGTTCGCCGAGCAGGCCCACCGTCATCGTCGACGCCGAGACCGGCCGCGTGCTGAAGCAGTGGGACAACCTGCAGACCGCCCTCGTCGGCACCGGCCCCGGCGGCAACCAGAAGATCGGCCAGTACGAATACGGCACCAACTTCGGTTACATGGACGTCGCGCAGTCGGGCGCCACCTGCACGATGAACAACGCCAACGTGAAGACCGTCAACCTCAACGGCGGCACCTCGGGCACGACCGCGTTCGCCTACACCTGCCCGCGCAACACCGTGAAGGTCATCAACGGCGCGTACTCGCCGCTCAACGACGCCCACTACTTCGGCGGCGTGGTCTTCAACATGTACAACGCCTACCTCGGCAAGCCGCCGCTGACCTTCCAACTGGTGATGAAGGTCCACTACGCCAGCAACTACGAGAACGCGTTCTGGGACGGCTCGTCGATGACCTTCGGCGACGGCTACACCACGTTCTACCCGCTGGTGAGCCTGGACGTGTCCTCGCACGAGGTCTCGCACGGCTTCACCTCGCAGAACTCGAACCTGACCTACTCCGGCCAGTCCGGCGGCATCAACGAGGCCTATTCGGACATCGCCGGCGAAGCCGCCGAGTACTACATGCGCGGCAGCAACGACTTCAAGGTCGGCTACGACATCTTCAAGGGCAGCGGCGCGCTGCGCTACATGTACAACCCGCCGCTGGACGGGCGTTCGATCGACAACGCCGCGAACTACACCAACGGCATGGACGTGCACTATTCGTCCGGCGTCTACAACAAGGCGTTCTACCTGCTGGCGACGAAGCCGGGCTGGAACACGCGCAGCGCGTTCCAGGTGTTCGCCCGCGCCAACGACCTGTACTGGACCGCCAGCACCAACTTCAACCAGGGCGTGTGCGGCGTGCAGACCGCCGCCAGCGACTACGGCTACAGCGTCGCCGACGTGACCGCCGCGTTCAGTGCCGTGGGCGCCTCGTGCGGCACCACGCCGCCGAGCGGCTGCGGGATCATGGCGCCCGGCGCCACGCTCGCCACCGGCGGATCGGTGACGTCCTGCGACGGCCGCTTCACCCTGGTCATCCAGGGCGACGGCAACCTGGTGCTGTACCAGAACGGCGTGGGCGCACTGTGGGCCAACTACGTCTTCGGCAGCAACCATCGCCTGGCCATGCAAACCGATGGCAACCTGGTGGTCTACAACGGCAGCAACCAGGCCGTCTGGCACACCGTGACCTATGGCAACCCCGGCGCCTACCTCGCGGTGCAGAACGACGGCAACGCCGTCGTCTACAGCCCGAGCTCGCGGCCGCTGTGGGCGAGCAACACCTGCTGCCACTGAGGCGGCGGGCGACGCGTGCCGGGGCCCGCGGTCCGGGCCTCGGCACGCTTGCGGGCGATGCATGCGACCGGCGGCCGACCGCCGAGGCCTGTGGCGAATCCCGCCGGTCCGGTCGCGCGCGGCGAGACCGTCCAATGTCCCACTGATCCGATCCCGCAGCGGCGCCGCAACGCCGCCACGCTGCGTCCGCTCTGCGCCGGCGGCGGCGCGGCCGTCGCCGGTCGGGACGGGTAAGCTTGCCGCAGCGTTTCGCCGCACGACCACACGACCGCCTGACCGCACAACCGCACGGAGCAGCACGATGACCGGATCCCGCTCGCGATACGACGTCCATGGCCTGGTGCTCGATCTGGGCGACGCCTTCCCGGCCGCCGACCGCAGGAAGCTGCTCAGACGCCTGCGCGACGACGTGCCCGCGTTCGCCGCGATCGCGGCGACCGACGGCGGCGCGACGCCGCTGGGCAAGGACAGCAGCGACGTGCTGGTGCCGTTCGCCGAGGGCCGGCGGGTGACCGTCGGCCGCGCCTGGGAAGCGGTGCATGCGCTGCGCGCGCACCCGCTGGTGGCGGACGCCGAGCCCGCGGTCGGCTACCGGGTGGACCCGGCGCCGGAACCGGCGCGGCCGAAGACCCGGCGCGCCAGCAGCACCGGCGGCGCCGACCTGCCCGGCTCCGATCCGCGCGACTGGTCCACCCGCGCGGTCCGCGCCGACGCCGCGCGCGCCGCCACCGGCACCAGCGGACGCGGCGTGCTGGTCGGCCATCCCGACACCGGCTACACCGACCATCCGCTGATCCTGGGCCCGCGCCTGCGCAAGGGCGACGGCTTCGACTTCGTCGACGACGATCCCGACGCCCGCGATCCGCTGACCGGCAGCTTCCCCGGCCACGGCACCGCCACCGCCAGCGTGATCTTCAGCGAGGTCACGCCGGCGCTGTGCGGGATCGCCCCCGGCGCCGCGCTGGCGCCGATGCGGGTGTCCGGGTCGGTGATCCATTTCGACTTCACCCGGCTGATCCAGGCCCTGTACCGCTGCCGCGACCGCGGCTGCGACCTGGTCTCGATGAGCCTCGGCGGCCCGTGGGCGGGCCGCTCGCTGGCGCGCGCCGCCGACGCCCTGGTCGCCGACGGCCGGATCCTGCTCGGCGCCGCCGGCAACCACACGCTGATGGTGATCTTCCCGGCGCTGCTGGACAGCGTGATCGCGGTGGCCGCGAGCAACGCCGCCGACAAACCGTGGAGCGGGTCGGCCTCCGGCGCGGCGGTCGACATCACCGCGCCGGGCGAATCGGTCTGGCGCGCATGGACCCACGCCCGCAACGGCCAGGTCGCGTTCGACACCGGGCGCAGCGACGGCACGTCCTACGCCACCGCCACCCTCGCCGGCGTCTGCGCGCTGTGGCTGGAGCGCCACGGCGGCGCGGCCGCGCTGCGCCAGCGCTACGGCGGACGGCTGGCGTCGGTGTTCCGCGACCTGCTGCAGGCGAGCTGCCGCACGCCCCCGGGCTGGAACGCGCGCCGCTACGGCCCCGGCATCGTCGATGCGAACGCACTGCTCGCCGCGCCGCTGCCGGCGTTCGGCGGGGTGCGCCTGCACAGCGCGGCGCGCCCGCCCGGCCGCGCCGCCGCCGAGGCGGACTGGGCGCGGCTGCAGCGCTACGTGCCGGAACTCGGTCCGCGGCAACTGGCGGCCGCGGTGGCGAAGCTGCACGGCGTCGCGCCCGCGCCCGGTAGCGCGCGCCGGTCCGCGCGCAGCGCGCCGCCGCCGAGCCTGATCGACGAGATCGCATTCTTCCTCGCCACCGACCCGGCCGTGCGCGCGGCGTTCGTGGCCGCCGGCGGCGGCGCGCCGAAGCGCGGCGCGCGGCGCGCCAGTGCTGCCAGGACGACGGCCGACCCGGCGGCGGCGCTGCGCCGGCAGGGCTCGGCCCGCCTGCGCGCGGCGCTGGCCGCGGACTGAGCCGCGCTCAACCGCCGCAGGTGCTGTCGCGGTAGATCCGGCCGAGGCGCGCGTACTCGGCCTTGCGGTCGTCGTCGCGGCCGCCGGCGAACTTCCAGCGGAATTCGGCCTCGTCGACCCGCTTCTTCCAGGCGACGCACAACTGCTCGGCCGGGACCGGCGTGCATTCGTCGCGCTGCATCTCGCAGGCCTGGCCGGCGGCGAGGGTCGAGGTGCCGTCGATGCCGACGGTCGCCATCGGCACGCAACTGGCCGGCGGATCGGCGCGATCGCCGAGATAATCGCGATCATCCGGGGTGCGGCACTGGAACAGCGGCGGCGGCGGCAGGCGCTCCGCCGGCGCGGGCGGCGGCGGCGGCTCGGCGGCGGCAGCGGGCTTCGGCGCAGGCCGGGGGGCGGGCGCGGGCGGCGGCCGGTACGCGGGCGGCGGATCGAGCTTGCGCACGGTCTGCTGCTGGCCCTTCGCGCAGGGCGTGTCGTTCTGCAGGGTCACCGCGCCGGTGGCGGGATCGACGCAGCGGTAGATGGTGATCGCGCCGGTCTGGGCGCGCAGCGGCGCGGCCGGGAGTGAGGCGCAAAGCGCCAGGGCGCAGGCCAAGGCGATCCGGCCGCGCATCAGCGGCAGTCCTGGGCGAGCCGGGCGTCGATGCCGCGCTGTTCGCGGGACAGTTCCGCGCGCTCGGACGGCTGGGCGATGGCGAAGCGGCGACCGATCTGGCCGCGGCGGTCGCGCAGGCGGTCGCAGACCTCGACCTGCGGCAGCGCCGAGCAGGCGTCGCGGACCCACATCGTGGCGCCGTAGCCCGCCGCCGTGGGCACCACCACCGAGCCGTAGCTGCCGCTGCTGTAGTGGCCGCCGACGTGGCCGTCGTCGACCCCGACTTCGAGCTGGCCGGGCTGGTACACCGGGACCCGGGCCAGCACCGGCGCGCCCATCGTCCACGCGGGCACCTGGCGCGGGCGGCCTTCCGGGGTTTCGCTGACGTAACGCTCGCCGTCGGGGGTCACGCATTCGTACAGCGGCTGCGGCGTATTGATCACGATGACCTGCGGCGGCAGCGGCGACGGCGCGGCGGCGACGGCGGGCGACGGCGGCTGCGGACGCGGCGGGGCGTCCCTGGGCCGGACCATGCTGCGGGTTTCCTGGCGCTGGCCTTTCGTGCAGGGCGAATCGCGCAGGGTCAGGCGGCCGTCGGCGCCGGTGCAGCGATAGATGACCACGGTGTCGTCGGCCCGCGCCGGCGCCGGCGACAGGGCCGGGACGGCCGCGGACAGGACGATCGCGGAGAGCAGCAGGGCGCGCATGGCGCCATCGTGCAACGCGGTGGAGGCGAGGGAAAGCCGGCGCGGCGCCGGCGTTCGCGCCGGTTCAGCCCGCCGATTGCTTCACCACCCGCTTGCGGCCCGGCTCGGCCACCGGCTTCTGGGTGATCAGCGGCTTCGCCGGCGTGTAGGCGACGGCCGCCGGTTTCGCGGTCTTCTTCGCCGCCTTCTTTGCGGCGGCCTTCTTCGCCGGCGCCTTCTTCGCCGCGGCCTTCTTCGCGGGTGCCTTCTTCGCCGCCTTCTTCGCCGGTGCCGCCTTGGCCTTCGGCTCCGCGGTCTTCTTCGCCGCGGCCTTCCTGGCGCCGAAACCGCGACGGGCCGGCTTGCCGGTGTCGGCGAGCAACTGGGTCACCTCTTCCAGGGTCAGCGACTTCGGCTCGCGATCCTTGGGGATCTTGCCGTTGAGCTTGCCGTCGCTGATGTACGGGCCGAAACGGCCGTTGAGCACCTGGATGTCGCTGTCCGGCCACGCCTTGATGATGCGGTTGCGGGCGATCTCCTCCTTCTCCTCGATCAGGAACACCGCGCGGGCCAGATCGATGGTGTAGGGATCGTCCTCCTTCTTCAGCGAGGCGTAGGTCGAACCGCGCTTGGCGAACGGCCCGAAGCGGCCGATGCCGACGCTCACTTCCTCGCCGTCGCTCAGGCCGAGCTTGCGCGGCAGCCGGAACAGGTCCAGCGCTTCGTCGAGGGTGATGGTGTGCATCGACTGGCCGGGCCGCAGCGAGGCGAACTCCAGCTTCTCGTCGGTGTCCTTGTCGCCGATCTGCGCGTACGGCCCGTAGCGGCCGAGGCGCACGCTGACCGGTTTGCCGGACTTGGGGTCGGCGCCGAGTTCGCGCGCGCCGGTGGCCTCGCTGCGATCGACCGATTCGGTCTTCTCCTCGACCAGTTCCTTGAACGGGACCCAGAACTTCTCCATCAGCGGGACCCACGCCTCCTCGCCGCGGCTGACGGCGTCGAGCTCGTCCTCCATCTTCGCGGTGAAGTCGTAGTCGACGTAGCGGGTGAAGTGGCCGGACAGGAACTTGCTGACCGCGCGGCCGACGTCGCTGGGCCGGAAGCTGCGGCCTTCCATCTCGACGTACTTGCGGAACAGCAGGGTCTGGATGATCGAGGCGTAGGTGGACGGACGGCCGATGCCGTATTCCTCCAGCGCCTTCACCAGCGCCGCTTCGGTGAAGCGCGGCGGCGGCTGGGTGAAATGCTGGTCGGCGTGAATGCGGTCCAGCGGCACGCGGTCGCCAGGCTTCATCGCCGGGAGCTTGCGGCCCTCGTCGTCGTCGTCGGCGTTCTTCTGGTCCTTGCCTTCCTCGTACACGGCAAGGAAGCCCGGATCGACCACCGTGGTGCCGCTGGCGCGGAAGCTGTGCTCGGCGCCGGCGGCGAGATCGACGCTGACCGTGTTGAGCGTGGCCGGCACCATCTGGCAGGCGACGGTGCGCTTCCAGATCAGGTCGTACAGCCTGCGCTCGTCGTCGGTGAGGAAGCGCGACACCTGCGCCGGCGTGCGCAGCGCCGAGGTCGGGCGCACCGCTTCGTGCGCTTCCTGGGCGTTCTTGGACTTGGTCTGGTAGAAGTTCGGCTTGTCCGGCAGCGCCCTGGTGCCGTAGTCGCGCGCGATCACGTCGCGCAGCTCGCCGAGGGCGTCCATCGACAGGCTGACCGAGTCGGTACGCATGTAGGTGATCAGGCCGACCGTGCCCTCCTCGCCGATCGCCACGCCCTCGTACAGCTTCTGCGCGACCTGCATGGTGCGCTTGGTGGTGAAGCCGAGCTTGCGCGAGGCTTCCTGCTGCAGCGTGGAGGTGGTGAACGGCGGCGCCGGGCGACGCTTGCGCTCCTTGCTGGCGACGTCGGTGACCTGCAGCACGCCCTGCGCGGCGGCCACGATGCGCTTGCGCGCGGCCTCGGCGCTGTCGCCGTCGGTGACCGTGAACTGTTCGAACTTCCTGCCGTCGAGCTTGGTCAGCTTGGCGCTGAACGGCTGCGAGGGATGCGCGCACTCGGCCTCGATGGTCCAGTACTCGCGGGCGATGAAGGCTTCGATCTCCTCCTCGCGCTCGACGATCATCCGCAGCGCCGGCGACTGCACGCGGCCGGCGGACAGGCCGCGCTGGACCTTGCGCCACAGCACCGGCGAGAGGTTGAAGCCGACCAGGTAATCCAGCGCGCGGCGGGCCTGCTGGGCGTCGACCAGCGGCTCGGCGATGCTGCGCGGCTTGCCCATCGCCTCCTTGATCGCGCGCGGGGTGATCTCGGTGAACACCACCCGGTGCAGCGGCTTGTCGCCGATCAGGCCGCGCTCGCGGAGGATCTCGGCGATGTGCCAACTGATCGCCTCGCCCTCGCGGTCCGGGTCGGTCGCGAGGTAGAGGGCGTCGGCGGCCTTGGCGGCCTTGGCGATGGCCTCGACGTGCTTCTCGTTCTTGTCGATCAGCTCGTAGCGCATGGCGAAGCCGTGGTCGGGATCGACCGCGCCCTCCTTCGGCACCAGGTCGCGGACGTGGCCGTAGGAGGCGAGGACCTGGAAGTCCTTGCCGAGGTACTTGTTGATCGTCTTGGCCTTGGCGGGGGATTCGACGATGAGGAGGTTCTTGGGCATCTCGGGCGGGGATCCGGAAAGGCCTTGGTCCCCGGGCGGGGGGCCGTCGGCAGGGCCCGGGACCAGGCCCCGGGCCAGAAGGCGACGCCCGGGGGAGGCCCGGGCGTCGATGCATTCTCTTTTTTTAGTGGTGTCACGGCCGGGGCGCCGGTGTCAAGCATCCGCGGCGCGAAGGGCCCGCCGGGCCGGCCGGCGGTCGGGCCCCGGTCGCCCGGGGCCGATCGCCGCGACACAGTCTGAACGAGGAACCTGAACGAAGACCGGCCGGCCGCGTCAGTGGACGCCGCCGGCGATCACCGCGCCGAGCACCGCGAACAGCGCGATCAGGCCGAGGGCCATCAGGCCGCTCAGCGCCAGCACCACGATGGTGACGGTCCCCAGCTCCTCGCGCTGCCATTCCGGATGGTCGGTGAAGGCGTATTTGTCGACCACCAGGGTGTCGCAGATCATGTCGTGCAGGGCCTGCTTGCGCTCGGTGAAGCCGGCCATGATGAAGCCGATGAGCAGGATCAGGCTGCTGAGGATGGTCGCGTAGTAGCGGCCGAAACCGCGCCAGAACTGGATCGGCGCGCCGTCGCCGCGGGTCACCTTGATGCCGATCGCCATCTTGCCCAGCGACGCCTGGTGCCGGGAGGACTGCATCCAGCCGAAATAGATGCCGGGCAGCAGGATCTGGATCAGGTACATCACCCCGATCAGGGCGATCGCCGCGCCGCTGCCGAAGGGGTTGTCGGGGGTGGCGCTGGCGCCGAGGCCGACGGCGGCGAACAGGCTGATCGGGATCGCGATCGCGTAGTTGACCGCGCCGACGACGAAGCTGTCGATGACGTAGGCGGCAAACCGCTTCCAGAACCCGGCATAGACGATCCTGCCGCCGCGGACCACGTCGTCGGCCTGTTCCAGCCGCGCCTGCGGCGGGGCGTACGGCGAGGCCTCGGCGATGGCGTACGGCCGGTAGGCGCCGTCGGCCGGGGCGGCCTCGGCCGCGCGCACGAACGCCTCGGCCTGCGGGTCGTCCGGCGCGCCGCCGGTGATCACCTCGCGCATCATCTCCTGCCACGGACGCCACGCGGTCATGCCCTCGCGCCAGACCAGCGCCTCGGGCGGCAACTGCCCGCGACTGTGCAGGGCGGCGAGGTCGGCGGCCGTCACCGGGCCGTGCTGGGTGCGCTGGGCGTCGCTGTAGTACCACTCGGTCATGGCGGTTCCGTCGTTCAGGGTCGGGTTGCGCCGCCGGTGCGGCAGGGAGGAGGCAGGTAGCGCGCGTCCAGCGTGCCGGCGTCGCAGCGCCAGCCAGCGCCGTCGGACACCGCGACCAGGGTCTTGCCGTCCACCGCGGGATTCAGCCCCTGGAGGCGCATCTCGATCGCGCAGGCGCCGCCCTCGACGCTGCCGACGGTCACCACCGCCTCGCGGCTGGGCTCGCCGTGGCTCAGCGGCACGTGGAAGTCCTCGGGCTGGCCGAGGTCGACGTTGCCGGGGCAGGCGCCGTGGGCCTCGCGCCAGGCGTCGACCTTCGGTTGCAGGCCTTCCACGACCGCATAGCCGAGGTAGACCCGGGAGCGGACGATGTACTCCTGGTACTGCGGGATCGCGATCGCGGCCAGGATGCCGATCACCGGGATCGCGACCACCACCAGCGCCGCGCCGATGATCGCGGCGATGGCGCAGCCGGACAGGCCCTTGCGGGGCGGCGCGGCGGGCGCGGACGGGGCGGACGGCGGGACGGGAGGCGGCTGGTTCATGGCGTCAGGCTCCGCAGCGCGACGGGATCGCGCCCGCCGGCATGTCGAGGTTGCGACAGGTGATCCGGACGTCGTCGCCATCCGGGGTGACGTCGTACTGCACGGCGTGGCCCTTCACCTGGGCGCCGAGGCCGTGGAACTGCACGCGGTACGTGCACGCGCCGGTTGCGGGCTGCGCCGGATCGAGCGTGAACCAGCCGTCGTCGCCGCCCTGCAGGCGCTGCTCGCGGACCATCACCTTCTCGAACGCGTATTCGTCGGGACACTGGTTGCCGCTGGCGGCGTAGGACTCGCGCATCGCCTCGGTCACCAGTTCGCGGGCCAGGGCCTCGGTCCGGTCGAGGCGACCGGCATCGAACACGCCGTCGCCGCCGCCCTGCCGGGCCTGCAGGGCCTTGGCGCGCTTCACGTAGTCCTGGTAGGCCGGCAGCGCGATCGCGGCGAGGACCGACACCATCACCACGCCGATCACGCCGATCACCAGCAGCGCGATCAGGCAGCCGCTGCGCTTCGACGGCGGCGGCGCCACCGTCACGCTCGCGCGCGCGGCGTGCGAGGCCGTGCCCGCGGCCGGACGCGGCGGCGGCGGCGGCGGCGGCGGTTTGCTCATGTCCGGCTGCACGCCGGTGAGGCCCAGTTCCTCGATCAGCCGTTCCAGCGGCTGCCATTCGCGCAGGCCTTCGTGCCAGGCCAGCGTGTCGAGCACGATCGTGCGATCGCGGTAGCGCTGGCGCATTTCGTCCGCGCTCAGCGGGCCCACCCGGCCCTGGCCGGGGGCGTGGTAATACCAGTCGGTCATCGTTCCCCCGGAAGGCGCCGCCGCCGGTCGGAGATTCCGGCGTGGCGACGCACCCGCACAGTGTCCCAGAAGCGACCCCGTCGGCGCCACGCCCCTGGCCCGCCGGGCGGGCGGACGCGGCCTTTTCGCGGACGAACGTCGGCGCGGCGGGGATCAGTGGACCCGTTCGCCGTCATCCTCGAACATCTGGGTCTCCATCCAGGCGTAGGCCGCCTCCGACCCCGGCTGGTTGAACAGCACCATCAGCACGACCCACTTGAGGTCGTCGAGGTCGAGTTCGTCCTGGTCCAGCGCCATCGCGCGGTCGACCACGAGCTCGCGCTGGTCGGCGTCGAGGATGCCCTGCTGTTCGAGGAACATCAGGAAGCCGCGGCAATCGAGGTCCAGCTTGTCCAGTTCGGGGCCGAAGAACACTCGCACCGGGCCGTCGGCGCGCGGCGCGGCCGGTTCCAGCCGGCGCGCGGCGAGGGTGTCGAGCCAGTCGAAGGCCTTGTGGATCTCGGCCGGGCTGAAGCCGGCCTCCAGCAGATTGTGCTGCAGCGAATCGCGGTCCCCGGCGAGGTCCTCGTCCTGGGCGATGTAGTGCTCGAACAGGTAGAGCAGGACATCGAGGATGCTTTCTTTCATGTCCCCTGACTTGCGCCGGCGGGCGCATCGGAAAGGAAGGAGGCGGAGGACCGCCGGCACCAGCGACCGTGCTCGACCGACACCCGCCCCTGCAACTCCATGGCGAGGAGGATGGGGGACAGGGCCGCGGTCGTCAATCCGGTGCGCTCGACCAGTTGATCCATGGTGGTGGGGTCGTGACCGAGGGCCGACCACAACCGGTGGTGGTCGGGGCCGTCCGGCGCGGGGCCCGGGACGGCGGCCTTGCCGGCCGCGGCGGCCGGATCGGCGGCGTCCGCACCCGCACCCGCACCCGCGCCCGCGCCCGCACCGGCCGGCTCCGCCGCCAACCGGCGCCGCAGTTCGCCGCGCAGGGCCCCGGCCCAGGCGCCCAGCGCCTCGATCACCTCGTCCGCCGATTCCACCAGTGCCGCCCCGTCGCGGAGCAGGCGGTGGCAGCCGCGGGCCATCGGGTTGTGGATCGAGCCCGGCACCGCGAACACCTCGCGCCCGGCCTCGGCCGCCAGCCGCGCGGTGATCAGCGCCCCGGAGCGGGTCGCCGCCTCGACCACCAGCGTCCCCAGGGCGAGACCGGCGAGGATGCGGTTGCGGCTGGGGAAGTGCTCGCGCCGGGCGCCGGTGCCCGGCGGGTGCTCGCTGACCACCGCGCCGGCGGCGGCGATCCGCGCCATCAGCCCGGCGTGGCCCTGCGGATACGGCACGTCCGGCCCGGTGCCGAGCACGGCCACGGTCAGCCCGCCGGCCTCCAGCGCCGCCTCGTGGGCCGCGCGATCGATCCCGGCGGCGAGGCCGCTGGTCACCGCGAACCCGGCGCGGGCCAGCGCCAGGGCGAAGTCGCGGGCGTTGTCGCGGCCGCCGGCGGTCGGGCCGCGGCTGCCGACCACCGCGACCCCGGGGTGCCACAGCCGCGCCGGGTCGCCGTCGACGAACAGCGCCAGCGGCGGCGCGCCGGCGCGTCGCAGCAGCGGCGGGTAGTCCGGATCGTGCCAGCCGACCAGGTGGTGGCCGGGCACGCGCAGCCAGGCGCGGCAGCGCGCGAGGAGGTCGGCGTCCAGCGCAGTCGCGCCGCCCTCCAGCGCGCGGATCTGGTGGCCTTCGAGCCCGGCCTCGCGCCAGCGCGCCCGCGGCAGCGCGCGCACGGCGGCGGGTCCGCCGTGGCGATCGAGCAAGGCCCGCCGTGGCGCGGCCGGGCCGCCGGGCAGCAGCAGGGCGAGCAGGGCTTCGGTGTCGGCGTCGAGCGTGTCCATGCCCACAGCCTGCCCCGCAAACGGCGACGGCGCCCTCGGGCGCCGTCGCATCGTGTCGTCAGGGTTTTCCGAACCGCGTCACTTCGCGTCGGGGCCCTTCAGGCGGTAGCCGACGCGGCTGGGCTTCACGCTCTGCATGACCAGGCCGTAGCTGACTTTGTCGTAGGTGCGGAAGATCATCACGTGGCCGGCGTACTCGTCGGGGAGCTGCACGCGGTCGCCCTTGGTCACCGTCTCGTCGCCGCGCCAGTAGCCGGCCTCGACCCGGTCGACCACGTTGTTGCCCTGGCGCCAGATCGACAGCACGGTGCCGTTGTCGACGCCGTCCTGGGCGCCGATCGACAGCGCGACCACGTCGCGCGGACCGCCGCTGGTGAGCGAATTGGCCACCGCCAGCACCCGGGCCTTGTTCTCGTCGACCGGCTGCTTCGGCGCGTGCGGGAAGAACTGCAGGTCGTACGGCTGCGCATCGACCGGGATCACGCGGTCGCCGACGCGGACCTCGACGTTGTTCTTGCCGTCGAGCTTCAGGGTCGTGACCTCGACGTCGCCCTCGCGCAGCTTCACCACGGTGCCGGCGTTGACCCGGTACAGCTCGTTGCCGAGGAATTCCTTGCCAACGTCGGCGCCGGCGGTCTCGCCCCAGCCGAAACCCGGGACCAGGCCGCCGCGGAAGTCGTAGTGGTTGCGGGTGAGCATGTCGCAGCACTCGCGCTTGCCGATGCGCATGTAGCGCTGGGTCGGGCGGACCACGGCGTAGCGCTGGCCGAGCTGGGCGCCGTCGAGGCCGCGGATGTAGGCCAGGTGGCCTTGCACGCCGCGGGTGATGTCCTCTTCCAGGCCGACCACGTGGGGCAGCGTCTTGAATTCGTCGACCACGCGCAGGTCGCGCAGGTAGGCCTCGATGTCCGCCAGCGGGATGGCGCCGATCGGGCCGCCCTGGTTGCGCGGGCCCGGGACCACGCTCACCCGGTCCAGATAGGCCAGGCTGATCACGTCGCCCGGATAGATCAGGTGCGGGTTCTTGATCTGCGGGTTGGCCTGCCAGATCTCCGGCCACAGCCACGGCCGCTTCAGGAACCGCCCGGCGATGTCCCAGAGGGTGTCGCCCCGCTTCACCACGTAGGTGTCGGGGTGGTCGCCACGGAACTCCTCCTGGGCGACCGCGTACGTGCCCACGGTCAGGAGGGCAATGGCGCCCACCACCTTCGCACGGTGAGAAAAGCGCTTAAGGATGCCGGCCATCTACTTGCTCCCCTTGGGATTTTCCCCAATACATCGGCCGCACTATAGCCCACAAAACCCGGGCGTTGGCAAGTCGGAAGGCGGTACAATGGCCCGGAATGGGCCTTTCGCCCGCCCCCATCGACGCAAACATGACGTCCCTCTCAATTCTCGAATTCCCCGACCCCCGGCTGCGGACCAAGGCAAGGCCGGTCGACGCCGCCGAAATCGGCTCCGCCGAGTTCCAGACCCGGCTCGACGACATGTTCGAGACCATGTACGCGGCGCCCGGCATCGGCCTGGCCGCCAGCCAGGTGGACGACCACCGCCGGTTCATGGTCATCGACGTCAGCGAGGAGAAGCACCAGCCGCTGGTCTTCATCAACCCGGAGATCGTCGAGGCCGACGGCCACCAGGTCTACCAGGAAGGCTGCCTGTCGGTGCCCGGCATCTTCGCCGACGTCACCCGCGCCAACGTCATCACCGTGAAGGCGATCGGCCGCGACGGCCAGCCGTTCGAGCTGCAGACCGACGGGCTGCTGGCGATCTGCATCCAGCACGAGATGGACCACCTCGACGGCAAGCTGTTCGTCGACTACCTCTCGCCGCTGAAGCGCGAGATGGTCCGCAAGAAGCTGGAAAAGGCGCGGCGGGCCAAGTCGGCGGCGTGATCGCGTCGGGCATCGTCCTGTTCGTCGTGGTAGAGCGGGCTTCGGCCCGCCGCGGTTCCACGGAAACATCTTCAGCGGGCTGAAGCTCGCTCTACCGAGCGCCGGGCATCGAAGTCGGCGATCGAGTCCCGCCTCACCGATGGCGGCATGCGTCTGGAATCCCTCATGTCCCTGAGAATCGTCTTCGCCGGCACGCCGGCCTTCGCCGTCCCCTGTCTGCGCGCCGCGGCGCGGCAGCACGAGGTGGTGGCGGTCTACACCCAGCCCGACCGCCCCGCCGGCCGCGGGCGCGCGCTCGCGGCCTCGCCGGTGAAGCTGGAGGCGATCCAGCGCGGCATCCCGGTGCTGCAGCCCGAATCGCTGAGGGCGCAGGTCTCGCGCGACGCCCTGCGCGCGCTGAAGCCGGACCTGATGGTGGTGGTCGCCTACGGCCTGATCCTGCCGCAGAAGATCCTCGACATCCCGACCCACGGCTGCTGGAACGTCCATGCCTCGCTGCTGCCGCGCTGGCGCGGCGCGGCGCCGATCCAGCGCGCGATCGAGGCCGGCGACACCGAGACCGGGGTGTGCCTGATGCGGATGGAGAAGGGCCTCGACACCGGCCCGGTGCTGCTGACGCAGCGGATTCCGATCGGCGCCGAGGAGACCGGCGGCCAGTTGCACGACCGCCTGTCCGAACTCGGCGCCCAGGTGCTGGCCGACGGCCTCGGCCTGCTGCGCGCGGGGCTGGTGCCCGCCGCGCAGCCGCAGCCGGAGGCCGGCGTGACCTACGCGCACAAGCTCGACAAGCACGAGGCGCGGCTGGACTGGACGCAGTCCGCGGCCGCGCTGGCGAACAAGGTGCGCGCGTTCAACCCGTGGCCGGTCGCCGAGGCGACGCTCGCCGGCGAGCGCGTGCGCATCCACGGCGCGACCGCGCTGGACCTCGCCCACGACCGCGCGCCGGGCACGGTGCTCGCGGCCGCGCGCGAGGGCATCGACATCGCCTGCGGCCAGGGCGCGCTGCGCATCCGCGTGCTCCAGCGCGAGGGCGGCAAGGCGATCACCGCGGCCGACTATCTCAACGCGCGGCGGGACCTGCTCTGATCTGCCCGCACCGCCGTATCTGCAGGAGCGGCGTGAGCCGCGACGGAGGACGGAATGCCCTGCCGCGACCCGTCGCGGCTCACGCCGCTCCTACGAGAACGCCGTTCCCGCATCCTCTGAATCCGCTGGCCAACACATCCCCATGACGACTTCCGGCACCGCCCCCCGCCTCGCCGCCGCGCGCGTCCTCGACGCGGTGGTGCATCGCGGCCGCTCGCTGAAGGGCGAATTCGCGAAGGCCTTGCCGACGCTCGACGACCCGCGCGACCGCGCCCTGGTCGAGGCGATCTGCTTCGCCGCGCTGCGCGAACGCGCGCGCTACGCCGCCGCGCTCGACGCCTGGGTCGCGAAACCGCTCGCCCGCCGCGACGATCCGCTCAAGGCGCTGCTGTACGCCGGTTTCGCCCAGCTCGACGCCCTGCAACTGCCCGCGCACGCCGCGGTGGACGCGACGGTCGAGGCGGCGCGGGCGATGGGCCGCGCCCACCAGGCCGGCATGGTCAACGCACTGCTGCGCCGCGCCCAGCGCGAAGGCCTGCCCGCCGCCGACCCGGCGCAGGCGTGGCCGGCGTGGCTGCTGGCGGAACTGCGCCGCGACTGGCCCGACGACGCCGACGCGATCCTCGCCGCCAGCGCCGCGCCGGCGCCGCTGTGGCTGCGGGTGAATCGCCGGCTCGGCACGCGCGAGGCTTATCTCGAACGCCTGCGCGACGCCGGCATCGACGCCACCGCCCCCGACGCTCTGCCCGACGCCGTGCGCCTGGCCGGCTCGCGCGCGGTGGCAGACCTGCCGGGCTTCGAGGACGGCGCGGTTTCGGTGCAGGACGCCTCGGCGCAGGCGGTGGCCGACGCGCTCGCCCCCGCGCCCGGCGCGCGCGTGCTCGACGCCTGCGCCGCGCCCGGCGGCAAGGCCGCGCACCTGCTCGAACGCGACCCGACGCTGCGCCTGGTCGCGCTCGACATCGACGCCCGCCGGCTGCGGCGCACCGCCGAGACGCTGGCGCGGGTGTCGCCGGCCCACGACGTCGTGCTCAAGGCCGCCGACGCCACCTGGCCGCCCGAGTGGTGGGACGGGATTGCCTTCGACGGCGTGCTGATCGACGCGCCGTGCTCGGCCACCGGCATCGTGCGCCGGCAGCCGGACATCCTGCTGCACCGGCGCGAGTCCGACCTCGATGCGCTGGTCGCAACCCAGATGGCGCTGCTCGACGCGCTCTGGCCCGTGCTGGCGCCGGGCGGCACGCTGGTCTACGCGACCTGCTCGCTGCTGGTCCGCGAGAACGGGGTGCAGGTCGACGCCTTCCTCGCGCGCACGCCCGACGCCGTCGCCGAACCGCTCGACGACCGCTTCGGCCGCGTCGCCGGCGCCGGCCGCCAGCGCCTGCCCGGCGAGGACGGCATGGACGGCTTCTTCTACGCGCGGCTGCGCAAGGCGACCTGATCCCGCCTTACCTGTAGGAGCGACGTGAGTCGCGACGGCGATCCGGCGTCCTTGGCCGTTCGTCGCGACTCACGTCGCTCCTACCTACAAGCGCGGAGAGCGGATCGCGGGGCGCAGGTCTGCCGGGGCGGTGGAGACCGCCATCGTGCACGGGCCGCCACGGACCAACCCGGTATCATGCGCGGATGCTGAAGACCCGCGCCTCCCGTGAATTCTGGCTGCTCGCCGTCGTCGCCCTGCTGCTGCTCGGCACGGGACTCGGCCTGCGCGACCCGTGGCCGTCCGACGAACCGCGCTTCACCCTCGTCGCCAAGCACATGGTCGAGAGCGGCGACTGGCTGTTCCCGCGCCGCGGCACCGAACTGTATTCGGACAAGCCGCCGATGCTGATGTGGTTCGAGGCGGCGTTCTACACGCTGGTGCGCGACTGGCGCGTCGCCTTCCTGCTGCCGTCGCTGCTGGCGGCGCTGGGCACGCTGTGGTGCGTGTACGACCTCGGCCGCCGTCTGTGGACGCGGCGCGTCGGCCTGTACGCGGCATGGGCGCTGCTGCTCGCGCTGCAGTTCACCTACCAGAGCAAGAAGGCGCAGATCGACCCGCTGGTGTGCTTCTGGATCACGCTCGCCAACTACGGCCTGCTCCGCCACCTGCTGCGCGGGCCGGACTGGCGGATGTGGACGCTGGGCTGGTTCGCCGCGGGGCTGGGCACGATCACCAAGGGCGTCGGCGGCCTCGCGCTGCTGATGGTGCTGCCGGCGGCGATCGCTTCGCTGCGCGGCTGGCCGGGCGTGCGCGTGCATGCGCGGAACTGGCGCTTCTGGCTGGGCCCGCTGGCGTTCGCCGCTGCGGCGTCGCTGTGGCTGGTGCCGATGGTGACCGCAGCCCTGCATCACGCCGAGCCCGAATACCGCGCCTATCTCAACGACATCCTGTTCCGGCAGACCGCCGGGCGCTACGCCAAGTCGTGGGACCACCCGCAGCCGCCGTGGTACCACTTCGAGGTGATGGCGACCGCCTGGCTGCCGACGGTGCTGGCGCTGTTCTGGGCGATCCCCGCGTGGCGTCGCCGGCTGCGTCGCCGCGATGCGCGCTACCTGCTGCCGCTGGCGTGGTGGGCGCTGATCATCCTGTTCTTCTCGATCCCGCACGGCAAGCGCGACGTCTACATCATGCCGGCGCTGCCGATGATGTGCCTCGCGCTCGGCCCGCTGCTGCCGGGCATCCTGCGCCGCGCGGCCGCGAAGCGCGTCGCCTTCGGCTTCGCCGCCGTGCTCGGCACGCTGCTGCTCGTCGCCGGCCTGTGGATGTGGTTCGGCGAACCGAAGTTCGAGGCCAAACTCATGTCCGACCGCGGCTTCGTCGATGGCGGCCGCGCGCTGTACCTGATGCTGATGGCGATGGGCGCGTGGGCGCTGGCGAGCGTCGGCTGGCATCGCGTGCAGGGCGGCGCGAAGGGGCTGGCGTGGGCGCTGGGCGGCATCTGGGTGCTGTACGGCCTCATCGCCTATCCGCTGCTGAACCCGTCGAGTTCGGCGGTCGGCCTGATGTCCCACGTCGGAAACCGCATCGGCCCCGACGCCCAGCTCGGCCTGGTCGCATGGAAGGAGCAGAACCTGCTGATGGCCGATCGGCCGGCGGCGACGTTCGGCTTCCAGACGATCTGGCCCGAGCAGCTCGCGCGCGGCATGCGCTGGCAGGCCGAAGCGCCCGGCAAACGCTGGCTGCTGGTGCAGGAACCGGCGCTGTCGCAGTGCGTGGACAAGGCCAAGGCCGAATTCGCCGGCGTCTCCAACCGCCGCCGCTGGTGGCTGGTCCCCGCCGCCGCCGCCGATGCCGCATGCACGCCGCAAGGCATCGAGACCCAGAACCAGGCCGACGGCCAGGACGAATGAGGCCTTGGCCGACCCGCTTTTCGCAGGCGCGACCCAAGTCGCGACCAGGCGCCACGCCGCGACACACGCCGCGCCCGCATCGGTAGAGCGGCCTTCAGGCCGCTGCTGTTCGGCACGACATCGGGAGCAGCGGCCGGTTGTTCGACCGCCGAATGACGGACCAGTCCATCGCCATTCCAGATGGAAGCCAAAGCAGCGGCCTGAAGGCCGCTCTACCGGTCGCCGCCGCCGATAGCGCATCGCGTTTCCGCTCTTCGTAGGAGCGACGTGAGTCGCGACCAAGCGCCACGCACGGGTCGCGACTCACGTCGCTCCTACAAACAGACTTCCAGGCAGCGTCAGCCGTCGAGCGCTTCCCAGCGTGCGTAGGCCTGCTCCAGCGCGGTCTGCGCGGCGGCGAGTTCGGCGTTGTGCGCGGCGACGGCGGCGTGGTCGCGCTGGAAGAACGCCGGGTCGTGCATCGCCTCGGTCAGCGCGGCGACCTGGGCTTCCAGGGTTTCGATGCGCGCCGGCAGTTCGTCCAGTTCGCGCTGGTCCTTGTAGCTGAGCTTGCGCTTCGCCGGCATCGCGACGGCGGGCGCGGATGCGGGCGCGCGCACGGGTTCCGCGACCTTCGCCGACGCTTTCGACGCCGCCTCGGCCGGCGCCGCCCGCTGCCGCAGCCAATCGCTGTAGCCGCCGACGTATTCGCCGACGACGCCGTTGCCTTCCATCACCAGGGTCGAGGTGACCACGCTGTCGAGGAAGTCGCGGTCGTGGCTGACCAGCAGCAGCGTGCCCTCGTACTCGCCGAGCAGCTCTTCGAGCAGTTCCAGCGTCTCCACGTCGAGGTCGTTGGTGGGTTCGTCCATCACCAGCAGGTTGGACGGCTGCGCGAACAGTTTCGCCAGCAGCAGGCGGTTGCGCTCGCCGCCGGACAGGCGGGTGATCGGCGCGCGCGCGCGTTCGGGCGAGAACAGGAAGTCCTGGAGATAGCCGACGGCGTGCTTCGAGCGGCCGTTGATGGTCACCGAATCCTTGCCCTCGGCAACGTTCTCGATCGCGTTCCAATCCTCGCGCAGGGTCGCGCGGTACTGGTCGAAGTAGGCGACCTGCAACTGGGTGCCGACCCGGATCTCGCCCGCCTGCGGCTGCAGGTCGCCCAGCAGCAGCTTCAGCAGCGTGGTCTTGCCGCTGCCGTTGTCGCCGATCAGGCCGATGCGGTCGCCGCGCAGGATCGTGGTCGAGAAATCCCCGACCAGCACGCGATCGCCGAACCCGAACGTCACGTCCTTCGCCTCGATCACCTTCTTGCCCGACGCGGTCGCCTGCGCCGCCTCCATGCGCACGTTGCCGGTCAGGTCGCGGCGCGCGGCGCGCTCCTCGCGCATCGCCTTCAGCCGGCGCACGCGGCCTTCGTCGCGGGTCCGGCGGGCCTTGATGCCCTGCCGGATCCACACTTCCTCCTGCGCCAGCAGCTTGTCGAAGCGCGCGTTCTCCTGGGCCTCGGCGTTGAGGCGCTCCTCGCGGCGGCGCAGGTAGTTGGCCCAGTCGCCGGGCCAACTGGTGAGCTGGCCGCGGTCGATCTCGACGATCCGCGTCGCCAGCGCGCGCAGGAAGCGGCGGTCGTGGGTGACGAACACCAGCGCGCCCGGCCAGGCCTTGAGGAAGCCTTCGAGCCAGTCGATCGCGGCGATGTCGAGGTGGTTGGTCGGTTCGTCCAGCAGCAGCAGGTCCGGGGCCGACACCAGCGCCCGCGCCAGCAGCACGCGGCGCTTCATGCCGCCGGACAGGCGCGCGAAGTCCTGGTCGCCGTCGAGATCCAGCCGCGCCAGGGTCTCGGTCACCCGCTGGTCCACCGACCAGCCGCCGGCGTCCTCGATCCTGCCCTGCACCGCGGCCAGCGCCTCGGTGTCGATCGGCTCGGCGTGGATCAGGTGGTGGTAGTCCGCGAGCAGCGCGCCGAGCGCGCCCAGGCCGGCGGCGACCACGTCGAACACGGTGCCCTGCGCGTCGCGCGGGACTTCCTGTTCCAGCCGGGCCACGCGCACGCCGGTCTCGGCGCGGATGTCGCCGTCGTCGGGCTTCAGTTCGCCGGCGAGCAGGCGCAGCAGGGTCGACTTGCCGGCGCCGTTGCGGCCGATCAGGGCGATGCGTTCGCCGGGTTCGATGGACAGGCCGACGCCGTCGAGCAACAGCGGTCCGCCGACGCCGAAATCGACGTCATTGAGGGTGAGCAGAGGCATGGCGACAGTGTAGCGCGGCGACCTAGGCCCGCGCCGGCAACAGCGACACGTACGCTGCCTCGGTGGCCTCGACGAAGGTCCGCAGGCCGAAGTCGCGCTCGGCCTTGGCGCGCGCTGCCGCGCCCATCGCGGGCAGGCGGTCGCGGGCGTCGAGCAGCCCGGCGAGCGCGCGGGCGATGGCGTCGCGGTCGCGCGCCGGCACGATCCAGCCGTCGATCCCGGGGGCGATGTTCTCCGGCAGGCCGGCGTAGTCGCTGACCAGCACCGGCTTGGCCATCGCCATCATTTCGCGGCAGGCGAAGGAAATCGTCTCGACCGCGTACGACAGCACGAACCCGGCGTCGAACCCGGCCACCGCGGGGCGGACGTCGGACAGCAGGCCGGCGAAGTGGACCTGCGACGCCAGCCCGAGCGCGGCGATGCGCGCGGTCTGTTCGTCGGCGGGCGGCTTGCCGCACAGCACGAGGTGGACGCGCGCACGCTGCGCTTCCGGCAGGGTCGCCAGCGCCTCGACCAGGTCCATCCAGCCCTTGTGCAGCGCGGTGCCGGCATTGCTGCCCAGCAGCAGCGCATCGTCGGGGCACCACGCCCGCTTCGCCTCGGCGCAGCGCTCCGCCGGCCACGGCGCGTAGTGCGCGATGTCGACGCCGTTGCGGATGCTGCGCGGCGCGCAGCGCACGTAGGGCGAGGCCTGCAACTGGCGCAGGGTGGCGTCGCTGACCCCGATCGCCAGATCGGTCCTGGCCGCGCGCAGGCGATGGGTGACGCCCTGCATCGGCTTGGAGTTGTGCTTGGTCAGCACCAGCTTCGGCCGCTGCGGCAGGCCGCGCAGCGCGGCGAGCGCCAGCCGGTGGTCGGCCGAGCCGTTGACGTGGACGATGTCGAAGCGGTGCAGCCGCAGCAGGTCGCGCAGGCGGCGCTTCGCGCGCTGCGCCTGCAGCAGTTTGCCCAGGCCGTTGGGATACGGCTGCGCGTGGACGTGGACGCCGTCGAGCGCGGACGCTTCCCGGTACAGGCGACTGCTCGGCGGCACCGCGAGGTGCACCTCGTGACGCGCCGCGAGGCCGCGAGCCAGCGCCATGAGGTAGGTGGTGTGGCCGCCGCCGTCGCCGTCGTGGAAGTTGGTGAGCAGCAGCTTCATGGCGGCGCGGCCGGTCAACCCTTGCGCGCGGGCTTCAGCGCGTAGGCGAGGATGCTCAGCGCCCGCTCGACGCGCTTGAACCACGTGCCCCGGGTGCGCATCGCCAGACCGGCGTAGCGGCGGATCTCGGGCCAGCTCGGCGACGGCTTGGTCTTGAACTCGAACTTCACCAGTTCGATCGACTCGGGCGACACCCCGGCCATGCGCGCATATTCGTTCACCAGCCCGCGCGAACGCAGCCGGTTGAGGTAGCGCTCGACGTGGCCGCGGTTCGACCACCAGCCGTTCTTGCCGTGGATGCGGTAGCCGACGGTCCCGGTGGGCAGGAAGTACTTGCGGCCGGCGAACAGGCTGGCGCCGTAGACCAGGCAGTTGTCGGCGGACAGGCGCCAGGTCCTGGTCATCTCCGGCGAAAGGTCGAGGCAGCGCCGCGCCAGCGGGGTGCGCAGCGAAAGCGCCGAGGTCGGCGCGCCGTACCAGTGCACCAGTTCGTAGGTCGCCACGGCGGTGTAGCCCAGGTCCATCGCGCGGTCGGCGAAGGCGATCGTGCGCGTCTCGTTGCCGAACAGCACGACGTCGTTGAACACGAAGTCGACGTCCCTGCGTGCGTCGTAGACCGCGCCGATCCGTTCGAGGTGCGTCGGTTCCCAACGGTCGTCGGCGTCGAGGAAGCAGACCACGTCGGCGTCGGTCGCCGCGAGCCCGCGCTGGAACGCGACCAGTTGGCCGCCGTTCTCGCACATCAGCAGGGTCACCCGCGCATCGTCGCCGTAGCGTTCGCGCAGCAGGTCCCGGGAACCGTCCTTCGACCCGTCGTCGACCACGACGACCTGCTTCGGGGGGCGGGTCTGCGCCAGCGCGCTGTCGACCGCCTCGACCACGAAATCGCGGTAGTTGTAGCAGGTGACGACGACGGCGAAGGTCGTGGACGAGGCAGTCGTGGTGGACGAGGCCGCCGAGGCGGGCGCGGCGGCGTTCATGCCGTGCGTCCTTCGCCGATGGCGGTCTCGGCCAGCAGCCTGCGGAAGTAGGCGATGGTCTCCTTCAGGCCGTCCTCCAGCGCGACCTTCGGCGTCCAGCCCAGCGCGGACTTCGCCAGCGCGATGTCGGGCTGGCGCTGCTTCGGGTCGTCCGACGGCAGCGGCTTGAACACCAGCCGGGAACGGCCGCCGACCAGCGACAGCACCTTCTCGGCGAGTTCGAGCATGGTGAATTCGCCGGGATTGCCGATGTTGATCGGGCCGGTGAAGCCGGCCGGCGTCGCCATCATCCGCTCGAAGCCCTCGATCAGGTCGTCGACGTAGCAGAAGCTGCGCGTCTGCAGGCCGTCGCCGTAGATCGTGATGTCCTCGCCGCGCAGCGCCTGCACGATGAAGTTGCTGACCACGCGCCCGTCGTTGGGGTGCATGCGCGGGCCGTAGGTGTTGAAGATGCGCACGACCTTGATGTCGAGGTCGTGCTGGCGGTGGTAGTCGAAGAACAGCGTCTCGGCGCAGCGCTTGCCCTCGTCGTAGCAACTGCGGATGCCGATCGGATTGACCCGCCCCCAGTAGCCTTCCGGCTGCGGATGCACTTCGGGATCGCCGTAGACCTCGCTGGTCGAGGCCTGCAGGATGCGCGCGCGCAACCGCTTGGCGAGGCCGAGCATGTTGATCGCGCCGTGGACGCTGGTCTTGGTGGTCTGCACCGGATCGTGCTGGTAGTGCACCGGCGACGCGGGGCAGGCGAGGTTGTAGATGCGGTCGACCTCGACGTACAGCGGGAAGGTCACGTCGTGGCGGATCAGCTCGAAATACGGATGGCCCAGCCGGTGCGCGATGTTGCGTTTGCTGCCGGTGAAGAAATTGTCGACGCACAGCACGTCGTGGCCGTCGTCGAGCAGTCGGTCGCACAGGTGCGACCCGAGAAAACCGGCGCCGCCGGTCACGAGGATGCGAGCCATCGGGGTGGAGGCCTCGGTGATGGCGCCGGCATCGGAACGCGGGCGCGGTGGAGGGGGTGGGCCATTTTCGGTCATCGCCCCCGGCACTGACCAGCCTCGAAACGGCGCCGGAACCGCGACCGGAGCCCGCTTCCCGGCGCGGCTCAGGAACTGCAGGATAACGCCGAACAGCCCGGACGATCCCGCGCCCAGTCCGGTCGCTTGCCCGAGAACGCCGCCCGCTCGGGACGGTCGTCGTAGGGCCGGCGCATCGCCTCCAGCAGTTCGCTGATGGCTGAAACATCACCCGCTTCGGCGCGATCGATGGCCTGCTGGGCCAGCCAGTTGCGCAGCACCACCTGCGGGTTCGCCAGCCGCATGCGCTCGCGCCGCGCCTCCGGCGGCAGCGGATCGTCGGCCACCCGCGCGGCGTAGCGCGCGAGCCACGCGCGCAGGTCCGCGTCGTGCGCGAGGCGCTTGGCCGGGTCGTAGAAGCAGGGCTCCAGCGGTGCGGGGTCGACTGGCATGGCGCCGTCGCCCGCGACGTCGATCAGCCCGCGGAACCACAGCGTCATGTCGATCTCCGCCGCCTGCATCAGCGCGTGCAGGTCGCGGATCAGCGCGATGTCGTCGTCGCGGCATGCGGCCAGCCCGAGCTTGCGCGCGGTGTTGTCGCGGTCGGCGCGGGTGTACGCGTCCCCGAAGGCGTCGAGGCCGGCCTGCAGCGCCGCCGGGTCGCCGAACAGCGGCGACAGCGCCTGCGCCAGCCGCACCAGGTTCCAGCGCGCGATCGCCGGCTGCCAGCCGAACCGGTAGCGTCGGCCGCCGGCGTCGGTGGTGTTGGGCGTCCACTCGGGGTCGTAGGCGTCGATCCAGCCGTACGGGCCGTAGTCGATGGTCAGTCCGAGGATCGACAGGTTGTCGGTGTTGAGCACGCCGTGGACGAAGCCCACGCGCATCCACTCGGCGGCCAGCCGCGCGGTGCGCGTGCAGACCTCGGCGAACCAGTCGCCGTACAACGCTTCGCCGGCGCCGTGCAGGTGCGGGAAATCGCGTCGGATCGCGAAGTCGGCGAGCGTGCGCAGCAGGTCGGTGTCGCCGCGCGAGGCCGGCAGCTCGAAGTGGCCGAAGCGCAGGAACGACGGCGCGACCCGGCACACCACCGCGCCGGGCTCGGGCCTGGGGTGGCCGTCGTAGAACATGTCGCGGACCACGTCCTCGCCGGTGGCGACCAGCGACAGCGCGCGCGTGGTCGGCACGCCGAGGTGGTGCATGGCCTCGCTGCACAGGAACTCGCGGATCGACGAGCGCAGCACCGCGCGGCCGTCGGCGAAGCGCGCGTACGGCGTGGGCCCCGCGCCCTTGAGCTGGAGTTCGCGCCGCGCGCCGTCGGGGTCGACCGTCTCGCCGAGGCTGATCGCACGGCCGTCGCCGAGCTGTCCCGCCCAGTTGCCGAACTGGTGGCCGCCGTAGTTGGTCGCGAACGGGTCCATGCCCGGCAGCAGCGCGTTGCCGGCGAACACCTGCGCGAACGCCTCCGATGCCGTGTCCGCTTCGTCCAGACCCAGCGCCTGCGCCATCTCGCGCGACACCGCGAGCGTACGCGGCGCCGCGACCGGCGTCGGCGCGACCCGAGACCACACCGCCCCGCGCACCTCGCGCCGGCGCGGCCCGGTCTCGGGGTCGCCGGGCAGTTCGGCAAGCAGGCGGTTGTCGAAGGTCAGGGCGTCGAACATGCGGGGAGTGTCGATCCGTGAAGGGGCTGGCGCAAGCGGTCGATGGCGGGCTCAAAGGGCGCGCAGGAAAAGCACCGTCATTCCCGGGCAAAAAATGCACCGTCATCCTCGCGCAAGCGAGGACCCAAGCGTCCACGATAATGACGCCCGGAACTCAAGCGGCGCACGACAAAGGCATCGGCATCCTCGCGGATGCGAGGACCCAGGCATGATCGCTGCCGGCAGTTGGGTCCTCGCTTGCGCGAGGATGACGTTGCTTTTTGCGGGAACGACGGCAAAACAGTGCCGTGGATCGCCCCGGCGCACGGTGCGGCGGGCCTCGCTCACTCGATCTTCTGCCCGCGCTCCAGCATCCACAGCATGATGGTTTTCTTGCGGACGTCTTTGGCACGGACGTAGGCGTAGACGAAGCGCCGTCATCCTCGCGCATGCGAGGACCCAACCCTCCGCAACCATCACGCTCCGGAACCCCGAGGACACACAGCAAAGGTACCGTCATCCTCGCGCATGCGAGGACCCAACCCTCCGCAACCATCACGTTCCGGAACCCCAGGGACACACAGCACAAGGTACCGTCATCCTCGCGCATGCGAGGACCCAAGCGTCCGCGACAATGATGCCCGGAACTCGAGCGGCGCGCGACAAAGGCATCGGCATTCTCGCGGTGCGAGGACCCAGGCATGATCGATGCCGGCAGTTGGGTCCTCGCTTGCGCGAGGATGACGTTGTTTTTTGCGGAAGCGACGACAAAACAGCGTCGTGGATCGCAGCGGCGTACGGTGCGGCGGGCCGCGCTCACTCGATCTTCTGCCCGCGCTCCAGCATCCACAGCATGATCGTCTTCTGGCGGACGTAGTTGGCGCGGACGTAGGCGTAGACCAGGCCGTGCCAGCCTTCGAGGAAGCCCAGCCGGAACACGTAGCCGCGCCAGAACCGCCACGCCGGCGACAGCACCAGCTTCGCCAGCGAGGCGCGTTTGCCGCGGGCGAATTCGTGCTCGGCCATCATCCGCGCGTAGCGTTCGGTCTTCTGCAACTGCTGCATCAGCGAGCGGTAGGGGTAGTGGATCAGGTCGCCCGGCAGCGTCTTCACCGGGCCGTCGACGCTGGCGGCCTCGTGGATCTCGCGATCGCCGCGCCAGCCGCCGCGGCGACGGTCGAACAGCCGCAGCACGCGGTCGGGGTAGGCGTTGCCGCGGCGCAGGAAACGGCCGAAGTATTCGCTGAGCCGGGCGAAGCGGTAACCGGCGGCGCCGGCGAAGCCGCGGTCGCGCTCGGCCAGGATCGCCGCCTTCAGCGCCGGTCCGACGCGCTCGTCGGCGTCCAGGCACAGCACCCAGTCGTGCGCCGCCTGCTCGACCGCGAACTGCTTCTGGCTGCGGAAGCCGGTGAAGGCGCGCTCGAACACCCGCGCGCCGGCCGCCTCGCACAGCGCCCGGGTGCCGTCGGTGGACCCGGAATCGACCACCACGATGTCGTCGCAGAACGTCAGCGACGCCAGGCAGTCGCCGATGCGGTCGGCCTCGTTGAAGGCGATAATCACCGCCGAGACGGGCACGGCGGACGAGGGCGGGGACGTAGCGATGGCGGAATACCTGTTGTTCGCGACCGAGCGATACGCGCTGCCGATCCTGCAGCCGCTGGCCGATGCGCTGCAGGCGGCGGGCCACGGCGTGCACGCCTGGTTCGCCGATGGCGCCGCCGGTGCGCGCCTGCCGGACCCGGTCCGCATGATAAGCCTGCGCGAGGCGGTGGCGCTGCGGCCGCGGGCGGTGTTCAGTGCGGCGAACTGGGTGCCGACCTTCCTGGCCGGGCCGAAGGTGCAGCTCTTCCACGGCTTCAACGTCGAGAAGCGCGACGCCGCCCGCGGCCATTTCCGGGTGCGGGGCCTGTTCGACCTCTACTGCACGCAGGGCCCGGCGACCACCGCCCCGTTCCGCGCCCTCGCCGCGGAAGACCCGCATTTCGCGGTGGTCGAGACCGGCTGGCCCAAGCTCGACCCGCTGTTCCGCGACGACCACGGCGCCGCGGCCGCCCTGCGCGCGCCGGCGGCCGGCCGCCCGACGGTGCTGTTCGCCTCGACCTTCACCGAGCGCCTGAGCGCGGCCCCGCACCTGTTCGACGCGATCGCCGCCGAGGTCGCGCGCGGCGAGCGCTACTGGCTGCTGACCCTGCATCCGAAGTGCGCGCCCGAGCTGTTCGACCGCTACCGCGGCCTCGCCGGCCCGAACGCCGCCTTCGTCGAGACCGAGCACCTGATGGCCGCGCAGCGCGCCGCCGACGTGCTGGTCGCCGACACCACGTCGGTGGTCTCGGAATTCGTGGTCCAGCACAAACCCGTGGTCACCCTGCGCAACCGCGCGCCGAAGCCGCACATGCTGGATTTCGACGACCCGGCGCGGCTGCCGGCGATGCTCGACCGCGCGTTCGCGCCGACGCCCGAACTGCGCGCGGCGATCGTCGCCTACGCCGACGCCATCCATCCCTACCGCGACGGGCGCTCGTCTGAACGCGTGATCGCGGCGACCGAAGACCTGGTCGCGGGCCGCCTCGGCCGCCTGCGCGGCAAGCCGCTGGGCGGGCGCGTCCGCGCGCTGCAGATCCGGGCGAAGCTGGGGTATTGGGGGTTGGGCTGAGGCCGCACTTTTTTTGTAGGAGCGACGTAAGTCGCGACGAAAACAGAAACGCTCTGTCGCAGGTGGTCGCGACTTACGTCGCTCCTACAAGAGAAGGGAACGGCGGCTTCACCAGCGCAGCGATTGTCGCGCGCGTTCGCGGCAGAGGCGATCGAACAGGACGCGGGCGTCGGCTTCGGGCAGGTAGCGCAACTGCAGCGGCTTCTCCATCGCGTTGCCGCCGGCGGTGTCCAGCAGCAGCCGGGCGGTGCCGAGCAGGCGATCCATCGGCGTCCGGCCCCAGCGGATCGCCTGCAGCTTGCCGATCTCAGCGAAGCGCCATTCCCGGGTCCACCAGCCGCCGCGCACGGCGACGAGGCGATCGTCCACCGCGTAGCCGGCATGGCGGGCGTTCTGCCAGGCGATGTAGGCGATCCAGGGCACCCACAGCGCGACGAAGATCAGCCCCAGCTCGCCCAGCCGCCACCACGCGACGCCGCCGATCACGCCCGCCAGCAGCAGTTGCGGCAGGAACAGACGCCAGAACGTGAGCCTGTGCAGCGGCTGCCACTGCGCCGGCGGCCAGTGCATCTGCGGGGCGAGGTGGCGGATCAGCGCATCGCAGCGCTCGGGCGTGGCCACCGGGGCCAGCTCGCGCAGCGAACGCGGGTGGTGGTGGCGCGATCCGTTCTCCAGCACCGCGGTGCTGACCTCCAGCGTGCGCCGGCCGAACCAGCGGTGCAGCATGCCCTCGTGCAGCGCCCAGGCCTGGATGCGTCGGCGCGGGGTGCTGGTGCGCAGGCGGGTGAACAGGCCGCGCTCGAGGGTCAGCCGGCGGCCATGCTCCTCCAGCCGGAAGCCGGCGTAGTGCAGCAGCGCGATCCCGATCGAGAACACCCGCAGCACGACCACGAAGCCCAGCAGCAGCACCAGCGCCGCGCTGGCCTCGTGGCCGTGGCCGTAACCCTCGAAATAGCCTTCGAAGGCGCCGAACATCGCCCGCCCCCACTTCTCCAGCAGGTCCGACAGCAGGTCCGGGCTGAACTGGGCGAACGCGGCGAACGCGCCGCCGACCACGATCATGCCGCGGTTGGAGATCAGGCCCAGGCGGACGATGTCGCCCAGCCCCAGCGCGTACAGCACCTCGCCGCGCGAGGCGGCGGGGTCGGCCTCGGCCACGGCCTCGCCCCGGCGGCGGCGGACCAGCGCCTCCAGCGCCATCGCGTCGGAGAGCTTCAGCACCCGCATCTCGGCCTCGGGCTTGATCCCGCCGGCCGACTCCAGCCGCACCTCGGCGACGCCGAAGATCCGGTGCAGCAGGGTCTGGTGCAGGGCCACGTTCTGGATCCGCGCGAACGGGATCTCGCGCAGGCTGCGTTCGAGCATGCCGCTGCGGATCTGCAGGCTGTCGCGGCCGATCCGGAAGCGGTAGGTGTAGTAGCGCCAGATCGACAGCGTCGCCAGCACGCAGATCACCACCACCGACCACAGGTCGTTGCGGTCGCCGCGCCCGAAGAACAGCAGCACCAGGATCGGGAAGATGAACTGCTTGAGGTGCGCCAGCAGCACGAACAGCCACGACAGCGGATGCAGCCGCCGCTCGGGCGAGGCCACGGCGGCCTCGGCGAGATCAGGCGCGATCATCGTCGTCGCTCGCCTGGCGCTCGATCTCGCGGCTGAAATGCTCGCGCAGGCGCTCGGCGACGCCCTCGTCCAGGCCGGAGACGTGGACGCCGCCCAGGCGGGTGCCGGCGGTGTGCAGGACCAGCGAGGCCAGCCGCTGCAGGCGCTCCAGCGGCCCGCGCTTGATGTCCAGGTGCTGCACCCGGGAGGTCGGCACCTGGGTCTCCCACAGCCACAGCCGGCCGCGGCGCACCGCGAAGCCGTCGCTGTCCAGTCGCCAGAACGTGTAGCGGTAGCGCCGGAACGCGATCCACAGCGCGCCGAGCAGCACCACGCCCCAGCCGATCGCGATCGCGGTCGCGCGCTGGTCGTGGTGGTGGAAGAACAGCCGGCGCAGGAGCAGGTGGAGGATGCCGCCGGGGACCAGCGAGGTCACCAGCGAGGCGACCACGAACACCCCGAAGGCGCGCCGCGGCAGCCGCTGCCAGCCGGTCGGCCCCTCCCAGACCGGCGCCGGCGGCGCGCCGGCGGCCTCGGCGGCTGGGGCTTCGGGGGCTTCGGGTGCTGCGGGATGTTCCGACTCGGTCATGCGCGGCCAACTTCCAGATCGCGATAGGGATTGCCGCCGCTGTCCGGCGGCTGCAGGGTGTAGCGCTTGTAGGTCCACTGGTACTGCGCCGGGTCGCGCGCGGCGACCCGTTCGACCGCCCGGTTCAGCGCCGCGGTGGCGACCATCGTATCCGGCGAAGCGAGCGCCGGCGGCGCCGGCTCGAAGCGCAGCGCGAACGCGAGTTCGCCGATCCGCTCGCAGTAGGCGAACAGCACCGCCGCGCCGCTGCGCTCGGCCAGCCGCGGCAGCAGGGTCATGGTGTAGGCCGGGCGGCCGAAGAACGGCGCGAACTCGCCGTCGCCGCGCTTGGGCTGCTGGTCCGGCAGGATCCCGACCACGCCGCCGTCGCGCAGGCGCTTGAACAGTTGGCGGATGCCCGCGGCCTCGGCGCGGATCTGGGTCACCCGGCCACCGTCGTCGGCGCGGACGATGCGCAGGAAGGCCTCGCCCAGCGCGGAGTCCGGCGGCCGGTAGAGGATCGCCAGCGGCGTGTGCGCGGCCAGCCACTGGTTCAGCAGCTCCCAGTTGCCGTAGTGCGGGGCGGCGACGATCACGCCCTTGCCCGCCGCGATCGCCGCGTCGAACAGGTCCACGCCCTCGGTTTCGCGGATCAGGCGCAGGTTGTCGGCGTGCGGACGGGTCCACAGCCGCAGCGTCTCCAGCGCCTGGCGGGCGGTGGTGCGCAGGATCGCGCGCTGCAGCCGCGTGCGCTCCTCCGCGGGCATGTCCGGACGGGCGAGCTGCAGGTTGCGCAGGGCGACGACGCTCTCGCGCGCGCCGAGTCGCCGCCACAGCGCGGCGACGCCGTCGGCCAGGCCGCGCAGCAGCGGCCACGGCAGGCGGCCGAGCACGAAGGCGGTGAGGTACAGGCAGCGGGCGAGGAAGGCGTTCATCCCCCCGAAGTCTACTTGCACCGCCCGCGCGTTCCCGGCGATGCTCGCCCGCCCTGCCATCGAGGCCGCCATGCTCGCCCTCATCCAGCGCGTGACCGAGGCCCGGGTGACCGTGGCCGGCGAGACCGTCGGCGCGATCGGCCCCGGGTTGCTGGCGCTGGTCGGGATCGAACCGGGCGACGGTCCGGCCCAGGTCGGCAAGCTCGGCGAGCGGCTGCTGCGCTACCGGGTGTTCTCCGACGCCGCCGGGCGGATGAACCTGTCGCTGTCGGACACCGGCGGCGGCCTGCTGCTGGTCAGCCAGTTCACCCTCGCCGCCGATACCCGGTCCGGGCTGCGCCCGAGCTTCAGCAGCGCGGCCGCACCGGCGGAAGCCCAGCGCATCTTCGACGATCTTGTGGCTTACTGCCGCGAAAATCACCATAACGAGGTCGAAACGGGGCGGTTCGGCGCCGAGATGCAGGTCGCCCTCGTCAACGACGGGCCGGTCACCTTCCTGCTCCGCGCCTGAATCCCGGCCGGGCGTGGCCTGAATGGCCGCGCGCCCGGTCCGCCCGCGGCTTGAATGCCCGCCCCAGGCGCACCACATCGCCCGCCAGACGCCTCCTTCCATTGCGGCGGCGTCCCGCGCGACCCAGGGGCCGCGCCCCGTCCGAAAGCCGTCGGACACCCGGTCCAGCCCGGAGCCGGTTATAATTACGGGTTCACTTTCCAACGGTGGCGTCCCCATGGCCAACGAACGTCAGGCTCCCCAGTCCGACATCAAGCAGCTGATCAGCAAGGGCCTGGAGCAGGGCTACCTGACCTATGCCGAGGTCAACGATCACCTTCCCGACGACCTGGTCGATCCGGAACAGATCGAAGACATCATCGGCATGATCAACGGCATGGGCATCGAGGTGCACGAAGTCGCGCCCGATGTCGATACGCTGCTGCTCGCCGACGGCACCACCGGCGGCCGCGAGGTCGACGACACCGCCGCCGAGGAAGCCGCGGCCACGCTGACCGCGCTCGACGGCGAGGGCGGCCGCACCACCGACCCGGTGCGCATGTACATGCGCGAGATGGGCACGGTCGAGCTGCTGACCCGCGAGGGCGAGATCGCCATCGCCAAGCGCATCGAGGAAGGCCTCACCCAGATGATGTCGGCGCTGGCCAGCTTCCCCTGGTCGGTGCAGTTGCTGCTCGAAGAATACGAACTGCACAAGTCCGGCAAGAAGCGCCTGGCCGACATCGTCGCCGGCTTCAACGACGTCGAGGAACCGGCCGAGGAGATCCCGGAGACGGAGATCGCCGACGACGCCGGCGCCAGCGCCGATGGCGACAGCGACGACGAGGACGGCGACGAGGACGGCGGCGGCAGCGAAGACAGCGCGCCGACCGGTCCGGACCCGGCCGAAGTCGCGCGCCGCATGGAGCTGCTGGCCTCGGGCTACACCCGGTTCCAGAAGGCCTACGCCAAGCACGGCGCCGCCCACAAGTCGGTGGTCGCCCTGCGCCAGGAGATGGCCGACCAGTTCATGACCCTCAAGCTGCCGCTGCCGCTCACCGACACCCTGGTGAAGAAGCTGCGCGACGTGCTGGGCCAGATCAAGGAACACGAGCGCCGCATCCTCGACCTCTCCACCCGCGTCGCGCGCATGCCGCGCAAGGACTTCATCCGCGCGTGGGAAGGCAACCAGACCAACCTGGGCTGGGTCGACGAGATGCTCAAGCGCAAGCAGAAGTGGTCGTCGGGCCTGCGCGAGGTGAAGGACCAGATCATCGCCGAGCAGGAAGCCACGATCGCCACCGAACAGGCGCTGTACCTCAATCTCTCCGACATCAAGGACATCAGCCGCGCGATGGCCTACGGCGAGGCCAAGGCGCGCAAGGCCAAGAAGGAGATGGTCGAGGCCAACCTGCGCCTGGTGATCTCGATCGCCAAGAAGTACACCAACCGCGGCCTGCAGTTCCTCGACCTCATCCAGGAAGGCAACATCGGCCTGATGAAGGCGGTTGACAAATTCGAATACCGCCGCGGCTACAAGTTCTCGACCTACGCCACCTGGTGGATCCGCCAGGCGATCACCCGCTCGATCGCCGACCAGGCGCGCACCATCCGCATCCCGGTGCACATGATCGAGACGATCAACAAGCTCAACCGCATCAGCCGCCAGATGCTGCAGCAGTACGGCCGCGAGGCGACCCCGGAAGAGCTGGCGAAGGAAATGGACATGCCGGAGGACAAGATCCGGAAGGTCCTGAAGATCGCCAAGGAACCGATCTCGATGGAAACCCCGATCGGCGACGACGAGGATTCGCACCTCGGCGACTTCATCGAGGACACCAACGTCGAATCCCCGATCGAGACCACCACCAACATCAACCTGCAGGAAACCGTGCGCGAAGTGCTCGCCGGCCTCACCCCGCGGGAAGCCAAGGTGCTGCGCATGCGCTTCGGCATCGACATGAACACCGACCACACGCTGGAAGAAGTCGGCAAGCAGTTCGACGTCACCCGCGAACGCATCCGCCAGATCGAGGCCAAGGCCCTGCGCAAGCTGCGCCACCCGAGCCGGTCGGAACAACTGCGGTCGTTCCTCGACATCGACTGACGCGCCGCCCCGCTCCGACGAAAAGCCCGCCGCAAGGCGGGCTTTTTCGTAGAATGCGGCGACGCGGGCCTATAGCTCAACGGTTAGAGCAGGGGACTCATAATCCCTTGGTTCCAGGTTCGAATCCTGGTGGGCCCACCAACGCTTCCGGCGCAACGCCGCCGTGTGCCGGCCCATCGCATCGCGCTTCCGATGCCGCCGTCTCCGGCGCGGCCCGAATCGCGGCAGGCCTTTCTTTCTGGTGCGCGTCCCGCGCCGCTACGGCGGCGGGCGGGCGCGGCGGGCGCGTTGCGGGCGGGCGGACAGGGTTTCGGTCAGCGTCATCACCGCGGCGCGGTCGAAATCGTCGAGCGCGCGGAACGCTTCGATCATGCGTTCTTCCTCGTCGTTGTGCGCGAAGTGGCGATGGCACACCGCCGGCACGTCGTCGCCTCCGTCGGTGGCGGTCGGGTGCGCGGCGGAACGCGGCCCGTGTCCTGTAGCCAGCCATTCGAAGGTGCAGCCCAGCGTCGTGGCCAGGCGCGCGAAGCTGGCGGTCGAAGGCGCCGATCCCGAGGCGCTTTCCCATTGCGCGACGGCGCTCCTGCTGAGCGCCAGCGCGGCGGCCAGCTCGGACTGCGTGAGCCGTGCGGCCTGCCGCGCGCTGCGGATGCGCAGCGCGATCCGTTTCTGCAGTGATCCATGTGCCATGTGTCACCCACTCTGTCATGTCGAGGATTGCTGACGACTTGTTGTCTCCTTTTGCTGACGGCATCGGCACCGCCCTGCGTGTTCGGCCGCCGCCGCCGCCTGCGTCAGCGGAACTATCGTGGCGCACGCCACCCCAACGCCGGCCGTTGGGTATGGTGGGTCCGCAGTCGACGCGAGGCTCGGCGCGACCGGTCGGAGGTCTCGATCGGACCAGCGCAGCCGACGCCGCACCGGAAAGGTCGACCGCCGCCACCGGCGATGTGCAGGACGCACCGAAGCGCCCCGCACGCGCCCCGGAACGAGGCGCGGACCGCGCGATCACGCGGCGCCTGCGCGACCAGGGAAGGACGCGACGATGCTCGAGGACGACATCTCTGACCGCTTCACCCAGGACCCGCTGCGCTTCCTGGAGGCGCATTTCCCGCACGACGGCGGGGTCGTGCGCATCGGCGCCGCGGAGTACGCGCTGGGCGATCCGATCGCCGCGCGCGACGTGCTGCGCAACGCCGACGGGCGCTACCGCGAGCATTCGGACTTCTTCCACAGCCGTCACGGCGACTTCGGGCCGCGGGCCGCGCAACTGAAGATCCGCCGCGACGCGCGCACGCTGGTGCGCGACCTGCTGCAGCGCCAGGATCCGCAGGCGTTGCGCGCGCTGGTCGACCAGCGCCTGGCGGAGGTCAGCGAGTGGCCGGACGCGGGCAACCGGCTGGTCTACGGCTATCTGTCACCGCTGCTGCTCGCGCCCGACAGTCCGCCGAAACTGCGCGCGCTGCTCGACCGCATCGTCGAGCGCGCGGTGCTTGCGAACGCGCGCGCGCGGCAGCCGCGATGGCGGCGCATGCTGCTGCAGTTCCAGACGACGTTCCAGTTGTCCAGCGCGATCGAAGCGCGCCAGCGAGCGCATCGTCCGCAGCCGCAGGACCTGCTCGACGTCGTCGCCGGCGCCGCCGAACCCGGCCAGCGACTCGACGAACTGTCTGAAATCTATCTTTCCTTCCTGTTCGCCGTCGCCGGCTCGGTGGGCTTCGTGCTGGCCTGGTCGCTCTACCTCGCCGGCACGCATCCGCGCCGCGACGTGCCGGCGGACTGGGTGGTGCGCGAAGCGCTGCGCCTGTGGCCGGTGGCCTGGCAACTGGGCCGGCGCCCGACGGCGGCGCACGCGGTCGCCGGCACCGACGTGACCACGACCGACGAAGTCGTGGTGTGCCCGTACCTGGTGCATCGGCATCCGGACTACTGGGCCGACCCCGGCGCGTTCCGGCCCGAACGCTGGGCGGCGCCGGAGGCCTGGCAGAACCCGGCGTTCATTCCGTTCGGGCACGGCCCGCACCGCTGCGTCGCGGCCGACCTGTCGCAGGCGCTGGTCGCGGCGCTCTACACCGCGATCGAGGCCGACCATGCGCTCGTGGTCACGCCGCATGACACGCGGCCGACGATCGCAGCGGCGATGGCGCCGCCGCCGTTCCGGCTGTCCCGTCGCCCGCGGACGCCGGCGACGGCCGTGCGCGAAGAAGGATGCCCGGCGGCCGGAGCCCGGCCGTCGGCGGCAACACCGGGACGACGCGATGCACGTCGCGCCGTCCCGATGACGATGCGGAGCGATCCGCGACTTCAACCACAAGGAGAAACGACATGAAGAAGACGATCTGCGCAATGAAGGCCGCCTTCGGCGTCCGCGGCGTCGCCGGCAGCATCGGCTGGCGCTGGGTGCATTACCACACCATCTGACCGCTCCCGGCCGGACGACGGCGCCCGCCGTCGTCCGGCAATCCCGTCCGCGGGTGCGGCGGCGTTCCCGCCCGCACCCCGGCACTCGCGGCAAGCGCCGCGATTCCTGTCCATCACTCAAGGAGAACGACATGAAGAAGACCATTTGCGCGATGAAGGCCGCCCTCGGCGTCCGCGGCTTCGGTCGCTGCGACATGTGGCGCTGGGTGCTGTACCACAACATCTGATCCACCCGCGCCGGGGGAGGATGCGCACCTCCCCCGGCGCGTTTCGATCCTCTGCGCGGGAGAACCGGCGATGTCGGATGCGGCAGTGAAGGAAGGCGCCTCGGTACAGACGCTGCGTCGACTGCGGACCGAGCATGGCCCGGTGTTCTGGGACCGGACGCGTCCGGACATGCTCACCGTGCTCGATCCGCAGGTCACGCAGAAGCTGGAGGCGATGAACTTCGCCGATCTGACCATGCTCGACGACGTCGCCGACGTGATCCGCGGCCGCAAGAGCGCGCCGTTCGACTGGCACCGGCTGCGCGCCGCGTGGCAGGGCCAGATGCGGCACCTGATGGACGCCGAAGGACTGCGCCGGCTGGCCCACGACATGCGCCGGATCGTCGAGGCCGATGTCGGCCGGCCGCTCGATCTGCTGTGGCTCGCCGAGCGCGTGTCCATCGACCCGCTGGTGACCCCGATCATCGCCGGCCTCGGGCCGAGGGCGCGGCGGATCGTGGTCGCGGAAGTGCTGTCGAAGGTCGCCTGGGTGCTCGGCGACGTCGACCACGACCGCATCGTCACCGTCGTGCACAAGCCGAAAATGATCGCGCTGCAACTGCTCGCCGGCCTCGTTGTGCGCCGCGAGCTGAAGGGGCGCGCGACCGGGCGCAGGCCGCGCCAGCGCGACCTGGCCGATCCCGTCGTCGACCTGATGCCCACCCTGGGACTGGGCCGCGCGGTCGATGCGGTGACCTCGCTGCTGACCGCGATCACCGGCTCGCCCGGCGCCGCCGCGGGCTGCCTGCTGTTCGAACTCCAGCGCCAGCACGACTGGCGCGCGCGCATGGAGGCCGAGCTGGCGGGCGTGTCCCTCGAGGCGCTGTGCGAAGGCCCGACCCGACAGGCGCCGGTGACCGCGCGTTTCGTCAAGGAAGTGCTGCGGATCTGGAGCTCGCCGCCGGTGGTGACGCGCAACGTACGCACCGAACTGTCGCTGGACGAGGTCAAACTCTGCCCCGGGCAACAGTACACCATCAGTGCGTACATGCTGCATCACGACGATCGCGACTGGCACGATCCCGAGCGGTTCGATCCCGATCGCTGGCTGAGCGAGCGCCGCGGCCAGTGCCCGCACGGCAGCTACGTGCCGTTCGGCTGGGCGCCGAAGAACTGCGTCGGCGCCAACCTGGGCATGGCCCAGTTGATGATCCTCGCCCACCTGTTCTGCACCCGCTTCCGGATCGAGCCCTCCGATCCCGACCGCGCGTCGATGGCGGTGGCCTCGCTGGTGCGTCCGAAGGATTTCGCGGGCGTCGTGCATGTGCGCGAGGCCGCGGCCGCGGAGGCGCCATGAAGGACCTCACCCGGGGACGCATCGAGCCCCACCTGCTGCGCATGGGCGGCGCGATCCTGGTCAGCATGCTCGCCGGCAACGTCTTCGCGCTGGCCAACCTCTACTGGCTGGGCCGCCTCGGCCCCGAGGCGCAGGCCGCGGTCACCCTCGCCGGTTTCCCGATGATGCTGCTGCTCACGCTGATGCCGGTGCTGAGCGTGGGCTCGGGCATCCTGATCGCGCAATCGGTCGGCGCGAAGGATCGCGACCGCGCCGACCGCATCTTCAACGAGGCCTTCGGCGCGGCGCTGCTGTTCATGCTGGCGTTCGGCACGTTCGCCTGGATCGAGCGCGACGCCTTCGGGCGCATGCTCACCGCCGACCCGCGCGCAGCGGCGCTGATCTCGACCTACTTCCGCTGGTTCATCCCGTCAATCGTGGTCCAGTTGCCGCTGTACCTCATCGCCGGCGCGCTGGAGTTCACCGGCAACGTGCGCATCGGCACGATCGCGCAGACCGCGACGGTCGCGTTCAACGCGCTGCTGACGCCGGCGCTGATGTTCGGCTGGTTCGGACTGCCGGCGCTTGGCGTCGCCGGCACCGGGCTCGCCGCATTCCTCGCCTGCGGCACGGTGATGCTCGGCCTGCTGGTCTACTTCCAGCGGCGCAGCGCGTATCTGACGCTGCAGCCGGCGATCTGGTTCTCGCGGCCACGCGAACTGTGGGGCGCGCTGAAGCTCGGCCTGCCGACCGGCATGGAGAGCGGCGTGCTCGCGCTGTACCTGCTCGCGATCGCGCTGATCCTGCGCCCGTTCGGCGCCGCCGACCAGGCCGCGTTCGGGGTCGGCCAGCGGATCTTCCAGGCGGCGCTGCTGCCGCTGATGGCCCTGAGCAGCGCGACCTGCGTGATCGTCGGCCAAAGCCACGGCGCCGGCCTGCCCGACCGCGTCCGCGAGATCCTGCGCCGCGCCCTGCGGGTGGCGATGATCGTCGCGCCGCTGCTGCTGCTGGCGCTGGAACTGGGCGCGCCGTGGATCCTCGCCGCGTTCACCGACGACCCGGAGGTCCGCGTCGCCGGCACCCGGCTGCTGCGCATCGTCGCGATCACCGTGCTGCCGTCGGCGGCCGCCTACGTGATCTTCGCGGTGCTGTCCGGGCAGGGCAACACCCGCGCCAGCCTGTTCACGCAACTGGTCTACGCCGGCGTGGTGGTCGCCTCGGCGCTGCTGCTGTCGCGGCTGCCCGGCTTTCGCCCGGCCTGGCTGTGGATCGCGATGAGCGCCGCGGGCTTCGTGCAGGCGGGCATGGCGGTGTTCTTCCTGCGCCGGCATGCCGGGCGTCGCGACGGCGCGGTGGCGCCGCTGGCCGCGCCGGCGGAACTGGGCGCGACCTCCTGACCGTCGCCGGACGCACGCATGCACGCCGTCGCCACCGCCGCACGCACCGACGCCCCCGCCTTCGTTCGCGAGGTCGGCGGCATCGCCGAATACCGGTGCGCGAACGGCCTGCGCCTGCTGCACCTGCCGATGCCGTCGATGCCGGTCGCGCTGGCGATGATCACCTGCGAGGTCGGCAGCCGCCACGAGCCGGCCGGGCTCAAGGGCGCGAGCCACTTGATCGAACACATGATGTTCCGGGGCAGCGCGCGGTTCCATCGCGGCAACGGCGGCTCGATCCACGCGCTGCTGCAACCGCTCGGCGTCGAGGTCAACGCGACCACCTGGCTGGACCGCACGCACTACTTCGACCTGGCGCCGAGCGAGCATCTCGACCTGGTGCTGGAGATCGAAGCCGATCGCCTGCAGGCGCTGCGCATCGATGCCGGGGACCTGGAGGCCGAACGCGGCGTCGTGCTCAACGAACACGACCTGTACGCCGGCGATCCGATGGAGAAGCTGCACGCGGCCGTGTGGCGGACGGCGTATGGCGACCATCCCTACGGCCATCCGGTGCTGGGCACCCGCGACGACGTCCTCGGGCTCGGACGCGAGGCGCTGGTCGGCTACTGGCGTCGCCACTATCGCCCCGGCAACGCGACGCTGGCGCTGATCGGCGACGTCGCGCGCGAGCGCGCGCTGACGCTCGCGCAGCGGCACTTCGGCGCGTGGCGGGACGATGGCGCGCCGGGCGAGGACGACGTGCCGCCGCCGTCGCCGCAGGACGGCGAACGCCGCGTCGTGGTCCGCCAGGCCGCGCCGCCCGAGGCGGTGATGCTGGCCTGGCGCGGGCCCGATGGCCGCAGCCGGGACGCGGACGCGCTGGCGCTGCTGGGGCCGATCCTGATCGGCGGCAAGGGCGCGCGGCTGTATCGTCCGCTGATCGCCAGCGGCCTCGCGGTCGCCGGCGGGCACCATGCGTGGCGGCTGCGCCAGCCGGGCCTGTTCCAGTTGCAGGCGGAGCCGGCGCCCCCCGGCGACCACGCGCGCGTGGAGCGCCTGCTGCGCGATGCGGTCGCAGCGATCGTGCGCGACGGCGTCGGCGCGGACGAACTCGACCGCGCCAAGGGCTTCCTGCGCGGCCAGCTCGCGATCCAGCGCGACGGTCCGGTGGCCATCGCCATGCAGCTCAACGAGGCGATCGCCGCCGGCGACTGGACGCTGTACCCGACGCTGCCCGAGCGGATCGCGTCGCTCACCGCCGGCGACCTGCAACGGGCCGCCGCGCGCCACCTCGTCGACGCACGGCTCAGCGTCGGCCACCTCGTGCGCGATGCGTCCGCGGCGGAGGCCGGCTGATGGTCGCCGCCGGCCGCCTCGCGCCCGCGTCCGAGCCGCCGACCGTCGAAGTCGCGTGGCCGACGGGTGCGCTGTACGGACTGCGCACCGACACGCCGGACGCGTTCGCGCTGAGCGGGTCGTTCCGGATCGCGCCGGCGGCCGACGGCGACGACCCGCTGCTGCTGCACCTGGTCGCGGCGCTGGCGACGTGCGGCACCCGCCATCGCGACGAATTCGAGATCGCCGACGCGCTGGAGCGCCGCGGCGCCACGCTGTCGCTGTCGGTCGAACCGGAGCGGGTCGCCTTCGCCGTGCGCGGCTGCAGCGCCGACTTCGACGCGCTCGTCGCGCTGCTCGTCGAATGCCTGCGCGAACCGGTGTTCGACGCGGCCGCCTTCCACGCCGAGCGCGCGCGCCTGATCGCCGAACTGCAGGCCGAGGACGGCGACCCGGCGACGCGGGCCGACGCCGCGCTGTCGCGGCTGCTCTACGCACCGACGCACGCGCGCCACCGCCCCGACGCCGACGCGTTGATCGCCCGCCTGCAGCGCTGCACGGTCGAGGACGTGCGCCGCTGTCACCGCGACCATTTCGGCGCGACCGGGCTGCGGATCGCGCTCGTCGGCGATCTCGATCTCGACGCCGCCGCGGCCACGGTCGAACGCAGGTCCGGCGATTGGCCCGCGCGCCCGCTGCCGGCGTGGCCCGACAGCGCGCTGCCGGTGGTCGCTTCGCCGCTGGCGCGCATCGCGCTGCCCGAGGCCGGCTACGTCCACGCCGCCCTCGGCCGCCGCCTGGCGTTGCGCTGCGACCACCCGGACCATCCCGCGCTGTGGCTGGCGAACCGGCTGCTCGGCGGCGGCTTCGGCTCGCGGTTGGTGGCGGCGGTCCGCGAAACGCGCGGTCTGACCTATTCGATCCAGTCGCAGTTGGCGAAGCCGCATCCGGATCTCGACGGCCACTGGCAGATCGACCTCGCCGTGGGCGCCGACAGCCTCGACGCCGGGCTGGCCGCGACCCGGGACACGCTGGCGCGCTTCCTCGACGAGGGCGCGTCCGCCGCCGAGCTCGACGCGCGCCGCGCCCAGGCCATCGGTGCGTTCAGGATCGGCCTCGCCACCCTGCACGGCCTCGGCGAGACGATGTTGTTCGGGGCCGAGCGCGGCTGGGGTGCGGCCCACCTGCGCACGTTCCCCGAGCGCCTGCGCGCGGTGGACCTCGCGACGCTGAACCGCGTGCTGCGCGCGCATTTCGCGCTCGACGACGTGCGCACCGCGATCGCGGGGCCCTGATCCGCCGGCCCCGATCCGCCAACCCTGATCCGCCGGCCCGTCCGGTCGCCCGGCCCATCGCGAGACTCTTCGCCCGCGCCCGCGCGTGAACGCGCGCTCCGGCGCCGCCGCAGCGGTCCGCCGATTTGCCCGCAGTCCGGTGGCATGGCCATACTCCCGGGACGCTGCGAAAAGGCGTTGCGGAGACGAGATGGACACTTCCGAGCTGATGAACATCGAACAGGCCCGGCAACTGCTGGCGCGGGTCGGCGTGCAGGTCCCGCGCGACATGCCGCCGCAGACGGTGTTCGGCAGCCTCGACGTGCTGCTGCAGGGCGTGCCGCCGCAGGTGGTGGCCGCCGCGGTGACCCAGGGCGCGGAAACCGCCTACGGCGCGCAGGCCGGCGTCACCGCGCCGCCGTTCATGCCGGCGAACTACAGCGTCAACGTCGGCGTGCAGGGCCGCGTGGCGCTGTCGGACGTGCAGGCCGGGCCGGGGCTGGAGCAGAGCCAGACCTTCCGCGCCTCGCTGCAGTTGCAGCAGGACGACCGCCTCGCGGTCGAGCGGACGATGCTGCAGAAACTCTACCGGCTGCCCGATTCGAGCCTGCTGCCCGAGGGCGTGCGCGATGCGCTGCAGAGCGGGCCGTTCCAGGACGCCCGCGACCGGATCGAGCGCAACCCGGCGCTGCGGACCATCGCGCGCGGGCTGCCGTTCTCGTTCGAGCACGTCGAATCGCAGGGCACGCGCCTGACCTACGAGGCGACGGTGCCGCCCGAACAGGGCCGCCGGATCGCCGCCGGCGACACCAGTGCGCTGCCCAATCCGCTGGACCCGCTGTCGATGCCGGCCGGCAGCTCGGTGCTGATCCGCGGCCAGGATTTCCAGGCCAGCAGCACCGAAGCCGGCTACAAGCTGCTGATGGCCGGGGCCAGCGACGGCCGGCTGCAGGGCGCGGGGTTCTCGGTGCGCCGGCTGGAGGGCTCGATGGTCGAGATCGCCACCGGGCCGATCGACACCGTCGAGAACGCGCTGTACGCCGGCGTCGGCCGGCGCGGCATGGCCACGGTGCAGGTCGGCGTCGAGAACAGCCTCGAGGAGCGGCGCCTGTCGGTGGCGCAGCTCGACCTGGCCACCCCGGGGGGCCAGGCGGCGTACCGCCAGTTCCTCGAGGGCGGCCGCGTGCCGGACGCGCCCGGGCCGGGCGTGCCGCAGGCCGGACAGCGCACCGAGCTGTCGATCGAACAGGCGCAGCGGCTGGGGCTGTACGTGGGCGCGGCCTCGCTCGCCTTCGACAGCACCACCCAGCAGCAGGTGACGGTCGACAACCTCGGCGGCCGCGAGCAGGTCCGCTTCCAGTACAGCCGCGAGGGCCAGGTCGCGACCGAATCGCGCTTCCCGATGGGCGCCGACGGGCGTCCGGATTTCAGCCAGGGCCAGTACCGCATGACCCTGCCGGACGTCGGCCCGAACGAGGCCGGCGCGCTGCGCGGCGCGTTCGGGGGCACGCCCGGGCCGCGCGGCCTCGACGACCGCCAGGCGGTGGACCTGGCGATGGATTCGGCGCAGTTGCTGCAGTTGCGCGAACGCGCCCGCGATTACCTGGCCGCGCGCCCCGGCGGCGCGCAGACGCTGGCCGACCTCGATGCCGGGCGCAGCACGGGCGGCTCGCTGATGGAACGGATGGCCGGCGCGCGCACCGCGCACGAGGTGTTCGGCGCGATGCAGACCGATCCGGCGCACGTCGTGCCGGAACTGCAGCGCCTGAGCGTGGGCATGCCGCGCGAACGCGGGCCGCTGCCCGGCGGGCTGACCATCGAGACGCCGGAAGCCATGCGCGGGCAACTGGCCGGCATGGGCGCGGACGATCGCGAACGGCTGATGGACCGCTTCTACCGCGCCGGGCAACCGCCCGCGGCCGACGCCGCGACGCCGGCGGCGCGCGACCCTGCCGCGGCGACGCCGACGGCAACACCGACGCCGGCCTCTGCGCCGTCGGGCCCGCTGCTGACCGATCCCGCGCACCCCGACCACGCGATGTTCAGCACCCTGCGCGCGCGGATGCCGCCCGGCGCTTCCGACGACCAGGTGGCCGTCGCCACCGCGCGGGCGCGGCAGGAAGGCATCACCCCGGACCGGCTGGAGCGGGTCGCGGCCGATCCCGGCGACCAGAACCGGGTGTGGCTGATGGGCAGCGTGCCGGGGTTCCGCACGATGGTGGACCTTTCGCAGCCGGCGCCGCCGATCGAGCGCACCAGCGCGGAGCTGCTGGCCGCGCGCGAGCAGGCCCCGGAACCGACGCCCGCGACGCGCATCCAGGACCGCGCCCAGGAGCGCCCTGCGCTGGTGCAGTGATCAGGCACGCCACGGCCGTCCGCGGCGCCTGCCGACGCCGGCCGGATGGCGGTCGAAACGAGGAAACCGGTCGCGGTCGAAGCGCGCTCAGCGCTTCTCGCCCACCTGGGTCTGCACGCACAGGCCCCACACCAGCGTGACCAGGCCGCCCATCGACACCACGTTCAGCGCGACGTGGGCCAGGCTGAAGACGGCGAACGCCTGCGACAGGCCGGCGGCGCCGTCGCCGCGCAGGGCCAGGTTCTGCACGATCACCAGGCCGACGGACAGCAGCGACGCCACGATCATCGCGCCGAGCCCAATCAGCCCGATGCGACGCCCGTGGCCGGGACGGGCGCTGGTCAGCAGCAGGGCCAGGGCGATGCCCATGCCCAGCAGTTCGGGCAGCGCATAGCCCAGTGTGCCCAGCCAGATCCCGAAGTCGTCCATGGCGTCAGTCAGCGGTCTGCAGCGCCGCGTGGCGCGCGGCGAGTTCGGCGTACACCTGGCCGGTGCCCGGACGCACGCCGTGCCAGAGGAAGAAGCTCTCGGCCGCCTGCTCGACCAGCATGCCGAGGCCGTCGATCGCGTCGCGCGCGCCGGCGGCGCGCGCCCACGCGAGGAACGGGATCGCAGCCTCGCCGTAGCTCAGGTCGACCGCCGCGCTGCGCGGGCCGACCAGCGACATCGGCAGCGTCGGCAGCGCGCCGGTGCGCGCGGCGGAGGTGGCGTTGAGGATCAGGTCGAACTCGCCCAGCGTGCCGAGGTCCTCGAAGTAGCGCGAGTGCACGCGGCCGGGCTCGCCGATCCAGTCGACCAGCGCGTCGGCCCTGGCGCTGTCGCGGTTGACCACGAACACGTCGCCGACGCCGGCGTCGAGCAGCGACGGGGCGACGCCGCGGGCCGCGCCGCCGGCGCCCAGCAGCAGCGTGCGCCGGCCGCGCAGGTCGAGGCCGTGGCGTTCGGTGAGGTCGCGGACCAGGCCGGCGCCGTCGGTGTTGTCGCCGCGCCAGCCGTCGCCCTCGCGGACCAGGGTGTTCACCGCACCGGCGCGCTCGGCGCGCGCGCTGAGCGCGCCGCACAGCTCGGCCGCGCGCTGCTTGTGCGGCAGGGTCACGTTGGCGCCGAGGCCGCCGCGCGCCGCGAACGCGGCGAGCGCGTCGGCGAGGTCGTCCGGCGCGCATTCGATCGCGACGTAGTCGAGGTCGATGCCGGTCTGCCGGGCGAAGGCCTGGTGGATCTTCGGCGACAGCGAATGGAGCACGGGTTGTCCGAAGACGGCGTAGTGTCGGGTCATGGCAGCGTCCGTGTGTAGACGTGTTGGGTCTTGTGGTGCAGGTAACCGAGCGACCGGTAGAACGGGTGTGCGGCGTCGCGGCGGGTGCTCGAGCGTACCACCATCTGCGTCAGGCCCCGCCGGCGCGCCCAGTGTTCGACGGCGGCGACCAGCGCCTGGCCGAGACCGTGGCGGCGCTGTGCGGCATCGACCACGAGGGCGATCAGTTCGACGCGTTCGCCGAACTGCAGCAGCAGGCGATGTTCGGCGACGACGCAGCCGCGGACGACGCCGTCGCACTCGACGACGAACACCGCATGCGCAGGCGAGGCGAGCAGCAGGGCGAGGCGTTCGGCGATCGTCGCCGGATCGACCGCGCCCAACTGCGGCGACAGCGCGGCGACGGCGGCGATGTCGTCCGCACGCGCGGCGCGGGCCTCGTGCGGTGCGGGCCCGGGCTCGCTCAATCCGCCTCGCGCAGCCAGCGCGCCGCGTCCAGCGCGAAGTAGGTCAGCACGCCGTCGCAGCCGGCGCGCTTGAACGCGACCAGCGCCTCCAGCGCGCAGGCGCGCTCGTCCAGCCAGCCGTTCTGCGCGGCGGCCTTGAGCATCGCGTACTCGCCGCTGACCTGGTAGGCGAAGGTCGGCGCGCCGAAGCGGTCCTTCACCCGGCGCACGATGTCCAGGTACGGCAGGCCCGGCTTCACCATGATCATGTCCGCGCCTTCGTCGAGGTCCAGCGCCACTTCGCGCAGGGCCTCGTCGGAATTGGCCGGGTCCATCTGGTAGGAATACTTGTTGCCCTTGCCGAGCGCGCCGGCCGAGCCGACGGCGTCGCGGAACGGGCCGTAGAAGCTGCTCGCGTACTTCGCGGCGTAGCTGAGGATGCGGGTGTGGATGTGGCCGCCGACTTCCAGCGCCTCGCGGATCGCGCCGATGCGGCCGTCCATCATGTCGCTGGGGGCGACCACGTCGGCGCCGGCGCGGGCGTGCGACAGCGCCTGCTGCACCAGCGCCTCGACGGTCTCGTCGTTGACCACGTAGCCGGTCTCGTCGAGCAGCCCGTCCTGGCCGTGGCTGGTGTACGGATCCAGCGCGACGTCGGTGATCACGCCCAGCTCCGGGAAGCGCGCCTTCAGCGCCCGCACCGCGCGCTGCATCAGGCCCTCGTCGTCCCACGCGGCGACGCCGTCGAGCGACTTGGCCTCCGGCGCGGTCACCGCGAACAGCGCCAGCGCCGGCACCCGCAGTTCGGACGCCTGTTCGCCGACCTTCAGCAGCTCGTCGATCGACAGGCGCTCGATGCCGGGCATCGAGCCCACCGGCACGCGGCCGGGCAGTTCGTGGACGAAGACCGGGTAGATGAGATCGTTCGCGGTCAGCACGTGTTCGCGCATCAGGCGTCGCGAGAATTCGCTGCGGCGCATGCGGCGGAGGCGGGTCATGGGATAGGTCATGGCGCGCATGATACGCCCGCCGTGCGGGGCGGGATTTGCGCCGGCGCAAGACGCTGCGTCGCGCCGGAGGCCGCGCGTCCCGCGGCGGGCCGGGCCTGCGACGGACCGCCGCCGCCGCGTGCGCGGACCCTGCGCGATCGAATTCCGGCGGCGACTCCCTACAATGCGCCGATGCGACCTTCGCGCCCGCTGCCGCCGCTCGCCCGCGCCTGCCTGGGCTTCCTCGCCGCGCTGGCGCTGCTGTGCTGGCTGGGACCGCTGTTCCTCGCCTTCGACCCGCACCGCCCCGACTGGGACGCGCTGTCGGTGGCGCCGGGCGTGGCCGGGCACTGGTTCGGCACCGACGCCATCGGCCGCGACGTGCTGGCGCGCACCCTCGCCGGCGGCCGCCTGTCGCTGACCATCGGCCTGCTGTCGAGCCTGGTCGCGCTGTGCCTGGGGCTGGGCTTCGGCGCCAGCGCGGGCCTGGCCGGCGGCTGGGTCGAGCGCGCGATGCTGCGCGTGCTCGACGTGTTCAGCGCATTGCCTTTCCTGCTGATCGTGATCCTGCTGCTGACCCTGTTCGAGCGCTCGCTCGGGCTGCTGCTGGCGGCGATCGGCGGCTACGTGTGGATCGACCTCGCGCGGATCATGCGCGCCGAGGCCGCGCGCCTGCGCGAGCAGCCGTTCCTGCTGGCCGCGACCGCGATGGGCGCCGGCTTCGGCCAGCGCCTGCGCTGGCACGCGCTGCCCAACCTGCTGCCGCTGGCGTTCGTGTCGCTGGGGCTGATCCTGCCGCAGGCGATCCTGGTCGAGAGCTTCCTGGGCTTCCTCGGGCTGAGCGTGGACGAACCGTCCGCGAGCTGGGGCACGCTGCTGTCGGAGGGCGTGCAGGAACTCGACAGCGCGCCGTGGACGCTGCTGTTCCCGGCCGGGTTCCTGGTCGCGACCCTGGCCGCGTTCCAGTTCCTCGGCGACGCCCTGCGCGACTGGCTGGACGTGCGCGGCGACGCGCGCATCGAGGCCGAAGCCGAATCGGCGGCGGCATGAGCGATCACGGCATGAGCGATGACGGCATGAGCGGCGAGGGCACGGCCGGCGACCGCACCACCGGGCGCGGCACGGCGACGCTGTCGCTGCGCGCGCTCGAAGTCTTCGCCGGCGCGCGCCGCCTGCTCGGGCCGCTCGATCTGGACCTCGCGCCGGGCCGCTGCCTCGGCGTGGTCGGCGAAAGCGGCAGCGGCAAGAGCCTCACCGCGCTGGCGCTGCTCGGCCTGCTGCCCGCGGGCCTACGCGCGAACGGCACGCTGGCGTGCGACGGCGTCGCCTGCGCGCTCGGCAGCCGCGCGCACGCCGCGCTGCGCGGCCGGGTGCTGGGCTGGGTGCCGCAGGACCCGCTGGCGTCGCTGCACCCGCTGCGGAGCGTCGGCGCGCAGTTGCGCGAAACCCTGCGCGCGCACCGCCGCCCCGACGCCGAGGCGCGGGCGCTGCTCGCGCGCGTGCAACTGCCCGATCCCGACGCCGCGCTGAAGCGCTTCCCGCACCAGTTCTCCGGCGGCCAGCGCCAGCGCATCGCGATCGCGCTGGCGCTGTGCAGCGGGCCGAAGCTGCTGATCGCCGACGAACCGACCTCCGCGCTCGATGCGCGCATCGCCCGCGAGGTGCTCGACCTGCTCGACGCGCTGCGCCGCGAGGACGGCCTCGGCCTGATGCTGATCAGCCACGACCTGCCGCTGGTCGGCGCCTACGCCGACGAGGTGCTGGTGCTGCGCCGCGGCGCGGTGGTCGAACGCGGCCCGACCCGGGCCGTGTTCGCCGCCCCGGCGCAGGCGTACACGCGCGAGCTGCTGGCGGCGGATCGTTTGGCGATCGTGCGCGGCGATGCGGCTTCCCCGCTCCCCGATCCCGCCTCCCCACTTCCCAAGCCCGTCGCCCCTCTCCCCAACCCCTCTCCCGCAGGGGGAGAGGGGCTTGAAGCGGACGCGGGTCCGAAGGGCGTGCCAGCGTCGGGAAATGCCGGTTCAAAGCACGGTGGCTCGGAACGTGACGTTTCCGTTCCCGAAGCGGCAGGCACGAGCCTCTCGCCCCTTGCGGGAGAGGGGTTGGGGAGAGGGGAAGATGGGTTCAGCGCACCTCACGCGCCGGCGCTGCTCCGCGCGGAAGCCATGACCATGCACTACCCGCGCACGCCGCGACCGGCGCTGGACGGCGTCGCGCTCACCCTGCAGCGCGGCGAGGGCTTGGCGCTGCTGGGCGAGAGCGGCAGCGGCAAGAGCACGCTCGGCCGCGCGCTGCTGCGGCTGCTGCGCGGCGCGCAGGGCCGGGTGTGGCTGGACGGCGAGGATTTCACCGCGCTGTCGGGGCGTGCGCTGCGCGACCGCCGCCGGCGCATCGGCGTGGTGTTCCAGGACCCTTACGCCTCGCTCGATCCGCGCATGCGCGTCGTCGATCTCGTCGCCGAGCCGCTGCGCATCCACGCGATCGGCGACGCCGCGTCCCGCGCGGCGAAGGCGGACGCGTTGCTCGCTGCGGTCGGGCTCGATCCGGCGCTGGCGACGCGCTGGCCGCACCAGCTCTCCGGCGGCCAGCGCCAGCGCGTGGCGATCGCGCGCGCGCTGGCCTGCGATCCCGATCTGCTGGTCTGCGACGAAGCGGTGTCGGCGCTCGACGCGCACCACCGCCGCGGCGTGCTCGACCTGCTGGCGCGGCTCAAGCGCGAACGCGGCCTCGCGCTGCTGTTCGTCACCCACGACCTCGCCGCGGCCGCAGCAGTGGCCGAGCGCATCGCGGTGCTGGAAGCGGGCCGCATCGTCGAACTCGGCGATGCCGCGGACGTGCTGGCGCATCCCCGCCACCCGCACACGCAGGCGCTGGTCGCGGCGCGACAGATGCCGCACGCCAGGGTTCTGTAGGAGCGACGTGAGTCGCGACCCCACGCGGCTTCGGAAACGTCGGCGCAGCCTTGCCGGAAAGACTTTCGGGTCGCGACTCTCGTCGCTCCTACAAACAGCCGAAAGGCGGAAAGCGCGTCGGCGATCAGACGATCCCGCCGCCCAGGCTCAGGCGCACCAGCGCGACGGCGATGACGATGCCGTTGAGCACCAGCCCGGCCTTGGCGCGGCCGTTCTTGCCGCTGGGGGTGAGCAGGACGCCCAGCGCGGCGATGATGGCGCCGACGCCGGCGAACGGGATCCACAGCCAGTTGAGCCAGCCCAGCAGCGGGATCAGGCCGACGAACATCAGCAGCATCGCGACGATGCCCCAGAGCAGGCTGATCAGACCCATGGCGGTGTTTCCCTCGGAAAGGACCGCGAAAGCGCGGCCGGCGACCGCAAGATGACTGCGCAATGCCTCGGATTCAAGTGTCGTGGGGCGGGCCCTGGCCCGCCATTGCGACGTTTCGGCTTGCACCGCCGGAGGATCGAAGCCTTCCAGTCACCACGACCCCGATCAGGCGCCGGGCCAGGGCTCGCCCTGCGGATCGCACGCCTCCGGTTCAGGCATGCACGCCGTCGATCTCCACCGCCAGTTCGCGGCGGCAGATCGCGGCGTGCAGCACCACCCGCGGCACGCTGCTGCCGAAGCGGGCGTCGAGCGCCCGGGCGACGACCGGCAGGTCCTCGGCGTCGCGGACGTAGACCTTCAGCCGGGTGCCGCTGCCGAAGCCCGCGGGCAGGCCCGGCGCATGGCGGCGGGCCTCGGCGAGCAGGGCGTCGAAGTTGGCGAAGGTCTCGCCGATCTGCATCAGCAGTTCGCCGGCGTGCTGCGAGGCGTGGCCGACCACGCTGGCGGTGCCCGACAGCAGCAGCGGCATGGTGCTGCCCGGCGGCGGCAGCATCGCGCGGGCGAAGCTGGGCGACTGCGGGCCGTACTGGCGCGGGTACTTGTAGGCGCTGACCTGGCGCGGATTCTCCACCGGCGTGCCGCGGCGGTCGGCCGACAGCCAGTACACCTGCAGCGTGCGGCGGCCGTCGCAGCGGCCGATCGCGGTGGCGGCCGGCAGTTCCGAGGTGTCGAAGCTGCCCAGGCCGCGGGCGCGGCCGACGCAGAAGCGGCGATAGCGCTCGGCATCGCCGTCGCCGAGGGTGATCGCGTCGAGGTAGTTCCACATCCGCAGCAGGTGCGGGGTGCGGCTGCCGCCGACGAACTCGACCATGCGCCGGTAGGCGCGCTCGGCCGCGTCGCTGATGTCGCTGTGGTCGGGATGCTCGCCCGGCGCCTCGTCGATCTCGATCGCGCCGAAGGTCAGGTGGCCGTCGCTGGCCCAGCGCACGATGCCGCGCTCGGCGTCGCCGTCGCGGCCGCAGTCGACCGGGCCGGCGCTGCGCCAGTGCTCGAACGGCGCCACGCCCCACGGCTGCAGCGGCACCCGCAGGTAGCGCGGGTCGTCGCAGTCCGGGGCATCGTTGCCGAAACCGAACACGGCCAGGGTGTCGGCGCCCAGCAGCGCTTCCGGCGAAGGCGCCTGCAGGTAGTCGACCGACAGCGCGAAGGGAGGATGTTGCAGGGGACGACTCATGGAGATTCCCGTTGGAGGTCGCGGAGCGCCGCCGTCCCTGCGGCGTCCGGATGCAGCGTCTCGCCGCTGAAGCGGGCCCGGCGCTGGCGGCGGCGACGCCACCAGTCGCGCAGCGCCGCCGGCGCCATCGTCGCGGCGGTGAAGCGGTAGATCATGCGGAACGCGCGCAGCCGGCGCACGACGGCGGGGTTGTCGAACACGTCGCCGGCCAGCATCGAGATCACCGCCTGCTCGATCTGCCAAACGTTGCGCGGATTGGCGAACAGGTGGCGCATCACCGGCGTGGTGAAGCGGTAGATGAACCAGGAGAACTCGCGCAGCCCGCGGTCGAAATCGCGCCGCAACGCGCGCTGCAGCGCCGCTTCCCGCGCGGGATCGCGCAGGATCGCGTCGACCATGTGCGCGGCGCGCTCGGCGCTGTGCATCGCCAGGTACACGCCCGAGGAGAAGATCGGGTCGATGAACACGTAGGCGTCGCCGACCGTGGTCCAGCCCGGCCCGGCCATCCGGGTCGAGACGTAGGAGTAGTTGCCGGTGGCGTGGACCGGGGCGATGCGCTCGGCGGCGTCCATGCGCGACCAGACCGTCGGCATGCCGCGCAGGGTGTCGAGCAGGAAGGCTTCGATGTCGCCGCGACGGCGCTTGAGGTGCTCGGGCGAACACACCGCGCCGATGCTCATCACGTCGTCCGGCAGCGGGATCAGCCACACCCAGCCATCGGCGAAGCGCTCGATGGTGATGTTGCCGGCGTTCTCGCCGTCGCGACGGCGCACGCCGCGGAAATGGCTGAACAGCGCCGCCGACTGGTGGCGCGGATTCTTCCGCTTCAGCTTGAGCCGGTTGCCGAGGAAGGTGTCGCGGCCGCTGGCGTCGATCAGGTAGCGCAGGTCGATCGCGTATTCGGCGCCGTCCGCGGCCCGGGCGCGGGCGCCCTGCGGGCGGCCGTCGGGGCCGAACTCGACCGCGGTGACGGCGATCCCGTCGCGGGCGTCGGCGCCGGCCTCGCGGGCGGCGTCGAACAGTTCGGCGTCGAAGCGGTCGCGGCGGACCTGGAAGGCGTGGGTGCAGCCGGGGGTCAGCGAGCGGTCGAACCTGAACACGTGGGTGTCGCCGTCGCGGTCCGCCGGCAGCGGGAAATCGGCGCCGATCTTGCGCACGCCGATCGCGGCGATCCGTTCGAGCACGCCCAGCCGTTCGAGGATCGGCAGGTTCATCGGCAGCAGCGACTCGCCGATGTGGAAACGGGGGTGGCGGTCCTTCTCCAGCAGCAGCACGCGCCGTCCGGCACGCGCGAGCACGATCGCCGCGGCGCTGCCGGCGGGGCCGCCGCCGATGATCAGGACGTCGCATTCCAGGCGGGCCGGGGACGGTGTCGAAGGCACCATACGGTCGGCAATGTCGCCGGACGGAACGGTCATGTTCTTCTTGTTCGCGGTCAAGACTGGCATCATAACGCCTGGCGCGCCGCTGCCGCCCGGTCAGGGCGGCGCACAGGCTCCGGCGCGCCGTCCCCCACGGGAGCCATCGCGCTCCGGAGCGTGTGCATCGCGAGGCCTCGTCGGGTCGTCCTGCGGACGGGCGGGCGGGGTCGTCCGCGTCTCTTTCCCGTTTTCGTGATTCCTGATGGTGAGCCATGTCCGAAATGACTTCCGCCGAACGTGAGCTGGCGGACCTGCTGGTCGAAAGCCTGAACCTGGACGGCGTGTCCGCCGCCGAGATCGACCCCGAGGCCCCGCTGTTCGGCGCCGGCCTGGGGCTGGACTCGATCGATGCGCTGGAGCTGTCGCTGGCGATCAGCAAGAAGTACGGCTTCCAGTTGCGTTCGGACAACGACGACAACCGCCGGATCTTCGGCTCGCTGCGCGCCCTGTCGGCCCACATCGAACAGCACCGCGCCGTGTGATCGCCGCGTCGAGACTGCTGCTGTTGCCCGGCTACGTGCTGCTGGCGCACCTGGCCGGCGCACGGCAGTCGCCGACCCTGGCCGTGCTCGCGCTGGCGGACCTGGCGCTGCTGGTGCTGATCGAGGGCTTGGCCGCGCGTCGTCCGTCGGCGTGGCTGGCGGCGGTCGCGGTCGCGGCCGTGCTGGTGCCGCTGGCCGGCTCGTCCTGGGCGCTGACCCCGCTGCTGCTGGTGCCGCCGCTGTTCACGGCGCTGATCGCCGGCTGCTTCCTGCGCAGCCTGCGCCCGGGCCGCGTGCCGCTGGTCCGCAAGGCGGTGGCGGCGCTGTACGGCACCACGCCCGACGGCCTGTCGCCGGCGCATCGCGCCTACACCCGGCGCCTGACCCTGGCCTGGGGGCTGATGCTCTCGCTGCTGACCGCGGTGAACCTGGTGCTGGCGCTGGTGGCGGTGCCCGACGGCCTGCTCGCCCGCGCCGGCGTCGCGGCGCCGTTCACGGTCACCGCCGAACAGTGGTCGCTGATCGCCAACGTCGCCAACTACGGCGTGCTGGGCGTGTTCGCGGTGGCCGAGTACCAGGTGCGCAAGCGCGTCTTCCCGGTCCGGCCGTACCGCAACGCGATCGATTTCGCGCGTCGCATGGCGGCGCTGGGGCCGGCCTTCTGGCGCGATTTCTTCCGTTCAGACGATGTCGGGGCGCTGCGCTGACCGCAGCGCCCGCCGCAGGAGATCCCACGCCCATGTCCACGGTCGATGTCCGCCTCGAGACCCGCGAACGCCGCACAGCGCCGGTCGCCGCCGTCGCGTGGGCGCTGTGGAACGCGCTGCAATTGCTGTTCACGCTGGTCTTCACCGCCGGCGGCATCGTCATCGCGCTGGCGCTGCGCGTCCTCGCGCGCGGCCCGCGCCTGCCGTTGCGCATGGCCGCGCGGGTGTGGGCGCCGGGCCTGATCGGCGGCGCCGGCGCGCGGTTCGCGGTCGAGGGCGCCGACGCCATCGACTGGTCGAAGCCGCGGATGCTGGTCGCCAACCACCAGTCGGTGATCGATGTCTGCGCGCTGTTCCGCGCGGTGCCGGTGCCGCTGCGGTTCGTGCTCAAGGCGGAAATGGCGCGGGTGCCGTTCGTCGGCCGCTACGCCCGCGCCATGGGCATGGTGTTCATCGAGCGCGACAGCCGCCGCGCCGGCGCCAAGCTGCTGCGCGAAGCGGTCGCCCTGCTGCACGACGGCGCGACCCTGTGCGTGTTCCCGGAAGGCACGCGCAGCCGCGACGGCCGGGTCGGGCCGTTCAAGGGCGGCGCGTTCCAGACCGCGATCGACGCCGGCGTCGAAGTGCTGCCGGTGGCGATCGTCGGCGCCGGCGCGGTGCTGCCGGCCAGCGGCTTCTTCCGGGTGCGCCCGGGGCCGCTGGTGGTGCGCTTCGGCGCCCCGCTGCAGACCGCCGGCGCCGATCGCGCGACCCTGGCACGCGACGCCCGCGAGGCGGTGATCGCGCTGCTGGAGCGCGCGCCGTGAGCGAAGCCGCGCGCTTCGCGATCGATGCCGACCATCCCGCGCTGCCCGGACATTTCCCCGGGCGGCCGGTGGTGCCGGGCGTGGTCGTGCTCGACCGCGTGCTGGCGGCGATCGAAGCCGCGCACGGGCCACTCGCCGCGCTGCGCCTGCCGCAGGTGAAGTTCGTGCGCCCGCTGCTGCCGGGCGAAGCGGCGCGGATCGCGCTGGAGCCGCTGGACGCGAGCGCCGACGGCGCGCCGCGCTGGCGCTTCCGGGTGCTGCACGAGGAGGCCGTCGTCGCCACCGGCGAGGTGCACGGGTGAGCACCGACTGGAAGGCGCGCCCGGAAGGCGGCGGCCGCTTCGCGCTGTGGCTGATCCGCAACATCGGCCGTTACGGCGGACGCGCGGTGTCGCGGCTGCTGCTGTACCCGATCACCCTGTATTTCCTGCTGCGGCGCGCTCCGGAGCGCGCCGCCTCGCGCGCCTGGCTGACCCGCGCGCTCGGCCGCCCGGCGACGCTGCGCGACATCGCGCGGCACATCCACACCTTCGCCGCGACCATCCTCGACCGGGTGTTCCTGCTCGGCGACGGCGCCTGCCTGGAACGCCGCTTCGACGTCGACGTGCGCGGGCTCGACGAACTCCACGCCCACCTCGACCAGGGCCGCGGCATGCTGCTGTTCGGCTCGCACCTGGGCAGTTTCGAGGTGATGCGCGTGCTGTCGTTGCGGCGACCGGAGTACGTGATCCGCGTGGTCCTGGACAAGGGCCACAACCCCGCGCTGACCGAACTGCTGGACGCGCTCAATCCCGGCGTGGCCTCGACCGTGATCGACGGCAGCCAGGACGGCCCGGCGCTAATGCTGGCGATCCAGGAGGCGGTCCAGTCGGGCGCGCTGGTCGCGCTGCTGATCGACCGCGCCCACCCCGGCGGGCAGACCGTGCCGGCCCCGTTCTTCGGCGAGGACGCGCATTTCCCGGTCGCGCCGTGGCTGATCGCGTCGGTGCTGAAGGCGCCGGTGACGATCGCCTTCGGGCTGTACCGCGGGGGCAACCGCTACGACCTGTGGTTCGAGAACTTCAGCGACGCGGTGGACATCCCGCGCGCACGCCGCACCGAGGCGCTGACCGCGTTGATCCGGCGTTATGCCGCCCGGCTGGAAGATGTCGCCCGCAAGGCGCCGTACAACTGGTTCAATTTCTACGATTTCTGGAGCCGCGACTGATGCCCGCCGACCGTTCGTTCCGACACGCCCCGGCGCTGGCCCGGCTGGGCCTCGCCGCGATCGGCGGCGTCGCGCTCGCCGCCGCCGGCCCGGTCCGCGCGCAGGGCGTCGCCGCCGACTGGGTGCTCGCGGCGCTGGCGCGGCCGGCGCCGGTGCGCACCGACTTCGTCGAGCTGCGCGGTTCGCCGCTGCTGAAGGCGCCGCTGCGCCTGAGCGGCGAATACCGCCGTCCCGACGCCGACACGCTGGTGCGCGAGGTCCGCAGCCCCTACCGCGAGACCACCACGCTGCGCGCCGGCGAGGCGACCATCGCCCGCGACGGCAAGACGCCGCGCACGTTCTCGCTGTCGCGGGTGCCGGAGCTGGCCGGGCTGCAGTCGAGTTTCGGCGCGCTGCTCGCCGGCGACCGGGTCGGCATCGAGCGCAGCTACGCGGTGACCGCCGCCGGCACCCGCGAACGCTGGACGCTGACCCTCGCGCCGAAGGACAAGGCGCTCGCCGCCCGCGTCCGCGATATCGTGCTGTACGGCCAGGGCGCCGAGCTGCGCTGCATCGAGACCCGTCCCGCGAAGGGCGACCTGCAGCGCACGCTGCTCGCCAGCGCCGCGCTCGCCGCGAAGCCCGGCAGCGACGCGAAGGCGCTGGAAGCGCTGTGCCGGACGGGGGCGCGGTGACGTTCCATCGTCTCGGGCACGCCTGCGCACGGCCGGGAGCCGTCGCATGAAGCCCGCATACCGGGTCGGCCTCGCCCTCGTCTGGCTGGCGGTGCTCGCCGCCGTCGGCTACGCGATCTCGCAGCGCCTGCACGTCAGCGGCGACCTGCGGAAATTCATGCCGTCGGCGGAGACGCCCGCGCAGAAGCTCCTCCTCGACGAACTCGGCGAAGGCCCCGGTTCGCGCCTGCTGCTGTTGTCGCTGTCCGGCGCCGACGCCGAGACGCTGGCCGCGCAGTCGCAGGCCGTCGCCGCGACGCTGTCCGCCGACGACCGCTTCAGCTTCGTCGCCAACGGCGGCGGCGATCCGCTGGCGGCGATCCCCGAGCGCCTGAAGCCGTACCGTTACCTGCTCTCGCCCACGCTCGACGCGCGGCGCTTCGACGCCGCGTTCCTGCGCGACGAACTCGACGCGCGAGTGCAGGACCTCGGCTCGCCGGCAGCCGGGCTGATCGAACCGCTGCTGCCGTCCGATCCCACCCTGGAGACGCTGCACGTCGCCGAAGCGCTGCAGGGCGCGGCCTCGCCGCAGCGGCTGCACGGGGTGTGGTTCGACCCGAGCGGCCGCGAAGCGCTGCTCGCGGTGGAGACCCGCGCCGCGGGCTTCGATCCCAGCGGCCAGCAGGCGGCGGTGGACGCGGTGCAGGCCGCGTTCGCCAAGGCGCGCGGCGGCAGCGCGACACGGCTCGTGATGACCGGGCCGGGCGCGTTCTCGGTGGAGATCGGCGGGCGCACCCAGCGCGAGGCGAACTGGATCGGCAGCGTCGACACGCTCGGCCTGATCATCCTGCTGCTGCTGGCCTACCGGAGCTGGCGCACGCCGCTGTTCGGCGTGCTGCCGCTGGCCAGCGCCGGCCTCGCCGGGCTCGGCGCGGTGGCGCTGCTGTTCCCCGGCGTGCACGGGATCACCGTCGCCTTCGGCTTCACCCTGATCGGCGTGGTCCAGGACTATCCGATCCACCTCTTCAGCCACCAGCGCGCCGGGGTGTCGCCGTGGGCCAACGCGCGCGCGATCTGGCCGACGCTCGCCACCGGCGTCGCGTCCACCTGCATCGCCTATGTCACCTTCCTGTTCTCCGGCGTCGAGGGCCTGCGCCAGCTCGCGGTGTTCACCATCGCGGGGCTGCTGGTCGCGGCCGCGACCACGCGCCTGCTGCTGCCGGCGCTGATCGATCCCGCGCCGCGCGATCCCGCCGACTCCGCGCGCCTGCGCCGGCTGTGGTCCGCAGTCGAACGGCTGCCGCGGCCGCCGCGCTGGGCGCTGGCGACGCTGGCGATCGCGGCGTTCGCCGCGCTGGCGTTCGCGCCCGGCCCGTTCTGGCAGAACGACCTGTCGAAGCTGACGCCGGTGCGTCCCGAGGCGCTGGCGCAGGACGCGCACCTGCGCGGCGCGCTCGGCGCGCCCGACGTGCGCTGGCTGCTCGCCGTGCGCGCGCCCGACGCCGAGACCGCGCTGCGCCGCACCGAGGCCCTGCACGCCACCCTCGACGCGCTGGTCGCGCAGCGCGCGATCGCCGGCTACGACAGCGCCGCGAAGGTGTTGCCCAGCGCCGCCACCCAGCGCGCGCGCCAGGCGCAACTGCCCGCACCCGACGCCCTGCGCGCCGCGCTCGACACCGCGGTCGCGGCCACGCCGTTCCGCAGCGATGCGTTCGAGGACTTCCTGCACGATGCCGAAACCGCACGCACCGCGAAGCCGTTGACCGCGCACGACCTCGCCGGCACGCCGCTCGCCACCCGCGTCGACGGACTGCTGCTCGACAAGGGCCACGGCGCGGTGGCGCTGGTGTCGATGACCGGCCTGGACGATCCCGCGCGCGTCGCCGCCGCGGTCGCCGGGCGCGAAGGGGTCGAACTGCTCGATCTGAAGACCGCGTCGGAGTCGCTGGTGGTCGCCTATCGCGAGCGCGTGCTGCTGGCGCTCGCCATCGCCGCACTGCTGCTGGCAGCGACGGTGTGGGCGGCGCTGCGCACGCCGCGCCGGGTCGCCCGGGTGCTGCTGCCGATGGCGCTGACCACGCTGGTCATCCTCGCCGTGCTGCGCGCCTGCGGCGTCGAGCTGACCCTGTTCCACCTGGTCGCGCTGATCCTCGCCGCCGGCCTCGGCCTCGACTACGCGCTGTTCTTCGAGCATGCCGGCGACGGCCTGCGCGACCAGTTGCGCACGTTCCACGCGCTGATCGTGTGCAGCCTGATGACCTTCCTGGTGTTCTTTCTGCTGGCGCTGTCGAGCATCCCGGTGCTGCGCGCGATCGGGGTGACCGTCACCCTCGGCGTCGGTTTCAATTTCCTGCTCGCGCTGCTGATCGCGCGGCACCCGACCGCCGACGCCCCGGCGGCGACGGAAGCGCACGCATGATCGACCGCGACGCGATCCTCGCGATGATCCCCCACCAGGGCGCGATGTGCCTGTGGGACGCGGTGACCGACTGGGACGACGCGCGCATCCGCCTGCGCAGCGCCGGCCATCGCGACCCCGCGCATCCGCTGCGCAGCGACGGCCGCCTGCGCGCGCTGCACCTGTGCGAATACGGCGCGCAGGCGATGGCGGTCCACGGCGGCCTGCGCGGCGCCGCGGCCGGCGGCGCGCCGAAGGTCGGCTTCCTCGTCGCGCTGCGCGACGTGCGCCTGCACGTGGCCCGCATCGACGATCTGCCCGGCGACCTCGAGGGCGAAGCCGAACTCCTGGCCGACAGCCCGGCCAGCCAGCAGTACGCCTTCCGCCTGTTGCACGCCGGCGCGCTGCTCGCCGAGGGACGCGCGGCGGTGATGCTGCAGGGATGAGCGCGGCGTGCGTCCCGCGCGCCGCTTTCCATCGTCGTCCCGCGCTGCGCCCGGAATGACAGAATGACGCGCCGACGCGCGCCGCCGAACCAGGAGACCCTCCGCATGTCCAACCCCACGTCCCGTCGCGCCCTCGTCACCGGCGGCAGCGGCGACCTCGGCGGCGCGATCTGCCGCGCGCTGGCGGCGCAGGGTGCGCACGTCATCATCCATGCGAATGCGAACCTCGAGCGCGCAGAAGCCGTGCGCGACGCGATCGTCGCCGACGGCGGCAGCGCCGAAGCGGTGGCCTTCGACGTCGCCGACGGCGCCACGACGCGCGCGGCGATCGCGACGCTGCTGGAGGCCGGGCCGATCCAGATCGCGGTGAACAACGCCGGCATCCACGACGACGCACCGATGGCGGGCCTGAGCGAGGCGCAGTGGACCCGGGTCATCGACGTGTCGCTGCATGGCTTCTTCCACGTCACCCAGCCGCTGCTGCTGCCGATGGCGCGCACCCGCTGGGGCCGCATCGTCAGCGTGTCGTCGGTGGCCGCGGTCATCGGCAACCGCGGCCAGGCCAACTACGCCGCGGCCAAGGCCGCGCTGCACGGGGCGACGAAGTCGCTGTCGCGGGAAATGGCCAGCCGCGGGATCACCGCCAATGTGGTGGCGCCCGGGGTGATCGCCGGACGCATGGCCGAAGACGCGTTCCCGCCCGAACAGATCAAGCAGATGGTCCCGGCCGGTCGCGCCGGCAAACCGGAGGAAATCGCGGCCGTCGTGGCCTTCCTGTGCAGCGACGCGGCGGCGTACATTAGCGGCCAGGTGATCGGGGTGGACGGGGGCATGACCTGATCGACCGCTGCAGCGTCTTCCAGGGCCAAGAGGGGAACCACACCATGTTCAAGCGTGTCGCCATCGTCATGTTGTCCGCATTCGCATTGTCCGCGCTGTCGCCCGCCTTCGCCGGCGAGAAGGTCAAGGCGCCCGAGATCGCCGACGATGCGCGCAATCCGCCGCCGGCGGTCGCGCTGAAGACTTTCCAGCGGTTCGAGCTGTCGCCGGTCGCGATGGGCGCGCCGTGGGCCGGGCAGAAGGCCAACGAAGAAGCGAAGCGGCATCTCCAGGAGAACCTCGACGAACGCGCCAGGCCGCTGGTCGCCGAATGGAACGCCCTGCCCGCGGGCGATGCGCCGCGCACCCTGAAGATCGAACCGGAGATCGCCTACGTCCGCTTCATCACCGGCGGCAAGCGCTTCTTCGGCGGCGCCTTCGCCGGCGGCTCGGCGGTGCTGCTGAAGGTCAGGCTGACCGATGCGGCGTCCGGCGAAGTCGTCGGCGAGCCGCAGTTCTACCAGCACGCCAATGCGTTCAGCGCGACCTACACCTTCGGCGCGATGGACAAGCACATGATGATCCGCCTCTCGGCGATGGTCGCCGACTACCTCAAGGCCAATCGCGACGCCCCGGTCGGCGGCCCGGTGGCGGTCGCGCCGGGACATGAGGAATGAGCCCGTCCAGTCGGGGATCGTGACGACGGGAGGGCCTCGGATATCGATCACCAGCAAGCACGCAAGGGGCGTCAAATCACCCGTCGCGAGGAAACGAAATGAGGCGTCCGCATACTGTCCTACTGTTGCTTGCGCTCCTGTTCGCGCAGCCGGCTTTCGCGAAGAACAAGTACATGAGCGTCGCACGGGACCAGGATCCCGGACCACAGTCCGAAAAGGCGATGGTGGTGTTCCTGCGCGCAGGCTTCATGGGCGGCAAGGCAACCGCCTCCGTCTACGATGGCACGGACGACCGCGTGGACTTCCTCGGCATCCTGTATTCCGGTGACCGCCTCGCCGTTCAGGTGGAACCCGGGTTCCACCGCTTCATGGCATACGCCGAGAACGCCGATTTCCTCGATGCGACGCTCGAGGCGGGCAAGCGCTACTACATCCTCGTGCGCGCGAGGCCGGGCATGGCGAAGGCTCGGTTCTCGCTGATTCCCTTCCACCCGGGCGTCGACGCAGAGTACAGCCTGCAGGGGAAGGATTTCAGATCATGGTACGGCGCCGCCACATTCGTCGAACGCACGGCCGCCGCGGATGCCTGGTACGACGAACACCGCGAAGACGTCGCGAAAAAGAAAGCGATCTATCTCGTGAAGTGGAACGCGATGTCGCCGGAAGATCGTGCAGTTTTGACGCTCCGGCCAGAGGATGGCGTCACGGCGCTTCCGTGAAGCGCCGTCGCGCACGGTCCGCAGTTACGCCGCCGCGTACCAGGCCGGCGCCAGCGACGCCGGTGCGGCCGCCGCTTCGGCCCCGGTCCCGGCGTCGAGCAGCGCCGCCAGTCCGCCGTCGTCGAGCTGCGGATGCGCGGCGCGGGCGCGCTGCAGGATCTCGGCCGCCAGCCATTCCATCCGCGCCACGTTGTCGCGCACGCGCTGCATGAACGCCGGGTTGTCCAGCGCGTCGTGCAGCGCCCGGTTCATCTCGTGGAACCAGTCGATGCCGAACTGGTCGAGCAGGCGGCCGTCGAGCGCGGCGGCATCGGGCCCGCCCGCGATGCGGTTGGCGTCGCCCCAGGCGCGCAGCAGCGCCTGCATCGCGAGGTTGAGCGCGCGGCCGCGCTCGAACTGCGGCCGCAGCCGGCCCAGCAGCGAGACTTCGGTGAGCTTGTCGCCGCACATCAGCGGCGCGAGCAGCGCCCAGTAGTAGGTGTAGTCCCAGATCACCTTGACCGGCATCACCTGGGCGTCGCCGAACAGCGCGTACTGGTCTCGGTACAGCGTCATCGTGTTCTCGAAGAACCCGAAGTAGAGCTGCTGGTACAGCTCGGCGTACGGCGCGAACGGCTGCCCCGCGCGGTCCTTCGCGACCAGGTCGCAGATCAGCGTGTTGGAGATGCCGATGAAATCGCTGCCCGGCGAATAGAACGGGTCGAGGAACACGCCCGCCTCGCCGGTCAGCGCCCAGCGGTCGGCGCTGAACACCTGCTTGCAGCCGTAGGAGAAATGGCGCAGGAACAGGAAGTCCTGCAGCCGGTGTTCCGGGCGGTCGAGCGCCTCGGCCACGCGCGGCTGGTGCGTGCGCAGCCAGGCCATCGCCTTGTCGTGGGTGTTCATCGTCTCCAGCGGATGCATTTTCGCGTCGCAGACGATGCCCAGCGAATGCGCGCCGGAGGACAGCGGGATCATCCAGAACCAGTAGCCGGGGCCGCACATGTGGTTGGTCGAACGCCAGCGGTCCGGCGGCGTGCAGCGCGACCGCCACGCGGCGTCGTCCGACCACGCGGCCGGATCGACCACGCCGTCCACCCGCCACCACACCGCGTTGGCGTCGTGGCTTTCCTGCACGGCGAGGTCGCGCTTGCGCTTGATCAGGCCGGCGCGCCCGCTGGCGTCGACGACCCAGCGCGCGTCGGCGACGTGGGTGGCGCCGTCGTGTTCCCAGGTGACGGTGTGCGCGGCGTCGCCGTCGCGCAGTTCGATGCCGCGCACGATGGCGCCGTCGTCGAAGCGCACGCCGAGACGGCGCGCTTCCTCGCCGAGGAAGTTCTCGAAGCGGCCGCGGTCGATCTGCCACGACGGCGTCGGCAGGATCCGGCTGACGCCCAGCTCGGTGCAGCGGTCGAGGTCGTGGCGGCCGTCGCTGAAGAAGAAGCGGAAGCCGAACTTGCGGATGTGCTCGCGCTCCAGGTGCTCGCGCAGGCCGAGCACGTTGGCGAAGTAGTGCGCGCCGATCTCGACCGTGGATTCGCCGACCTTGTGCGCGGCCTCGGGCACCGGATGCGCGCGGCGCTCCAGCACCCGCACGTCGATCGCCGGGTCCTGCCGCTTGAGCTGCAGCGCCAGGGTCAGCCCGGCGAGGCCGCCGCCGAGGACGAGCACGTCGCAGGGGTCGCGGGCCGGACCGAGCGTGGGGGAAGGTGTCGAAGCAACGGTCATCGCGGGCCTCCCGCGCCGAATTCGCCCGTGGGATCGTCGATCACCGGCCGGTTGGCGCGGGTGCGACGGTATTCGCGGACCACGTGGCCGTAGCGCCACACCTGCACCACCACGTGCGAGGTGATGCGCCAGAGGTCGTGCAGCGGCCGGAAGTGGCTCTTGCGGAACTTCTCGACCGCGCCGGCGCCGGCGTAGCGCGATTCGATCGGCACCGAGACCGCGCCCATGCCGAGCCGGCGCGCGGCGCTGATCAGGATCTGCGCCTCGAACACGAAGTCCTCGCCGGGCACGTCTTCCAGCGCGGCGACCGCGGCCGGGTACAGGCGCTGGCCGCTCTGGGTGTCGGCGATCAGGTAGCCGCAGCCCCAGGCGATGCCCCAGTCGCCGAATTCGTTGGCGAGGCGGCGATAGGTCGGCTGCTGCGCGCGCTTGCGCAGCCGCGCGCCGATCACGATGCAGCGCGGATGGCGGTTGCCGGCGGCGATCAGGCGCGGGATGTCGGCGGCCAGGTGCTGGCCGTCGCCGTCCATGGTCAGCACCGCCGCCGCGCCCAGGCGCAGCGCTTCGCGGAAGCCGTCGCGCAGGCTCGCGCCCTTGCCCATGCGCCGCTCGTGGCGCAGCAGCGTCACCGGCAGGTCGGCGATCTTCTCGGCGGTGCCGTCGTCGGAACCGTCGTCGATCACGATCACCCGGTCGCATTCGCGCAGCGCGCCTTCGACCACCTCGCGGATGCGCAGCGCCTCGTTGAGGGCGGGGATGACCGCGACCACGTTGCCGCGGTGGTAGTCGTTGCGGTCGTGATCGCTGCGGTCGTGGTCGCTACGATCGTGGACCGCGGCCGCGGTGCGGGCCGCGGCGATGGCGGGGCCGGGCTCAGCCATACGCCAGCTCCACGCGCAGCACGCGACCGGGGCCGGCGGCCAGCGAGGCATGGGCGGCGCCGGAGGCCAGCGCATCGAACAGCGGCAGCATCGGCGCCATCGGGTTGCGCGCGCCGCGCGCCCCGAGCGGGCCAGGCGCATCGGCCAGGCCGTCGCCGAGCCATGCCTGCAGCCGCGGGCCGCGGCCGGCGCCGGGGCGGCCGTCGTCGCGGGCCAGCACCAGCGCCCCGCCGAGCAGCCCCTCGGCGACGTGGACCGAGTGCAGCGGGCCGGTGGCGCCGGTGTCGTAGCCGACCAGAAGCACCGCGTCGTCGCCTTCGGCCAACTGCGCCAGCGCCTCGATCAGGCCCTGCGCGAAGCTGGCGTCGTAGGCGCTGATCGCGGTCGCCGCGCGGACGCAACCGGCGCCGATCGTCCAGTAGCCGGCGGCGGCGTTGTGGACCGAGTTGTGGAACTTCGTCGGCGACATCGCGCGCGGATCGGCGGCGAGGGTGGCGCAGATCGTGTCGGTGATGGTGAGGTCGCCGTGGGTCGAGGCGAACACCGACGGCAGCGTCGCCGGGTCGCGGCCGGCGGCTTGGCAGGCGGCCAGCGCGACGTCCAGCGCCACCGCCACCGACTCCGGCGCGCGCCGGCGCTCGTTCGGCGGCAGCAGTTGCGGCGAGGGCTTGTTCGGCGCGGCGTCCGGCAGCGCGGCGTCGGCGACGAACGCCCGCGCGGCGTCCCACGACGGCAGGCCGCCGGCCCAGAAACCGATGCCTTCGATGCGGGCGGCGAGCGCGCTCATGCCGCACCCCCGAACACCAGCGCGCAGTTGTTGCCGCCGAAGCCGAAGGAGTTGTTCATCGCGTAGCGGATCGGGCGCTCGGCGTTGCCGAAGCGGATCTGCGGACCGCAGGCCGGATCGGGCTGTGCTTCTCCGCCGTCCGCGTCGCCGAGCATGCCCGGCAGCAGGCCGCGTTCCAGCGCGAGCAGCGCGAACACCGATTCGACGATGCCGGCGGCACCCAGGGTGTGGCCGGTCCAGCCCTTGGTGGAGCTGGCGTGCAGCGTCGCCGGGAACAGCGCCGCGACCGCGGCGGCTTCGACGCTGTCGTTCGCCGGGGTCGCGGTGCCATGCAGGTTGAGGTAGCCGATCGCGTCCGCGGCGAGGCCGGCGCGGGCGAGCGCGTCGCCCATGCACAGCCGCGCGCCGAGGCCTTCGGGATGCGGCGTGGACATGTGGTGGGCGTCGCTGCTCTCGCCGTAGCCGCACAGGCGCAGCGGCGCGTCCTCGCCGACGGCGAGGCGCTCGAGGATCGCGTAGCCGCCGGCCTCGCCGAGGTTGAGGCCGTCGCGGCGCGCGTCGAACGGCAGGCAGCGCCGCTGCGACACCAGGCCCAGCGAATTGAAGCCGAACAGCACGCTGCCGCACAGCGTGTCGATGCCGCCGACCAGCGCCGCGTCGACGACGCCGGCGTGGATCAGCCGCGCCGCCTGCGCGAACACCTTGGCGCTGGAGGAGCAGGCGGTGGCGACGGTCACGCACGGCCCGCGCAGTCCGGTGGCGGCCTGCACGAAATGGCCCGGCGAATGCGGCGTGTGCAGCAACGGCTGGCGCAGGTCGGCCGGGAAGGCGTCGCCGTCGAGCCGGGTGTAGGCCTCTTCGCTGGCGCCGATGCTGGAGGTGGAGGTGCCGATCACCACCGCGACGCGCTCGGCGCCGTGGCGGGCGCGCAGCGCGGCGACCGCGTCCATCAGTCCGTCCTGCTGCAGCGCAAGCCAGGCGAGGCGGTTGTTGCGGCAGTCGAGCGCGGCCAGCCCGGCGGGCAGGCGCACGGCCTCGACGCCTTCGACGCGGCCGATCCAGGTCTCCAGCCGGGCGTCGGCGGTGGCGCCGTCGCCGAAATCGTTGCGGCGCAGTCCGCTGCGGCGCGTCCGCAGCGCGTCGGCCTGGGCCTCGCGGCCGTGTCCGAGCGCGGTGGTGGCGGTATGGGCGCGGACCGCCAGCGGCGGCATCGGGGAAACGGACATGACGGCTGCGGCCAAAGCGTCGCCAGGGCTCGAAAGGAGCGCGGATTATAGGCCACGGGGCCGGTTTCCCGGGATTGCGCGCCCTCGGCGGGCCGCTGCGGGCGAATCGCACGGTATCCTGCACGACCGCCGTCGGCACGCAGATGCGCCGTCGCGCGGTGCGTTCCTTTCACCAGATCACAAGGGGGTTCCCGTGCGTTTCGCTGCCATCGTGCTTTCCGTCCTCGCGCTGTTCGCTTTCAGCGGCGCCGCCCATGCGCGCAAGGCGCCGCTCACCGATCCGGCCCCGGTGTCGATCCCGGCCGGCCTCGACCAGGAGCAGGTGACCAAGGACATCAAGCGCGCCCTGATCGGCCGCGGCTGGGCCATCGAGCAGGAGCAGCCGGGCGACATCACCACCGTCCTCCGCCTGCGCGACCACGTCGCGCGCGTCCACGTCACCTGGGACGCCGGCACCATCCGCATCGCGTACGTCGACAGCACGAACCTCAATTACGAGGATCGCCGGGGCAAGCGGTTCATCCATCCGAACTACCTGGGCTGGGTCAACAACATCGCGCAGGACATGAAGACCAATCTGCAGTTGACCGCCCTCGACAAGTGAGTGGCGCGGGCGCGGAGCCGCCGATGGCGGCCTCCGCGGCCCGGTTCCGGCTTTCGATCCCGATCCGACGCATGACCCGCCTCGACCATCGCCGCCGCCTGCTGTTCGATCGCCATGTGCTGCACGCGGGCGCGGTCGCGGGCCTGGCCTGCGCGCTGTCCGGCGGACTGGTGTACGTGGGCTACTTCGTCCACGTGCTGCGCACCGCGCGGCGCGCGCCGGTGCTGCCGGAGCACGGCGAGACCGTGCTGCTGTTCGGCAAGCACGCGCCCGGCGGCCGGCTCGACGCCGACTTCTCCGCGCGGATCGCGCGCACCGCCGCGCTCTGGCACGCCCGCGCGCCGCGCCTGCTGGTGCTGCTCGGCGGCGCCGCGCCGGGCCATCCCGCGGAGGCCGACGTCGCCCGCGACGCGCTGCTCGCCCACGGCCTGCCCGGCGACGCCCCGTTCCGGCTGGAAAAGACTTCGCGCGATACCCTTCAGAACCTGCGCAACGCGCGCGCGCTGCTCGCCGCCGATGCGCACCGCGGCCGCGTCACCCTGCTCAGCAACCGCTATCACCTGGCCCGCTGCGCGCTGTTCGCGCGTCAGCTCGGCTTCGACTGGGAACTGTGCGCCGCCGAGCCCGCGCTGCGGCTCACGCCGGCCACGCTGTGGCGCCTCGCCGGCGAGGCCGCCTACGTCTGCTGGATCGACCTCGGCACCCGCTACGCGCGCCTCATCGGCCACTCGCGGATGGTCGCGCGGGTGAGCTGACGCGCGCCGCTCGACCCCGTGGTGCTCAACCCCGTGGCGGCGCCTCGCGCGTTGTCGCATCCGCGCCTGCAGTGCAGCATGGCGCGATCGGACGAGGAGAGACGATGACGATGTGGAAGCGATCCGCGGCCTGCGCATGGCTGGCATGGGCCGGCCTGGCGTCGGCGGCGACGACCGGCGTCGAGGCGGAAATGAGCGCGCGATCGCTCACGCTCGTTTTCGAGCCGGCGATGGCGATCTTCGACAACGCCCCGGTGCGCGCGGTGTCGGTCTCGCCCGCGGTGCCGATGACCTGCACCTGGACCGACGACCACACCCTGGACTGCGACGCCGACCGCGGCCACGCCTTCCCGCAGGCGACCGGCTTCGACATCCGCATCGCCCCGGGACTGCATCGCGCCGATGGCGCCGCACTGGGCGGGATTCGCCTGCAGGCCGAGACCGATCGGCCATCGCTCGACGCCCGGATCGTCGACTGGACCGACGGACGGCCGGTGCTGCGGATCGAACCGAAGCTGCCGACCACCGCGGAGGCCATCGCCCGCGTCCTCGAACTCCGCGCCGGCGACCGGGTCTGGCGCGCGCTCGACGTGGCGGCGCTGCCCCCGCCGACATCGCCTTGGGAGCGGCCGGCGTTCCGCGTCGCGCTGCCGCCGGACCTGCCGTCCGACGCCGTGGTGGCGCTGCACATGCGGGCGGGCCTGGTGTCGACGGCCGGACCGCTGCCGTCGACCACGGAGCGCACGCTGCTGCGCTTCCACAACGACGAGGCGTTCGCGATCCGCAGCGCCGCCTGCACCCCGCGGAAAGGCGACGAAGGCGAGGATCGCGATCCGACCGACGGCCTCGCGCTGCGCTGCGTGGCGGGCGAAGACCTGCGACTGTCGTTCTCGGCGGCGCCCGATGCCGCCGGCAAGGCGGCCTTCGCGGCGCGACTGCCGCCCTCGGTGCGCGTTGTCGGCTGGGATGCGCCCGATCGCCGCTGGTGGGGCCCCGATGCGCTGCAGTCGGCGCCCGGCGCGACCGTGCGCCTGCGCGCCGAGGCCGCGAACACCGACATCGCGTTCAACGTGGACGCCACGCTGCACGACGCGGCCGGCCGTGCGCTGGCGCGCCCGGTCGCGATCCGCATCCGCAACGGCGCCGCCCTGCCGACGCTCGCCGCGGCCGGGACGCGCACGCTGTTCGGCGACGCCGATCGCGCGCTCGTCGCCGCGATGAACGCACCGGCGTTGGCGATCGAGGAAACCCGGCTCGGCCTGACCGGCGACGGCGCGCGATTCCGCCTCCCGGCGACCCGCGACGGCGCGGGCGCCTTCGCCAGCGAGGGTGCGCGCGCGACGCTGGCCGAGCACGGCTGGGTCCGCTGGCGGGCGCAGGCGGCGGCGAACGCCACGCTCGATTTCGCGGCGCCGTCCTTCGACCTCAGCGCACAGGTCTCGCGCACCGAAGTCCTGGTCTGGGCGGTGGACTGGCGCGACAGCCGGCCGGTCGCCGGGGCCGACGTGGAACTGGTGCTGGTCGCCGGCGACGGCGACGCGCAGGTCGCCGCCCGCGCACGCATCGGCGGCGATGGCCTGGCGCGGCTGACGCTGCCCCCCGGATTCGTGCTGCCGAAGACCGCGCCGGGCGCGATGCCGCCGACCTGGGCGGTGCGCGCCCGCGCGGGAGGCCGGCTCGCGGTGCTGCCGCTGAACGAGGTCGTCGGAAGCGGCGAGATGCTGGGGCAGCCGCGGGGCGAGCGCCGGCTGTTCGCGGTCGCCGACCGGCCGTTGTACCGGGCCGGCGACACCCTGCGTTTCCGTGCCTGGCTGCGCGAGCGTCGCGGCGGTCGACTGGTCGTCCCCGGCGACCTGAAGCCGTTCGCGCTGCAACTGCGTCGCCCGTTCGACAATCAGCCGATGGCCGAGGTGGCCGTCTCGCCCGACGCCGAAGGTGCGTTCGTTGGCGAACTGACGCTGCCGTCGCAGCTCCCGGACGGCGACTACTGCCTGGCGCCCGAGGACGGCGACTGGAGCGAGGAAGCCGGCTGCGTGTTCGTCGGCACCTTCCGCGCGCAGGACCTGTGGATCGACGCCAGGACCGAGACGTCGCTGCTGCGCGACGGCGACCCGCTGCGGCTGCGGATCGAGGCCGGCTACTGGTCGGGCGGCGCCGCCGCGGGCGTGGCGATCTCCGAGGTCAAGGTACGCGCGACCCAGGCCTCACCGGCCGACGCCTATCCGCTGTTCGCCGGCTACGTCTTCACCGGCGACGACAGCGCGGCGGCCGCGCCCGACCTGCGCGGGACGGCCCGCGCCTGGCCGGCGCTGGATGCCGAGGGCAAGGCGGGCGTGGACGTGCTGCTGGCGTTCGCGGCGGACGACGAGCAGGCCCCGCCCGCGTTCGCACGCATCGAGGCGACCGCGCAGATCGCGCTGAGCGGGCGCGAGCCGGTGGCGTCGGCGCCGGCGGTGGCCTGGCAGGCGCGGTTCGCGCGCTACGTCGGGCTGAAGCTCGATCCGGGCTGGTTCGGCGCCACCACGCCGCTGCGCTTCGACGCCGTCGTCGTCGACGCCGCGGGCCATGCGCAGGCCGGCGCGCCGGTCGAGGTCGTCGTCGATTACGTCGGTGGGGACGAGACGGCGCCGCCGCAGCGCGTCGCGACCTGCACGCTCGCCGCCGGCACGCCCGCGCCCTGCGCCGTGCCGCGCAGCCGCAGCGGCCACTACCGCTTCACCGCGCGCAGCGGCGACGCCGCGCCGGCGACGATCGAACGCTATGTCTGGAACGCGTCCGACGCCCGAGTGCCGGACAAGACAGCGTCCGCGCTGACCGTGGTCGAGGCCCCGGCGCGCGCCGACGCGCCCGTGCGCCTGCGCCTGCAGCAGCCGTACGCCCGGGCGGACGCGTGGATCGTGACCGCCGCCGACGGCGAGGCGCTGGACAGCCGGATCGTGCCGCTCGACGGGCCCGACACCACCTTCCTGCTGCCGACCCGGGCCGACGGCCGCAACCGGGTCAGCATCCTCGTGCGCGTGCGCGAACGCCGCGCCGCCGGCGTCGATGCGCGCGGCCTGCGCGATGCGCCCGGCGCGCTGACGCTCAGCGCCGACGTCGACGTGCCGCGGCCAGCGCCGGTGGCGCGGCTCGCGCTCGACGCACCGACGACGCGCACCGCGCCCGGGACGACCGTGCGCCTGCGCCTGCGCAACACCGGCGCCAGCCCGCGCACGGTCGCGCTGGCGGTGTTCGACGATGCGCTGCGCGCGCTGGCCGGGGATCGCTGGGATGCGTTCGATCCGCAGGGCGAGGACTGGCTCGGCGCGCGCGAGCCGAGCTGGTCGGCCCGCTTCCGCGCCGCGGGCTTCGGCGACTGGTGCCGCTGCGGCTGGCGGCGCGAACTGCCGTGGGAGGACGGCAAGCCCGCCGCGCGTTTCGACGGCGAAGAAGGCTCGCCGACCGTCTTGATCGACCGCACGCACGTCGAAAGACAGGGCCTGGCCACCGTCGGCGACGGACCGGCGGTCGTGTTCGACGACCCTGCCCCCGCACCGGGCGTTTTCCGAAGTTCCCCTGCCGACACGATGCAGATCGTGGGCGGCTATGCGTCGGACGCTCTCGACGCCGTTGTCGTCACCGGCTCGCGCTTCGACGGCGACCCGTTCGAGATCGCCGCCGCGCCGCGACCGGATCCGACGCTGTCGATCGATCCCGCCGCGAGCGACCGCGCGGCGACCGCCCGGCCCGCGCCCACCGCCGAAGCGCGCGCGCTGTTCGGCGCGCGGGTGCGCGACAGCTTCGCCGCGACCGCGCTGTGGCAGCCGGCGCTGGTGCTGGCGCCGGGCGAAAGCCGCGAGATCGAACTCATCGCGCCGGACAACCTCACCCGCTGGCGGGCGGTCGCCTGGACCGCGGACGCCGGCGAGGCGTTCGAGCGCGTCGAGGCGACGTTCGAGGTCGGCCAGCCGGTGGAAGTGCGGCTGCAGGCGCCGGTGCGCGTCTATCCCGACGATCGCGCCGTGCTGGTCGCCAACGTGCGCCACGAGGGCGCGGCCGCGACCGCCGACGCCGTGCTCCGGGTGGACGCGCTTGGGGCGGCGAACCAACGGCCGCTGCCGCTCGCCGCGAACGGCCAGGACGCGCTGTCGCTGGCGATCGCGCCGACCGATCGCGACCGCGCGCCCGACACGCTGGCGGCGGTCGCGGCGGCGCGCACGGATGCGGGCGTGGACGCGACCGTGCAGGCGATCGAACTGGCCTCGCCGACGATCGACGGCCACCGCACGCAGGCGGGCTGGCTGGGCGCTTCGCCGCTGCGGCTGACGCCGCCGGCGCTGCCCGCCGGGGCCACCGACGTGCGCCTGCGGGTCGCCCTGCTGCCGGGCGGCGACGCGCTGGCGCACGGCTGGATCGATGCGCTGGAACGCTATCCGCACCGCTGCTGGGAACAGACGCTGAGCCGCGCGGTCGCCGCCGCGATCGCGCTGGAACGCGGCGAGGGCGAACGCTTCCCGGAGGCGCAGGCGACGATCGACGACGCCCTGCGCAACGCGCCGGTGTTCCAGAACGAGGACGGCAGCTTCCGCTATTTCGCCGACAGCGAAGACCGCGACGAGCACCTCGCGCAGGTGCCGCTGACCGCCTGGAGCGTGCGTGCGCTGGGCCTGCTGGAGACGCTGGGCCACGCGGCGCCGGCGCAGGTGCTGGAAGAGGCCGAGGACTTCCTCGACGGCGCGATCGACGACCTGGACGACGACAAAGGCCGTGACGACGCGCAGGCCGTCGCCGAACGCGACGTGCGCCTCGCGCTCGCGGCGGCGACCCGGGACGCGCCCTCGCGTGCGGTCGGCGACCGGCTGTGGGCGCGCTTCGCGACGCTGCCGCTGCCGGCGCAGACCGCCACGGTGCGGGTGCTGGCGAACGCGGCGCATCCGCAGGCACGGGCGGCGGTCGAGGCCGTGCTCGCGCGGGCGCAGCGCCGTGACGACGCGCTGCGCCTGCACGCCGTCGGGCGCCAGGACCGCTGGATGAGCTCCGATGCGCGCGAGCAGTGCGAACTGATCGACGTGCTGCGCGCGCACCCGGCGCTCGCCGACGCGGCGACACGGCGTCGCCTGATCGCCGGCCTCGGCGATCTCTACGCCGGCGGCGTCGATGGCGTCGATACCCAGGCGGCGGCGAACTGCCTGATCGCGCTGCGCGGACTCGATGCGGGGTCGGCCCAGGCGCAGGCGCGGCTGGACGTCGCCCAGGGCGCGCAGCGGATCGCGCTGGCGCTGGCGCCGGGCGCGCCGCCGCCGTCGCAGGTGCAGTCGATCGAGGCCCGCGACGCGCGGCAGCCGCTGCGGTTGACGCCGCGGATCGCCGGCGACGCGCCTGCGAGCTTCGTCCTCGACTACGCCTGGCGCGAGGATGCGCGGCGCGCGGCGTCGAGCGCGGCGGGCTTCGCGCTGCAGCGCCACTACGCCGCCCTGCGCGACGGCGCGTGGGTGCCGCTCGCGGATGCGTCGCTCCGCGACGGCGACTGGGTGCGGGTGACGCTGGTGCTGGACAACGCCGCGACCCGGCACTTCGTGGCGATCACCGACGCGGTGCCCGGCGGCCTGCGACCGACCGACCTGTCGCTCAGCGGCGTCGCCGGGATCGATGTGCAGCGGGTGTCGGACGCCGGCGACGGCTGGTTCGCCACCCGCCGGCTGGATCCGCGCGCGCCGAAGTTCTACGCCGAGTTCCTGCCGCCGGGTCGCCACGAGGTGCACTACTTCACGCGGGTCGGCAACGCCGGCGACTATCTCGCGCCGCCGGCGGTGGCCGAGCTGATGTACGGCGAAGCGACCCGCGCGCGGACCGCCGCGTCGCGGATCGTCATCGCGCCGGCGGCCGACGCACGCTGATCCGGCGCGCCATCGCGCCCGGAAACGGCAACGGGGCCCTCGCGGGCCCCGTTGCGGTCGATGCGGACGGCGCGACCGGCGCGCCGCGGGCGAGGCTCAGGGCTTCGCCTTCTGCGCCGGGATGAACTGTTCGCGCACCGCCTTCGCCAGCAGTTCCGGCGGCAGCATGCCCTGGCCGATGACGAAGTTGTTGAAGGCCAGGCGGTCGAACTTGTCGCCCAGCGCCAGCTCGGTCTCGGCGCGCAGTTCGAGCAGGCGCGCGTAGCCGTAGAAATAGCTGCCGGCCTGGCCCGGGGCGTTGAAGGTGTAGCGGTCGAGTTCCTGCCGCGCCATCGCCTTCGACAGGCCCACGTCCTCCATCAGCACCTTCTCGGCGCGGGCGCGGTCGATCATGCCGAGGTTGAGCATCGGGTCGAGCATCGCGCGCGCCGCGCGCATCAGCCGGAACTGCAGCGCGATGAGCTGTCCGTCCAGCGGCTCGTACGGCACCATCTCGGCCTCGGCGTACAGCGCCCAGCCCTCGACGTTCACCGAGTTGAAGGCGAACAGGCTGCGCGCCAGCGACACGCCGCGCTCGAGCATCGCGGTGAACTGCAGCTCGTGGCCGGGGCGGCCTTCGTGCGCCGACAGCGTCCACGCCACCGACGGGAAGTTGAAGTCGTCGTACTGGTCGGCGGCGCCAGCCGCCGGATTGGACAGCGGCAGCACGAACTGGCCCTGCTGCCCGGTGTTGCCGATCATCGGCGCGGGCAGGAAGTGCGGGGCCGGCTGCTGCGCGTTCTCGGCGTCGGTGCCCAGGCGCATGATCATCGGCCGCTGCGGCACGTCGACGATGCGCTCGCGGCGGATGATCGGGTCGATCGCGTCGATGACTTCGCGGTAGCGGGCCTCGAGCTTGTCGTTGGGGATCGTGTCCTTCTTCAGCGCGCGGATCACGTCGCGGTAGTCGGTGGCGTCGATGCCCTTCGCCTTGGCGACCAGCGGCGCGAGCTGCTGCATCGCCGCGCGGGTCTCCATGAACTCCAGGCGGGCGCGCTGGACCAGCACTTCCGGCGGGATGTCGATGCCGACGTTCTTCAACTGCAGGGCGTAGAGCTCGCGCGGCAACTGGGTGTCGGCGCGGGCCTGCGGCAACACGCTGGCGCGCACCCAGGCGACGTAGTCGGCGGTCTGCGCATCGAGCGCCTTCAGCGCGGCGTCGGCGCCCTTGAGCTTGTACTTCTCGAACAGCTTGCGGATGCCGACGGCGTAGGTCTGGGCGTTGTTCAGCGCCTGCTCGACCTCCAGCTTCGACGGCCGCAGCAGCGCGGCGTCGCCGGCGCGTTCCTCGTAGCGCTGGCGGGCGAGCGACATGATCGGGGTGGTGCCCGGCGCCATGCCGAGGTACGCCTTCAGCCGGTCCAGCGCCTTCGCGCGGCGGTCGGCGGGCGTCTGGTCGGAGAGCAGGCCGCTGATGCCGCCGAACACCAGTTGCGGCGCGTCGTACCAGGGCAGCAGCAGGCGCTCGTTGACCTCGCTGGACTCGATCGCGTCGCCGGCGGCGCCGATCATGATCTCGAGGTCCTGGCGGACGTTCGGGTCGCGTTCGACCTGCAGTTTCTGCTGCAGTGCGGCGCGGACTTCGGCGAGCGCCGCGCGGGCGCGCTTGCCGTTGTCGGGGCCGAGGTCGGCGACCTTGGCGTCGTAGCCGGGGATGCCGAAGAACGACGCGGATTCGGGCTGGAAGCGCAGTTGGGCGGCGAGCAGGAGCTGGGCGTTCGCGTTGCTGGTCTGGACCCACGCGGGCACGGCGGGCGCGGCCGCCGTCGCGGCGGGTTTGGCCGCATGGGTGGGCGAGGCGGCGGCGAGCAGACCGGCGAGCGCGGCGGCGAGCAGGGTCGTTTTCATCGAGGGATCTCCACGGAGGTGCAGGAACGCTACGCCTCGACGGGCGGCGCGCCCACGGTCGAAGGTCATGCCGGACAGGATGCGTCAGGGGTGGCGCAGGCACTGAGAACGGAGGTTCCGGCCTTGTATACGCCCCTCCTGGCGCTTGTTATGGTGCAGACGTCTCCGCAAGCACGATGAGGCTGAAATGGCCCGGTTCCCGAAAATCGACACCCCCTGCCCGCTGAGCGCCGAGGAACAGGCCGTCATCGAGGGGCATTGCGGCCATTGCGACAAGCACGTCCATCGTCTCGATGCCCTGGACGAGGCGCAACGGCACGCGTTGCTGGCGAACGCCGACGGCCCGATCTGCGTCACGTACAGGATGCCGAAGCCCGCACCGAAGTCGCATCCATTCAGCGCCGCGATCGCGATCACCCTGCTCGGCGCCGGTGGTGCGGCCTACGCCGGCGAACCGCCGCAAGACCCGCCGCCGGAGGGGCTGCCGTGGGTCGCGCATCCTGCCGATGCGGCGATGTCGCCGCTTCCCGACGAAAACAAGGCTGCATTGCTCGACTTCGTCGTTTTCCTCGGCGGCGTCGACGACCCGCGCAACGCGACCGACGTCGAAGATGCCGAGGCGAAGCCCATGTTGCCGATGCTGACCCCAGAAGATGCGTTGACGCAGACGCCGGTGGAGGAGCCGCTCGACACGGTGGTGGTCCTGGGCGGCGGGATGAGCCGTCCTGGCGAAGCGGAGGGGATCGCGACCGGCATCGACGACGTGGCCGCGGATTTGCCGATGATCGCGCCCGCTTCCCCAGATCAGGGCGAAGGCGGGCGATGAGCGGGCGACGCCGTGTCGCGGGCCACGCCTGCCGCAGCGACGACTCGCAGACTGCGCACGACCGGCGCGAGGCCGCTTAGCCCCTCCGGACTGCCATCGCCGATGAACAGCGCGATGTGTCCGGCGTCAAAGCGGCCGAGGGCGGCATCGTAACTGCGCCAGCGCTGGCCATCCCAGACCTGCGTCCACGCGTGCGGCATGAAAACATGCGCTTCGCCGTCGAAACGCTCGGCGTAGGCGATGCCGTGCGCGACACGGGCGGGCATGCCGAGAGACCGTGCCGCTGCGGCCAACAAGACCGCGAATTCGGTGCAATCGCCGCTGCGCGTTTCCAGTGCGGCGACAGCGTCGTCGTAGCGCCGGAAGTCGATCGGCCCGGTCATGTGCCGGGCCACGGCCTCGCTCAAAGCCGTCATTCGCGTATCCACGGAGCCACCGCGCGCGTGCGCGCGCGCGAAGGCACGGATGCGACGGTCGTCGCTGCGCACCCAGTCGTTCGCCGCAAGCGCGGCACGCAATGCTGCGGCCGTGGGCGCCGGTTCGCGACCGCAATCCGCGCAGATCCGAAGTTCGATGTCTTCGCCACGCGCGATCACGTGTTGTTCGCCGGTCTCCGGCCAGGACCATGCGCGCCCGGGGGCGAACGCGACTCGATAACGGATTTCTCCGAGACGCGCCAGGCGCGGGATGCGATAGGGGGACGTCACCAGAAGGCTGCGCACATAGTCGCGTGCTTGCGCCTCGGTCGGCAGCGCCGATTGCGCGGTGGCGCCGCAGGCCAACATCGCGGCGGCGCCTGCGACGGCGAACGCGCAACCGCGACGAGAAACGCGGCCGATCATTCCCACTCGCCATCCTTGCCGGTTTCCGACGCTTCTGCGTCCGCCTCCCGTGGTGGGCGAAGATCCAGCGGCGCACTTCCGTCGACGAACGAGAGGTCCAGGGTGCGATAGCGCCACACCGGCGGTTGCCCGACGCCTTCCGCCAGGACTTCGACGTGTCCGCGGCCCTTGGGACCGGACACGTTGAACGAGAGGGAGGTTCGCACGCGGCGATACTCGCCGGTGCCGTGCCATTGCTCGCTTGCGTTCACCATCCAGTCGGGTTCGATCGGCTGCCCGAGGTGCGCGATGCTGCCTGGATCCTGGCGGACGCGGGCGAGCGAGTACCGGTACGGCTCGGAGGCCTTGAAGTGTCCGGCCATGCCGAGAACGGCCGCGCCGACGACGCCGAGGACCGCGGCGAAAACCGCGGCGGCGATCAAGGGAACCGCCCATTTCCAGTGCCGCTCCCACCACCCGCGTCGGGGCGACGCCCCGGAGACCGGCGGATCGGGCGTGGGCAGCGGCGGCGGGAGGGTCATGGCATCAGGCAACGATCCAGGAACGCCTCCGTCGTGCGGTAGCGATGCAGGGCGTCGCTGCCGCGCAGGCCGTGCTTGGCGCCGGGATAGGTCATCAACTGGAACGGCGTCCCCTGCTTCTGCAGCGCGCTCATCAGCTTCGTCGAGTTGAGGAAGAGCACGTTGTCGTCGGCCATGCCGTGGATCAGCAGCAGCGCGTTCGGGCGGATGCCGGCGACGTGCGAGAACACGCTGGCCTCGCGGTAGCCGTCGGCGTTGTCCTTCGGCAGGTCCATGTAGCGCTCGGTGTAGTGGGTGTCGTACAGCGCCCAGTCGGTGACCGGTGCGCCGGCGACGCCGCAGGCGTAGTCGCCCGGGCGCTTGGCCAGCAGCATCAGGGTCATGTAGCCGCCGTTGGACCAGCCGTAGACGCCGATCCGCGCCGGATCCACCCACGGCTGCGCGCGCAACCATTCGATCCCGGCGTGCTGGTCGTCCACCTCGACCGTGCCCTGGCGGCCGTACAGCGCGCCGCCGAAGGCCGCGCCGCGCCGCGGGGTGCCGCGGTTGTCCAGCGTGAACACGACGTAGCCCTGCTGCGCGAGGTACTGGTTGAAGAAGTGGTCGCCGCGGCCGGGCCAACTGTCGGTGACGGTCTGCGCGGCGGGGCCGCCGTAGACGTAGACCACGACCGGATAGCGCTTCGCGGGATCGAAGTCCGTCGGCGTGATCAGGCCGTAGTGCAGCGGCGTCCTGCCGTCCGCGGCGGTCAGCGTGCCGAAGGTCGTCGGCCGCTGCGCGGCGAGGTATTGCGCATAGGGATGTCCGGGCTGCGTCGGGTCGTTCTCGATCAGGTTCGCGACGAACGCGCCGTCGGCGCGGTGCAGCGCGAGCTGCGGCGGCGTGCGCGCGTTCGACCAGCTATCGACGTAGACGCTGGCGTTCTTCGCGAAGCTGGCGGCGTGCATGCCCGGCTCGGTGGACAGCGTGCGGATCGCGCCACCTGCCAGCGGCACGACGTGGATCTGCGACTGGCGCGCATCGGCCCGCCCGTCGGCGCCGCGGCCGGCGCTGAAATAGACCAGCCCCTTCGCTTCGTCCACCGCCAGCAGCGCGTCCACCGGCCAGTCGCCGCGGGTCAGCGGCTTGATGGCCTTGCCGTCGGCGCTGGCGAGGTAGAGGTGCTCGAAGCCGCTGCGCTCGCTCATCCACAGGAAGCGACCGTCCTTGAGGAAGCGCAGGCCGTCGTGCAGCGGCACCCAGGTCTTCGCGATCTCGGTGACGAGCGTGCGCTGCTTGCCGCCGGCGAGGTCGGCCTCGATCAGGTCGAGCCGGCGCTGGTCGCGGGACTGGCGCTGGAAGGTCAGGTGTCGCGGGTCGCGCCAGTCGACGCGGGCCAGGTAGATGTCCTTGTCCGCGCCGAGGTCGATCCAGCGCGGCTGCGCATCGGCCTTCGGCGCGATCACGCCCAGCGCGATCATCGCGTTGGCCTGGCCGGCGGCCGGATAGCGCTGCTCGACCACCTCGGTGCGGTCGGGATAGACCTCGTAGCGCTTCTGCACCGGCACGCCGCTCTCGTCGATCCGCGCGAAGGCGATCGCCGAATCGTCCGGCGCCCACCAGTAGCCGGTGTGGCGGTCCATCTCCTCGTCGGCGACGAACTCGGCGACGCCGTTGCCGATCACGTCGCCGCCGTCGGCGGTGAGCCGGATTTCGCGGCCGTCGGCGAGGTCGATCACCCACAGGTCGCGGCCGCGGATGAAGCTGACGTAGCCGCCCTTCGGCGAGACCTTGGGATCGGTGGCGAAGCCGGCGCCGGTGGTGAGCTTGCGCACCGCGGCCTTGCCCGACTTCGACAGGTCGTACAGGTACAGTTCGCCGCCCAGCGGGAACAGCAGCGTCCTGCCGTCCGGCGACCACTGGTAATCGACGATGCCCGAGAGCGCCGCGGTGCGCTGGCGCTCGCGCCGCGCCTTCTCGGCGTCGCTGAGCACTTCCTCGCCGGGCAGCACGTCGGTGGAATCGACCAGCATCGCGACCCGGCCGCTGGCGACGTCGTAGGCCCACAGGTCGAGCTTGTTGCGGTCGCTCTGCTTGCCGCGCAGGAAGGTCACGCGCGAGCCGTCCGGCGCGATCTGCGGCTTCAGCAGCGTCGGCCCGGACAGCGGCGCGTCGCCGGTGATGGCTTCGAGGGTGAGCCGCGGCGGCGGCGGCGTGGACGGCGCGGCGAGCGTGGACGTGGTGGCGAGCATGAGGGCGAGCAGGCTGGCGGACAGGCGCATGGCGGAACCCGGAGTGCGGCAGGCCCGCAGCTTAGCCGCAACGCGCGCCGCATGCCTGTCCCCGGTCGGTCGTCCTGCCGCGTCGCGCAGAGCGAAGCGCCGCTGCCGCGGCTGCGAACATGTCCCCGGTAGAGCGGCCTTCAGGCCGCTGCTGTCGATCTCCCGGCGGTCTCTCCGGAGAGGTGGGCAGCGGCCTGAAGGCCGCTCTACCGAACGCGGGGCGGAGACGAGTCGCTGCAGGCGGTGGAACGCCCGTCTTCGGTCCGTCGCGACTTCCGTCGCTCCCACGGGAAGGGGATGTTTGCGGGAAGGCGGCGCTCTCCGGAAGCGGGGTAGCGGCCTGAAGGCCGCTCTACCGAACGCGGGGCGGACAGGAGTCGCTGCAGGCGGTGGAACGCCCGTCTTCGGTCCGTCGCGACTTCCGTCGCTCCCACCGGAAGGGGACGTTTGCGGGAAGGCGGCGCTCTCCGGAAGCGGGGCAGCGGCCTGAAGGCCGCTCTACCGGGCGGGCCGATCTTCCGGACGGGCAGATCGGCGGGCGGGCGCGCGGGATTGGCGCCGGGCGCGACGGCTCGGCGCCGGATGCGACGGCTCAGCGGCCGAACAGGGCCTTGCGCTGTTCTTCGGTCAGCGGCTTGCCGGCGTCGGGATTCACCTGCCGGGTGATCGCGTAGGCGCGGGCGGTCGCCGGGCGCGCGGCGATCGCCGCCTGCCAGCGCCGCACTTCGGGATACGGTTCCAGATCGACCGGCGCCGTGCGGTACGGGCTGATCCACGGATAACAGGCCATGTCGGCGATCGTGTAGGCGTCGCCGACCAGGAACGCGCGACCGGCGAGTCGCTTGTCGAGCACGCCCAGCAGGCGCTGCACCTCGCGGGTGTAGCGGTCGATCGCGTAGGTGATCTTCTCCGGCGCGTAGACGTTGAAGTGGCCGTACTGCCCGGTCATCGGGCCGAGCCCGGCCATCTGCCAGAACAGCCACTCCAGGGTCTCGGTGCGGCCGCGCAGGTCGGCCGGCAGGAAGCGGCCGGTCTTCTCGGCCAGGTACAGCAGGATCGCGCCGGACTCGAACACGCTGACCGGCGCGCCGCCGTCGGCCGGCGCGTGGTCGACGATGGCGGGCATGCGGTTGTTCGGCGCGATCGCGAGGAAGTCCGGCTTGAACTGTTCGCCGGCGCCGATGTCCACCGGCCTGATCGTGTACGCCAGCGGCGCGCCGGCCTCGGCCAGCTCCTCCAGCAGCAGCGTGACCTTGTGGCCGTTGGGCGTGGGCCAGTAGTGCAGGTCGATCATGTGACAGCGTCCGTCTCGGGGGAGGCGCCAGTCTAGGACCGCGGCCGCGGGCGCGAGGGGGCCGGCGCCGGGATACTGCATTCCGCACGGGTTGGCGGCGCTGGCCGGCGCCGGTAGGCTATCGCGGTTTTTCGCCATCACGCCGCCCCCATGTCGAATCCGCAGAACGCCCGCCTCGGTCCGCTGCCCGCCCTGATCTTCAGTTCGCGCTGGCTGCAGTTGCCGCTGTACCTGGGCCTGATCGTCGCCCAGGGCGTGTACGTGTTCCTGTTCATCAAGGAGCTGTGGCACCTGATCCACGGGGCGGCCTCGCTCGGCGAGCAGGACATCATGCTGATCGTGCTCGGGCTGATCGACGTGGTGATGATCTCCAACCTGCTGATGATGGTGATCGTGGGCGGCTACGAGACCTTCGTCTCGCGCATGAACCTCGACGGCCACCCCGACCAGCCGGAATGGCTGAGCCACGTCAACGCCAGCGTGCTGAAGGTGAAGCTGGCGATGGCGATCATCGGCATCTCCTCGATCCACCTGCTCAAGAGCTTCATCGAGGTCGGGATGGTCGACGGCCTGCCGCTGTGCAGCTCCGCGGCCGGGATCGAGGCGCTGAAGGTGATGCAGCCGCTGATCGACGCCGGCCAGAAACTCAAGGCCTGCACCTCGGTCACCACCCACGGCGTGATGTGGCAGACGATCATCCACGGCCTGTTCATCCTGTCGGCGATCGGCATCGCCTGGACCGACCGGATCATGACCAGCAGCCTGGCCAAGCAGGACGCGCACTGAGGCGCCGACGCGCCGATCCGCGACCTGCGCCGGCGCGGCCCGCCGGCGCCATCGCGTAAACTGCGCGGATGGATGTCTCCCACCTGCTCGACGGCCTGAACGCCGCGCAGCGCGAGGCGGTCAGCGCGCCCCCCGGCCCCCTGCTCGTCCTCGCCGGCGCCGGTTCGGGCAAGACCCGCGTGCTCACCCACCGCATCGCCTGGCTGCACGAAGTCCACGGCGTGCCGATGCACGGCATCTTCGCGGTGACCTTCACCAACAAGGCCGCGGGCGAGATGCGCCACCGCGCCGACGCGCTGCTGCCGCAAGGCACGCGCGGGATGTGGATCGGCACCTTCCACGGCCTCGCCCATCGCCTGCTGCGGCTGCACTGGCAGGACGCGAAGCTGCCGGAAGGGTTCCAGATCCTCGACAGCGACGACCAGTTGCGGCTGGTCAAGCGCGTGGTCCAGGCGCTTGAACTGGACGAGGCGCGCTTCCCGCCGCGGCAGATCGCGTGGTGGATCAACGCGCAGAAGGACGAGGGCCGCCGGCCGCAGCACATCCAGCCCGAGCGCGACGAATGGGCGTCGGTGATGCTGCGCGCCTACACGCTCTACCAGGAACGCTGCGAGCAGGCCGGGCTGGTCGATTTCGCCGAAATCCTGCTGCGCGCGCACGAGCTGCTGCGCGACCATCCGCCGCTGCTGCAGCACTACCGCCACCGCTTCCAGCAACTGCTGATCGACGAGTTCCAGGACACCAACAGCCTGCAGTACGCGTTCATCCGTCTGCTTGCCGGCGACACCGGCCAGGTCTTCGTGGTCGGCGACGACGATCAGGCGATCTACGGCTGGCGCGGCGCCAAGGTCGAGAACGTGCAGCGCTTCCTGCGCGATTTCCCCGGCGCGACGACCATCCGCCTGGAGCAGAACTACCGCTCCAGCGCCAACATCCTCGACGCCGCCAACGCGGTGATCGCGCACAACCCCTCGCGGCTGGGCAAGCGGCTGTGGACCGACAGCGGCGAGGGCGAGGCGATCGACCTCTACGCCGCGTTCAACGAGATCGACGAGGCGCGCTTCGTCGTCGAGCGCATCCGCCAGTGGGTCCGCGACGGCGGCAGCCACGGCGACTGCGCGATCCTCTACCGCAGCAACGCCCAGTCGCGGGCGTTCGAGGAAACGCTGCTGGGCGAGCAGATCCCGTTCCGGGTCTACGGCGGCATGCGCTTCTTCGAGCGCGCCGAGATCAAGGACACGCTGGCCTATCTGCGGCTGATCGCCAACCGCGACGACGACGCGGCGTTCGAGCGCGCGGTCAACACCCCGACCCGCGGCATCGGCGAGCGCACGCTCGACGAGGTCCGGCGGCTGGGGCGCACCGAGCGGCTGTCGTTGTGGCAGTCCGCCGCGTGGATCGCCGCCGGCGACGGCCTGCCGGCGCGCGCGCGCAACGCGCTGGCCGGGTTCCAGCAGTTGATCGACGCGATCGCCGGGGAGACCGTCGACCTGCCGCTGAAGGACAAGATCGACCACGCGCTGGCGCGCTCCGGCCTGCGCGACTACTACGAACAGCAGTCGAAGGGGTCGCTGGACTCGCGCACCGACAACCTCGACGAGCTGGTGTCGGTGGCGTCGCGCTTCGTCCGCGGCGACGACGAGGAGAGCGCGGCGCTGACCGAGCTGGTCGCCTTCCTCGCCTACGCCGCGCTGGAAGCCGGCGAGGGCCAGACCGAGGCCGGCGAGGACGGCGTGCAGTTGATGACGCTGCACAGCGCCAAGGGCCTGGAGTTCCCGCTGGTGTTCCTGGTAGGCGTGGAGGAGGGGCTGTTCCCGAACAACAAGTCGATCGAGGAATCCGGCCGGCTGGAGGAGGAGCGCCGCCTCGCCTATGTCGGCATCACCCGCGCCCGCCAGAAGCTGGTGCTGACCTACGCCGAGGCGCGTCGCCTGCACGGCCAGGACATGTACGGGCTGCCGTCGCGGTTCCTGCGCGAGATCCCGTCCGCGCTGATCCACGAGGTGCGGCCGAAGATCCAGGTCGCGCGACCGATGTACCAGGCTCAGCCGCGCCGCGACTGGGGCCACGCCTCGCTGCAGGAAACGCCCGGCCTGCGCCTGGGCCAGAACGTCACCCACGCCAAGTTCGGCAGCGGTGTCGTCACCGACATCGAAGGCAGCGGCGCCCACGCCCGCGTCCAGGTCAACTTCGACGACGCCGGCAGCAAGTGGCTGGTGCTGGCCTACGCGAACCTGCAGCCGGCGTAGGGCGGGCCTTGGCCCGCCATCGCGACCGGCCCGCTGTACCACACAATGATGGGCACCGTGTGGCCTGAGATCCGGCGCAAACGGAAATCCCGCAATGGCGGGCCAGGACGACGGCGGCCTTGAACCGGAGATGTGTGCATGCCTGTCGTGGCCCTGATCGCGATGCTTGGAGTGACAGCGACCGACCTGTCTGACTGTGAAGGCTTCTCGGGCACCTACCGGGAGGTCGGTGTCGTGGAGCAGGCGAGCGGTGCACTGCCGGAAGGCGGGAATGTGCTGCTGTCGCTTGCCGTGTCCAGGCAGGCGATGCCCGGGCTGGAACGCCCCGAGTCGGTGATCCTGTCGGCTTCCCCCGATGACGGGGTTCTGCGGGTGACGCTGGTGGGAACGCAGCGGTTCGAGATGACGTTCCCGGTGACGTGCGCACAGGGCGCGTACCGGATCGAGCGTCTCGACCGGAACGCACCGGCTGGCGAAGGCGTCGACCTGGTCCGGTATACCGAAACCATCCTGCTCAGGCCGGACGCGAGCGGGCTGGATGTGAGGGTGATGTCCGAAGGACGCTACCGCACATGGCCGTTCTTCCATCGCACCGAAAAGCACGACGACCGGTATCGGTTCACGCGCGAGTCGCCGTGAGCCGTCCGCTCGCTGCGGGAGCGCACGCCCCGTGCCGATCGATCGGACGACGGTGTTTTCCCGCCTTGCGCGCGGCTTGCGATAAGCTCGTGCGATGACCGACACCACCGATCCCGCCGCCCCGCAAGACGACCTCCTCCGCGTCCGCGACTACCTGACGGGCCTGCAGGACCGCATCTGTGCCGCGATCGAGGGCGCGGACGGTGCCGCGCGGTTCCAGGAAGACCGGTGGCAGCGCGCCGAAGGCGGCGGCGGGCGCACGCGGGTGCTGCGCGACGGCGCGGTGTTCGAGCAGGCCGGCATCGGGTTCTCCGACGTATCCGGCACCAAACTGCCGCCGTCGGCCACCGCGGCGCGTCCCGAACTCGCGGGCGCGTCGTGGCGCGCGGTCGGGGTGTCGCTGGTGTTCCATCCGCGCAACCCGCATCTCCCGACCACCCATGCCAACGTGCGCCATTTCCGCGCGTTCAAAGACGGCGAGACCGTGGCCTGGTGGTTCGGCGGCGGCTTCGACCTCACCCCGTTCTATCCGGTCGACGAGGACGTGCTGCACTGGCACCGGGTCGCCCGCGACCTGTGCGCGCCCTTCGGCGGCCAGGCGCGCTACGACGCGCACAAGCGCTGGTGCGACGAGTACTTCTTCCTGAAGCACCGCGGCGAGACCCGCGGCGTCGGCGGGCTGTTCTTCGACGACCTGCACGAGGACTTCGAGCGCGACTTCGCCTACCAGCGCGCGGTCGGCGACGGCTTCCTCGACGCCTACCTGCCGATCGTCGAGCGCCGCAAGGATGCGCCCTACGGCGAACGCGAGCGCCAGTTCCAGCTCTACCGGCGCGGCCGCTACGTCGAGTTCAACCTGGTGTTCGACCGCGGCACCCTGTTCGGCCTGCAGTCGGGCGGGCGCACCGAATCGATCCTGATGAGCCTGCCGCCACTGGTGCGCTGGGAGTACGGCTACGCGCCGGAGGCGGGCAGCGACGAGGCGCGCCTGCTCGACTACCTGCGGCCGCGCGACTGGCTGTCCGAACCGGCCTGACCGGTCGAGCGGCCCTCGGGCCGCTACCGGCTGGACCGGCGGATGGCATCAGCGGCCCGAGGGCCGCTCTGCCGATCGGTCGTCGTCGTTGAGGACGATGCTGATGTGGCCGTTGGTTTCGAGCACGGCCAGCCTGATCCGCTCGGTCTCGCTGCAGCCGGCGCCCCGCATCGCCTCGCGGAAGTCGGCCTTGCTCACCAGTTCGCGTCGCAGCACGTCGTGGAACACGCGGCCGTCCTGCGCCAGCACCACCGGCTCGCCCTCGATCCACTTCCGCGCCCGCGGCACGCGCGCCGACAGGAACGCGGTGGCGTAGTTGAGCGCGATCAGGCAGACCGCCAGCAGCGCGGCGCCGGTCAGCGAGTTGTCGCCGCCGTTGAGGCCGTTCTGGACCGCATTGCCGATCAGGATCAGCAGCACCAGGTCGAAGGGCGTGAACTGGCCGACCGCGCGTTTGCCGGACAGGCGCACCAGCACCATCACCAGCAGGTAGATCGCCACGGCGCGGAGCACGAAGGCCCACCATGGCGCGGACAGGGAAAACATCTCGGTCATGGCGGGCCCCGGGGCGACGACGCGCAGTCTGGCGTCCGGTCGCGCAAATAAAAAGCCCCGCAGGCGGGGGAACCGGCGGGGCTGGGAACGGGACTTGGGGAGAGTCTTACGTTCCGGGGCCGCCCTAGGGGAGAGAGCGGCTGCGACAGACGTTGCATCTGTCGCGAGATAGTTGACCACGACTGCGGGGCCGAGTTCGTGAAGTTTCCGATAGCGCACAGGCAGAATTCAGGACGGATTCATTCCGCGTGCAACGTTCGTTCAGTTTTGGCTGTGATCGATTGAAAAAACCTGTCAGAACCGACAGGAAAGCCCGCCGAAAGTCATGGTTTGCGGCGTGTGCCCGAAGACCTCACCTGCATTTCCGGAACGCTGCGTATCGGCGGCGAAGCGCTTGCGGCATGCTGCGTCGCCACACGCATCGACCGTGATCGACGACGCAGCGATCAGTGCGCTTCGTCCCAGTTCGCCCCGACCCCCGAATCGATCACCAGCGGCACCCGCAGTTCCGCGGCGGCGGCCATCCGCGCGGTGACTTCCGGCACCAGCGTCTCGACGAAGCCGGCGTCGCACTCGAACACCAGTTCGTCGTGCACCTGCAGCAGCATCCGCGCCTGCGCATCGTGCGGCAGGATCCACGCGTCGATGGCGATCATCGCGCGCTTGATGATGTCGGCGGCGGTGCCCTGCATCGGCGCGTTGATCGCCGCGCGCTCGGCGCCGGCGCGCAGGCCCTGGTTGCGGGCGTTGATGTTGTCCAGGTACAGCCGGCGGCCGAACACGGTCTCGACGTAGCCGCGCTCGTGGGCCTCCTTGCGGGTGCGCTCCATGAAGTCGCGCACGCCGGGATAGCGGCTGAAGTACAGCGCGATGTAGTCCTGCGCCTCGCCGCGGCCGATGCCCAGTTGCTTCGCCAGCCCGAAGGCGCTCATGCCGTACATCAGGCCGAAGTTGATCGCCTTGGCGGCGCGGCGCTCGTTCGCGGTCACCTCGGCGACCGGCTTGCCGAACACCTCCGCCGCGGTGGCGCGATGGATGTCGTCGCCGGCGGCGAAGGCGCGCAGCAGGCCGGCGTCCTCGGACAGGTGGGCCATGATCCGCAGTTCGATCTGGGAGTAGTCGCAGGCGACCAGTTTGCGGCCCGGCGGCGCGACGAACGCCCGGCGGATGCGGCGCCCGTCCTCGGTGCGGATCGGGATGTTCTGCAGGTTCGGATCGTTCGACGACAGGCGGCCGGTGGCGGCGCCGGCCTGGTGGTAGCTGGTGTGGACGCGGCCGGTGTCGGGATTGACCATCTCCGCGAGCTTGTCGGTGTAGGTGCTGCGCAGCTTCGCCAGGCCGCGGTATTCGAGGATGACCCGCGGCAGCTCGTGCTGGTCGGCGATCGCCTCCAGCGCCTCCTCGTTCGTCGACGGCTGGCCGGTCGGCGTCTTCACCAGCGCCGGCAGCTTGAGTTCGTCGAACAGCAGCGCCTGCAACTGCTTGGGCGAGTCGAGGTTGAAGGTGCGGCCGGCCAGTTCGGTCGCCTTCTGCTGCGCGGCGAGCATGCGCCGCGACAGGTCGGCGCTCTGCCGGCGCAGTTCGTCGGCGTCGATCAGCACGCCGTTGGCCTCCATCCGCGCGAGCACCGGCACCAGCGGCATCTCGATCTCGCGATAGACGCTTTCCAGCGACGGCTCCCCGGCGAGTTTCGCCGACAGCACGCGGTGCAGGCGCAGGGTGATGTCGGCGTCCTCGGCGGCGTAGCGGGTGGCGTCGTCGATCGCGACCTCGGAGAACGGGATCTGCTTCGCGCCCTTGCCGGCCACGTCCTCGAACCTGATGGTGTCGTAGCCGAGATAGCGCTTCGCCAGCGTGTCCATGTCGTGGCGGCTGGCGCTGGCGTTCCAGACGAAGCTCTCCAGCATGGTGTCGTCGTGGTAGCCGGCGACATTCACGCCGTGGCGGCGCAGCACGTGCAGGTCGTACTTGCCGTGCTGGCCGAGCTTGCGGTGCGACGGGCTTTCCAGCAGCGGGCGCAGCGCGTCGAGCGTCCCGCGCAGGTCGAGCTGCGCCGGCGCGCCGGGGTAGGTGTGGCCGACCGGCACGTAGCAGCCGTTGCCCGGCGCGGTGGAGAAGCTCAGCCCGACGAGGTTCGCGCGCATCGCGTCGAGGTCGTCGGTCTCGGTGTCGAAGGCGAACTCGTCGGCCGCGGCCAGGCGCTCGATCCACGCCGCCAGTTGCGCCGGCGTGGAGACGGTCTCGTAGGCGCCCGCGACGGACAGCGCGGGGTCGGGCGCTTGCGCCTCGGCCGCCGCGCTGCGGGCGTAGCCGGCCTGGGTGCTGCGCAGGCTGCCGTGGGTCGAGGCGTCGGCGGCGGACGCGGACGCGCCGTTGCCGCCCTCGAGGTCCTTCAGCGCCTGGTTGAAGCCGTAGCGCGCGTACAGGCGGCGCAGGTCCTCGACGTGGCGCGCGCGCAGGCCGAGATCGGCCGGGCCCTGGTCGAGGGCGACGTCGAGTCTGATCGTCGCCAACTGCTTGTTCAGCGGCAGCCGCGGCAGCGCCGCGCGGAGGTTCTCGCCGATCTTGCCCTTGATCGCGCCGGCGTTCGCGATGACGTTCTCCAGCGTGCCGTACTCGCCCAGCCACTTGGCCGCGGTCTTCGGCCCGCACTTCTCGACCCCGGGGATGTTGTCGACGCTGTCGCCCATCAGCGACAGCAGGTCGATCACCTGGTCGGCGCGCACGCCGAACTTCTCGATCACCGCCGCGTCGTCGGCCATGCGGCTGCCGGTCATGGTGTTGACCAGCGCGATGCCCGCGCCGTCGCCCGACTGGCGGACGAGCTGCGCGAAATCCTTGTCGCCGGTGGAGATGGTGACGGCCATGCCCTCGGCCGCGCCGCGCACGGCCAGGGTGCCGATCACGTCGTCGGCCTCGACGCCCGGCACCCGCAGGATCGGGATGCCCAGCGCCTGCACGATCTCCAGCATCGGCTCGATCTGCGCGCGCAGTTCGTCCGGCATCGGCGGCCGGTTGGCCTTGTACTGCGGGTCGAGGTCGTCGCGGAAGGTCGGCCCGGAGGCGTCGACGACGAACGCGAGGTGTTCGGGCTGTTCCTTCAGGTGCCCGCGCAGCATGTTCACGACGCCGAACAGCGCGCCGGTGGGCTCGCCCTGCGCGTTGGTCAACGGCGGCAGTGCGTGGAACGCGCGGAACAGGTAGGAGGAACCATCGATGAGGACGAGACGTGTCATCAGGCGATTCTACCCCCGGGTCGCCGGCCGGACCGCGATCGCGGCGTATGATCGGGATTCCCCCGCCGGCAGGAGACCGTCATGCGCATCGTCCGTCCCTTCGCCCTGCTGTTCGCCACGCTGTTCCTCGCCTCCGCCTGCGCCACCACGCCTCCGCCCGCGTCGGACGCCGGCTTCGACCTGCCGCCCGACGCCATCGCCGCCGAGCGCACCATGGACAATGGCGACGTGATCACCGAATACCGCGTCGCCGGCCAGTTGCGCATGGTCCAGGTGAAGCCGAAACGCGGCCCGGCCTACTTCCTCTACGACCGCAACGGCGACGGCCGCATCGACCACGACCGCAACTCGCCGACGGTGTACTTCAAGCTGTTCGGGTGGTGAGCGCGCGCGGGACGCGCGTCGCCCGGCGGTGACGCCGGCGCAGGCGTCGTCCCGGGGTTCGGGTTTCTTCCGAACGCAGGCGTCCGCCGCCAGGATCGATCGTCGCGACCGCACGCCCGTGACGCCGCGACACACGTCCGTCCCACGCCACGCGGAACGAACCGGACGCCCGGCACATCCCGCCGGGACGCCGATGCACCGCTGCCCCGGACCGCTCGCCGTGATCGGCCTCATCCGGCCCGCGCGCACACCCACGCCTCGACCCGGGCGACGCCGGCGCGGCGCAGCGCCTCGGCGGCGGCGTGCAGGGTGGCGCCGGTGGTCATCACATCGTCGACCGCCGGGGCGGCCAGCCGCGACTGCGGGGCGGTGTCGCGGACCCGGACCAGCAGGTCGTCGCGCAGCGGCACGCCGAGGGCGCGCGCCAGCGGCCGGGCCAGTTCGAGGGTCTGGTCGAAGCCGCGGCGGCGCAGGCGCGCCCGGTGCAGCGGCAGCGGCAGCAGCGCCTCCGGCCGCGGGGCGTCGGCCAGGGCCGCTGCGAACGCCTCGGCCATCAGCCCGGCGCAGAGCCGACCGGCGGCGAGGTCGCCGTGGAACTTGAGTCGCGGCAGCAGCCGGTCCAGCGGCGGCTCGTAGCGGAACGCGGCCCGGGTCGCCGCGACCGGGGGCGGCCGTCGCTGGCAGTGGCCGCAGGCCGCGGTCGGGGCGGCCAGCGGCAGGGCGCAGCTCGGGCAGGCGGTCCGCTGCCACGGCAGCGACCGGCGGCAGGCGGCGCACAGGTCGATCCCGGCGACCGCGGCCGGCGACCGGCAGACCAGGCAGTGGCCGGGCCACAGCCGGCGGACCGCCGCGCCGGTCCGCGCGCCGGCGCGGGCGAGCAGGACCTTGAAACAGCGGCGGTTGACAGGGCTGGGCATGCTTTCCAGACTGCCTGTCCCCCTTTGCCGTGTCCGTCAGGGATCCCCGATGCCCGCTGTCAGTGTTTCCGCCGTCCCGCGCCACGACTGGACCCGCGCCGAGGTGGAAGCGCTGTTCGACCTGCCCTTCCCGGTGCTGCTGCAGCGGGCCGGTGACGTCCACCGGCAGCACTTCGACCCCAGCGAGGTGCAGGTCAGCACCCTGCTGTCGGTGAAGACCGGCGGCTGCCCGGAGGACTGCGGCTACTGCCCGCAGGCCCAGCGCTACCACACCGGGGTCGACGCCACGAAGCTGATGGACACCGACGCGGTGGTCGAGCGCGCCCGCGCCGCCAAGGCCTCCGGCGCCTCGCGCTTCTGCATGGGCGCCGCCTGGCGCTCGCCGAAGGACCGCGACATCCCGAAGGTCGCCGAGATGATCCGCGAGGTGAAGGCGCTGGGGCTGGAGACCTGCGCCACCCTGGGCATGCTCAGCGACACCCAGGCCGCGGCCCTCAAGGACGCCGGCCTCGACTACTACAACCACAACCTGGACACCGCGCCGGAGTTCTACGACGAGGTGATCCGCACCCGCGAGTACCAGGACCGCCTCGACACCCTGGCCCGGGTCCGCGACGTCGGCATGAAGACCTGCTGCGGCGGCATCGTCGGCATGGGCGAAACCCGTTCCCAACGGGCGGGCCTGCTGCAGACGCTGGCCAACCTGCCGGCGCATCCGGATTCGGTGCCGATCAACCGCCTGGTGCAGGTGGCCGGCACGCCGCTGCACGGCACCGCCGAACTCGACGCGTTCGAGTTCGTGCGCACGATCGCGGTCGCGCGGCTGCTGATGCCGAAGTCGATGGTGCGGCTGTCCGCCGGCCGCGAGACGATGAGCGACGAGCTGCAGGCGCTGTGCTTCCTCGCCGGCGCCAACTCGATCTTCTACGGCGAGAAGCTGCTGACCACCGGCAACCCGGACACCGAGCGCGACCTCGCGCTGTTCGCCCGCCTCGGCCTGAAGCCGATGGCGGTGGTCGAAGCCCCGAACACCTTCCACGCGGACATCGTCGAGGCCGGCGCCGCGCCGGCCGACGACCCGCCCTGCACCCGCGCCGCCTGACCGAGCGTCCGCCATGACCCGTCCGCGCCTCACCGAACGCATCCTCGCCGCCCGCGTGCAACGCACGATGCAGGGCCGCGAGCGCAAGCGGCGCACGGTCGCCCGCCGCGACGGCGTGCGCTGCGAGGTCGACGGGCGCTGGCTCAACAACTTCGCCGGCAACGACTACCTCGGCCTCGCCCAGCAGTTCGGCGTGGTCGATGCCCTGCAGTCCAGCGCCGCCCGCGACGGCGTCGGCGCCGGCGCCTCGCACCTGGTCAGCGGCCACCACGCGCACCACGACGCGCTGGAGAAGGAGCTGGCCGACTGGCTGGGCGCGCCGCGCGCGCTGCTGTTCGGCAGCGGCTACCTGGCCAACCTCGGGGTGATCCAGGGCCTGCTCGGCGAGGACGACGTCTGCGTGCAGGATCGGCTCAACCACGCCAGCCTGATCGACGGTGCGCGGCTGGCCGGCTGCAAGCTGCGCCGCTATCCGCACGCCGACGCCGAGGGCGCGCTGCGCCAGTTGCGCACGGTGCCCGAGGGCGCGGCGATGCTGGTCACCGACGGCGTGTTCAGCATGGACGGCGACATCGCCCCGCTGCGCGAACTGTCGCTGGTGGCGAAGGTCCAGCAGGCGATGCTCTACGTCGACGACGCGCACGGCATCGGCGTGGTCGGCCCCGAGGGCCGCGGCTGCGTCGCCGAGGCCGGCCTCGAGGGCGGATCGCTGCTGCAGCTCGCCACCCTGGGCAAGGCGTTGGGCGGCTACGGCGCGGTGGTGCTGGGCAGCGAGGAGATCATCGGCCACCTGGTCGAGACCGCGCGCCCGTACATCTACACGACCGCGCTGCCGCCGGCGATGGCCGCCTCCTCGCTGGCCGCGGTCAAGCTGGCCCGGCGCGACCACTGGCGCCGCGAGAAACTGCAGAGCCTGGTCGCGCACTTCCGCCAGCAGGCGGCGTTCCGCGACCTGCAACTGCTGCCGTCGACCACGCCGGTGCAGCCGGTGATGTGCGGCGACGAGAAGCGCGCGGTCGCGCTGTCCACCGCGCTGGAAGCCCAGGGCTACTGGGTGCCGGCGATCCGGCCGCCGACCGTGCCCGACGGCCGCGCGCGGCTGCGCGTGACCCTGTCCTCGCTGCACACGCAGGGTGAGGTCGATGCGCTGATCGACGCCCTGTGCTGGGCGCGCGACGCGGTGGAGCTGGGCTTCGGGCACGGCGGAGCCGCGGTGGCGTGAGCGCGGCGGCGGTCGTGGACGAGGGTGCGGACGACGACGCGGCGCGGATCCCGGTCTGGATCGCGCTGTCCGGGCTGTATCTCGACATCGAGGTCGAGCGCTTCCACGACGCGATCGCGGCGACCCTCGCCGCCTCTCCGTTCCCGCTGGACGCGCTGCAGGCGATGCTGGTCCACGACGTGCATCCGGTGCTGTTCACCAATCTGATCGCGCCGGCCGGCGTGTGGGACGGTTTCGACGAAGCCTGGCTGGTCGCGCGCATCCGCGCCCGCGGCGGTCGCCGCAGCCGCGGCCTCGCACGCTGGTTCCGCGGCGACATCGACGCGCAGTGGCGCGCGGTCGCGGCGAAGATCGGCGCCCTGCGCGCGGGCGCCGGCCCCACGTGAGCGCGTCCCTGCACATCGCGACCAGCGGCGAAGGCCCGCCGCTGGTGCTGATCCACGGCTGGGCGATGCACGGCGGCGTGTTCGCGCCGCTGGTCGAACGCCTGCGCACGCGGCACACGCTGCACCTGGTCGATCTGCCGGGCCACGGGCTCAGCCGCGACGACGCCACGCCGCTGGCCTTCGATGCGGTCTGCGACGCGCTGTTCGCGCGGCTGCCGCCGGCGCCGTGGCTGGGCTGGTCGCTGGGCGGGATGTTCGCGCTGCATGCGGCCGTGCGCGATCCGGCGCGGGTGCCGGCGCTGGTCGCGCTGTGCAGCAGCCCGTGCTTCGTGCGCGGCGAGGACTGGCGCTTCGGCGTCTCGCCGGAGATCTTCCGCGACTTCGCGCGCGGCCTCGCCGACGACTACCGCGGCACGCTCGACCGCTTCGTCGCGCTGGAGGCGTTCGGCTCCGACCACGCCAAGGACGAGCTGCGTGCGCTGCGCGCCGGACTCTTCGCCCGCGGCGAGCCGGCGGCGCGGGTGCTGGTCGACGGCCTGCACCTGCTGGAGACCGTGGACCAGCGGCCGCTGCTGGACGCGCTGCGCGTGCCGAGCCTGTGGATCGCCGGCCGCCGCGACCGCCTGGTCGATCCGCGCGCGATGCGCGACGCCGCCGCCAGGATCGATGCCGCCGGCCACGCCCCGGCGCGCTTCGTGCAGATCGAGCACGCGGGCCACGCGCCGTTCCTCACCCATGTCGACGAGGTCGATGCGGCGCTGAGGGACATGCCGGCGACGACGGACGGCTGACCCTCCGATGCCACGACTCAGCATCGACGATGACGCTACCTACTGGGTGCCCGATGGCGGCGGGCCGAAGCAGCGCTTCGACCATTTCCTGCTCTGGCAATGGAAGCGTTGCCACGACGGAAGCGGCGTGCGGACGATCGTGGGCGTCGGCGCCGAGGCCCGACCGGATTCGGCCGAGCCGCTGCCGGAGGGTGTCGTGAGGACCGATCTGGTCGCGTTGTCTTCGCTGGAACCCGGTTTGGCGCGCCTGTACTGGGAAAGCTTCCTCAAGTACGCGCTGTACAGCGGACTGCGTTCGTACGGGGAACGCATCGCCGCGCGATTGGCGGGTGGTGTGCATGTCGAAGTGCGCATCAAGGACGCGCCGGCGCGTGGACAGATCGTCGCCATCCTGGTCGACATGGCGCGATTCCGGCTTCCGCTGCCCCTGGTCCGGTCGCCCACGCTCCTGTCGGGAAACGGTTGAGCCGATGTCCACGCTGTTCGACGCCCGCCACGTCCGCCGCGCTTTTTCGCGCGCCTCGTCGAGCTACGCCGACGCGGCGAAGCTGCAGCACGAGGTCGAGGCGCGGCTGCTCGAGGCGCTGGACTACTACGCCGAAGGCCGCGCCGATGCGGCGCAGGCGCCGGCGGTGGTGGTCGATCTGGGCTGCGGCCCCGGCAGCGCGGCGCGCGCGATGCAGGCGCGCTGGCCGAAGGCGCGCGTGCTGGCGCTGGATCTGGCGCTGCCGATGCTGCAGGCGCAGGCCGGCGCGGGCGGTCTCGCGCGCACCCTCGCGCGGCTGCTGCCGGGCGCGGGGGCGCCGACGCCCGCCCGGGTCTGCGCAGACGCCCGCGCGCTGCCGCTGGCCGACCATTCGGTGGACCTGCTGTTCTCGAATCTCTGCCTGCAGTGGGTCGAGGACCTGCCGGCGGTGTTCGCCGGCTTCCGCCGCGCGCTGAAGCCCGGCGGCATGCTGGTGGTCTCGACCTTCGGCCCCGACACCCTGTTCGAGCTGCGCAGCGCGTTCGCGGAGGCCGATGCGGTGCCGCACGTCAGTCCGTTCGCGTCGATCGCGCAGTTCGGCGACGCCCTGATCGCCGCGGGGTTCCGCAATCCCGTGCTCGACCGCGACGAACTGGTGACCCACTACGACGACCTGCCCGCGCTGATGCGCGAGCTGCGCGCGATCGGCGCCACCAACGCCCTGCGCGCGCGCCGGCACACGCTGACCGGCAAGGCGCGCTTCGCCGCCGCCGCGCGCGCCTACGACGCGTTCCGCGCCGACGGCCGCCTGCCCGCGACCTGGGAGGTGATCTCCGCGCTGGCCTGGGCGCCGGAGCACGGGGTCGCGATCCGCGAGGGCGGCGAGGACGTGGCGCGCTTCCCGGCGGCCGGGATCCCGGTCCGGCGGCGCGACGACTGACGCCGGCGGCGGCGGTCGCGGTGGCGGTCGCGCGACCGGCGCTTCGTAGCACAGCCGTGCTACAGTGTCCCCCCGCGCCCGGAGGCCGCCGCGATGGCCACGCCCACCACCACCATCCGCCTGCCCGAGGAATTGAAGGCCCGGCTGGCCCGGCTGGCCGAAGCCGAGGGCACGTCGATCCACGGCCTGATCCTCGACGCGATCGCCGAGAAGGTCGACGCGCTGGAGCGCCGGCGCGACTTCCACGAGGACGCGCGGCAGCGCCTCGCGCAGATGCGGGACACCGGCGCGGGCATCGAATGGGACGAGATGCAGCGCCGCCTCCGCGCGCCGGTCGCGGACGAGGACGCTCCGAGGCCGGCCGCGAAGCCGGGCCGGGGCTGATCGCTTGGCGAGGATCCAGTGCTCGGAGCGGATCGACGCCGACCTGCGGCGGATCGTCGCGCGCGGGCCTGCGCCGGCCGAGCGCGACGATGGCGACGAATGCGACGATCGCGGGTCGGCGGGCGTCGAGATGGCCGCGGTGACCGCGGCCATCGACGTACTGATGGCCAGCCCGCTGATCGGGCGGCCCTGCGAGGATGGCCTGCGCGAGCTGGTGATCGGGCGCAGGACGCGCGGCTGCCTGGCGTTGTACCACTACGACGAACGGATGGACCTGGTGAGGATCCTCGCCATCCGCTCGCACCAAGACTCCGGATACTCCCTGACATGACCACACCCGTCCTCTCCGTCGTCGTCCCCGTGTTCAACGAGCGCGACAACGTCACCCCGCTGATCGACGAAATCACCGCCGCGCTGCGCGGACACGCCCTGCTCAAGGGCGGCGATTTCGAGATCGTCTACGTCGACGACCATTCGCGCGACGACACCCTCGCCGTGCTCGACGGCCTGAAGGCGACGACGCCCGAGCTGCGGGTGCTGCACCACGTGAGCCAGAGCGGGCAGAGCACTGCGGTGCGCAACGGCGTGAAGGCCGCGCGCGGCGCGTGGATCGCCACCCTCGACGGCGACGGCCAGAACGACCCGGCCGACATCCCGAACCTGCTGGCCAAGCGCGACGGATCCGCGGCCGACGTGAAGCTGTTCGCCGGCTGGCGCGTCAACCGGCAGGACAGCGGCAGCAAGCGCTGGGCCTCGAAGTGGGCGAACGCGATCCGCAGCCGCATGTTGAAGGATTCGACCCCCGACACCGGCTGCGGCATCAAGCTGTTCGAGCGCGCGGCGTTCCTCGACCTGCCGTACTTCGACCACATGCACCGCTACCTGCCGGCGCTGATGCAGCGCGCCGGCTGGAAGACGATCAGCGTGCCGGTGAACCATCGCCATCGCGCCAGCGGCGTGTCCAAGTACAACAACCTCAACCGCGCGCTGGTCGGCCTGCGCGACCTGCGCGGGGTGGCCTGGCTGATCGCGCGCAGCAAGCGCACCGCGGTCGAGGAGCGCTGAGCATGCTCGCCGATGTCGTCCAGGTCGCCGCCGCCGGCGACGTGATGAACACGCCGATCACGTGGCTGGCGTGGACCGGCCTGCACGCCTCGCCGTGGAAGCTGATCGGCTGGGTCGGCGCGCTGATGTTCGGCGGCCGCTGGCTGGTGCAGTTCATCGCCAGCAAGCGCTACGGCAAGCCGGTGATCCCGCGGCTGTTCTGGTACATGAGCATCGTCGGCAGCGTGATGACGCTGTCGTACTTCATCTTCGGCAAGAACGACTCGGTCGGCATCCTGCAGAACCTGTTCCCGACCTTCACCGCCTGCTACAGCCTGTACCTCGACATCAAGCACCGCGGCTGGCACCGCGACCGCAACAGCCACTGATCCGCCGGCCCGGCGCGCCGGGGCACGCAAGCGTCCCCGGCGCGGCGCCGCCGCGGGATCAGCTTCGCGGCGCGCGGGCGTCGCCGCCGGCGGACGCCAGCGCCTCCACGATCGCCTGTTCGCGGAAGCCCTCGATCCGGCGCTCGCCGATGTACAGCAGCGGCACCGCGCGGCCGCCCTGGCCGATGAAGTCGCGGTTCGCCTGCTCGGACTTGTCGATCAGGTACTCGGTGTAGCGCACTCCGCGCGCGGCGAACAGCTTGCGCGCCTTCGCGCAGTAGGGGCAGGTGGCGGTCGCGTACATCACCACTTCGTTGCCGGCGCGGCGGTACAGGGCCGCATGGTCGCCGGTGGTGTACTGCGGCGGCGGGAACCAGGCGTGGTAGGTCTGCGCGAGGCGCGGTCCGCCATAGAGGCCGATCGCGAAGCACGCGGGAATCAGCAGGATCTGCAGGACGAGTTTGAGGGCCTTGGGCATGATGCCTCCATGCGCGCGCGGGCGTCGCGCCGGCGCGGTGGTCGTGGTGTCCGGGAAAGCGGTGGCGGCCGAAGCAGCCGCGGCAATCGCACGGGCGCGAGGGCGGGAATCCCGGCCGGCGGGACGGTCGCGGCTGCGCGGGAACCGGTCCGAGGCGAGGCCCGGAAGGGCCCCGCCGGTCGCGCATCACAGGCCGCAGTTGGCCTTGCACTCCTGGAACGTCACGTCGCAGTTGGTCTTGCAGACGTTGTTCGCCCCGCACTGGGCATAGCACTCGTAGCGGGCATCCAGGCAGTCGGCGTAGCAACCGGGATCGGCCCGGGTCTGCGAGGCGTAGCCCATGCCCATGCCCATTGCCGCGACCAGAGCGCACGAGAACAGCAAGTTGTTGATCTTCATTGTGTTTCCTCCACGATATACGAGCCCCGATTCCTCGAACAGGCCGGGCCCTCCACCTGTACGGCGGAAGATATCAGGGGAAAATCTCATCCGATGAGAGACGCCTGCGACCGGTCGCAGGGGGCCGCCGCCGGCCCGCGCGCCCGCGGACGCGGTCAGCTACGCAGGCCCACGCCGCGTTTCAGCAGCCACAGGCCGAGGCCGCCCAGCGCCGCGACGAAGCCCAGCATCAGCGCGTAGGCCACCCACAGCGGCACGTCGGACACGCCCAGCAGGCCGTAGCGGAAGGCGTTGACCATGTAGAAGATCGGGTTGAGGTGGGTCGCGGCCTCGGCCCAGCCGGGCAGCAGCTTCACCGAATAGAACACGCCGCCGAGATAGGTCAGCGGGGTGAGGATGAAGGTCGGCACGATCGCGATGTCGTCGAACTTCTTGGCGTACACCGCGTTGACGAACCCGGCCAGCGAGAAGATCGTCGCCCCCAGCAGCACGGTGGTGAAGGTCACCAGCGGATGCGGCACGCGGACGTGGGTGAACAGCATCGCGATGCACAGCACGATCGCGCCGACCATCAGCCCGCGCAGCACCGCGCCGGCGACATAGCCGCCGAGGATCACCCACGACGGCATCGGGCTGACCAGCAGCTCCTCGACGTGGCGGCCGAACTTAGCGCCGAAGAAGCTCGACGAGATGTTGCCGTAGCTGTTCTGGATCACGCTCATCATCACCAGCCCGGGGACGATGAAGTCCATGTACTTGATCCCGTCCATGGTCCCGACGCGCGAGCCGATCAGGCCGCCGAAGATCAGGAAGTACAGGGTCATGGTGATCGCCGGCGGCACCAGGGTCTGGCCCCAGATGCGCAGGATCCGCATGACCTCGCGGCGGACGATGGTATAGAGCGCCGTGCGGTGGCGCTGGCCGAGCGTGGCCGGGGTCTGCTGCGCGCTCATGCCGCCACCGCCTTGCCGTCGCCGGTGTCGCCGTTGCCGGTCATGCGCACGAACAGTTCCTCCAGGCGGTTGGTCTTGGTGCGCATCGAGCGCACCCGGATGCCGGCGGCGTCGAGCGCGGCGAACACGCCGTTGAGGTCCATCGCCCGCGGCATCTCCAGGTCCAGCGTGTGGTCGTCCTGGGCGACCAGGACCGCGCCGGGGATCGCCGGCAGCGTCGCCGGCAGGTCGCCGTCGATGTCGAGCAGGAAGCCCTCGACGTCGAGCTTGGCCAGCAGCGCCTTCATCGGACCCTGCTCGACGATCCGGCCCTTGTCGATGATCGCGAGGTTGCGGCAGAGGCTCTCGGCCTCTTCCAGGTAGTGCGTGGTGAGGATGATCGTCGTCCCCGAGGCGTTGATCTCCTTCAGCGTCTTCCACATGCCGCGGCGGATCTCGATGTCCACGCCGGCGGTGGGCTCGTCCAGGATCAGCAGCCGCGGCGAGGTCATCATCGCCCGCGCGATCATCAGCCGGCGTTTCATGCCGCCGGAGAGCGTGCGGCTCATCTTGTCGGCCTTGTCCCAGAGCTGGGCCTCCTTCAGCACCCGCTCGGCCCGCGCCATCGCCTCGGCGCGCGGCACGCCGTAGAAGCCGGCGTAGTTCACGCAGATGTCGAACGGCTTCTCGAACATGTTGAAGTTGATTTCCTGCGGCACCAGGCCGATCAGGCGCATCGCGGCGTCGCGGTCGCCGGCGATGTCCACGTCGAACACGCGCACGTCGCCGGCGGTCTTGTTGACCAGCGAGCTGACGATGCCGATCAGGGTGGACTTGCCGGCGCCGTTGGGGCCGAGCAGGGCGTAGAAGTCGCCCGGCGACACGTCGAGCGAGACGCCCTTGAGGGCTTCGACGCCGTTGTCGTAGGTCTTGCGCAGGTCGCGGACGGCGAGGGCGGGCGCGGTCTGCGCGCCGGGGGAGGTGGGGTCGGCTGCGGAGCTCATCGGGTGTCCTGGAGGGCCGCGCGGCGCGCATCCGGGGTGGCGCGCGGCGGAGCGGGTAGTATAGGCCGCCGGCCGGGAGCGGTCGGACAACACTCCATCCCAGGACGGTCACCGAAAGGACGGTTCCGCTTCGTGTCCACACAATTCCCGCTCAGGCTCGTCGGCCGCCGCATGCTCGCGCCCACCGTGGCCCACCTCAGCTTCGTCCGCGACGACGGGCAGCCGCTGGACTACGTGCCGGGCCAGTTCCTGCAGGTGCACTTCACCTATCCGGACGGCACCGCGACCAAGCGCAGCTATTCGCTCGCCACCCAGCACGACCACGCCCTGTCCCCGGACGACACCGTGGAGATCGCGGTCAGCTACGTGCCCGGCGGGGCCGCGACCGCGCTGTTCGAGCACCTGGAGATCGGTGGCGCGATCACCGCCAGCGGCCCCTACGGCCGCTTCTGCCTGCTGCCCAACGACGCCAACCGCCGCTACCTGCTGATCGCCACCGGCACCGGCGTCACCCCGTACCGGGCGATGCTGCCGCAGCTCGCCGCGCGCATCGCCAAGCACGACCTGCAGGTGATCCTGCTGTTCGGCGCGCGCACCCCCGAAGAACTGCTCTACGGCGACGAATTCCGCGCCTTCGCCGACGCCCACCCGAATTTCCGCTTCGTGCCGTGCTTCTCCCGCGAACTGCCGGCCGACGGCTCGCCGCACGCCCACGCCGACGTGCGCAAGGGCTACGTGCAGGACCAGCTCGCCGAGTTCGTCCCGGATGGCGAGACCGACATCGCCTACCTGTGCGGCAACCCGAACATGGTCGACGCCTGCTTCGAGGCGCTCAAGCACCAGGGGCTGCCGGTGCCGCACATCCGCCGCGAGAAATACGTCAGCAGCAAGTGAGGCCGGGGCGGGCGGACCGGCGGCCGCGCGGATCGCGCGCCGGGCCCGGCCACCGCCCACGACTTCCGGCGCTTGCCCGCACCGGAGCGGGCGGTCACATTCGCCGCGCCGCCGCGTCCCAGTCCGCATGCGCGGCGCCGTGCGCGTTCGTCCACGGCCGATGTCCACCCCAGAGGCTCCCCGAATGACCAGACCCCTGCTGCTGTCCCTGCTCGCCCTGGCGCTGGCCGCCTGCGGCCGCCAGGACGCGACCCCCGCCGCCGTGCCGCGCACCGACGCCGACGGCAACCTGCGCTACGGCAGCGTCGTGTTCAAACCCTGTTCGCTGGGCGGCGACTTCGGACGCGCGGTCGAGGCGCAGTGCGCGAAGTTCGACGTCCCCGAGAACCACGACGCGCCGGACGGCCGCAGGATCACCCTCGCGGTGGCGATGATCCCGGCCAAGCAGCAGGCGCAGCGCGACCCGGTGGTGATCATCGCTGGCGGCCCCGGGCAGTCGATCCTGCAGAGCTACCCGATGCTCGACGACGCCCTGTCCGACCTGCGCAACAGCCGCAACGTGCTGCTGGTCGACGCCCGCGGGACCGGCGATTCGCATCCGCTGGCGTGCCGGAACGAGGCCGGCGGCAACGCGATCACCGAGGGCGACGACGAATCGCCGGCCGCCGCGCGCGCCTTCGCCGAGCGCTGCCGCGATGCACTGTCGAAGACCTCCGACCTGCGCTTCTACGGCACCGGCGACCACATCCGCGACCTCGACGCGCTGCGCGCGGCGGTCGGCGCGGACAAGCTCAACCTGATCGGCATTTCCTACGGCACCCGCGTCGCCCAGCAGTACGCGATGCACTTCCCGGCGCACACCCGCACCGTCACGCTGGATTCGGTGGTGCCCAATTCGCTGGTGCTGGGACAGGAGCACGCGCGCAACCTCGACGCCGCGCTCGCCACCCAGTTCGCGCGCTGCCGCGCGGTGCCGGCCTGCCGCGACCACCTCGGCGATCCGGCCGCGGAGCTGCGCACGCTGCGCGAGCGCCTCAAGGCCGGGGGGCTCGCGCCGGTGCGCTACCGCGACCCGACCAACGGCGACTGGCGCGAGGAGGTGCCGACCTACGGCCATCTCGCGATCCTGCTGCGGATGTACGCCTACCAGCCGCAGGCGGCTTCGCTGCTGCCGTGGCTCGTCCACGAGGCCTCCGAGGGCCGCTACGAAAGCCTGCTCGCGCAGTCGCGCATGGTCTACGGCGAAGTCTCCGAGGCGATGACCCACGGCATGGAGCTGTCGGTGATCTGCACCGAGGACCCGGAGATCGCGGTCGACCCGAAGGACGCCGACACCGTGATCGGCGACGGGTTCGTCGCCTTCCAGCAGGCGCAGTGCGCGGTGTGGCCCAAGGGCAAGCGCGCGCCCGATTTCCGCAAGCCGCTGACCGGCGACGTGCCGCTGCTGGCGATGAGCGGCGAGTACGACCCGGTGACGCCGCCGAAGTACGGCGACGCGGTGGTGAAGACGCTGCCCAACGGCCGCCACCTGGTCGCGCCGGGACAGGGCCACAACGTGATCGCCACCGGCTGCATGCCGAAGCTGGTCGCCCAGTTCGTCGAGAAGGCCGATGCGAAGTCGCTCGACGCGTCGTGCCTGAAGCGGCTGAAGCCGTCGCCGCCGTTCGCGGGGAATTACGGGTGGGAGCCTTGATGAAGGTCGCGACGACGGTGTCCTCGGCGCCCCGGATACGCCGACGTACCTCCAGCCCCCTCGCGACGCCGTGCGTCGCGGCCCCCCGACTCGGGGGGCATTGCCAATCGCTGCGTTCGGGGCATGCCCCGCCGCCACGCATCCATTCCTTCGCGGCAAAGACGATCCCGTCCCGCATCCAGAGGCAGTCATGATCCAGGTCCAGAATCTGCACAAGGCGTTCAAGACCAAGACCGGTACGGTGCAGGCCGTGCGCGGGGTGAGTTTCGAGGCGCGCGACGGCGAGATCACCGGGCTGCTCGGCCCCAACGGCGCCGGCAAGACCACCACCCTGCGCATGCTCTACACGCTGATGTCGCCCGACCAGGGCGGGGTGAGCGTGGACGGCATCGACGTGGCGAAGGACGCCACCTCGGTGCGCCAGCGCTTGGGCGTGCTGCCCGACGCGCGCGGCGTCTACAAGCGCCTGAGCGCGCGCGAGAACATCGCCTATTTCGGCGAACTGCACGGGCTGGACGCGGCAACCATCGCCCAGCGCACCGCGCGACTGTCGGAGGCGCTGGGCATGGCCGACTTCCTCGACCGCCGCACCGAGGGCTTCTCGCAGGGCCAGCGCACCAAGACCGCGATCGCTCGGGCGCTGGTCCACGATCCGAAGAACGTGATCCTCGACGAGCCGACCAACGGCCTCGACGTGATGACCACCCGCGGCCTGCGCGAATTCCTGCGCCAGCTCCGCGCCGAGGGCCGCTGCGTGATCTTCTCCAGCCACATCATGCAGGAGGTCGCCGCGCTGTGCGATCGCATCGTGGTGATCGCCGGCGGCGAAGTGAAGGCCACCGGGACGCCCGACGAACTGCGCCGCCGCACCGGCCAAGACAACCTCGAGGACGCCTTCGTCCAGCTCATCGGCTCGGAGGAGGGCCTGCACGCATGAAACCCTCGTCGTTCGCCGCCTTCCGCACCGTGTTCCGCAAGGAGCTCCACGATTTCGTGCGCGACCGCCGCACGTTCCTGATGGCGCTGCTGCTCGGCCCGCTGGTCTATCCGCTGCTGATGCTCGGCATGGGCAAGCTGATGGAGACCCGGGTCAGCACCCAGCTCGAGAAATCGCTGGAAGTGCCGATCGTCGGCGCCCAGTACGCGCCGAACCTGATCGAGTTCCTGGGCACGCTCGACATCCACGCCAAGACCCCGCCGAAGGACCTGGTCGCCGCGATCCGCAGCCAGGACGAGGACGTGGCGCTGGTGATCGCGCCCGACTTCGCCGAGCAGTGGCGCGCCGGCAAGCCGGCCAAGGTCGAGATCGTCGCCGACAGCACGCGCACGAATTCGGACGTGCCGGTGCAGCGCCTGCGCACCGCGCTGGAAGGCTACAGCCGCCAGGTCGGCGCGCTGCGCCTGGTCGCGCGCGGGGTCACCCCGCAGGCGCTCAACGCGGTCGCGGTGAACCAGCGCGACGTGGCGACGGCGGAGGCCAGGCAGGGCCGGTTGATGTCGGTGATCCTGCCGCTGATCCTCACCCTGTTCGCGTTCATCGGCGGCGCCAACCTGACGATGGACGTGACCGCCGGCGAGCGCGAGCGCCAGTCGCTGGAGCCGCTGCTGGCCACGCCGGTCTCGCGCGGCGCGCTGGTCACCGGCAAGATGGCCGCCGCCGGCATCATCGGCATCGCCAGCGTCGTGCTCACCCTGCTGTCGTTCAAGCTCAGCGCGGCGATGTCCACCAGCGCGATGGCCAGCTCGCTCGACGTGTCGTTCCCGGCGATCGCGCGGATGCTGCTGGTGCTCGCGCCGCTGGTGCTGATCGGCACCTCGCTGCTCACCTTCATCTCCGCCGGCGCCAAGAGTATGAAGGAAGCGCAGAGCCACATGGTCTGGCTGATGTTCATGCCGATGCTGCCGGGCTACGCGCTGATGGCCTATCCGCTGAAGGACCAGGACCTGTGGCAGTACGCGGTGCCGTTCCTGTCGCAGAACCAGATGCTGGTGAAGGCGACCCGCGGCGAGGCCGCCTCGACGGAGCAGTGGGCGATCTACCTGGTGTGCGCGTTCGCGCTCGCCGGCGCGCTGTGGCTCGCGGCGATCTGGCGCTATCGCCAGGAGAAGCTCGCGATCTCGGCGTGAGCCTTCGTCGATGGAGGCGAATCGGCATGGCGATGAGCGGCGCGCGCATCCGGATGCCTGCGAAAAACCCCGGGAAACCCGGGGTTTTTCGTGAGATTAACGAAATGGTGACGTAGCCGCTGATAACCTGACCACGTCGAAGCGTGATCACGCTCGACGCCGGCGACTCACGCAGCGTGCGCCGCTTTTCCCCGCATCGACGCCGACGCGTCGATGCCGCGAACGTCCCTTCGCTCCGACATCCGCACGCTGCCGTCCGCGAACCCGGGGTTCGCGGCGCCGCGCGGGGGCCTGTCCGACCACGAGGTTCCCGCGCGGTGCGCAGCGCGCGTCGACGCCCGTACCGCGAGGCCCCATGTCATACAACACCACGCCTTCTCCAGCGCAGCAACAGCAGGCACGCGCGCTGTCGGAGCTGATCGAGATCGTCGGCGAGAGCGCAGGCTTCTACCGCGAAGCCGCGCAGGCCACGCAGGATCCCGGGCTCAAGACCCTCTTCCGCGGCATGGCCGGGCGCAAGACCGTGCTCGCCGACGCGATGTCGCGCGCGATCCCGCCGCACATCACCGCGCGCATGGCGGCCGTCGACGACTGCCCCGTCGCCGGCACGGTGCGCAGCCTGCGCGAACGCCTGCGCGCGCTGCGCAACGGGCGGCAGGCCGCCTACGCCGAACGCGTCCGCGACATCGAGGACCGCCAGCTCAAGGCCACGCTGTCGATCATGGACCGCGACATGCCGATGCGGGTGAAGGAAGTGATCCGCCGCCACCTGCGCGCGCTGTACCAGCACCAGGACCTGCTCGACCGCGGCATCGCCGCGCACGATCGCGTCGCCTGATCGGGAGCGATCCCGCGGGATTGCGCGGGATCATTGGCGCGCCCGGGTCGGGCGTCCGCAAAGGCTTCTGCGCTGCGCCAACGGCCGCGGGTGGCCTCAGCGCAGCCACGGCGCGACGTCGACCGTGTCGATGTCGTGCATCGGCGCCAGGTAGGCGTCGAAGTACGGTTTGTGCGACGCGCCGACGATCGACAGCACGCGCTTGCCCGGGGCGCGCGCGCAGGCAGCGCGGATGTTCGCGACCATGCGCAGGTTGCGCGTCTCCCACCAGGCGACGTAGCGCCGGCCATCGTGGCCGGGGGACGGCTCCCTGAGCGCGGCGCCGAAGTCGACCTCGACGCTCATGCGCTGCGCTTCGGGCGCGTTGACGAACCGGTACAGGGCGAGCATGTCGTCGCCGGCTTCGAGCTGCTTCATCTTCGCGAGCAGCGGATGCCCGGCGGCCTGTTCCCAGACGCGCTGCATCGTCGCGGACACGCGGTCGCCGTCGCGGCCGTACACCGCGTCCGCGGTGTGGTCGTCGACCCGGTAGACCCGCTGCAGGCCGAGCCTGGCCGCGAGCGCCGCGCCGATCAGGAGGTTCTCGTTCTTCGACGTCGCCAGTTCGCCCATCCGCGCGAGCAGGGCGTCGTCGATGCCGTCGCCCGCGCGTCGCTCCGCCGCCGGGAGCTGGAGCCACTGGACGTAGGCGGACACGGCGTCGTTCGCGGCGAGCTGCAGCGCGGCCAGGCGCCGCCGCTGCGCAGGCGTGGGCGTCGCCGGCCAGGCGTCGAGCGTCTTCTCGACCTCCGCGATCGCCTCGGGGACGTCCAGCCCGGTGGCCTTGCGCGCCGCCGCGGTGTCGGCGCAGTAGGTCTCGGCCACGCCCGGGTAGATCGCCGGATGCCGGCGCAGCAGGTCGCATTCCTCGCCGCTGAGCGCCTCGATCGTGATGATCGCCGGGGCGAAGGCCTGCAGACGCGCGAGCAGCGGGTCGAGGCGTTCGGCGCGGAAGGCGTCCGACATCGAGGACAGGTGGGGGCTGCCCAGCACCATCACTTCGGTGCGCGCGCCGGCGATCTCGCGCGCGTAGGCCCGCGGATCGATCGAGGACGACGCGGCGCCGCACAGCGACGGGAACGCGAGGCAGGCCGCAAGCAGGACGGGGACGGTGCGCACGGGAAACTCCAGCGGGAACGGACGCGCCAAGCCTCCGCCGCGCCGGAAGCGCGCCACAGGCCCGGAAGTCATGCGGGGCCGTAAGTCATCCCAGCCGAAGTCGTCCCTCCGAAGTCATCCCGTCCGAGGCCATGCCCGCCTGAAGTGATGTGCGCCCGGGGTCACCCGCGTCCGACCTCGCCCGGCACGAAAAAGGCCGCCCTGCGGCGGCCCTTTCCGCGACGATCGCGGTCGGTCAGAGATGCTTGATGATCTCGTCCGCGAACTCGCTGCACTTCACTTCGGTGGCGCCGTCCATCAGCCGGGCGAAGTCGTAGGTGACGCGCTTGCTGGCGATCGCGCCGTCCATCGCCTTGATGATGGCGTCGGCCGCTTCGGTCCAGCCCATGTAGCGCAGCATCATCTCGCCCGACAGGATCACCGAACCCGGGTTCACCTTGTCGAGGTCGGCGTACTTCGGCGCGGTGCCGTGGGTGGCCTCGAACACGCCGTGGCCGGTCACCGTGTTGATGTTCGCCCCCGGGGCGATGCCGATGCCGCCGACCTGCGCGGCCAGCGCGTCGGACAGGTAGTCGCCGTTGAGATTGAGCGTGGCGCACACGTCGTATTCCTTCGGCCGCAGCAGGATCTGCTGCAGGAAGGCGTCGGCGATGGCGTCCTTGATCACGATGCCGGCGCCGGGCCTGCCCTCGGGGATCACGTGCCACGGACCGCCGTCGAGCTCGACCGCGCCGAAGAAGTCGCGGGCCACCTTGTAGCCGAAGTCGCGGAACGCGCCCTCGGTGTACTTCATGATGTTGCCCTTGTGGACCAGCGTGACCGACTTGCGCTTGTTCTCGATCGCGTAGGCGATCGCGCTGTGGACCAGGCGCTCGGTGCCGAGGTAGGACACCGGCTTGATGCCGATGCCGACCTGCACCGGCAGGTCGCGCGCCGGCGCGCCGATGGCCTCGAGCATCCGGTTCCACTCGTCGGTCTTCGCCTTGTTGCCGAAGCGGATCTTGTCGAAGCCCTTGGGGAACTCCTTCTGCAGGAAGTCCAGCACCTTCTGCGCGTCGGCCGAACCCGGCTCGAACTCGATGCCGGCGTAGATGTCCTCGGTGTTCTCGCGGAAGATCACCATGTCGACGTCGCCGGGCTTCTTCACCGGCGAGGGCACGCCCTCGAACCAGCGCACCGGGCGCAGGCAGACGAACAGGTCCAGCATCTGGCGCAGGGCCACGTTGAGCGAGCGGATGCCGCCGCCGACCGGGGTGGTCAGCGGACCCTTGATGCTGACCAGGTAGTCGCGGCAGGCGTCGACGGTGGCGTCGGGCAGCCAACTGCCGGTCTGGTTGAACGCCTTCTCGCCGGCGAGGACTTCCATCCACATGAGCTGGCGCTGGCCGCCGTAGGCCTTGGCGACCGCGGCGTCGAGCACGCGGACGCTGGCGCGCCAGATGTCCGGGCCGGTGCCGTCGCCCTCGATGAACGGGATGATCGGGCGGTCGGGCACGACCAGTCCGGTCGGGGTCTTGGTGATCCGGGCGCCGTCGGCGGGCGCCACGGGGGTGAAATCGGCCATTCGTCTGTTCTCCTCGCAGGCCGGCGCCGCGCCGGCCAAGACCGCCATTGTCGCGGGTCGCGGGAGGTGGGGGAAGCCCGACCTTGGCCGATGCCGGCGGCTGACTTCCGGCACGGGAGCGGGCCGCGGGCGCGGCGCAGGATCGCGGCATCGTCCCTTGCCGACCGCGGAGCCTCGCCATGCCGATCCATCGCCGCGATGTCCTGCGCCTCGGCGCGCTCGGCGCCGCCGCCGTCGCGGGGCCGGCCTGGTCCGCGGCCCCGTCCACCGCCACGGCGACGGACGACGCGACGCCGCGCGCGCGGACGCCGCTCGACCTGCTGATCCTCGGCGGCACCGGGCTGATCGGCCCGCACCAGGTGCGCTACGCGCTCGCGCGCGGGCATCGGGTGACGATCTTCAACCGCGGCCGCAAGCAGCCGGAGTGGCCCGGGCAGGTCGAACAACTGCTGGGCGATCGCGACACCAACGACTACGCCTCGCTGCGCGCCGAAGTCGCCAGGGGCCGGCGCTGGGACGCCTGCATCGACAACCCCAGCAGCGTGCCGGCGTGGATCCGCGACGCGGCCGCGGTGCTGAAGGGCCACGTCGGCGGCTACACGATGGTCTCCAGCGTCTCGGCCTACGCCGACAACGCGACCCCCGGCCAGGACGAGACCGCGCCGCTGGCGACGTTCGACGGCGATCCGCTGCAGGAAACCGCGCCCGGGCTGCGCGCCGACCTGAGCAAGTACCCCGGCCTCAAGGCGGCCAGCGAAGCGGAAGCGCGCAAGCATTTCGGCGACCGCACCACGATCCTGCGCCCCGGGCTGATCGTCGGTCCCGGCGACGAGACCGACCGCTTCACCTACTGGCCGCTGCGCATGCGCCGCGGCGGCGAGGTGCTGTGCCCCGGCGACGGCCGCGACCCGGTGACGTTCGTCGACGCGCGCGATCTGGGCGAATGGATGGTGCGGCTCGCGGAAGCGCGCACCCACGGCGTCTTCAACGCCTTCGGCCCCGACTACCCGCTCGACACCGCCGCGCTGCTGTACGGCGTCCGCGCCTCGACCCGGGCCGGCGCGACGTTCACGTTCGTGCCCGCGGATTTCCTGGACGCGCACGGCGTGTCCGGCTGGACCGACCTGCCGGTGTGGCTGCCGGGCAGCGGCGAGACCGCCGGCTTCCATCGCCGCAGCAACGCCCGCGCGATCGCCGCGGGCCTGACCTTCCGCAGCCTCGCCGACACCACGGCGGCGACGCTGGCGTGGTTCGACGCGCAGCCCGACGCACGCCGCAACGCACCGCTGAAGGCGGGGCTGACGGCGGAGCGCGAGACCGAAGTGCTGGCGGCGTGGAAGGCGCGCGCCGGCTGACGCGCGCGCTCCGCGCTCAGGGAACGCCGCAGGAAAACGACAGCGTCACCGTGTTGGCGCCCGCCGTCGCCGGCAGCGTCCCCAGGGTCAGGCCGCTGCCGAGGCCGGAGAAGGTGATCGCTCCCGACGGACATGCGCCGCCGCTGCAGGCGACCGGCGTGGCGGCGGGACAGTTCAGGTTGGACACGGCGCTGTCGTTGACCACGGCGCCGGTCACCGCATCCGGCCCGCTGTTGGTGATGACGATGGTGTAGGTCGTCGTCGCACCGGAGATGACGGTGTCGCTGGCCTGGTCGACGTTCGCGTTGACGCCCGGCGTGTTGGTCTTGGTCAACTGCAGATCCGCGCACAGCGGATCCACGCTGACGCTCGCGCTGTTGTTGGCGACGCCGCCGACCGCCGGCGAGGTGAAGCCGGCCGCGACGCCGGTGGCCTCCGCGGCCGTCGAACCGGCGGCTGCGCCGATCGTGGCGGTGTTGGTGGTGGACGTGCACTGGCTGGCCGCCAGGGCGCCGGTGATCGTGTAGCGCAGCACGCCGCCCGCGGCCCCGCCCGTGCCGGCGGGCAGCGCGACCGTCGCGGCGACCGGTCCCGTGCCGCTGGCCGCCGGGCAGACCGGCGCGGGACTGCCGAGGGTCGTGCAGGTCCAACTGAAGGCCGTGAACCCGGTCGGCAGGGCGTCCGCGATGGCGGCCGAGACATCGTGCGCGGTCAGCGGCGCCAGCGTCGGCTGTGCGGTGTTGTTCTGGAAATCGACCTGGAACTGGACGCTTCCGCCGCCCGGCGGGGTCGACGAGGGTCCCAGCAGGGTCTTCGTGGTCCGCAGGTCGACATCGTTGTCGACGATGGTGTAACTGAACGTCGTGCTGATCGTGCCGCCGCAGACCGTGGTGCTGGTCAGCGTGTACGAGGCGGGATTGGGCAGCATGTCGATCACGATCGTTTCGTTGTTCTCGACGAGCGTGTCGTCGAGGATCGTGATGCCCAGGTCGAACAGGCTTCCGGTCGCGACGGTGCCGTCGTAGTTGCCCGGGGGAATCGTCACCGAGAACGACGCATTGCCCGTCGGCGTCGTGAAGTCGGTGCCGAGGGTCGCGGTGCTGCTGCCGGCGATCGAGAACTGCACGGTGATGGCGCTGGACAGGCTGCCGAGCACCACGACCTTCTGCATGGCGGCGCTGCCGGCGTTTTCCGGATTCTGCACGGCGCCCGTGGGCTGGATCTCGACGTAGGGCGTGAGGAAGATCTGGATGTCGTCGAGGAAATTGCCCGAGCTCGCGCTGCCGCTGCCGGTGCTGATCGCCTCGAATCCGACGTTGTGCACGGCGGAAGTGCCGGTCCAGGTGAACGCGCCGGTGTAGTCGGCCCAGGTATTGACCGTCACCGGCGCATTGCAGGTCGCGCTGCCGACCGAGCCGCCGCCGCAGGAGCCGGCGACGACGGTGCCGACGCCGGCGGTCGTGGTCGATGCGCGCGCGATCTGGTTGGTGCCGGTATCGACGTTCATCGACATCACGTCCGTGCCGGAGCGGGCGCGATGGCTGAATTGCCAGCGGATGCGTTCGCCGTTCACCAGGCAGATGTCCTGGTACAGCCGGCTGGCGACATACGCGTTGAGTTCGGCGAAATTGGCCCCGGCGCGCGCCGGCACGCCGTTGAAGTTGGTTCGCCACAGTTCCATCATCCTGCCGGCCACCGGCGTCGGCGACAGGCAGGTGCCGCCCGGGGCATATCCCGCGGGGTGGTTGGTGTTCCAGCCGGGCACCTGGGTGTCCGCCGTCAGCAGGTAACAGCCCGTGGCTGCGTCCGCGGCGGTCAGGGCCGGCTGTTCGAAACCGAGATTGAGGAAACTGCGCTGGACCTGCGCGTACGCCGCCGGTGCGAACGCGGCGGCCAGGAAGCAGCACAGGAGGATGTGACGGTGCAGTGGATGCATCATGGGCATCTCCTCCAGGTTGATCGCGTCCGATGGAGGGATCTCCGGAGCTGGACGCGCCGACGTCGGGAACGGAGTCCCGTCGTCCGATCGTCGACAGCGGCGCATCCTTGTGCTCGATCGTTCCGGAAAAGACGGTTTCCGCAGACGGATTCGCCGGGCCACCGTAACACGAAGGCGCGAGACGCATGCTGGATGCGTCTCGATCGCACTGGCGATCGTCCTTGCGGATTTGCTGCGTCTATCGACGGCGGCGGCGTGGGTCGGCGTACGCGGCGTCAAAGCGGCGTGTTCGCGGGCACTGGATGTGGTGGCGTTGCTGCCGTATCCGGAGGTGGAATCCCGGGTCGCGCATGGACACAACAAACGAATCAACGCCGTTTGTACACGAACCGACACACGCTTTTCATCCGGATGGCAACAGCGACCAGCATCTTCGCCGGTCCCGAGTTGATAAAGTGCCTGCACTCTCGGATGGAAAGACGCCATGTATCGAATCATATCCATCGGGCTGGGCGCCTGTCTGGCGATTGCGTCGCTGGTGGCCTGCACCGATCACGCCGGCGCAGGCGCGTCCTACGGGCCACCGCCCGCGCCGCTGTGCGACATGAGCCGTGGCGAGATGCCGGAGAAGGCTCGCCGCATGGAAGCGCTGCTCACGCAGATGGGCGAACTGGATGCGATGGCTGCGCACGAGGCACAAGTGCGCCAGCGTATCGAAGGAGTGATTTCAAAGGGAAATCCTTCGGCGGCAGCGCCGCTCAGGCCAACGCTCGACGAATTCTTTTCCACCGGCATGCTGCACCAGAAGGCACTCTGCGACATGGCCGTCACGCTGCGCATGAGCGATATCGAGGCGATGGAAGCCTGGTCGCGCGACCCGGTCCTGTTGCAGATCAACGCCGCTGTCCGCGACCAGGCGCCGGATCCCCAGGCCAATGCGGCATCGCTGCCGCCGGAGCGTCGGGACCTGCTCTTGCGACTGGTTTACGCGATGCATCTTCAAGAACGGTTGCTGACGGAGATCGCGGCGGCACGCCACGTCGAATTCACGACCTACGACGCCCTGATCCCCAGCGCTTCGACCGAGTTGGACGACGGGATCAACGGCAGATGGCGAAACGGGCCGACGGCGGAGTTCCTGGTCGATGCGTGGGCAGCGCCCGCACTTGAAAAGTTCAATGACCGCAAACTCGCCCGCTTCCTCGCGGCCACGGAACAGGAAGGCCCGAAACGCTTCTTCGCGAATCGCTCGGTCGTCGACTCGCATCAGAACTCGGCATGGTACGCGAGGCTCGTCAAGTCGATCGCGGCGCGCGCTCCGGCACCGACGCGGATGCCGCAGAGCATGGAAGACAAGTTGCAGACCGCCGCCATGGTTTCCGAAGCGCGCCGACTCCTGCACGAGAATGGCACCCGGGTCGTGATCGCCGACGCGCGCACGCTGCTGCTGCGCGCCGAGAAGGCGGATCCTCGCAACGCCGAAATCAAGGTGCTGCTTGGCGAAATCGCACTGGAGACCCGGCCGGCCCAGCCCGTGGGCCGCGACGACATCCGCGCCAAGTCCTATCCGCAGCATTTTGCCCAGGCCGAAAAGTACCTCAACCAGGCGTTGGCGCTGGATCCGTCGTCCGCGCAAGCCCGCATCCTGTTGGGGCGCTCTGCCTTCCTGCAAGGCCGTGACGATGAGGCGGAGGCGTGGTACGAACGCGCGGAGAAGGACATGCCGGATCATCCATGGCGCGAATACAACCACGGCGACCTGGCTTTCGTTCGCGGCGACCTGGACAGTGCGATCTCCTCCTACAAGAGCGGGCTGGCCAAGCCGGAGCGCGAAGCTTACGTCCACTACCGCCTGCTGCAACATCTCCGGATCGCGCTGCGCAAGCAGGACAAGAGCGGCGAGTTCACCGCCATCGGCGACGACTACCTGGGGACGCATCCGGACGCATGGGATTTTCGCTTCGATTTGGCCGACCATCTGCTGGAAGTCGATGCGCCGGCCAAGAAGATCCTCGCAGTGATCGATCCGATACCCGAACCATGGCTTCCCGGGATGAAGCACTACCTGGAGGCCCGGGCCCTGGTGCAGCAAGCGGCACAGGACAGCGGGAACCGCCGGATCGGCCCGAAGGAGAAGATCGCTGTGCGTCGCGCGATCGAGCTCACCGACCCGTCGGAATCGCTGATCAGGCAGTTGTGCCTTCAGCCGCACCATCCCCGGGCCATCGATGTCGTGGTGCAGGCGAGCGAGGCAGGAAAGACGGCCGTGAATGAAGCTTTCGCATGCTTGATGCGCCTCCGTGACATCCCGTTGATGGATCGGATGGTCGCGCTCGGCGCCGATATCGACGCGCCGATGCCGATGCACGAAGGCGAAATCGCGCTTTGCCAGACGATCTATTCGCGCAATTTCGATGCCTTCGAGCGGCTGCTCGAGGCGGGCGCGGACACCACGCGACATTGCCGGGACGGTACCGCGATCCCAACGCTGCTGCGGCGACTGCAGGAGCACGATCGCGACAATGCCCCGAAGATGCAGTCGTTGCTGGAGCGCTTGCAGGCATCGACGCAGACCTCGGGGTAGCTTGCGGAGCGGGAGGAGTGTCGGACGATCAGGTCATGTCGTCCGTCGATCGCCGGGATGACGTATGGGCGGGGCGTCGCGCCACATGAGCTGCCGGCGCACCGCGCACGAACGCGCCCTCGCCCTGCTTCGGGCCCTCACGCCCCGCAGCACTTCTTGTACTTTTTCCCGCTGCCGCAGGGGCAGGGATCGTTGCGTTCCGGCCTGGCGTCGCGGCGGATCGGGGTGCGCGGGGTGAGCGCATCGATGCGGTGGTGGTGCAGGTCGGCGAGCATGTCCGGCAGTTCCATCACGATGCCCAGGCGCTCGCGGTACTCCAGCGGCGTCGGTTCCGCGGTGGGATCCTCGCCCAGCACTTCGCCGCTGGCGAGGCGATCGAGCATGCCGAAGATCTCGTCGATCCAGTCGTGCGCGTCCAGCCACGCTTCCCAGTCGGCTTCGCGCAGTTCGACGCCGCGGAAGAAACCGTAGGCCCAGTCGCGACCGACGTCGAGTTCGTCGTCGTCGTGCTCGGACGGATCGTCCGGCAGCCACAGCAGCGGCGCCAGCGCATCGGGGAGGCTGTCGCTGTCGTGGCGGACGCGCTGCGCGACCAGGCGCGCGTGCGCGGCGAGCAGCGCGTCGACTTCGGCGGCCTCCTCGCCCTCCCAGCGCGGCGGTTTGCCGCCCCACACCACCGGCGTCCATTCCTCCGCGGGCACGTCGCCGGGGCCGACCGCCAGCGCGGACAGGAAGCCGTCCAGCGCCTCCAGGTTGAAGCCCTTGAACGGCACCGCGCGGGTGTCGAGCAGGTGCGAGAGGCGTTCGAGGCCGGCGTCGTCGAGGAGGTCGGTGGCGGACATGGCGGAAACGGGTCGAGCGGGGGGCGCGCAGTGTCTCACGCCGGGCCGGGCCCGCGCCGGGAACCTCGCGCGCCCGGACCGCAGGCCTGCGAACGACAGGCGCCCAAACGACAGGCTTCCAAACGACACGGGGCGCGGCTTTCGCCGCGCCCCGCAGGTGATGGCGTCGAAACTGACGATCACTTCACGACTTCGAATTCCTTGCTCTGCACGACGTTGCCGTCGAGCGTGACATCGACCTTGTACTTGCCGACCGGGAAACCGTCCGGCTTGGCGATGTGGAATTCGTTGGCGCCGGCGCCGGTGAAGGCGACGTCGCGGGGCGCCTCGTCCTTGTTGATCGGCATCGGGCCGCTGGCGTCGTTGTAGGTCCACTGCACGCCGAGCTTGCCCGGGACGGTGGCGGCCGGGTCGCTGGTGCTGGTGGCGATCGACGCGTAGATGGTGTCCTTCGGCTTGAAGGTGGTGGTGGCGGTGGTCACCTTCAGGTCGGGGCCGATGGCGCTGCCCAGATCGACCGCGGTCACCGACACGGTCGGCGCGGGCGCCGGCGGCGGGGCGGTTTCGACCGGAGCCGGCGCCGGGGCGGCGACGGGCGGGGCTTCTTCCTTCTTCTTGCAGCCGACGATGGCGACGCTGGCGATCGCGGCGATGAACAGGGCGTGGTGCAGGCGGGTGCGGGTCATGGCGAAGTCCTTGGAATCGGGCGATGGGGCCTGGGGAACGGATCGTGCGCGGCAGCGATCAGCCGACCGTCGGGTCGTCGAGATCGCCGTCGCCGTCGATGTCGATCGCCGGGAGCTTGATCACCTGGTCCGGGAAGATCCGGTCCGGATCCTGGATCGTGTCGCGGTTGGCCTCGTAGATCTGGTGCCAGTACTTCGACTTGCCGTAGAAGCGCTTGGCGATGCCCGAGAGCGTGTCGCCCTTGGCGATGGTGTAGGTCTGCTCGCCGGTGCCGCCGCCGCCACCGGTACCGCCGATGACTTCTTCGGTAGTGGTGAAGCCGGACTGGACGTTCGAGAAATCGGGTTTGTCGGGGGTGTTCATGGGGACGGGCTCCTGCCGGAATGGCGCGCACACCTTGGCACGCGTCACGTTAAGAATCCATATCGATCACATGTTTTTTTGCGGCCTGCCCGACCCCGGGTTCACTGCCGGGCATCGCGCCCGGGCGGCGGCGGCGGCGTCCCCGGCGTCGCCCGCCAGGGGTTGATGTCCAGGCCGCCGCGGCGGGTGTAGCGCGCTTCCACCGACAGCACCCGCGGGCGGCAGCGCGCCTGCAGGTCGACGAACAGGCGTTCCACGCACTGCTCGTGGAACTCGGCGTGGTCGCGGAAGGACACCAGGTAGCGCAGCAGCCCGGCGCGGTCGATCCGCGGACCGCGATAGGCGATGCGCACGCCGGCCCAGTCGGGCTGGCCGGTGACCGGGCAGTTGGACTTGAGCAGCGCCGAATGCAGGGTTTCCTCGACCGCGGTGGTGGCGTCGGCCGAGAGCAGCCCGGCGTCCGGCGGGCCGTAGCGGTCGATGGCGATGTCGAGGCCGTCGATCGACTCGGCGCCGGCGTCGCCCTCGGCGAACGGCGGCAGGCCGAACGCCACCTCGACCGGCGCGCCGGCCGCTGCCGACAGGTCGGTCGCGATCGTCGTGCGCACGGCTTCGGGGCTGGCGAACCGCTGGCCGCCGTTCAACGAGTTCAGATAGAGCTTGAGCGACTTCGACTCGATCAGGTGCGGCGAACTCGCCGGCACGCTCAGGGTCGCGGTGGCGACCACCGGCTTGCCGCCGCGGTCGAGCCAGCTCAGTTCGTAGGCGTGCCAGCGGTCGTGGCCGGCGAACGGCGGCGCGGCGTCGTCGACGCCGATCTCCGCACGCGCCTGCGCCCGCGGGATCGGGAACAGCAGCGACGGGTCGTAGCGGTCGGGATAGGCGACCTCGCGGCCGAGCGGGAGATGGGGAGACGTCATCGCGACAGTCTAGCGCCGGCTGCGCGGGCCCCGGTCGGTGCCCGTACCGCCGCCCGGGCAGGATGCCCGGCGACCGGACGGCCGGGGCCGGGGCCGGGGCCGGGGCTCCATCGTGTTTTCCATCGTGTTCAGGTTCGCGGGCCTAGCGTGGCACGCTGTCGCAGCGCAGCATCCGCCGTCCCGGCGGAGGTTCAGGCGCCGCACCCCGGACACCCCATGCCCCGCACCCGCACCCGTGAAGACCGCATCCTCGTCCTCCAGGGCGGTGGCGCGCTCGGCGCCTACCAGGCCGGCGTCTTCGAGGCCCTCGACGCGCAGCGGCAGGCGCCGGACTGGGTCGCCGGCATCTCGATCGGCGCGATCAACGCCGCGCTGATCGCCGGCAATCCGCCGGAGCGCCGGATCGAACGCCTGCAGGCGTTCTGGGAGCGCGTCACCTCGGCGGGACCGCTGCCCGATCTGGCGCCCGGTCTGCCGATCGCGCATCCCGACGCCGCCGGCGCGCTGCACGAAGGGCTCAACGACGCCAGCGCGCTGCAGGCGCTGTGGTTCGGCGTGCCCGGCTTCTTCGCGCCGCGCTGGCCGCCCGCGCTGTTCGCCCTGCCCGGGACGCCGGCGGCGGTCAGCGTCTACGACACCGCCCCGCTGCGCGACACGCTCGAGGCGCTGGTAGATTTCGACCGCATCAACGCCGGGCCGGTGCGGCTGTCGGTGGGCGCGGTGAACGTGCGCACCGGCAACTTCGCCTACTTCGATTCGGCGCGCCAGCGCATCGACGTGCGCCACATCCTCGCCAGCGGCGCGCTGCCGCCGGGCTTCGCGCCGGTGGAGATCGACGGCGAACACTACTGGGACGGCGGCCTGGTCTCGAACACGCCGCTGCAGTACGTCCTCGACCAGCCGGACGAACGCCACCGGACGGTGTTCCAGGTCGATCTGTTCCCCGCGCGCGGCGACCTGCCGACGACGCTGCAGGAAGTCGGCGCGCGCGAGAAGGACATCCGCTTCTCCAGTCGCACCCGCATGAACACCGACATCGAACTGCGGCTGGAAACGCTGTCGCGCGCCGCCAACCGGCTGCTGGCGAAACTGCCGCCGGCGCTGCGCGACGATCCGGATGCGCGGCTGCTCGCCGACCTGCGCCCGGCCGGCGGCAGCGTCGACGTGGTCCACCTGATCTACCGCACGCGGCCGTGCGAAGGCGACAACAAGGATTACGCGTTCTCGCGCCGTTCGATGCGCGAGCACTGGTGCGCCGGCCGCGACGACGCGACGCGCACGCTCGCCGACGCGCGCTGGCGCGGCCGCGCGCGCCGACGCCATGGCGTGCGCGTGTACGACCTGCTGCCCGCGGGATCGCGCCACCCGGCATGACCGTCGCCGCAGCGCGGCGTCCCGCCTCCCTTCCCCCCTCCCTCCAGGAGATCCGACATGAAGCTCGACAACAAGGTCTGCATCGTCACCGGCGCCGCCAGCGGCATCGGCCGCGAGATCGCCCACGTCTACGCCCGCGCCGGCGGCCGCGTCGCCATCGCCGACCTGCGGCTCGAGGACGCGCAGAAGACCGTCGACGAGATCGTCGCCGCCGGCGGCGTCGCGATGGCGGTGGCGATGGACGTCACCAGCGAGGATCAGGTCAACGCCGGCGTCGCGCAGGTCGTCGCGGCCTGGGGCGGCGTGGACGTGCTGGTCAGCAACGCCGGCATCCAGATCGTCAATCCGATCGAGAAGTTCGCGTTCTCCGACTGGAAGAAGATGCTGGCGATCCACCTCGACGGCGCGTTCCTCACCACCCGCGCCTGCGTGCCGCACATGCAGGCCTCCGGCCGCGGCGGCGCGATCATCTACATGGGTTCGGTGCACTCGAAGGAAGCCTCGGTGCTGAAGTCGGCCTACGTCACCGCCAAGCACGGCCTGCTCGGCCTGTGCCGCACCGTGGCCAAGGAAGGCGGCAAGCACGGCATCCGCGCCAACGTGATCTGCCCGGGCTTCGTGCGCACGCCGCTGGTGGAGAAGCAGATCCCCGAGCAGGCGAAGGAACTGGGCATCAGCGAGGACGACGTGGTCAGGAAGGTGATGCTGAAGGAGACCGTCGACGGCGAGTTCACCACCGTCGCCGATGTCGCCGCGGTCGCGCTGCTGTTCGCCGCGTTCGAGAGCAACGCCCTGACCGGCCAGTCGCTGCTGGTCAGCCACGGCTGGCACATGGACTGACGATCGGCGCGAACGCGCATTTCGGTAGAGCGGCCTGACCAGCCATTCGGCTGTTGAACACCAGGCCGCTGCGCATATCGCGACGATGCGAAGAGCAGCGGCCTGAAGGCCGCTCTACCGTGTGACGAGGCAAGCGGCGGCTCGGCGTTGAGCCGCCGGACGGCGGGTCGGGCCGCCCGGGCGTTCGCTCGGCTCAGCGCACCCCGTCCTGGTAATCCAGCACCACCTGCAGCATCGAACGCAGGCCGACATCGAGCGCGGATTCGTCGAGGAAGAATTCCGGCGAGTGGTTCGACGGCGCGGTCACCGGATTCTGGCCCTTGGGCGTGGCGCCGACGAAGAAGAAGAAGCCCGGCACTTCCTTGGCGTAATACGCGAAATCCTCGGCGCCCATGGTCAGGTCGATCGGCAGCACGCGGTCGCGGCCGACCGCGCGCTCCAGACTGGCGACGGCGCGGGTGGTGAGCGCGGGGTCGTTGACGGTGACCGGGTTGCCGACGGTGTCAGGCACCTGCGCGACGGCGGTCGCGCCGTGGGCGGCGGCGACGTGTTCGGCGACGTTCTTCAGGTCGGCGAACACCGCCTGGCGCATGTCCTCGTCGAAGGTGCGGATGGTGCCGATCAGTTCGACCTGGTCGGGGATGATGTTGTAGCGGATGCCGCCCTTGATCGCGCCGAAGCTGACCACCACCGGCAGCTTCGAGATGTTCTGGCGGCGGCTGACGATCGCCTGGGCGCTGGTGACGACCTCGGCCGCGGCGACGATCGGATCGACCCCGCCCCACGGCCGCGAGCCGTGCGTCTGCCGGCCCTTGATGACGATGTTGAAACGGTCGGAGGCGGCCATCGCCGGGCCGCTGCGGTAGCCGACCGTGCCCGCCGGCAGCGTGCTGAACACGTGCAGGCCGAACACCGCCTCCGGCTTGAAGTCGCGGAAGATGCCCTCGGCCAGCATTTCCGAGGCGCCGCCGCGCTCGCCGTCCGGCGGGCCTTCCTCGGCGGGCTGGAAGATGAAGAGGATCTCGCCGGGCAGGTCGGCCTTCATCGCGGTCAGCGCTTCGGCGACGCCCATCAGGATCGAGGTGTGGGCGTCGTGGCCGCAGGCGTGCATCACGCCGACGGTCTCGCCGCGGAAGGTCGCGGTCGCCTTCGAGGCGAACGGCAGCGCGTTGCGCTCGGTCACCGGCAGCGCGTCCATGTCGGCGCGGATCGCGATCCGCGGGCCGGGCCGGCCGCCCTTGAGCACGGCGGTGACGCCGGTGGTGGCGATCCCGGTCTCGACCTTCAGGCCGAGCGCGCGCAGGTGCGCGGCGACCAGCGCGGCGGTGCGGGTCTCGCGGTTGCCCAGTTCGGGATGTTCGTGCAGGTCGCGGCGCCAGGCCAGCACCTTCGGCTGCAGCGCGTGCGCCTGGGCGTCGATCTCCGGGCGCGCGTCGCCGGCGCGGGCGGGCGACGCGACGGCGCCCAGGGCGAGGGTCAACGACAGGACGAGCAGGGCGGGACGCATGCGGGATTCTCCGGACAGGGCTGCCGCGATGCTATCGCATGCCGGCGGCGACGCCCCGCGCCGGGGCATGTGCTCATGCCGCGGGCACACTCGCCAAAGCCCGCGCCGCGTGCGAGGCTGCCGCGTCCACCGTCCGTCCCGAGCCGCCCATGTCCGACACGCCCGCCGCCCGTCCCCTCGAAGGCGACGCCGCCCTGGTCCGCGCGGTCGGCACGCTCGCGCTTACCGCCGCGGTGATGAACGTGATCGTCGGCGGCGGCATCTTCCGGATGCCCGCGGCGCTGGCGACGCAGATGGGCCCCGCCGCGCCGCTGGCGCTGCTCGCCGGCGCGCTCGCCATCGTGCCGGTGGCGCTGTGCTTCGCCGCGATCGGCAGCCGCACCCAGGCCACCGGCGGCCCGTACACCTACCTCACCGCGGTGTTCGGGCCGTTCGCGGGCTTCATCGCCGGCGCGCTGATGTGGATCAGCAACCTCGCCTCCAGCGCCGGCGTCGCCGACGGCCTGTCGGCGCAGGTCGCCGCGCTCGCCCCGCAGTTCAAGGAGCCGACGATGCGGGCGGCGCTGCTGACCGGCGTGTATCTCGCGCTGTTCGCGCTCAATGCGTTCGGCGTGAAGCTCGGCGCGCGCGCGATCGCGGCCCTGGCGACGCTGAAGCTCACGCCGCTGGTGCTGCTGGCGCTCGCCGGGCTGTGGTTCGCGGGCGACGGCCAGGTCAGCTTTTCCTTCGCCGACGTGCCGTCGCTGTCGGCGCTCGGCGCGTCGATGGTGCTGGTGATGTTCGCCTACTCCGGCATGGAGACCGCGCTGGTGCCCTCCGGCGAACTGCGCGACCCCGCGCGCAACGTGCCGCGGGCGACGCTCGCCGCGATCCTGCTGGTGGTGCTGCTCTACCTCGGCCTGCAGATCGCCGGGCAGCGCCTGATCGGCCCCGCGCTGGCGACCAGCGGCGTGCCGCTGGCCGACACCGCCGGCGCGCTGTGGGCGCCCGGGCGCACGCTGCTGCTGCTCACCGCCTGCGTGTCGATGACCGGTTTCATGATGGGCAACCTGCTCGGCACCTCGCGGCTGGTGTTCGCGCTGGGCCGCGACGGCTACCTGCCGCGGGCGTTCGGGCGGGTGTCGGCGACGCACCGGGTGCCGCTGGTCGCCCTGGTCGCGCACGCCGGCATCGCCTGGGCGCTGGCGCTGGTCGGCAACTTCGACAAGCTGACCCTGATCTCCGGCGGCGCGATCTGCCTGATGTACGGCTGCGTCGCCGTCGCCGCGTGGCGCGCGCAGGCGCGCGACCTGCGCGACATGCCGGCCTCCCGCAATGCGCCGTTCGTGTTGCCCGGCGGGCCGCTGGTGCCGCTGGTCGCGCTCGTCGCGATGGTCGCGATCGTCACCACCCTCAAGCGCGACGAATGGCAGGCGATCGGCATCGCGCTGGCGCTGCTGGTCGCGATCTACGCGGTGCTGCGCGCGACGCGACGCGACCGCGGCGAGTGAACGCGGCATCGGCGCGGAGCACCGCGCCGCGATCGACGACCGGGTTCGCGGGTTGCGATCGACGATCGCAATGGCCGGTTGCGATCGGCGATCGCGATATGCCGCGTCAATGAGTCGCGCCGCGGATGGGGCCCGGTTCGCGCGTGTCGGCGCCGCTGGTCGTCGCGATGCGTTCGCAGCGGAGAGTTGGGGTGTAGGCTGGGTCCACGCCGACGCGGATGTCGGCGGCACACGGGCGACTCCGGTCGTCGGCAGGTCGCCTGAACACGGAACGCGAACCTTTCGCACGTTCAAGGAGATCCACAGCATGAACGCATCTCGCAACCGCCGCGGGCCCCGCCCGCATCTGATCGCGCTCGGTCTGATCGCAACGGGCATCGCCACGGGAGTGGCGCCCTTCACGGCCGCCGCGCAGAGCTGGGAAGTGTATTCGGGCCTCAATCCGCACCGGGAACAACTGCACGGCGTCGCCGACGTGCAGTTCTGCGCGGGCGGCGGCCAGGTCGCCGCGGGCACCCAGACCGCGCCCGCCGGCACGCCCGGATTCAACAACATCGTGGTCGAACGCAAGAACATCGCCAACCCCGTCGCCGGACCGTGGCGCTACAGCTACGACAGCGGACGCTCCGAGGACGGGCGCGGCATCGTCGAATACACCGACGGCAGCGGCTTCGCCGTCGTCGGCACGCTCGACACGCTGGCGACGCCGGTGCAAACCCACCTCACCATCAGCAAGGTCGACTGCAACGGCGCGATGGTGTGGCATCGCAGTTACGGCACCACCGCCGGCAAGCAGATCGCCTGGGACATCCTCCGCGCCGCGACCGGCGATCCCGCGTTCGGGACCTCGGCCGGCGACCTGATCGCGCTGGGCGAGTACAACACCGGCAGCGCGAACTTCGTCCGCGTCGTGCGCACCACCAGCGGCGGCGCGCTGATCTGGATGCGCGACTACAGCGTGCCGACGGCGCCCACGCAACTGACCGGACGCGGCATCGCCGAGGTGGAAACGCCCTCGCTCGCCGACAACCTGGTGGTCGCCGGCGGCTTCGGCAACAACGCGGCGATCTTCCAGATCGACGGCAACAACGGCGCTTTCATCTGCGGCTCGCAGGTGCCGGGGCTGGGCGTGTCGCGGTTCAACGACATCACCCGCCACGGCGCGTCCGGCAGCACGATCGCGCCGGGATTCACCGCCGTGGGCGAGACCCGCAGCGCGGCCGGCGGGCTGCCGCAGGCGTATGTCGCCAGTTACCGCAGCACCGGCTGCGCGCTGCAGCGGCAGGTCGAGTGGGGGTCGCCCAACGAAAGCGAGACCGCGCAGGCGGTCACCACCACGCGCGCCACCACCTTCAGCACCGTCCCCGGCGGCCAACTGCTGATCGTCGGCAACCTCGTCGGCCCGTACCTCGGCGCCAACAGCAGCGACGTGTGGTCGCACCTGATGGTGCCGATCACGCTCGCGCCCTACACCGCCGGCGGCTACACCGGCATGCGCTACGGCACGCAGGGCGCGGGCCTGGCCGGCGTGGAGATCGTCGCGGACGTCGCCGAGAGCGACAAGGGCGCGCACTTCGTCGGCACGACCACCAGCGACTGGGACGGCCTGGGCGATCCGGCCGACGGCTACTCGGTGCGGATGGGCTTCAGCGGCATGAAGACCCTGTGCAGCGTGCCGTGGAGCGCCCCGGTCACGGCGCTGACGCCATTCTCGGCGCTGACGGTGACCCCGACCGCGGTGTCGCCCTCGACCCAGTTCAACCCGCTGCCGCGCGCCGAGTTGCCGGCGGCGCTGTGCTGCGGGATCGGGCCGTGATCGCGTCGGCCTGACGGCACGCGGTCGCGTGTCCCGCATGCCTCGCGCGCCCGGCGTCGCCCGGGCGCGCGGGCGCGCGGAAGCACGGGGGCGTTGCGATCAGTGCGCCGCGGATCCCGCCTGCACGCCGTTTCGACGACGGCGGCCGAAGCGGCGCGCGATGCCGTCGCCGAGGTCGTGCAGCACCGAGTACGCCGCCGGGATCACGATCAGGCTCAACAACGTCGAGGTGATCAGGCCGCCGATCACCGCCCACGCCATCGGCGCGCGGAAGCTGGAATCGCCGGAGAACCCCAGCGCCAGCGGCAGCATGCCCGCGCCCATCGCCAGGGTCGTCATCACCACCGGCCGCGCGCGCTTGCGGCAGGCGTCGATCAGGGCGTCGTGCTGGCTGAGGCCGTGCTGGTCCTCGGCGACCACCGCATAGTCCACCAGCAGGATGGAATTCTTGGTGGCGATGCCGATCAGCATCAGCAGGCCGATCAGCGCCGGCAGCGACAGCGCGTGCCCGGTCACCAGCAGGGCGCCGAACGCGCCGCCGGCGCACAGCGGCACCGCGACGAGGATGGTCAGCGGCTGGATCGCGTGGTTGAACAGCAGCAGCAGCACCATGTAGATGCAGACGATGCCCGCGACCATCGCCATCGCGAAGCCGAAGAACAGTTCGACGAAGACCTCGGCGTCGCCGGCGTTGAGGAACTGCACGCCGGTGGGCAGGTTCTTCACCGCGGGCAGCGCCTGCACTTCCTTCATCACCTCGCCCAGCGGGCGGCCGTCGAGTTCGGCGGTCAGGGTGACGTTGCGTTCGCGCTGGTAGCGCGAGATCACCGAAGGACCGCTGCCGTCGCGCAGCTCGGCGACCGCCGACAGCGGCACCGGGCCGTCGCGGCCGGGCACCCGCAGTTGCCCGATCAGCGCCGGGTCGCGCAGCGCCTCGCGCGCGAAGCCGACGCGGATCGGGATCTGGCGATCGGCGAGGTTGAGCTTGGCCATGCGCTGGGTGTAGTCGCCGGCGGTCGCGATCCGCGTGGCCTCGGCGATGTCGGCGGTGGCCACGCCCAGATCGGCGGCGCGCGCCGGATCGGGCACGATCTGCACTTCCGGGCGCAGCAGCGACGCCGACGAGGACACGCTGCCGAGGCCGGACAGCCCGCGCACGCCGCGCTCGACCGCGGAGGCGGCCGCGTCGAGCTTCACCGGATCGTCGCCGGACAGCACCAACTGCAACTGTTCGCCCGGCTCGCTGCTGATGAAGCTGATCTTCGCGCCGGGCAGGTCGGCCAAGCGCTCGCGCACCAGCCGTTCCAGCGCCTTCTGGTGGCGGTCGCGGCCCTGGGCCGGGCCCCAGTCGAGCACGAGCGTCGCCTTGCGCGCTTCGCCGGCGCCGGTCTTGCCCGGATCGCCGAGGTCGAGCACGCTGCCGACCATCGTGAAGGCGTGCTTCAACTCCGGGATGTCCGCCAGCTTCGTCCGCGCCTGTTCGGCGACCGCGGTGGTGCGTTCGATCGGCGTGCCCGGCGGCAGTTCGATGGCGAGGTTGCTGCGGCCGACGTCGGTGAGCGGGATGAAGGTGGTCGGGATCAGCGGCACCAGCGCCAGCGAACCGACGAACAGCCCGAACGCGATCCACAGCGTGCGCCCGCGGTGGCGCAGCGCCGCGTCCACCCAGCCCAGGTAGCGCGCCATCAGCTTCGATTCGGCGCCGGCGTCGGCGTGCGGCTTGAGCTGGTAGGCCGCCATCATCGGCGTCAGCAGGCGCGCCACCAGCAGCGAGAACAGCACCGCGGTGGCCGCGGTCCAGCCGAACTCGCGGAAGAACTTGCCGGCGATGCCGGGCATGAACGCGACCGGCACGAACACCGCCGCGAGGGTCATCGAGGTCGCGATCACCGCCGTCCCGATCTCGTCGGCGGCGTCGCGCGCGGCCTCGATCGGCGACTTGCCCATGCCGAGGTGGCGGACGATGTTCTCGATCTCGACGATGGCGTCGTCGACCAGGATGCCGACCACCACCGACAGCGCCAGCAGGGTGATGATGTTGAGGCTGAAGCCGAGCATCGCGATCACGGCGAACGTCGGGATGATCGACAGCGGCAGCGCCACCGCCGACACCCACGTCGCGCGCCAGTCGCGCAGGAACCACCACACCACCAGCAGCGCCAGCAGGGCGCCTTCCCAGAGCATCGTCATCGACGAGTCGTAGGAGCGCTCGGTCTCCTCGACCACGCTGGTGACGAGGCTGAAACGGGTGCCCGGATGCGCCGCCTGCAGCGCATCGAGCGCCTTGCGCACTTCGGCGGAGACCCGCAGCTCGTCCGCCTTGCGGGTGCGCGACAGCGAGAAGCCGACCACCGGCTTGCCGTCGAACAGCGCGACCTGGGTGGGATCGGCGGCATCGTCGTGCACGTTCGCGATCGACGACAGCCGCACCGCGCGGCCGTCGGGCAGGGCGATGCTGAAGTCGCGGAGCTGCTGGGCGTCGGCGACGGTGCCGATCGCGCGCAGGGTCTGCTCCTCGCCGCCCAGTTCGGTCCGGCCGCCCGGGCGGTCGGCCTGGATCCGCGCGAGCTGCTGCGACACCGCGCCGGCGGTGATGCCGTAGGCCATCAGCGCCTCGGGATCGAGGTCGACGCGGACCTGGCGCTCGATGCCGCCGATCCGGGTGACCTTGGCCACGCCCTTCACGCCGTACAGCGCGCGCGACACGTCGCGATCGACGAACCACGACAGCTCGTCGGGCGTCATCCCCGGCGCCGACACCGCGTAGGTCTGCAGCGAGCCGCCGATGTCGACCTTGCCGATCACCGGTTCGAGCACGTCCTGCGGCAGGTCGCTGCGCACGCGGGCGACGGCGTCGCGGGTGTCGTCCAGCGCGGCCGACAGGTCGGTGTCGAGGTTGAACTCGATCGCGGTGACGCTGGCGCCTTCGGTCACCGTCGACATGATCCGCTTGACGTTGGGGATCGTCGCGACCGAATCCTCGACCTTGCGCGTGACCTCGGTTTCGAGCTGCGCCGGCGCGGCGCCGGGCTGGCTCACGGTCACCGTGGTCATCGGGAAGGCGATGTCCGGGTAGCGCGCCACCGGCAGCACGTGGAAGCCCCACAGGCCGGCCACGCACAGCACGAAGAACAGCATCAGCGACGGCAGCGGCCGCTTGATCGCCCAGGACGAGAGGTTGCCGCCGCCGCTCACCGCACGGCGCTCCCCGGCGCGGAGGGCGCGACGACGCGGACGTGGTCGCCGTCGGCGAGGAAGCCGGCGCCGTCCGCCGCCACGCGCGTGCCGGGCTTCGGGCCGTCGAGCAGTTCGACCTCGCCGTCGACCTTCAGGCCGGTGCGCACGCGCTGCGCGTGGGCGCGACCCTTGGCGTCGAGCACGAACACGGTCGGGAAACCGTCGCGCAGGACGACGGCGGCGGCCGGCACCGTCGCGGCGTCGGCCTCGCCGGTGTCGATGCGGCCCTCGACGTAGGCGCCCGGCGCCAGCCCCTGCGGGTCCGGGAGGTCGGCGTAGACCGTGCCGGTGCGGGTGGTGGCGTCCACGCCGGGACTCACCGCGCGGACCCGGCCTTCGACCCGCGCGCCGGACGGCGCGGTGAGCACGATGCGGTCGCCCGGGGCGATCGAGGTCAGCGTGGCCACCGGCAGTTCGGCGCGCCATTCCAGCCGGCCGTCGCGGATCAGGCGCAGCAGTTCGCTGCCGGCGCCGACCACCTGGCCCGGCTGCACCAGCCGCTTCGAGACGATCCCGGCCGCGGGCGCGCGCAGGTCGGCGAAGCTGCGGCGCAGCGCGGCGCCGTCGCGCGCGGCGCGCGCGGTGCCGGTGCGGGCCTCGGCCTGGGTGCGCGCGGCGCGCAGCTCGTCGAGCTGGCCGGCGCTGATGAACCGGTCCTTGGCCAGCGCCTGGCCGCGGGCGAGGTTGGCCCGGGCCAGCGCGGCGCCGGCCTCGGCCTCGCGCAGCGCGGCCTCGGCCTGGGCGAGCTCGCTGTCGAGCGTGCGGTGGTCGAGGGTGAGCAGCGGCTGCCCGGGCACGACCCGCTGGCCGACATCGACGTGCAGCGCAGTCACGCGCAGGCCGCCGAGTTCGACCCCGAGCTGCATCTCCTCGACCGGCGCCACCGCGCCGGAGACGGTGGCACCGCGCGGCAGCCGGCGCACGCCGACCGGGGCGGCGGTCACCGCCATCGCCTTGGCGGCGGCCTCGGAAGCGGAAGCGGCGTCGGTACGGTCGCCGGCGCAGGCGGCGAGGACCAGACAGAGCCCTGCCGCCAGCAGCGGCAGGAAGCGGGGCCGGGGCGGCATGGGGCGATCCGGGACGGAGGGGGCGGTCAGTGTACCGGCAGGTTCAGTATTTGACCGTCCGCCCGCCGCGGTGGCAGCCGCCGTTCAGTCGGCGGCGCGGTCGCGGAGCGGGCACCCGCCGCGCACGCGCCGGCCCGGCCTGGATCGAGCGGCGCTATAGTCGCCTTCGATCGCTGGACGCGAGGCCGCCGCTGCCGGCCCGGATCGACCCGACCGGCCCGACACGCCGGCGCGACACAAGGAGATGCGCATGCCGAAGATCCTCAAGACCCTGTTGCCGTGGCTGCTGGTGCCGGCGTTCTTCTTCGTCGGGCTGCAGGTCGGCCCGCGCGTGGCGAACTGGTACCACGCCGCGTTCCCGCCGCCGGCCTACACCACCGGCGACCACGCCGCGCTGTACGCGAAGGCGGGCACGCCCGTCGTGCTCTACGCCACCACCACCTGTCCCTACTGCGCCAAGGTGCGCAAGCTGTTCGCCGCGCACGGCGTGCGCTACACAGAGTACAAGATCGACACCGACGCGAACGCCAACCGCGAATTCCTGGCCCGCAAGGGCATCGGCGTCCCGCTGCTGTACATCGGCGACCGCCGCATCGACGGCTACCGCGAGGACGCGATCCTCGACGCGCTGGCCGCGCTCGGCGGCGGTGCGGCCGACCGGAAGTCGTGACCGCCGCCGCCCGCGCGGCGGCGACCCACGCAAGCCCACGATCCGGCTTCGGACAGGATCGACCAGAAGGAAGGAGAGGACCGCATGAAGCTCCATCAGACGTTGCTCATCGGCGCGATCGCGCTGGCCACCGGCCTCGGCATGTCGATGTCGAACTCGGCCAGGGCCGGGACCCTGTGCGAACGGCGCTGCAGCCAGGAGTACACGCAGTGCTGGTACGCCTGCACGCCCGGCCAGGGCTGGTGCTACGACCTGTGCCGCGACAACTACTACGGTTGCGTCGCCGACTGCGGTTGAACGGCCGGGGTTGAAGGGCCGCAGTCGAACGGCGGCCGCCGGAGGGCGGCCGTCGCGCGTTCCCTAGAGGCCGAAGAACGCCGTCGCCGTCGCCGTGGTCGCGGCGGCGACGGCCGCCACCGGCGAGGCGCGGTCGCGCGCCAGCTCCTCGACGATGTGCGCCAGGTACATCGGCTCGTTGCGCCGGTGCGACGGCTGCGGGCGCACCGTGCGCGGCAGCAGGTACGGCGCGTCGGTCTCGATCATCAGCCGGTCGGCGGGGATGTGCTTCACCAGTTCGCGCAGGTGCATGCCGCGACGCTCGTCGCACAGCCAGCCGGTGATGCCGATGTGCCAGTCGCGGTCGAGGTAGTCGAACAGTTCCTCGCGGGTGCCGGTGAAGCAGTGCACCACCGCCGGGCCGAGGCGGCCGTCGAAGTTCGCCATCATCGCCAGGAAGTCGGCGTGCGCATCGCGCTGGTGCAGGAACAGCGGCTTGCCGCGACCGGCGGCGACGAGGTCCGCCGCCAACTGCAACTGGCGCTCGAACGCGCGCCGCTGCGCCGGGCGCGGCGAGAAATCGCGGAAGTAGTCCAGCCCGCATTCGCCCACCGCCACCACTTCCGGATGCGCGTGCAGCGCGCGCATCTCGGCGTCGCATTCGTCGGTGTATTCGACCGCGTGGTGCGGATGCACGCCGGCGGTGGCGTACAGCGTGCCCGGGAAGGTCTGCGCCAGGACCAGCGCCTTCGGCGAATGTTCGCGGCTGGCGCCGGTGACCACCAGCTTCGAGACGCCGGCGGCGCGGGCGCGGTCCAGCACCGCCTCGCGGTCGTGATCGAAACTGTCGTGGGTGAGGTTGGCGCCGATGTCGATCAACGGCGTGTCGCTGGCGTGCATGCGCGGGGCGTCGGTGGGCGGCAGCGCGCATTGTACGGACCCGCGCGGCGACGGACACATTCGTTCACAACTTCGCCCGCGCGCGGGGTCAACCCGGTCGTGGCCTTCGCGTTACCGTGCGCGCCCACCCCACACAAGGACGCTGCACGATGCTGTCGAAGACCTGCGCCACCCTGTTGCTCACGCTCGCTGGCGGCCTAGGCGGCGCCGACGCCGCCGTGCGCTACGACTTCCGCCCGGTGTCCGCCGAAATGCAGGCGTTCGTCGACGCGAACGCGCTCGACGGCGCGTCGCTGCGCGTTAACAAGGCCGGCACGGTGGTCTATCGCGCCGCGTTCGGCGGCTACACGACCGGCACGCGCGTTCCGATCGCCTCCGGCAGCAAGTGGCTGTCCGGGCTCACCGTCGCACGGCTCGTGGACAAGGGCCTGATGCGCTGGAGCGACACCGTCGGCCAGTACTTCCCGAACGCGCCCGCCGACAAGAAGCCGATTACCCTGGCGCAACTGTTCTCGCACACCAGCGGCCTGCCCGACACCGACAACCTGTGCATGTCGAATCCGCGGATCACGCTGGGCGACTGCGCCAACACGATCCTGGCGAACTCCACGTTGATCGGCACGCCCGGCACGGTGTTCGCGTACGGCGGCAACTCGATGCAGGTCGCCGGCCGGATGGCGGAGATCGCCGCCGGCAAGGCGTGGGACGACCTGTTCATCGAACAGACCGCCACCCCGCTGGGCCTCGCCCAGACCGACTACGCCTACGACTCCACCGTCGCCGGCTACGTGCGCATGGCCAACCCGCGCATCGCCGAAGGCGGACGCAGCACGCTGGAGGACTACGGCCACGTCGTCGACATGCTACTCGCCGACGGCCGCTACAACGGCAAGGTGTTCCTCTCGTCGGCGACGCTGGCGAGCATGTCGATCGACCGCACCGTCGGCACCCGGAACCTGTCGCGACCGCCTTACACCGACGGCTTCGGCTACGGCATCGGCCACTGGATCGACAGCGCGAAGGATCCGGACGCGACCGCACTGGTGATCTCCAGCCCCGGCGCGTTCGGCTTCACCCCTTGGGTGGATTACGGCAGCGGCGTCGCCGGCGTGCTGCTGGTGAAGGACCAGCGCTTCAGGCTGGTGCCGGACATCGACGAAATCCGCGCCACGGTGAATGCGGTGACCACGCCGTCGGGCGGCCTGTACCTGGCCGCGCCGTCGAGCGCGCTGCCGGTCGCGGACAAGACGACGCCCGCGGCGGCCGCGCGACCGCGCGGCGCCGTCGATCCCGCGACGAATCGCCGTCGCTGAAGCGTGGTCGGCGCACGACGGCCACGCCGGACCGGAGCTGCCGGACCGGGCGTGGCCGCGTGCGACCGCCGCGCGCCCCGCCCGCATCCGCGCCGCGGATGCCCCCCCTCGACCAGGAGGTCCCGATGAAGCGTGTCCTGCCCCGATCCCTGCGTGCCGTGTTCACGATCGCCGCGGCGATCGGCCTCGCCATCACCGGCGCGACCGACGCCGCGGTCCGCTACGACTTCCGCCCGGTGTCCGCCGAAATGCAGGCGCTGGTCGACGACTACGCGCTCGACGGCGCCTCGCTGCGCGTCGACAAGGCCGGCAGCGTGGTCTTTCGCCGCGCGTACGGCGGCTACACCCTCGACACCCGCGTGCGCATCGCCTCGGCCAGCAAATGGCTGTCGGCGCTGACCATCGCCCGCCTGGTCGAACACGGCCGCATGCGCTGGACCGATACCGTGGGCCAGTACTTCCCCGGCGTCGATGCGGCCAAGCGCGGCATCACCCTCGAACAACTGTTCTCGCACACCAGCGGCCTGCCGGGCGGCGACGACTTCTGCATGTCGAACCCGCTGTACACGCTCGCCACCTGCGCCAACCGCATCCTCACCCAGCCGATGATCGGAGAACCGGGCAAGGTCTTCTCCTACGGCGGCAATTCGATGCAGGTCGCCGGGCGGATGGCGGAACTCGCCACCGGCCAGGCTTGGGACGACCTGTTCATCGCCGAGATGGTGACGCCGCTGGGCCTGGTCGCCACCGACTTCGCGACGTCCTCGACCGCGCCGGGCTACGTGCGCACCGACAATCCGCGCATCGCCGGCGGCGTGCGCAGCACGCTCGAGGACTACGGCCGGGTGGTGGACATGGTGCTGGCCTGGGGCTGCCTCGACCACCGCAGCGACGGCCTGTGCCTGCCGGGTCGCCGCTTCCTGGACAAGGCGACGATCGAGTTCATGGCGCGCGACCGCACCGTCGGCACCATCGACGTGTCGCGTCCGCCGACCGCCACCGGCTACGGCTACGGGCTGGGCCAGTGGATCGACCCGGCTTCGCCGCTGATCGTGTCCAGCCAAGGCGCGTTCGGCTTCACCCCTTGGGTCGACCACAACGCGCAGATCGCCGGCGTGCTGCTGGTGGACGACGTGAACACCCGGCTGTTCGAGGACATCAACGACATCCGGGCGATGATCAACGTGGTCACGTCGCCTGCCGCCCGCGGGCTGTTCCTGTCGTTGCCGCAGCCGGCGATGCCGGTCGCGGGCAAACAGGCGGCGTCGCCCGGGCAGGCGCGCCCGCGGCGCGCGGCGCGCGGGCACTGAGCGCAGGCGGGCGCGGGCGCGCCGCCGCCTGCGTCCGCCGCAACCTCGTCCGATGCGTCGTCAGGCCGCGGCTTCGACCGCGGCGGGGGGCGTCCGCGCAAAGCGTCGCGGACGTTCCAGATGCCAGCGCGTGTGCCGCTGCAGCACGCGCCCGGCCCGGATCAGCACCTGTTCTCCCAAGTCGCGCGCCACCAGTTGGATCGCGACCGGATACCCGTCCGCGGTCAATCCCGCGGGCAGGCTGATGGCGGGCACGCCGGCCATGTTGAACGGCACCGTGAACCGGAGCAGGCCGGCCAGTCCTTCCGGGCTCGGTTCGATCGCGTCCATGTCCGCCAGCAGCGGCGCCGCGAACGGCTGCACGGGCGTGAGCAGCAGGTCCACCTGGCCCAGCAGCGTGCGCAAGCGTCCGGTGAACGCCATCCTGCGCAGGCGCATCTGCTGGAACAGCACCGCCGGGAGCGAGAGGCCGTTCTCCAGCCCCGCCGAGAGCCACGGACCGTAGGCGTCCTTGTGCGCCGGATACGTGTCCGCATGGGCCACCGCCGCCTCGATCTGGCAGTGCAGCGGCCAGTCCTCGATCGACGGCATGGTGTCGGGCACCGTGACCGGCACGATCTCCGCGCCGAGGTCCTTCAGGGCGTCGATCGCGCGCGCCAGCGCGGACAGCGTTTCCGCATCCGCGCCGGTGCCGTTGTAGCTTTCGTCGACGCCGATCCGGATCCCGGACAGCGACGTCGCTGCGCCCGCGAGATAGTCCGGCACCGTCGCGTCGAGCGAGGTCGGATCGCGTGCGTCGGACCCCGCCATCGCCTGCAGCATGAGGCCGCAGTCTTCGGCCGACCGGCAGATCGGGCCGACGTGGTCGAGCGACGCCGCCAGTTCGAACATGCCGTGGCGCGAAACCCGGCCCCAGGTCGGCTTCAACCCGGTGACGCCGTTCGCCGCGGCGGGGTAGCGGATCGAGCCGCCGGTATCGGTGCCGATCGACGCGGTGCACAGTCCCGCCGCGATCGCGACCCCGGATCCGCTCGACGACACGCCGGTCCACAGATCCGGATTCCACGGATTCCTGGGCGGTGCGATCTCGGGATGGTGCCGGGCGAAGCCGCCCTCGGTGAGCTGCAGCTTGCCCAGCAGCACCGTGCCCGCCTGCTGCAGGCGTTCGGCGACGGTGGCGTCGAAGTCGGGACGGAATTCCCGGTGCACGCGCATGCCCCCGGCGGTCGGGATGTCGCGGGTGAAGCACAGGTCCTTCAGGCCGACCGGAATACCGTGCAGCGGGCCCTTGAAGCGGCCGCGCTGGAAATCGCGCTCGCACTGCTTCGCGGTCTCGAGCGCGTGTTCCCCGGTGATGCAGGCGTAGGCGTTCAGATCGGGCTCGTACGCCTCGATCCGGCGCAGGAAATGCTCGGTGACCTCGACCGGGGACAGCGTCTTTTTCCGATAGGCGTCCGCAAGCGCGCCAACGGTCATCCAGGCCAGTTCGTCTTCCATGATCGCCATGCTCCTTGCACTCGCGTTCCATTCAAACTCCACCGCATCGCATGGAATCGAACATGACCAGCGTGCGTGCTGGGCGGCGATCCGTGCCGGGGGGAGCTTGCGCGTGCGGCGACGATAAACAATCGCCGGAACCCGCGCAAGACGGCCGAACCGGGCCGGTCGGCCCTCGGTCGACGCGACCTGAGACGGAATTCGCATCCGATCGGCGCGCGGGTTCCCGTTCCGCGAAAATACCGAAAAGCCCGCGAAGCAGGCGTCGCGATGCAGGCCGATGCGAGGCTGCGCACGGCCCGGCCCGTAGCGGCCGGAGGCTTCGTCAGGTCCTGCCGGCGAACAGCGCCTCGTGCGATCCGAACGCGACGATGTGGACGGGATGACCGAACTCGACCGCGCTCTCCACGCTCTCGATCAGTCCGGCGCGCAGCAGATTCAGGCCGTTGACCGTGACGAAGAATTCCGCGGCGTTGGCGGCGCCGTCGCCGAGGCGATAGTGCGGACTCGGCGGCCTGCCGGGGTCGTCCGCGTCCCAAACGACGCTCGAGACCGGCCGCTGGGTCAGCGCTGCGTCGATCGTCCTCAGTTCCTGCAGGGCCTGGCGGCAATCCCCGGGCAGCAGCTCGCCTCGATACAGGCGATGCATGGTGATCGGAAAACGCGAGCCCCATCCGCCGGGCTCCAGGTTCGCCGCGATCGTGGAGAACAGCCCGTGCAGGATCGCGGCCGGCCCGATTTCGGTCACGACGCTGCCCGCGCGGATCGCGACGCGCGCGGGGGGCGGTGACGGCGGCGGTGACCGTGTTCCGAACAGTCGCCTCAGCAGTGACATGCGGGACCTCGTGCCTGCGCGGGCCGCTGCGCGCAGCGGCGTGGGATGGCGTGAAGCGTCGGACGCCACCCTAACGGCGTGGGTCGAACGGATCAATGCCGATGCGCGTCATCGGACCGGTCGCTTCGCGCCGCCCGGTCGCGCACAAAAAAACGCCGGCGGTGACCCGCCGGCGTCGTGTGCCGCATCGCGATGCGCGCTGATCAGTTCAGCGTGCAGGTCGCGGGCTTGGCCGAGGTGAACAGCGCGCTCGTCGCCCATTCCGGATGGTCGATGAACGGGTTGCGGTTGCCCTGGAAGCTGTAGATCACTTCGTTGCGGGCGCGCTCGGCGGCGTCCGGCGGATCGGCCTGGTGCCAGGCGATCAGCGTGGACAGCAGGCCCATGTAGGCCGGCGAGCTGGAGGTGATGACGATCTGGCTGCGGGTGTCGGTCAGCTCCAGGTCCGGCTCGCTCTGGCCGGTGGTCGGATGGGTGCCGCCTTCGTAGCGGATCGCCATGTACATCACCGCGCGGGCCATGTCGCCCTTGCGCTTGTTCCACACCTCGAACGAACCGCCGTTGCCGTCCGGGCTGACCACCCAGTTGGAGTTGCCCGGGTAGGTGCCGCTGCCGCCGCCGGCGCCGTTGTTGACCTCGGTCGGGCGTTCGCCGCAGCCGGAGGACTGCGGGCAGTTGGCGTAGGGCTTGTTGCCGCGATCGGCGTTGTAGACCGACTCGGTCAGGTACAGCATGTGGGTGTCGGTGTACGGCGAGTTCGGCAGGCCGAGGTTGCCGGTGGAGCTGCCGAAGCCCAGCGAGTTCGGCCAGGTGTGTTCGCGGTTGTAGACCAGGCCCGAACCGGTGCCGGCGCGGCTGCTGACCTTGGTGAAGCTGTGGTTGAGGTAGGCGTCGAGGATCTTGCCGGCGTTGTTCGGATCCTCGTCGGCGATCTCCAGGATCGTCCACGTGTTGGTGGTGCCGCCGCTGTACGGATACGCGGTATGGCCGCGGATGGTCTGGTTGAGCGAGCAGCGCAACTGCGACGGGCTGCTGGTGTTGACGTGCTGGTAGTAGCCGGTGCCGCCACCACCGCCGGAAGCGACGTTGAAGTTGACCACGGTGTTGGCAGCCATGGTCTGGCCGGTGGCGTCGGTGATCTTGCTGCCGACCACGGTGAAGGTGCAGGCCTCGCCGCCGACCAGCGCGCTGTTGGTCGAGATGCTGGCGGTGGTGTTGGCCGAGCTCGGGTAGGTCAGGGCGACCGTGCCGGAGGTGGCGCAGGACAGCGTGAACGCGCCGGTGGCGATGGCGACCTGTTCGCTGAACACCGCGGAGAGGTTGCCGGCGGCCGGGAAGTCGGTGGCGCCGTTGGTCGGCGTGGTCGAGCTGACGGTCGGACGCGGGTTCGGGGCGACGAAGGTCTGGCCGTTGTTGCAGGCGTTGTAGGTCTTCGTGGCCGACGGCTTCCAGGTGAAGTTGGAATAGGTGGTGCCGGTGCCGCCGAGCTGCAGCGAGGTGCCGGGCACGGTCGAGCCGGTCTCGGACACGGCCAGGTTGCTGCTGGTGCGGCCGGCCGCCGGGCCGTCGCTGGCCTTGATCTGGCCTTCGTAGCTGAGGAACTGGACCACGTTGCCGCTGCCGTCGACCAGCGCGAAGCCGTCGCTGGCGCCGTTCTGGATGCCGTTGGTCGGGTAGGTCAGGGTCGCGATGCGCACCTGCGCGCCGCAGGTGACCAGGCTGCCGGCCGGCAGCAGGTCGTTGTCGTAGACGGTGGCCGCGGTCGCGGTGGCGCCGTTGTAGAGGTAGATGCGGTAGTTGCTGAGCGTTTCGCCCGCGGTGGCGACGACTTCGATCGCCTCGCCGGTATCGCCGGCGGCGGTCGAATCGTCGTAGTGGAATTCGTTGATGAAGACTTCGGCATGGGCGGCGCCGGTGGCCAGCAGCAGGGCGCAGGCGAGCGGCGACATCGTGGACAGCACACGCGACATAAGCGGATCTCTTCGGTTGGATGGGTGGAACGGGCGTCCCCGACTCGTTCCGGTCGCGGCCACGATTCCCTGGCCGCACGGTTCCGGCGCGGCCCCCCGACCGCGCGCACGGTCCGCCTCCGCGGACCGCGCCACGGGCGGCATCGGCCGCCCGTGGAGGACGGGGCAATCTAGCCGACGCGTGTGACAGCCGCCACCCATCCGGTCGCGGGCCGCCCGGCCGGGCCGACGGACGGCGCCTGCTAGCCTGTCGCGATGCCGTCCGACGCCTTCCCCATCGCCCCCCTCCTGCCGCAGATCGACGCCGCGCTCGCCGCGGGCACGCGGCTCGTGCTCGAGGCCCCGCCCGGCGCGGGCAAGACCACCCAGGTGCCGCTGGCGCTGCTGCGGGCCGGCTGGCTGTCCGGCGCGAAGATCGTGATGCTGGAACCGCGCCGGGTGGCGGCGCGCGCGGCCGCCGGGTTCATGGCGCGGCAGCTCGGCGAGGCGGTGGGCGAGACCGTCGGCTACCGCATCCGCTTCGAGAGCAAGGTCTCGGCCAAGACCCGGATCGAGGTCGTCACCGAGGGCATCCTCACCCGCATGCTGCAGGACGACCCGACGCTGGGCGAGGGCGGGCCCGACGCCGTCGGCGCGCTGCTGTTCGACGAGTTCCACGAACGCCATCTCGCCGGCGACCTCGGGCTGGCGCTCGCGCTGGATGTGCAGGCGGGCCTGCGCGAGGACCTGCGCATCGTCGTGATGTCGGCGACGCTGGACGGCGAACGGCTGGCGCAGGCGCTCGACGCGCCGCGGCTGTCGAGCGCCGGACGCAGCTTCCCGGTGACGCTTGCGCACTTTCCCGCACGCCGCGACGAGGCGCTGCCGCACCAGGTGCGCCGCGCGGTCGAACACGCGCTGGCCACGCATCCGGGCGACGTGCTGGTGTTCCTGCCCGGCCAGCGCGAGATCGGCCAGGTGCAGGCGCTGCTGGAGGCTTCAGGCCCCGCTTCCCCCGGAAGAGCGGTTGGGGCGAGGACCGGCACGCCCGTTCCGTCTCCCGTCTCTGCACCCTCATCCGGCGCTGCGCGCCCCCTTCTCCCGGCGGGAGAAGGGAAGGACGGTGTCGAAGTCCTGGCCCTGCACGGCGAACTGCCGGTGGAGCAGCAGTCGCGGGTGCTGCAGCCGGCGCCCGACGGCCGGCGCCGGGTGGTGCTGGCGACCAACGTCGCCGAATCCAGCGTCACCCTGCCCGGCGTGCGCGTGGTGATCGACAGCGGCCTGGCGCGCGAGCCGCGCTACGACCCCAACAGCGGCTTCCCGCGGCTGGAGGTGGTGAACATCGCCCAGGCGTCCGCGGACCAGCGCGCGGGCCGCGCCGGGCGCGTCGCCGAGGGCTGGGCGTACCGGCTGTGGCCGGAATCGCAGCGGCTGGAACCGCAGCGGCGGCCGGAGATCGCGCAGGTCGAACTGGCGTCGCTGGCGCTGGAACTCGCGGCCTGGGGCAGCGCGGCGCTGCGCTTCGTCGATCCGCCGCCGCCCGGCGCGCTGGCGGCGGCGCGCGACCTGCTGCGCCGGCTCGGCGCGCTCGACGCCGGCCACGGCATCACCGCGCTCGGCCGGCGGATGCTCGCGCTCGGCACCCATCCGCGGCTGGCGGCGATGCTGCTCGCGGCACGCACGCCCGGCGACGCCGCGCTGGCCTGCGACCTCGCCGCACTGGTCGAAGCGCGCGATCCGCTGCGCGCGACGCCCGGCGGCGGCCGCAGCGAAGCCCTCGCCGCGCGCTGGCAGGCGCTGGCCGCGTTCCGGCGCGGGCGCACGCCGGCGGACGCCTCGCGCAGCGGACTGCAGGCGATCGACGCCGCGGCCGCGCAGTGGCGCAGGCGCCTGCGCTGCGACGCGCGCGCGCCCGACGACGCCCCGGCGCATGCGCTCGGCGACCTGCTCGCGCACGCCTTCCCCGATCGCATCGCGCATCGGCATGCGGGCGACCATCGCCGCTACCAGCTCGCGAACGGGCGCACCGCGCGGCTGTTCGACGACAGCGCGCTGACCGGCGAGCCGTGGCTGGTCGCCAGCGAACTGCGCCACGAGCGCGGCGACGCGCTGCTGCTGCGCGCCGCGCCGGTGGACGAGCGTCGCCTGCGCGAGGATTTCGCCGCGCGCTTCTCCGATCGCGACGAAGTGCGCTGGGACGACGCCAGGCGCGCGCTGGTCGCCGAACGCGTGCAGCGCTTCGACGGCATCGTGCTCGACGCGCGGCCGGCGGGGAAGGTCGATCCCGCGCAGGCGGCGCGCGCGCTCGTCGATGCGGTGCGCACGCTCGGCATCGACGCGCTGCCGTGGCGCGAATCGCTGGTGCAGTGGCGCGCGCGCGTGCGCTGCCTGCGCGCCTGGATGCCCGACCTCGCGCTGCCCGATCTCTCCGACGACGCACTGCTGGCGACGCTCGACGACTGGCTGCAGCCCGCGTTCGCCGGCAAGACCCGGCTCGACGCGCTGACCGAGGACGAGCTCGGCGAAGCGCTGAAATCCGGCGTCGACTGGGCGACGCGCCAGCGCATCGACGCGCTGGCGCCGGTGCGGATCGTGGTCCCGTCCGGCATGGAGCGCAGGATCGACTACGCCTACGACGCCGAGACCGACGCGCCGCAGGCGCCGGTGCTCGCGGTGAAGCTGCAGGAACTGTTCGGCCTCGCCGACACCCCGCGCATCGCCGACGGCCGGGTGCCGCTGACCCTGCACCTGCTGTCGCCGGCCGGCCGGCCGCTGCAGGTCACCCGGGACCTGCACGGGTTCTGGGAGCGCACCTACCCGGAGGTGAAGAAGGAGATGAAGGGACGCTATCCGAAGCATCCGTGGCCGGACGATCCGTGGTCCGCGATCGCGACCCATCGCGCGAAGCCGCGCGGGACCTGACAGGCCGGCACTTCATCCCCGGCGCAACGCGATGCATTCATCGTCGTCGCGACCGCGGCGTCCGTCCTGCGCCACCGGCGACCTGCACGATCGCGCCCGCCGGATCGCGTGTCCTGCACGCCCGGCGGGCCGCCGACGACGCCTGGATGAATCGAATCCCCCGCGCGGACCGGACGAACGCGCCGCAGGCCCGGGCCAAGCCCACACTGCGCTGGCCGTCGCCGCGTGCGACCCGCCATCGGAGAACCGCCATGTCCAAACTCGATTCGATCGCCGACCGCAGCCTCACCGTCGCCACCCGCGCCCGCGACCTGATCGCCCCGTCCGCCGCCGGCGTGCGCGACTGGGTCACGTCCGGCGCCGCGCTCGTGGCCGCCCGCGGCGGCGCGAAGACCGCCGCGCGCTTCGCCCGTCGCAACCCGGCGCTCGCCATCGCCACCGTCGTGGTCGGCGCCGGCGTGCTCGCCTACGGCGCCTACCGCCGCCGCCAGGCCAACGCCGCGCTCCCCGGCGAAGCGGACGCCGTCGACACGACGTCCACCCGCAAGCCCAGGCAGGTCCCGGTGCGCAGCGTGCGCGCCGACGCGGCCGCCCGCACCGCCAAGCCCGCGCGCAAGCGCACCACCGCTCAGGCCTGACGCCCTGAGCTTCGCATCGCGACGGCGATCCGTCGCGGTGCGTGCGGCGCGATGCCTTCAGGACGACGTCTTCAGGGCGCCACTTCGCGCCACCCGCCCGGCGCCAGGCCGTCGAGCGCATGGCCGCCGATCGCCACCCGGATCAGGCGCAGGGTCGGCAGGCCGACCGCGGCGGTCATCCGTCGCACCTGGCGGTTGCGGCCTTCGCGCAGCGCGATTTCCAGCCACGCATCCGGCACCGTCTTGCGGAACCGCACCGGCGGGTCGCGCGGCCACAGGTCGGGCATCGCGTCGGCGATATCGATCCGCGACGCCTGCGCCGGCCGCGTCGGACCGTCGTTGAGCAGAACCCCGCGGCGCAGCGCGTCGAGCTGCGCCGGCTGCGGGTCGCCCTCCACCTGCACCCGGTAGACCTTCGCCGCCTTGTGACGCGGGTCGGTCAGGCGATGGGCGAGGGCGCCGTCGTCGGTCAGCAGCAGCAGGCCCTCGCTGTCGTGGTCGAGCCGGCCCGCCGGGTACACACCCGCCGGCAGGCCGAAGCCGGCCAGCGTCGGCCGCGCCGGCACGCTGCGATCGGTGAACTGGCAGAGCACGCCGTACGGCTTGTTGAATGCGATCAGCACGCAGCCGCCCTCGCGCCGCGTCGCCGGCCTATGCTGGCGCCAGTTCCCCTCGCGATCGCCGCCATGCACCCCCAAGAACTCTCCGCCCTCGCCAATCGCTGGCTCGGCAAGGCCTGGGACCAGACCACCGCGGCCGAGCGCGCCGTGCTCACCCGGATCCAGCGCCGCGAGCGCCTCGGCCCCGCACCGGCGGACGACCGCAGCTTCGGCGAGCGGGTCGCCGACGGCATGGCCCGCTTCGGCGGTTCATGGGCCTTCATCGGCGGTTTCCTCCTGTTCCTCGCGCTGTGGGTGGTCGGCAACGTGTGGCTGATGCGCGCGCATCCGTTCGACCCGTATCCCTTCATCTTCCTCAACCTGCTGCTGTCGATGCTGGCCGCGCTGCAGGCGCCGGTGATCATGATGAGCCAGAACCGCCAGGCCGCGCGCGATCGCGCCGCCGCCGAGCACGACTACGCGGTCAATCTCAAGGCCGAGCTGGAGATCATGGCGCTGCACGACAAGCTCGACCAACTGCGGGTCGAGCAGATGGAAAAGATCCTCGCCGCGCAGGGCGAACAGATCGCGCTGCTGCAGCGGCTGCTGGCCGAACGCGGCCACCCCCGGTAGAGCGGCCTTCAGGCCGCTGCTTTTCCGAAGATGCGAATCAGCGGCCTGAAGGCCGCTCTACCGTTGCGGATCACGCGTCATTGGGCGGGCTTGCGGAACCGCAGCGTCATCCGGTCGCTTTCGCCGATCGCGCGGTACTGGGCGGCGTCCTCGGCGTCGTGGCGGTTGGTCGGCGGCAGCGTCCACACGCCGTTGGGGTGGTCGGTGTCGTCCTTCGGATTGGCGTTGATCTCGCTGCGCCCGTCCAGCACGAAGCCGGCCCTGGTCGCCGCGTCGATCACCAGTTGCTCGGTGAGGTAGCCGCTCTTCTTCATCGTCTCCAGGTCGGCGCCGGGCCGGGCGCGGTGGTCGACCACGCCCAGCGTGCCGCCGGGCTTGAGCGCGGCGAAGAACGCGGCGAAGTAGGCGTCGGCGTTGCCGGCGGCGACCCAGTTGTGGACGTTGCGGAAGGTGAGCACCGCATCGGCGGCGCCCGGCGCGCCGAACACCGGCGCCTTCGGATCGAACGGCAGCAGCTCGGCGCGATCGAACTGCGCCGGGTGCGCGGCGAGGCGCGCCTTCAGCGCGTCCAGCGACTGCTGCTGGTAATCGCGGCCGCGGCCTTCGGGCAGCGCGGCCGGATCGACCATCGCCGCGACGTAGCGGCCGTCCGCGCGCAGGTACGGCGCGAGGATCTCGGCGTACCAGCCGCCGCCGCCCGGGGTGATCTCGATCACGCGCTGCGCCGGGGTCACGCCGAAGAAGCGCAGCGTGTCCGCGGGGTGGCGGAAGCCGTCGCGGGCGGCGTTCTTCGGATCGCGCCAGGCGCCGGCGATGGCCGCGTCGAGCGCGGCGGACTCGGCGGTGGCGCCGTCCGCGGACAGCGCCGGCATCGGGCGCACGGCGTGGGCGGGCGCCGCGGCGAACCCGAGCGTGGTGGCGAACAGCAACGTGGCGAAAGACATCCTGGACATGAGCGACCTGCGGTATCGGCAACGAGACCCGATTGTCCGCGAAGCCCGCAGGTCGTCGCCAGTGCGCGCCGCCCGGTCGCGGTGACGGCGGTGACACCTCCGGGTTGTGCGCTGCAACATCATTCGCGTAGCCTATGTTGCGTTGCAGCATGAGGCTGCGACGCGCAGTACCGCCGATGTCCGGTCAAGACCGCATCCAGGGAATCCCGGGCGCACCGTCGCCCTGCTCACTTAAGGAAGAACGACCATGTTCCGTTGCACCTGGCTCCACGCCCCCCGCGAGCCCACGCTCGCCACCCGCCTCTACACGCGCACCTACGGCCGCACCTACGGCCGCCGGCCCTGCGAGGCCGACCAGCCGCGCACGCTGCCGTCGCGCCTGTCCGTGACCGAGGCCCCGTCGATGCAATCGACCTGCCCGCCCGTCGCCGCCGGCGACAACGCCGCGGCGAACGCCACCGGCCCGGCGGCGCACATCGAACGCGTCGCCTGACCCCCCGCCGCACCCGCGGCGGGGCTTTTCGCGTGGGTGAAGCTGCGTGGGTCACGTCGTCCTGCTCACGCCGCATGACGCACGCTGCATGACTCCCGTCGTGTGAGTCACGTCGTGTGAATCCCGTTGTGCAATTCACGTCGTGCGAATCACGTTGTTTGAGTCGCGCCGCGCCGCTCAGGCCTGCGCCAGCAGTGCCGACGCCGGATACGGCGGCACGTCGAAGTGCTCGCCGGCGGCCAGCCGCGCCTGCACGTCGCGCCACCACGCCGGATCGAAGATCTCGCCGTGCACCGTGCGCAGCGCGGCGCGCAGGCCCGCGTTGATCCCCAGGAACTGCGGGAACAGCTCGGGAAACACGTCGTCCTTCGCCGCGTACACCCATTCGTCCAGCGGTCGCGTCTCGTCCTCGTCGCGCATCGCCGGCAGCGCGCGGAACCGGCACTGCTCGACCAGGCACAGCTCGTCGTAGTCGTAGAACAGCACCCGGCCGTGCCGGGTCACGCCGAAATTCTTCAGCAGCAGGTCGCCGGGGAACAGGTTGCTGCGCGCCAGGTCCTTGATCGCCTGCCCGTAGTCCAGCACCGCCGCCTCGGCCGCATGCGCCGGCGCCTCGCGCGCGAACACGTCGAGCGGACGCACCCGGCGTTCGACGTAGCAGTGGCCGATCACCACGTCGTCGCCGTCGATGCGCACGGTCTGCGCGCATTCGCGCAGCAGCTCGTCGAGCACCGCCGGCGCGAACTGGCGCTTCGGGAAGCGCAGGCGCCGGAATTCCTGCGCATCGACCAGCCGGCCGATGCGATCGCGCCGGAACACCAGCCGGTACCGGTCCTCGACGTCCTGGCGCACCAGGTCCTTGGGATACGCGAAGCGGTCGCGGATCAGCTTGAACACCACCGGATAGTCGCGCGGCGTGAACACCGCCATCACCATGCCGCGCTCGCCGGCGGGATGCACCAGGACTTCGTCCGGATGCTCGGCCAGATGCCGGAACACCTGGCGATAGCGCTCGGTCTTGCCCTGCTTGATCCGGCCGAGCACGGTGAACAGTTCGTCGCGCGGCTTGCGCGGCAGCAGCCGGTGCAGGAACGCGACGGTGTCGCCGACGCGGGCGAGATCGGCGTGGAAATGGCTGCGCGAGAAGCCGAACAGGGTCGAGATGTCGTCGGCGTCGATCAGCACCGCGTCGGCGCGCACGCCGGCCGGCGTGCTGACCAGCGCCACCACCACCGGATAGTCCGCGCCCGAGGCGCCGTGCGCGGCGCCGACCAGGTAGGCGCGGCGTTCGCGGAAGAACGGCGTCTTCAGCAGCGACACGCCGACCACGCCGCGACCGCGCAGCGCAGCGGCGACGGCCTGCGCGCTGGCGTCGAGATCGGCCCAGCCGTTGGCCCAGCCCAGCGCCGCGAAGATCGCGCGCCAGACCGCGACCGCGGCCGCGCCGTCGGCGCCGAAGCCGTGGTGCGCGAGTTCGCCGGGGCAGCCCGGGTCGCCGCCGGGAACGATCTCCAGGGCGAGGAATTCCAGGTCCGGCGCGACGCCGTCGATCAGGAAGAACCGCCGCACCAGCGAGTTGTGGAAGGTCTTGTACAGCTCGCGATCGGGCAGCGCGGCGATGCGCTCGGCGTAGGCCGGCAGGATCGCGCGCCACAGCGGCCGCGAACGCACGCGGTCGCCGAGCAGCGCCTCCAGCTTCGCCAGCGTTTCGCCGACGCAGGCGTCGTACAGATCGATGCGCGCCGCGGCGTCGACGTGGGCGAGCTTCCAGTCGCGGCGCTCGAAGCGCCGCCGCGCGCGCCGGGTGATGTCGGAGAAGCGCGCGTCGTAGTCCTCGAAGCCGCGGGCGATCAGCGCGGCGGCGGCACGGGCGAGGTCGGCGACGGCGGTGGACATGGCGGCAGTGTACGCCGTGGCGGCGCCCGCCATCGCAGTCCGTGAGATCGCCTCGTGCGATCCTGTCTTCCGTGGCGGACATGCAGGAAACCGCTACGGAACAAGGGGTTTTCGTCTTCCCGTCGCAGTCCGCGAGACGCCCGCGGGAGACACTGTCCGTCCGGTCCGCAGGAGGCGCGAAGGACGGGGATGCGTGACGACGCGGCGCCCGAACCGGCGCGCGGACGCCCATCCCCCGGCACAGGGACGTGCCGCCGGGCCCCTCGCGCAGCGATGCGCCCCCGTCTTGCCGACCGTCGCACCGCGACGGCCGGTGCGCGCCTGCGCGCCGATCCGCATGCCCCGCGCCCGCCGCCGTCCCGCGGTGGCGGGCGTTTTCCCCCAACGCTTCGCACAGGAGAGTTCGATGCACTTGTTCAGGACCGAAATGCTGTTCTTCCACCCGCCCACGCCGTCGCCGGCTTCGCCGTCGCGGCCGCGCTACGGCAGCCGCGGCGTGCGGCTGTCGCGCTACGGCCGCGCCGCGTCGCGCGAGGCGCGGCGCGAGGTCGCGCGCGAAGGCGCACAGATCGCCGCCGTCGCCGAGGTCGCCGACCACACGGAGATCGCGACCGTCGCGACAGCGTGTCCGGCAGCGGCGTTCGCGCGCATGCAGGCGGCATGAGCGCCGCCGCGCCCGCCGCCGCCCGCAACGAAAAACGCCCGGCATCGCCGGGCGTTTTCGCGTGCGCGCAGGGCGCGGTCAGAGGTTGGGCTTGAACCCGATCGTGCGGCGGGTGGTGACTTCGTTGCCGACCGGCTGGAAGCGCCAGCGCTTGACCGCGGCGACCGCTTCGCGATCGAACACCCGCGGCGGGTTGGCGCGCACCACGCGGGCGTTGGTGACCGAGCCGTCGGTGGCGACGGTGAACTCGACCAGGACATCGCCCGACTGGTTGGCGCGCAGCGCCTCGACCGGATACTTCGGCGGCGGCGTGCTGATCGGACGCAGGTCGTTCGCGGTGGCGGTGGCGGTCGCGGCGGCGCGGGCGGCGGCCTGGCGCTGCGCCTCGGCCTGGCGTTGCGCTTCGGCCTGGCGCGCGGCCTCGGCCTGGCGCGCCGCTTCGGCCTGGCGCTGGGTTTCCGCCGCGCGCGCGGCGTCGGCCTGCTGCGCCTGCTGCTGGGCCAGCTTCTGCGCGGCTTCGCGCTGCGCCTGGTCCTGCTGCTTCTTGCGCTCCTCCTCGAGCTTGGCCAGGCGCTCCTTCTCGGCTTCCGCGTCGACCTGTTGCTGCTGCTGGCGCTGGGCGAAGCTGGCCTGGCTGTCGCTGAGCGACTGCTTGAGGCGCGGCAGCGCCGGCGCGGCCTTGTCGGTCTTCTCCATCAGCCCGATCAGGCGCTGGGCCTCGACGAAGTCGTCGCGGGCGATGCTCTGCTCGGTGGCGATCACCGCGTAGGGCATCAGGTCGGTGAGCGCGCTCGACACCGCGGCGTCGTTCGGCTGCTTGTCGCGCAGCGCGAGGTAGTACTCCATCGCGTTGTTGCCGGCGGGCGCGTACATGCGCTGTTCGCCCTGTGCGGCGCTGGCGGCGGCGCGCAACTGGTCGACGCTCATCGCGGCGATCTGTGCGGACACGGCCTGGGCGCCGGTGGCCGCAGGCGCGGTCTCGGTCGGCGTTGCCGATGCCGGGGTGCCGGTGCCGGTGGTTTCCGGGCCCTTGTCGCCGCCGCAGGCGGCAAGCGACAGCGCCAGTGCGAGCGCGAGCGCGCCGTGGCGATATCCGGGACGAGCGTTGGCGGTAGGCGTGTGGACGACGGACATCTCGGGTTCCCCTGCAGGCTGAGCGGCGAAAATTCAAGAAAATTCAAGCACATCCTGTGCCAGTGGAGCGCCATGGCCGGGCCGTGGGGCCGTGGAACGCGACCGGCGTCTACTTTCCGATACAGAAACGCGAAAAAATGTGACCGAGTAAGTCGTCCGGCGCAAGTCTGCCGGTGATTTCGCCGAGCGCGTCGTGCCCCGCGCGCAGGGCTTCGGCCGCCAGCTCCAGCACCTCATGGTCCAGATGCTGCCGTGCCGCGGCCAATTCCTGCGCTGTGCGGCGCAACGCATCGACCTGCCGCGCGCGCGCGCTGAACGCGCCCTCGGCGCCGTCGCCATCGCCGCCGGCGCAGTCGCGCAGGCGCGCGTGCAGGGCGTCGAGGCCGACGCCGGTGCGCGCCGACACCCAGACCGTGTCGTCGCTGTCGGCCGGCGGCGGCCCGTCGAGCAGGTCCGCCTTGTTGCATGCCCACAGCCGCCGCGGCACGTCGGCGATCGCCGCGGCGACGGCGGCGCGGCCGGCGTCGGGATCGCGCGCGTCCAGCACCACCAGCGCCAGATCGGCGCGACCCAGTTCGGCGCCGGCGCGGCGCATGCCTTCGCGCTCGATCGCGTCGCCACCGGCGCGCAGGCCCGCGGTATCGACCAGGGTGAGTTCGACGCCGTCGATGCGCACGGTTTCGCGCAGCAGGTCGCGGGTGGTGCCGGCGATGTCGCTGACGATCGCGCGGTCGCTGCCGGCCAACGCATTGAGCAGCGAGCTCTTGCCGGCGTTGGGCGGACCGACGATGACCGCGTGCAGACCGTCGCGCAGGCTCTGCCCGCGCTCGGCTTCGGCCAGCAGCGCGTCGAGATCCGCGGCCGCGGCGGCGAGGCCTGCGCGCAGCCGCGCGCCGCCGAGCGTGTCCAGCGGTTCGTCGGCGAAGTCGATCGCCGCCTCGACGTGGACGCGCAGGCCGAGCAGGGTTTCGGCGAGCGCATCGACCCGCCGCGAGAACACGCCGTCGAGCGAACGTCGCGCCGCGCGCGCCGCGCGAACGTCGCCGGCGGCGATGAGGTCGGCGACGGCCTCGGCCTGGGCGAGGTCGAGCTTGCCGTTGAGGAAGGCGCGTTCGCTGAACTCGCCGGGCCGGGCGATGCGCGCGCCGAGGGCGCAGCAGCGCTCGAGCAGCGCGCGCAGCAGCACCGGGCTGCCGTGCGCCTGCAGTTCGACGACGTCCTCGCCGGTGTAGCTGGCCGGCGCGCGGAACAGCAGCGCGATGCCATCGTCGATGGCGTCGCCGTGCGCGTCGCGGAAGCGCGCGTAGTGCGCGTGCCGCGGGCGCAGCGACCGGCCGGCGATGGTTTCGGCGATGGCGGCCGCCCGCGGCCCGGACAGGCGGACCACACCGATGCCGCCCGCACCGGCGGCGGTGGCGATGGCGACGATGGTGTCGGTGGCGGTCACGACGCTGCGGGCCTCAGCCGTCGACGACGCCGGCCAGGCCGAAGATCGGCAAATACATCGCGATGATCGTCAGCGGCACCATCACGAACGTCAGCCCCAGCGCCAGCAGCAGCGCGAGCACCGCCAACTTGCGGCGCGCCTGCGGCGACGCGCCGGCATGGCGCGCCATCGCCCACCACAGCAGCGGCGGCAGCAGCGGCAGCAGGAAGAACAGATGCCGGTGCCGCGCGAACACCGCGGTCAGCCACGGCAGTTCCGCCCCGAAGCCGCGGAACACGTCCTCGAACTGCGGCACGATCAGGTTGACGACCAGCGCCGCCAGCAGCAGCGCGCCCATGCCGCTGCCGAGGATCCACGTTTCGGCGATGTTCGGACGCACGACGGGCTTCTCCGGACCGGGTCGACAGGCACGATAGCGACGCGGCCGGAAAACGGAAAGCCCGCCGTGCGGCGGGCCTTTCGCTGACGTCGGGTCGTCGCGGCGCGGGCGTCAGCCCTTGGCGACGACGGCGCCGCCGCCGCTGTTCGGCTTCTCGCCGTACTTGCGCAGCATCCACCACTGCTGGAGCAGGCCCAGCGCGCCGTTGGTGACCCAGTACAGCACCAGGCCGGCGGGGAAGAAGGCGAACATCACGCCGAAGATCAGCGGCATCAACTGGAACATGCGCTGCTGGATCGGATCGACGCCGACCATCGGGGTCAGGCGCTGGGTGACGAACATCACCGCGGCGTTGATCACCGGCAGGATGAAGTACGGGTCGCGCGAGGTCAGGTCCTGGATCCACAGCATCCACGGCGCCTGGCGCAGTTCGACCGATTCGATCAGCACCCAGTACAGCGACAGGAAGATCGGCATCTGGATCAGCACCGGCAGGCAGCCGCCGGCGGGATTGATCTTCTCCTTGCGGTACAGCTCGAGCATCGCCTGCTGGTACTTCTGCGGGTCGTCGGCGTAGCGCTCCTTGAGCTGGGCCATGCGCGGCTGGAACTTGCGCATCTTCGCGGTCGACTTGTACTGCGCGGCCGACAGCGGGTAAAGCAGCAGCTTGATGATCAGCACCAGCAGCACGATCGCCCAGCCCCAGTTGCCGGTGGCCTTGTGGAGCAGGCCGAGCAGGCGGTGGATCGGCTCGGCGATGATCCGGAAGATGCCGTAGTCCATCGCGCGTTCCAGCCCCGGCGACAGGGTCGCGAGCTGGTCGGGCAGCTTCGGGCCGATCCACAGCCGCGCGGTGCTGCTGGCGCTGCCGCCGGCGGGCACGGTGAACTGCGGGCCCGCGGCGGAGATGCCGTAGAGGTCGCCGACGTGGGCGAGCTCGTAGTTCGCCGGCTGGTCGGCCTGCGGGATCCACGCGGTGAAGAAGTAGTGCTGCAGCAGCGCGACCCAGCCGCCCTTGGCGTTGGCGACGGCGATCGGGTCGAGCTTGCCGTCGTCGTCGAACTTCTCGTAGGTGCGCTTGCTGTACTTCTCTTCCGGCGTGTACCACGCGGCGCCGTTGAAGCCGAAGCGCTCGGGACTGGTCAGGCCGTGGTCGATCTTCGGCGGGATGCGGCTGAGCTGGCGGTAGACGTTGCCGGTCCACGGCGTGGCGCCGGCGTTGTTTACCGTGTCGCTGACCTGCAGCGCGTAGCTGCCGCGGGCGAGGGTGTAGGTGCGGCGGATGGTCACGCCGTCGGCGCCGGTCCAGGTGAAGTGCGCGCTGACTTCCCTGGCGCCGTCGGCGAGCGCGAGGTCGGTCGCGCCCTCGGGCACGAAGCCGGCGGTGTCCGGCGCGCCCTGGGCGCTGCTCCAGCCGCTCTGGGCGAGATAGCGATGGGTCGGCGCGTCGTCGAGCAGGCGCACCAGCGGCGCGTCGTCGGCGCGCGCGGTGCGGTAGTGCAGGAGGTCGGCGCGACGCACCTGGCCGCCGTCGATCACCAGGCGCAGCACGTCGTTGGCCAGGGTGACCGTACGTGCGGCGGGCGCGGGCGCGCGCATCCCCGGCGTGGCCGCGGTGGGCGTCGCGGCGGCGGCGGGCGCGGCCGGGAGGGCCGGCGGCGGCAGGGCGTCGGGGGTCGCGGCGCCGGCCTGGGTCGTGGCCTGGGCCGCGGGCGGCGCGGGCTGCTGTTCCTTGTTCCACTCCATCCACAGGATCACGGCCACCATCAGCCAGGCGAACAGAAGGAAGCTGCGCATCGAATTCATGGCGTGAACGGACTCGTCGCGCCGTCGTCGTGCGGCGCCTGGGCGATGGGAGGGGAGGCGGGCGGCATTGTGACGCCGGGCTTGGATGGGGGCAATGCGAGCCGTCGCAAGGCCTGGTCGAAGGCGTCGCGCAGCGCATCGCCGCTGGCCCGCGCCGCGGCGGCGCGGGCGACGATCACGTAGGCGCCGCCGGGCAGGCCGCCGCGCAGGCGACGGAAGCGGTCGCGGAAGACGCGCTTGATCCGGTTGCGGACCACGGCGCGGGGGTCGACCTTGCGCGACACCGCGAGGCCGAGCCGGGCGGGACGTTCGTCGGCGAGGTGGTGCAGGGCGAGCACGGCGTTCGCGGCGCGGCGGCCCTGCTGGAACACGGCGTCGAATTCCGGGCGCGCGCGTACCCGCGCGGTGCGCGGGTAGCGGGTCGAAGCGTGGGTCGAACCGGAAGTCATGCCGGGTAGCGTGCGCCGCCGCCCGGATGCGGACCGTGGCGGGCCGGGCGCGTCGCCGCTGGCGACGACGGCCGGCCGGTCACCGCGTTCAGGCGGTGAGGCGCTTGCGGCCCTTCGCGCGACGACGGGCGAGGACCTTGCGGCCATCGGCGGTCTTCATGCGGGCACGGAAGCCGTGGTCGCGCTTGCGCTTGAGGTTGCTGGGCTGGTAGGTGCGCTTGGTGGCCATGGTCGGGCTCGTTGCTTGTCGTGTGGCTTGTCGAAGATCGGAAGCGGAGACGACGACGGCGCACCGGGCAGGGCGCGCGAGCGAAACCGCAAGAACCGGCGATTATGCCGGCCCGCGGGTGGCGCGGTCAAATCGCCGGACCGGACACCGCGGTCGGCCACCGCCGCCGGATGCGCGGGCGGGTGCGGGGCAGACGCCCCGATGGTAGTCTGATCGGCTCGGCCCACGCCTGCGCTGCGACCGTGTCCGGACGCGGGTTCTCCCGGCGCCGGCGCCGTCCGCGGCGCGCGCGCGTCGCCGTCCGTGGCCTTCCCGTAGCGCCGCCCCCCCCCCCCTCGCCCCGATCGCCGAGTGCTCGCAAGTTTCCCGATGGATGCCTGGCCCCGCTGTCTCGAACGTCTCGAAGCCGAACTGCCGGTGGAAGAGGTCCAGACCTGGCTGAAACCGCTGCAGGCCCACCTGCGCGAGGACGGCCTGGTGCTGTACGCCCCCAACGCGTTCGTGCGCGACGCGGTCCAGGCCCGCTACCTGCCCCGGATCAGCGAACTGCTCGGCTATTTCGCCGACGGCGCCGCAGTGTCGCTGGAAGTCGGCTCCGCGCCGAAGCCGGCGGCGGCGACCGCGCCCTCGCCGACCCGCGCGCTGGCGGCGGCGCGGCCGGCGGTGGAGTTCACCGGCAATCTCGACAATCACTACACCTTCGACAACTTCGTCGAGGGCCGCAGCAACCAGCTCGGCCGCGCCGCGGCCTGGCAGGCGGCGCAGAAGCCCGGCGACCGCGCCCACAACCCGCTGCTGCTGTACGGCGGCACCGGCCTGGGCAAGACCCACCTGATGTTCGCCGCCGGCAACGAGATGCGCCGGAACGCGCCGGGCATGCGGGTGATGTACCTGCGCAGCGAGCAGTTCTTCAGCGCGATGATGAAGGCGCTGCAGGACAAGACCATGGACGCGTTCAAGCGCCAGTTCCAGCAGGTCGACGCGCTGCTGATCGACGACATCCAGTTCTTCGCCGGCAAGGACCGCACGCAGGAGGAGTTCTTCCACACCTTCAATGCGCTGTTCGACGGCCGCCAGCAGATCATCCTGACCTGCGACCGCTATCCGCGCGAGGTCGAGGGGCTGGAGCCGCGGCTGAAGTCGCGCCTGGCGTGGGGGCTGTCGGTGGCGATCGAGCCGCCGGACTTCGAGACCCGCGCGCAGATCGTGCTGTCCAAGGCGAAGGAGCGCGGCGTCGCGCTGCCGGAGGACGTGGCGTTCCTGCTCGCCAAGAAGATGCGCAGCAACGTACGCGACCTCGAGGGCGCGCTCAACACGCTTGCGGCGCGCGCGAACTTCACCGGGCGCGCGATCACCGCCGAATTCGCCCAGGAAACGCTGCGCGACCTGCTGCGCGCGCAGCAGCAGGCGATCGGCATCGCCAACATCCAGAAGGCCGTGGCAGACTACTACGGCCTGCAGATCAAGGATTTGCTGTCCAAGCGCCGGACCCGCTCGCTGGCTAGACCGCGGCAGGTGGCGATGGCCTTGGCGAAGGAACTGACCGAGCACAGCCTGCCGGAGATCGGCGACGCGTTCGCGGGACGGGACCACACTACCGTCCTGCATGCGTGCCGCCAGATCCGGACGCTCACCGAGAGCGACGGCAAGCTGCGCGAGGACTGGGACAAGCTGATCCGCAAGCTCAGCGAGTGAGGCGCGGCACGACTGCGTCTCACAGGCTGAGAACAGGATGGAGACAACCTGTGGACAACCCGCACGCGGCGCCGCGCGCCGAAAGTTGTCCACAGGCCGTCCCCACCCTGCGAGGCCGGTTCTACCGCGGTTTCATGTTGCGGAAAACCGTTTGAATTCAGGGACCTGGGACTGTTTTCCCCGGATTCCGGCGACACCAAGCACCACCATCTTTAAAGTTTTTACATCCATTAGAAGCTGGTCGGCCCATCCGCCGCACGAGGGGAACCCAAGCACATGCGCTTCAGCCTGCAACGCGAAGTACTCCTGAAGCCGCTGGCTCAGGTCGTCAACGTGGTCGAGCGTCGGCAGACGCTGCCGGTGCTGGCCAACCTGCTGGCCCGGGTCGACGGCGACCTGCTGTCGCTGACCGGCACCGATCTCGAAGTGGAAATGGTCGCGCGCACCCGGGTCGAGGACGCCCAGGACGGCGAAACCACGATCCCGGCGCGCAAGCTGTTCGAGATCGTCCGCGCCCTCCCCGACGGCAGCAAGGTCACGATCAGCCAGACTGGCGACAAGATCTCGGTCCAGGCCGGCCGCAGCCGCTTCTCGCTGGCCAGCCTGCCGGCCAACGATTTCCCGGCGCTGGACGAAGTCGATGCGACCGAACGGGTCAAGGTCGGCGAAGCCGGACTGAAGGAACTGATCGAACGCACCGCGTTCGCGATGGCCCAGCAGGACGTGCGCTACTACCTCAACGGCCTGCTGTTCGACCTGCGCGATTCGATCCTGCGCTGCGTGGCCACCGACGGCCACCGCCTGGCGCTGTGCGAAGCCGGGCTGGAAGCGCCGGTGCAGACCAAGCGCCAGATCATCGTGCCGCGCAAGGGCGTGCTCGAACTGCAGCGCCTGCTGGAAGGCGGCGACCGCGAACTCGAACTCGAAATGGGCCGCAGCCATATCCGGGTGAAGCGCGACGACGTCACCTTCACCAGCAAGCTGATCGACGGCCGCTTCCCCGACTACGAGGCGGTGATCCCGATCGGCGCCGATCGCGAGGTCAAGATCGACCGCGAGGCCTTCCGCGCCTCGCTGCAGCGCGCGGCGATCCTGTCCAACGAGAAGTACCGCGGCGTGCGCGTCGAGGTCTCGCCCGGCCAGCTCAAGATCAACGCCCACAACCCGGAACAGGAAGAAGCGCAGGAAGAAGTCGAGGCCGACACCAAGGTCGACAGCCTGGTGATCGGCTTCAACGTGAACTACCTGCTGGACGCCCTCTCCGCCCTGCGCGACGAGCACGTGGTCCTGCAGCTCCGCGACGCCAATTCCTCGGCGCTGCTGCGCGAAGCCGGCAGCCAGAAATGCCGGCACGTGGTGATGCCGCTCCGTCTCTGACCGGATCGATGCGGTTTCACGTGGAACATCCCCATCCGCTGCACACGATTCGCCCGGGCCTTCCCGGGCGAAATCGTTTGGCGCGCCCGCAACCCGGATCTGTGCGATCCGGCGTCCGAAGGCCCCGCCGGTGCGCGTGATCCGCCTTCGCCTGGCCGATGTCCGCCGCTTCGCCGAGGCCGAGCTCCGCCCCGGGCCGGGCTTGAACCTGATTACCGGCGACAACGGCGCCGGCAAGACCAGCGTGCTGGAAGCCCTGCACCTGCTGGCCTACGGCCGCAGCTTCCGTGGAAGGGTGCGCGACGGGTTGATCCGGACCGGCGCCGAGGCGGTCGAAGTCTTCGCCGAATGGCACGAGGACGCCGGTGGGCGCACGCGCCGGGCCGGATTGCGCCATGCCGGCCAGCGCTGGAACGGTCGCCTTGACGGCGAAACCGTCGCCCAGCTCGGCGACCTGTGCGCCGCGCTCGCGGTCGTGACCTTCGAGCCCGGGAGCCACGCCCTGATCACCGGCGGCGGCGAGCCGCGCCGGCGACTGGTGGACTGGGGGCTGTTCCACGTGGAACCAGGCTTCCTGTCGCTGTGGCGGCGCTACGCCCGGGCGCTGAAGCAGCGCAACGCCCTGCTCAAGGCCCGCGTCCGCGCCGGCCAGCTCGACGTCTGGGACCATGAACTGGCCGAAGCCGGCGAACCGCTGACCCGGCACCGCCAGGCTTACCTGGAGACGCTGGAACCGCGGCTGCGGGCGATGGCGGCCGATCTGGTCCCTGCCCTCGGCGCGGCCGCGCTGCAGTTCCAGCCCGGCTGGTCGCGCGACGGGCTGTCGCTGGCCGACGCCCTGCTGGTCGCCCGGGATCGCGACCTCGTCAACGGTTTCACTTCGGTCGGACCGCACCGGGCGGATTGGCGCATCGACTACGCCGCCCTGCCCGGGCGCGAGGCGCTGTCGCGCGGGCAGGCCAAGCTCACCGCGCTGTCGGTGCTGCTCGCGCAGGCCGAATGCCACGCCGGGGCCCGCGGCGAGTGGCCGGTGGTCGCGCTGGACGATCTGGCCTCGGAACTCGATCGCGGCCACCAGCGCCGCGTGCTCGAACGGCTGCTGGCGTCCGGGGCGCAGGTGTTCATCACCGGGACCGAGCCGCCGCCCGCGCTGGCCGATCTGGCGGCGGACATCGCGATGTTCCACGTGGAACGCGGCGAGGTGGTGGCCGACCCGGCGTCGCGGCCCGCGCCCTGAGCGGCACGGACCGGACGCGCCGGCGCCCGGCGCGGGACTGCCGTGGGCGTTCCCCAAGTTCCGGCGGGCGCTTGCTTGGACACGCGATCGCTCAAGCCCGCCGCCTCCGTGCCGCGCACACGCGCCTTGCGCGCCGCCGGCCGTCCCGCGATGGCGGCATGCGCTGTCGCGTCGGACGCCGGGATCGGCGGAAGGCCCCTGCTGACGTTTCGCTGTCCACGTTATCGGCGCCGGCGCCACGACGCGCCACCGGATCGATGCCCCGGGCAGGCCGGGGCGGGGCGCCACAACGCGTTCGCGGCATGCGCGCGACATCCGCCGTGCGCATCGGCGCGGGCGGCGGGCGGCGAGGCAGGGCGCCGATCGCCGGGCCGGCGGCGGTCGCGTTCGCACCACGCCCGGCGCGGACCCGCCCGGTGCCCGGAAAGTCCATGGAATCAACCGGTTGCACGCTAACCGCGGCGATTTCGCGGATCGACCGTCCGGAATCCCCCAAAGGGCCTGTGTCGCGATCCGGTCAACGGCGCCGCCGCGCCCGCGCGCGGCGTCGTGCGGCCCGCCGGACTGCCCCCGGGCTGCGACCCGCTGGCCGTGGCGGCCAAGGGGCGGGGCGCCGGGGGCGAGCCGGTTCCGCTCCACGCGGTATAATCCCCGGTTGGACACCATAGCTAATGAGTCGCGCGCGGCCCCGCCGCGCCGCGGCGGCGTGTCCCTCCGTGCAACCGCAGCCGATCGAAGCGAATGACCGACGAAACCCAGCAGCCCGGCACCGGCAACAACACCTACGACGCCAACAGCATCACCGCGCTGGAAGGACTCGAAGCCGTCCGCAAGCGCCCCGGCATGTACATCGGCAACGTGCATGACGGCAGTGGCCTGCACCACATGGTGTTCGAGGTCGTCGACAATTCCGTGGACGAGGCGCTGGCCGGCCACGCCGACACCGTCATCGTCACCATCCACGCCGACGGCTCGGTCTCGGTGTCCGACAACGGCCGCGGCATTCCGGTCGGCCGCCATGCGGCGATGAGCGAGAAGCTCGGCCGCGAAGTCAGCGCCGCCGAAGTGGTGATGACCGTGCTGCACGCCGGCGGCAAGTTCGACGACAACAGCTACAAGGTGTCCGGCGGCCTGCACGGCGTCGGCGTGTCGGTGGTCAACGCGCTGTCGGAGAAGCTCACGCTCGACATCTGGCGCGACGGCCACCACTACCAGCAGGAATACCGCCACGGCGAACCGGTCTATCCGCTGAAGCAGCTCGAGGCGTCGGACAAGCGCGGCACCCTGGTGCGGTTCTGGCCGTCGGTGGAGGCGTTCAAGGGCAACACCGAATTCCACTACGACATCCTGGCGTATCGCCTGCGCGAACTCTCGTTCCTCAACTCGGGCGTGAAGATCACCCTGGTCGACGAACGCGGCGAAGGCAAGAAGGACCTGTTCGAGTACGCCGGCGGCATCCGCAGTTTCGTCGAGCACCTGGCGCAACTGAAGAACCCGCTGCACCCGAACGTGATCTCCGTGACCGGCGAGCAGAACGGCATCACCGTGGACGTGGCCCTGCAGTGGACCGACGCCTACCAGGAAACGATGTTCTGCTTCACCAACAACATTCCGCAGAAGGACGGCGGCACCCACCTCACCGGCTTCCGCGCCGCGCTGACCCGCGTGCTCAACAAGTACATCGAGCAGACCGGCATCGCCAAGAAGGAGAAGGTCAGCCTCTCCGGCGAGGACATGCGCGAAGGCATGGTCGCGGTGCTGTCGGTGAAGGTGCCGGACCCGGGCTTCTCGTCGCAGACCAAGGAAAAGCTGGTGACCGAGGAGGTGCGTCCGGTCACCGACGGCGTGTTCGGCGCCAAGCTCGAGGAATTCCTGCAGGAAAACCCGAAGGAAGCGCAGGCCATCGTCGGCAAGATCGTCGACGCCGCGCGCGCGCGCGAAGCCGCGCGCAAGGCGCGCGACCTGACCCGCCGCAAGGGCGCGCTCGACATCGCCGGCCTGCCGGGCAAGCTCGCCGACTGTCAGGAGAAGGACCCGGCGCTGTCGGAACTGTTCATCGTCGAGGGCGACTCGGCGGGCGGCTCGGCCAAGCAGGGCCGCAACCGCCGCAACCAGGCGGTGCTGCCCCTGCGCGGAAAGATCCTCAACGTCGAGCGCGCGCGCTTCGACCGCATGCTGTCGTCCGCGGAAGTCGGCACGCTGATCACCGCGCTGGGCACCGGCATCGGCAAGGACGAGTACAACCCGGACAAGCTGCGCTACCACCGCATCATCATCATGACCGACGCCGACGTCGACGGCTCGCACATCCGCACGCTGCTGCTGACCTTCTTCTACCGGCAGATGCCGGAGCTGATCGAGCGCGGCCACGTCTACATCGGCCTGCCGCCGCTGTACAAGATCAAGCAGGGCCGCAACGAGCTGTACCTCAAGGACGACGCGGCGCTGGACGCCTACCTCGCCGGCAACGCGGTGGAGAACGCCGGCCTGGTGCCCGACGACAACGCTCCGGCGATCCGCGGCGCGCAGCTCGAACATCTGCTGCTGGCCTACGCGGCCGCGCGCGACGCGATCGCGCGCAACGCCTACCGCTACGATCCGATGCTGCTGGAGGCGCTGATCGGCTTCCGTCCGCTCGACGCCGCGGCGCTGGCCGATCTCGCCGCCGATCGCACCGACCTCGATGCGCTGCAGGCGAAGCTCAACCGCACGCCGCTGGGCCGGCCGCGGTTCCGGCTGGAGGCGCGCGCCGCCGGCGAGGCGCAGCCGGCCGCGCTGATCGTGCAGCGCACGCACATGGGCGAGACCACGGTGCAGGAACTCGGCGCCGCCAGTTTCGAGCAGGGCGAACTGCGCGCGCTGCGCGAGGCCGCCGAGCAGCTCCACGGCCTGCTGGGCCCCGGCGCGAAGATCATCCGCGGCAACCGCGAGGAGCCGGTGGCCGACTTCGCCCAGGCCCACGCCTGGCTGCTGGAGGAAGCGAAGAAGGGCCGCCAGATCCAGCGCTTCAAGGGCCTCGGCGAAATGAACCCCGAGCAGTTGTGGGAAACCACCGTGAACCCCGATTCGCGCCGCCTGCTGCAGGTGCGCATCGAGGACGCCGTCGCCGCCGACCAGATCTTCAGCACGCTGATGGGCGACGTGGTGGAGCCGCGCCGCGAGTTCATCGAGGACAACGCGCTGAAGGTGGCCAACCTGGATGTCTGAGCGACCGGTCGCGCGCGCGTCCGGCCTCGCCGTCGCATTCGCGCTCGACTTCGCCGTCGCCTGCGCGCTCGCGCTCGGCGCGCTGATGCTGTGCGGTTTCGCCTGGGCCGCCACCCACGACCTCGGGTCGGCGGCGAACGGCGGCCAGCGGCTGACGATGCCCGGCCCGCTGGCCGAAGTGCTGTCGACGGTCGCCGCGCTGGGCGCGGCCGCCGCGGGCCTGCTGTTCTGGCGCTGCCGGCCCACGCCGGAGGAGTGGCGACGTTCGCTCGCGGCCGCGCGCCGGCCCGCGACCTGGGGCACGTCGGCGCTGGCCGCGGCGCTCCTGGGCGTGGCGGTGATCGCCATCGGCGCCGTCGCCAGCGGGCTCGGCCTGCAGGTCGAACCGGGCAACGACGCGACCCTGCGCGCCCTGCAGCGCGCGCATCCGGCGCTGCTGTGGGCGTTCGCGGTGTGCCTCGCCCCGGTCTACGAGGAAGTGCTGTTCCGCCGGGTCGTCTTCGGCCGCTTCGAACGCGCCGGCCTGCCGCGCACCGGGCTGGTCGTCAGCGCGGCGCTGTTCGCGCTCGCCCACGGCGCATCCGGCCCCGGCGCCGCGGGTCCCGGCGCGAGCCTGGTGCTGTGGCTGGTCTACGCGACCATGGGCGCGACCTTCGCGCTGGTCTATCGCCGCTGCGGCACGCTGTGGGCCGCGATCCTCGCCCACGCCCTGCACAATGCAGTCAGCCTGCTGCTGCTGTGACCGGCGTGCGCGATGACGGGTCCTGCGCCCCATCGGGCGCCGTTTGACGAAAGATTAATCCCCGCCGGATTACAACATGGTCCCCGTCCCCAGCCCCGAGGCGCCGAGATGACCCCGCAGATCCACCGGAACGCCGTGCTCGGCGTGGCGCTGGGGCTGGCCTGCACGCTGCTGGTCGCCGCCTGCGCCACGACGACGTCCTCGACCGGGCGCAAGCAGTACGTGGGGGCGGTTTCCCAGGACCAGCTCAACCAGCTCGGGATCCAGGCGTTCAACGAGGAAAAGGCCAAGAAGCCGCTCAGCCAGGACGCGCGCCAGAACGCCTACGTGCGCTGCGTGGTCAACGCGATCGTGCGCGAACTGCCGCCGCAGTGGCAGCAGGGCGGCTGGGAGAGCGCGGTGTTCGTCGACAAGAGCGCCAACGCCTTCGCGCTGCCGGGCGGCAAGGTCGGCGTCTATACCGGGATTTTCGACGTCGCCAAGACCCAGGGCCAGATGGCCGCGGTGATCGGCCACGAGATCGGCCACGTCGTCGAGCGCCACCACGACGAGCGCGTCACCCGGCAGATGGGCGCGGCCGGCGCGGTGCAACTGCTCGGCGCGCTGGTGGGCGCCCGCTACGGCGAGGGCGGACAAGACCTGGCGACGCAGGGCGGCAGCGTCCTCGCCCAGACCGGGTTCCTGCTGCCGGGCACCCGCGACCAGGAGAACGAGGCCGACATCGTCGGCCAGCGGCTGATGGCCCAGGCCGGCTTCGATCCCCACCAGGCCATCGACCTGTGGGAGAACATGCTGGCCGCCAACCCCAGCCGGCCGCCACAATGGCTGTCCACCCACCCCGACCCGAAGGCCCGCATCGGGCAGATGCGCAAGCACGCCGATGCGCTGATGCCGACCTACGAGCAGGCCCGCGCCGCCGGCCGCAAGCCCAACTGCGGTTGACCCCGCGACGCCCACCCATCCGTTTCCGCGGCCAGCCGGCCGCGTCCCTCCGCCGCGGCGCGCGCCGCCCGTCCAGACCCTTCCGCAGAGAACCGCCATGACCGTGTCCGTCCGTCCCTTCCCGAACACCGCCCTCGCCGCCGCCATCGCGCTGCTGCTGGGCTACGCCTTCGCCGGCCATGCCCTGGCGCAGGAAGAGGGCGAACAGCAACCCCGCAGCAAGCCCGTGGTCGGCAGCTACGGCGCCGCCCAGGCCGCCGAACGCGCGCGCCAGCGCAAGGCGGCGCAGGAGGCCAAGGCCTCGCAGGCCGCGCAGGGCCCGCAACTGTTCCCGCTGGCGACCCGCAAGGTCGAACCGCAGAACAACAGCGCGGCGGACGTGAAGACCGCGAACGAGATCCGCCAGGGCTTCGACGCCGGCAACTACGAGGACGTGATCGCCAAGACCGATGCCTACGTCGCGACCTCGAAGAACGCCTACCTCATCAGCTACTTCTACCAGCTCGCCGGCAGCTCCGAGAGCAAGCTCGGCGACAAGGACAAGGCCATCGCGTACTACCGCAAGGCGGTCGAGACCAACGGCTTCGACAACAACGGCCACTACCAGACGATGCTGATCCTCGCCTCGGAACTGGCGCAGCAGAAGCAGGACGCCGAAGCGCTGACCTGGGTGGAGAAGTTCCTCGCCGAAACCAAGGCCGAAACCCAGGACGCGCTCAAGGTGAAGGCGGTGGTGCTGAGCGACCTCGGCCGCGACCAGGAGGCCGCCGCCACCTACGAAAAGGTGCTCGCCGCCCATCCGGACGACCAGACCACGATGATGAACGCGGTGACCTTCTACCGGAAGGCCGGCCAGGACCAGAAGGCCACGGAGCTGCTCAACCGGGCCCGCGGCTCGGGCAAGCTGCAGAGCGCGGACCAGTACCAGGTCCTGTTCAACGGCTACATCAAGGCCGAGGCCTACGGCGACGCCGAGAAGGTCCTGCTCGAGGGCGTGAACAGCGACGTGATCAAGCCCTCGCCCAAGCTGGTCAAGGACTACTGGCTGCTGGCGCAGGGCTTCTACGACGCCGCCGACTTCGCCAAGGCCGCCGAGTACTACGGTCGCGCCGCCCAGATCGACGAGACCGGCGAGTCCGCGCTGAACCAGGCCAAGGTGCTGCGCAACGACGACCGCATCGCCGAGGCCAAGGCCGCCGCCCGCCTGGCGCTGGCCAAGGGCGTCAAGCAGCCCAAGCAGGCCAACGACATCCTGGCCCTGCCGGGCAAGTGAGCCCGCCGCCGCCGTCCGCCCGGCTTTGCGGCGGGCGGCGGTTTCGGGAGGGGGGTGTTGGTAAGTCCTCCCGCGATTGGTATAAGCTTGTAGTTTCCCGCGACTGCTTCTCGTCCGCAGAGCCGTCGCGGTTCGACCATTCCGGGGTGTCGCGGTTTGGGGGTCGGGTTCACATCATGGATCGATCGCGAACGCGATACCGAAACAGCACCACGAGTCCGCTAAACCGAGCCTGCTGCGCATGACCCAACCGTTGCCGATCCATGACAAGCGCGACCGCGACGATCCCGGCCTGAACTGGTCCCGGATCACCGCCATCAGCTTCGCCATCGCGCTGCATATCGCCGCGCTCATGCTGCTGCTCGTTCCGGTCAACCCGCCGGGCGCCGAGAAGCAGGACGAAGAGAACACCAGCGTCGTCATCATCGAGCCGCCGCCGCCGCCCCCGCCGCCGCCGCCGCCGCCGCCGGAGCCGCCGAAGGAGATCAAGCTGACGCCGCAGGAGGCGCCGAAGCCGACGCCGACCCCGCCGCCGCCGGAACCGCCGCCGGTGGTCTTCGACGACCCGAGCCCGGTCTCGACCCCGGCACCGCCGCCGGCGCCGCCCGCGCCGCCGGCCCCGCCCGCGCCGAGCGGTCCGCCGCGCAACGACAACGACCTGCGCGCCAGCCTGTGCGTGCGCCCGTCGCTGGCGCCGCTCGCGGCCGCGGTCAGCAAGGCCGGCGTCGCCGCCGACCTCGCGCTGATGATCACCTACCAGGCCGACGGCACCATCACCGACGTCTCGGTCGCCAAGAGCAGCCGCAACCGCGACCTCGACCGCGCCGCCGTCACCTGGGCGCGCCGCGCCAAGCTGTGCCCCGGCTCGCCGGGCCAGGGCCGGCTGCCGTTCTCCTTCGCTGTCGAATAAGCGCGCGCGGCCGCTGACCGGCCGCGGGCGTCGCCGTACCGTCTTCCGCTCCACCGCACCACCGACCCACCGTCGATCCTTCCACACACAAGAAAGGTAAGCGTCATGCTGCAGGAAACCACCAACGCCGCCGCCGCTGGAGGCAACAGCGCCGCCGCTCTGAAGCAGATGGGCGTCGACCATCTGGCGCGCGAAATGCTGTCCCACCCGGGCGACTACGTCGTCCAGCTCACGGTCGCGGTCGTCCTCGCGATCATGTCCGCGATGTCCTGGTACTGGATCGTGGTCAACTTCATCAAGAACATGAACCTCCGCGGCCGCGGCGATTCGGTGACCCACACCTTCTGGGAAACCCCGAACGCCCAGGACGCCATCCGCTTCATGGAAGACCAGCCGCGCAGCGAGCCGTTCTCCAAGATCGCGCTCGACGCCGCCCAGGCCGCCGCGCACCACCAGCGCCACGAGGGTTCGCGCCTGGTCGAGTCGCTGAACCGCTCCGAGTTCGTGGACCGCGCCCTGCGCCAGGCCGTGACCCGCGAGTCGATGGGCCTCGAAGGCGGCCTGACCCTGCTGGCAACGGTCGGTTCGACCGCTCCGTTCGTCGGTCTGCTCGGCACCGTGTGGGGCATCTACGGCGCCCTGATCAAGATCGGCGCCAGCGGCCAGGCCTCGATCGACGCCGTCGCCGGCCCGGTCGGTGAAGCGCTGATCATGACCGCGGTCGGTCTGTTCGTCGCCATCCCGGCGGTGCTCGCGTACAACTTCTTCGTGCGCATGAACCGCGTGACGAACAACAAGTTCGACACCTTCGCCCACGACCTGCACGACTTCTTCGCCACCGGCGCGCGCGTCGGCGAAGTCGGCGCGAAGCGCTGATCCCGGTCGCGACGAACACGAACCACTGACGGAGCACAGCCATGGCCTTCAGTACCGGAAACGGCGGCGGCGGCCCGATGTCGGAAATCAACGTCACGCCCCTCGTGGACGTGATGCTGGTGCTGCTGATCATCTTCATGATCACGGCGCCGCTGATGACCCACAAGGTCAAGATCGAGTTGCCGCCGGCGAACTACGACACCCGCGATACGACCAAGCTGCCGCCTGCGCCGCCGATCACCGTGTCCGTCACCGAGAGCGGCAAGCTGTATCTCAACGACGAGCCGATGACCCGCGAACTGCTGGAAAGCCGGCTGTCGGTCGAGGCGCAGAAGCTGCCGCAGCCGCAGGTCAACATCCGCGGCGACAAGACCACGCCGTATCGCTACGTCAACGAAGTGGTCAACCTTGCGCAGGCCCAGGGCATGCGCAAGGTCGGCTTCGTCGCGATTCGCGAACGCAACTGACGCGAACCCGGAGAACCCGCCATGGCATTCGCTTCCAACTCCGGTTCGGGCCCGATGGCCGACATGAACGTCACGCCCCTCGTGGACGTGATGCTCGTGCTGCTGATCATCTTCATGGTGACCGCGCCGATCCTGTCCTATCCGATCGACATCGACCTGCCGCAGCCGACGCTGAACCCGCCGCCGCAGACGGTCGACCCGCCGCCGCCGATCAAGCTGCGCATCGACCAGACCGGCACCGTGTTCTGGAACGACAGCTCGATCCCGCTCAAGGCCCTGCGCAGCACCATGCAGGCCGAGGTCGAGCGCGATCCGAAGAACCAGCCGACGCTCGAGATCGACATGAACCAGGACGCCCAGTACGAAACCCTGGCCAAGGTCCTGGCCTCGGCCAAGGACGCGGGCATGCTCAAGATCGGCTTCGTCAAGAAGTAACCGAACACCGGCCGGCGGCGGACCTGCAGCCCGTTCCGGCCGTACAACGCTTCACCTTTCGACGCCGCCCGCGAGGGCGGCGTCTTTTTTTGGTCCGCGGCACGCTCGGGCGCGCGCCGCCGGCCCGGGCTTGCGGCGGGCGGCGCGGCGGGCGCAGGATGGGGACGCACCCACTCCGAGGAGCACGCCATGGCCTTCGCACCGACGCCTTCCCGGCAGGACGCCCTCTCGCAGATGAACATCACCCCGCTGGTCGACGTGATGCTGGTGATGCTCGTGATCTTCATGATCGCGACGCCGCTGATGCTGGACCGGACCAAAGTGGCGTTGCCGCAGGTGGAGCAGGTCCCCGATCGCGCAGACCGGCCGTCGGCGCTGCCGGTCACGGTCGCGATCACCGAGGATGGCCGGCTGTTCCTCGACGATGAGCCGGTGACCCGCGCGTCGCTGGAAAGCCGCCTGTCGGTCGAGGCGCAGAAGCAGCCGCAGCCGGTGGTCAACCTCCGCGGCGACAAGGCGACCCCGTACCGGTTCATCGACGAGGTGGTCGACCTCGCGCAGGGCCAGGGCATGCGCCGGATCGGATTCGTGGCGACGCTCGAGCGCGACTGAGGCGCACGAACACGTCACCGGGCCGCGTCGCCGACGCAGGCCCCGCGTCGGGCGGCATCGCCCGGATGCTTGCGCAGACGGCGGACGCGGGCGTAGGGTGAAACCGTCCTTCAACGACAGGAGCGCGCGCCATGGCCTTCGCACCGACGTCTTCCCGGCAGGACGCCATGTCCCAGATGAACATCACCCCGCTGGTCGACGTGATGCTGGTGATGCTCGTGATCTTCATGATCGTCGCGCCGATCCTGAGCCGGCCGATCCCGCTGGACCTGCCGAGCAAGACACGGGGAGGCGACCCGCCCGAACTCGCGGCGCCGCTTCGTGTCCAGATCGACGCCACCGGCAGCCTGTTCGTCGACGGCCGGCCGATGCCGCTCACGGCCCTGGCGTCCGTGTTCGAGGCCGAGCACGTCCGCGCCGGCACGAAGCTTGTTCCCTTGCAGCTCGACGTGAACGACCAGGCCGAGTACCAGATCGTCGCCCGGGTCGTCGCCGCCGCGAAGAACGCGGGGCTGGAGAACATCCGCTTCCTGTGAGCCCCGCGCGGTGAATCCGTCGCGCGCGATGCCCGTCCGCGCGACGGGCGGGCGTCAGCGTGTGGACAGCACCGCGAGATACGCCTTCACGGTGGCGTCGAGGCCGGCGTAGAGCGCTTCGCCGATCAGCGCATGGCCGATCGACACTTCCTGCACGCCGGGCACGGCGTCCAGGAAGGCGCCGAGATTGGCCTGGCTGAGGTCGTGGCCGGCGTTGACGCCCAGTCCGTGCGCCGCCGCGGCGCGGGCGGTGTCCGCGAAGGCGGGCAGGGCGCGATCGGCGTCGCCGGCGGCGAAGGCTTCGGCGTAGGGGCCGGTGTACAGCTCGATGCGATCGGTGCCGCTCGCGGCCGCGGCGGCGATGTCGGCGCCGGCGTCGGCGAACAGGCTGACCCGGCAGCCCAGGGCCTTGAGCGAGGCGACCAGCGGCCGCAGGCCGTCGAGGTCGCGGGCGAAATCGAAGCCGTGGTCGGACGTGAGCTGGGCGTCGCCGTCGGGCACCAGCGTGGCCTGCGCCGGACGCGTCGCCGCGCACAGCGCGTGGAACCCCGGATAGCCCGGGCGCGGCGGCGCGAACGGATTGCCCTCGAGGTTGAACTCCACGCCGTAGGCGCGGGTGAGGTCCGCCAGCGCAAGGACATCGTCCTCGCGGATGTGGCGCGCGTCCGGGCGCGGATGCACGGTGATCCCGTGCGCGCCGGCGTCCAGGCAGGCGCGCGCGGCGGCGACCACGTCCGGATCGCGGCCGCCGCGCGAATTGCGCAGCACCGCGATCTTGTTGACGTTGACGCTGAGGACGGTCACGCGGGGAGGCGGCAGCGACGCAGGATCAAGACGGGAGATCAGGAGGCAGGATCAGGACGTCAGGCCCGCGTCGTTCGCCGCGGGCGGCGGCGTCGGCGCGGCATCGCCGGCGGCGGCGCGCCGCGCTTCGGCCTGTTCGCGCAGGCGACGCAGTTCCTGCGGGTCGATCAGCAGCGTCTCGCTGCGCGCGCTGTTGTCCACGCGCTGCGCCAGCAGGCTCATCACCGCGACGATGCTCAGGCCGAGCGAGCCGAGCACGCACAGCACCACGACGACCATCGAACTGGCGGCGAGCGCCGCGAGGAACAGGGCGACCGCGATCAGCAGCAGCAACCAGGGCATGGGGGCGTCCTTCTCGGGGAATGCAAGGGCGGGTGCCAGTCTACTCCCCGGCCCGCCGCCGCCGACAGCCCGCCGGGGCCGCCGCAACGGCCGTCCGTCGCCGGCGGCGCGGGGCGACGCTACAGCAGCGGCGACATCAGCCGCGCCAGCGACTCGGGCAGCCGGGTGCCGAGCAGCGGACGCGCGCGGTCGTCGCGCACCTGCGGCGCGGCCTGCAGTTCGCCCGCGATCAGCGCTTCGAGCGCGCCGCCGACGCCGCGGTCCTGGAACAGCAGCGCGATCTCGAAATTCAGGCGGAAGCTGCGATGGTCGAAATTGGCGCTGCCGAGCATCGCGCTGCCGTCGTCGACCAGAAGCGCCTTGGTGTGCAGCATCCGCGGGCCGTATTCGTGGATCTTCACGCCGGCGGCGAGCAGGTCGTCGTAGTAGGAGCGCGCGGCCAGCGTGACCAGCCGCGAATCGCTCAGGCGCGGCACCAGCAGGCGCACGTCGAGGCCGGCGAGCGCGGCCGAGGTCAGCGCCATCATCGCCGCCTCGCCGGGCACGAAGTAGGGCGTCACCAGCCACACCCGCTCGCGCGCGGCGTGGATCAGGTTCACCTGCAGCCGGTGGATCGGTTCCCACGCGCCGTCCGGGCCGGAGGTCACGGCCTGCACCGAGATCGGGCCCGCCTCCGCCGGCGGCAGCGCCTGCACGATGTCGTCGAGGAACCCGCGCTGGCCGGTCGCGTACAGCCAGTCCTCGGCGAACACGAGCTGCAGCGAGCGCACGATGTCGCCCTCCAGCCGCAGGTGCAGGTCGCGGTAGGCGTCGCTGCGCAGGCGGTCGTTCTCGTCGTCGGTGATGTTGATGCCGCCGGTGAAGCCGATGCGGGTGTCGATCACCGCGATCTTGCGGTGGGTGCGCATGTTCAGCCACGGCCGCGACCAGAAGCGCCAGAACCGCGTGGGATGGAACCACGCCACTTCGCCGCCGGCCTCGACCAGCGGCGCGAGGAACGCGCGACTGCATTTGCCCGAGCCGATCGCGTCCAGCAGCAGCCGCACCTTCACCCCGCGGCGCGCGCAGGCGATCAGCGCCTCGCGCAGCGCGCCGCCGCTTTCGTCCGGCGTGTAGATGTAGTACTCGAGGTGGACGTGGTGCCGGGCCTGGCCGATCGCCTCGATCAGCGCGTCGTAGGTGGCGGCGCCGTCCACCAGCAGGCGCACGTCGCGCGCGGTGCTGGGCGCGAAGCCGGTCGCCGATTTCGCCAGCGCGCCCAGTTCGCGGGCGTCGGGCGAGCACGCCGTGGCGCACAGGTCGTGGCCGAGCGCATCGTTCTGCAGCCGGCTGCGCGCGCGGCGCAGGCGGTGGCGACGGATCTTCTGCGGCCCCAGCAGGTAGTAGATCAGGAAGCCGACGTACGGCAGCAGCGCCAGGCCCAGCAGCCAGCTCAGGGTGGCCACCGGTTCGCGCTTCTGCAGCACGATCCAGCCGCCGAGCCAGACCACGTAGAGCAGCCAGCCGCCGAACAGCCCCCAGGCCAGCACCGGCCCGTAGCCGGGCAGCGACTGCACCCAGTCCCACAATGCGTACATCGGTCCTCCGGCGGCGGTGTGCGCGGATCGCGCCAGCCTAACCGGTTGCCATGTCCGGGAAAACCGCCTGTGGACGACGGGCGAAAGCCGCTGCCGACCCTGCGTTTCGCAACCCGCGCACCGCGGCCGCGGCGGGCCGTCCGCGGTCGCAGCGCCTGCGACGGCGCCGTGCCAGTCTGCGCGGATGGCCACCGGCGGCAAACCCGACCCCGCGACCCACAACCTGCTGCGCACCGGCCCGCTCAAGGGCCGCGGCGCGGCGTCGTACGTGCGCGGCCGGTTCGAGAAGACCGTCGCCGAAGCCGAGGACGACGGCTGGGGCTCGGTCTACGCCGACGCCGATCCCGCCGTCGGCGACGACGCGTTCGCGCCGCCGCGGCTGCGCACCCAGGTCACCGAGGAGCGCGCGCGCAGCGTGATCAGCCGCAACGATTCGCCCGACATCGGCTTCTCGCAGTCGGTGAATCCCTATCGCGGCTGCGAGCACGGCTGCGTGTACTGCTTCGCGCGGCCGTCGCACGCCTATCTCGACCTCTCGCCCGGGCTCGACTTCGAGACCAGGCTGTTCGCCAAGACCAACGCCGCGGAGCGCCTGCGCGCGGAGCTGGCGAAACCGGCGTATCGGTGTGCGCCGATCGCGCTGGGCATCAACACCGACGCCTACCAGCCGATCGAGCGCAAGTACCGCATCACCCGCCAGATCCTCGAAGTGCTGGCCGAGACCCGGCACCCGGTCAGCCTGATCACCAAGAGCGGGCTGATCCGGCGCGACCTCGACCTCCTCGCGCCGATGGCGCGGGACGGCCTGGTGACCGTGTACGTGTCGATCACCTCGCTGGACAACCAACTGTCGTCGAAGCTCGAACCGCGCGCCGCCGCGCCGCACACCCGGCTGAAGACCGTGCAGGCGCTGCACGAGGCCGGCGTGCCGGTGGGCACGATGGTCGCGCCGATCATCCCGATGGTCACCGACCGCGAACTCGAGGCCATCCTCGAAGCGGCCTACGCCCACGGCGCGCGCGCCGCCGGTTACGTGCTGCTGCGCCTGCCGCACGAGCTGAAGGCGGTCTGGCGCGAATGGCTGGCGCTGCACGTGCCCGACCGCGCCGCGCACGTGATGAGTCTGGTGCAGCAGATGCGCGGCGGCAGGGACTACGACAGCGCCTGGGGCACGCGGATGCGCGGCGAGGGCCCGTTCGCCGACCTGATCGCGATGCGCTTCGCGAAGGCGAGCCGGCGGATCGGGTTCGGACGACTGCGGCCGCTGGACGCGTCGGCGTTCGTCAAGCCGGCGCCGCCGACGCCGGCATCGCCGCAGGGGACGTTGTTCTGAGGAGCGATCCGGCGGGGACCGTCATCGTCGGGACGTCTCGTCCGCGGTGCTATCGGGCCCAGCGACGACGAATGGCCAGGCCCGCGATCAACATGCCAAAGCCCAGGCCGGACAGCGCGACGACGGCGGAAGGAAGCGCGAAACCCGGATGGTCGCCGGTCATCGAGACGTGGCGATGGACAATTCCGCCCAGCAGCGAGAGCGCCATGGAAACCGTCGCCACGACCCAGAGTCTTGTCGTCGTCAGGCGGTCGGTGACGCGGGCGATGCCGGCGGGCAGCGGGTGCGCGCCGCTGCCCGCGGAGACGGAGATCGCGGCGAGGAAGAAGGCAAGCAGGAAGACCGCGAACAGGACGAAATGGACAGTGCCCGAAATGGCATCAAAGCCTGGATGCGAAGAACCATCGCTCATCTGCAGGGCGCCCAGAGGATCTTCGGTGCCGGTAAGGAAGTGGAAGACCGGATGCGCCCAGTTGAACCATGCCACCAGCAGGGCCAAGGACAGCAAGGCGGCCAGGCTGGCCTTGCTGCGAACGCCCAGATGGATGAACAGGATGCCGGCCATGAACGAGGCCATGATCGGGTAGACGGCCAGATCGGTCGGAAAGTCCATGCGCATTCTCCGGACGGCAAGCGCGGGATCGGGTGAAGGCCGGCGGTGGTCCGTCGCAGGGCGTCGCGCCGCCGGCCACGACGCGAACCGCGTTATGGCGTCCCGAACAACCGCTCCGCCCGCTGGAACAGGATCCAACTGGTCGCGATGAACTTGTCGCCGCCCTGCGGCCGGTTGCCGCGGTGGGTGTGGGTGAAGCCGGCCGGCGCGATCAGCAGGGTGCCGGTGGCCGGGCGGATCCTGCGCCGCTGGAACAGGAACTCGGTCTCGCCCTCGTCGAAGTCGTCGTTGAGGTAGACCGTCCACAGCAGGTGCCGGTGCAGGGTCTCGCAGCCCGGGTCGCGGGGGTACAGCTCGCAGTGCCAGTAGGGGTAGCCGCCCTCGCCGGCGCGGTACCACTGCAGGTTGATGTTGCCGGGACGCAGGCAGTGGCGGGCCAGGCCGCCGAGCTGGCCGGCGTCCATGTCCGGGAAGTCCTCGGCCGTCAGCCGCCGCAGTTCGCCGCCGCCGGGCGGCTGGTGCTGCAGCATCAGCGGGGCGATCAGCGCCTGCGGCCAGCGCCGGAGGTAGCCCATCAGGCCATCGAGCATCGCGAGGTTGAGCGCCTGTTCGACGTCTTTCCACTCCGGTTGGCCGCTGATCGAGACATCCCGGCTCAGCTTGAGCTCCGGGAACACGCCGCCGCCGACCCGTCCCGGCTGCAGGGTGTCGCTGGCGCGGATGCGGGCCACGACGGCCTCGCAGACGTCCCGCGGCACGGCGTCGGGGACGGTCAGGATGAAGTCGTCGGCGTCGGGGGTCTGGGTCATGGTGGGCGTTTCCCTCCCGGAAGGCCCCATTCTGGCCCAGGATGCCGGGCGGGTCGTCTCCCCGGAGGCCGCAAACGCCTGCCCCCGGTCGCAGTTCGCGGATCGCCCGACCTTGCGCCGGCAAGTGTTTGCCGCGGCAGGGAATTCCCGGCATAATGCGCGGCTCGCTGCGGCCGGTGCGTCCCCTCGTGGAGGCCCGGGGACGGGGAACGCGATCCCCGTCGATTCGATGTCATCGGTTCGATCCGTCGACTCGATCCGTCGATTTCCGCAGCGACCCCGAGCCCGCATCGTGTGGCGAAGCGTCCCGGCCCAGGCTAGGACCGACGCCGGGGCCGCCGTCTCCCGGGCCACGGGAGGCATCCGCAGATCGCACGACCCGCGTCGCGCGTTCTTGAATCGAGAGGTACGTATGTCCCGCGAATGTCAGGTGACTGGCAAGCGCGTCGCGACCGGCAACAACGTGTCGCACGCCAACAACAAGACCCGCCGCCGTTTCATGCCCAATCTCCACGAGCGCCGTTTCTGGGTGGCTTCGGAGAACCGCTGGGTGAAGCTGCGCGTTTCCACCAAGGCCCTGCGCACCATCGACAAGAACGGCATCGACGCCGTGCTCGCCGAGCTCCGCGCCCGCGGCGAAAAGATCTGAGGAGTAATCGACCATGGCTTCCAAGCGCGACAAGATCCGCCTGATTTCCTCGGCCGGCACCGGTCATTTCTACACGACCGACAAGAACAAGAAGAACACCCCCGGCAAGATGGAGGTCAGCAAGTACGACCCCGTCGTCCGCAAGCACGTGATGTACAAGGAAGGCAAGATCAAGTGATCCGCGCGCGATGCGGCCGGTCCGCGTCGCAGCGCGCAGCGCACTGATCCCCCCGCGCCGCCGGCGCCGGGGACGCTTCCGGAAAAACCCGCCTCACGGCGGGTTTTTTCTTGGCCGGAGCGAACTTCCCGCCGGCAGATCGATCTGCCAACATGCGCGCGGCAGTGGCCTTGCCCGGAGCGCGCCGCGTCGCCGCGGGACCGCGCAGGACGTCGCATGGGGATGCGATCGGCACGAGACGTTCCGATCGGAGGGGCGGCGCCCGGCCGGCAGGCCGTGCGCCCGGCCCCGCACGCCGCGAACGCGATCGGGACAGGCCGTCCAGGGAATCCACCACACATCGGAGTTCGCATGTCCCGCACGCAAGACAAGGTCTGCATCGTCACCGGCGCCGCCTCCGGGATCGGCCGCGCCTGCGCCACCCGCCTCGGCGAACAGGGTGCGAAACTCGCGCTGTTCGACCGCCAGGACGCCGAGGGCGAGGCCCTCGCCGCCGAGTTGAACGACCGCGGCATCGCCGCCCGCTACTGGCATGCCGACGTGACGTCGGAAGCGAGCGTGAGCGCCGCGGTCGAGGCCGCCGTCGGCCACTACGGCGCGCTGCACGGGCTGGTCAACAACGCCGGCATCTCCGGTTCGCCCAAGCCCACCCACGAACTCACCGAAGCCGAGTGGGACCAGGTGCAGGCGGTGAACGTGAAGGGCGTGTTCTTCGGCACCAAGCACGCGATTCCGCACCTGAAGGCCGCGGGCGGCGGCAGCATCGTCAATCTCTCGTCGATGTACGGCATCGTCGGTTCGGCCGACATGCCCGCCTACCACGCGTCCAAGGGCGCGGTGCGGCTGATGACCAAGGCCGACGCGATGGTCTATGCCGAGGACCGCATCCGCGTGAATTCGATCCACCCGGGCCTGATCTGGACCCCGATGATGGAGCAGCAGCTCCGCGACAAGGGCGCGGTCAACCTCAACGCGGCCCGTGTCGGCGTCGGCAGGCTGCATCCGCTCGGCCACATGGGCGAACCCGACGACATCGCCTGGGGCGTGGTCTACCTGATCTCCGACGAGTCGAAGTTCATGACCGGCAGCGAGCTGGTGATCGACGGCGGATTCACCGCGCGCTGACCCCGTCGCGGCCCGGGCGGGCCGGGCGGCGGACGCCCGCGCCGGTCGCGCGCGCCCGAGCCGGGCGGGCGCTTGGTTCCGACCGCGGCGCGTGCTCCAATCGCGGCATGTTCCTGGGCCTGCATCCCGGCTGGTGGCTGCTGATCGTCGACTGGACGATCCGGCTCGCCGCGCTGTGGTGGATCCCCACGCGCAGCCGCCCGGCCGCGTCGCGCAGTTGGCTGCTGCTGGTCGGCTTCGTGCCGCTGCTCGGATTGCCGCTGTACCTGCTGCTGGGCCAGCCGTGGATCTCGCGCGAGCGGCGCGCACGGCAGGCCCGCGCCTCCGAACGCATCCGCGAGGCGCAGGCGCGGCTCGCCGCGCAGCGCGCGACGCCCGACGGCGCCGGGATGGAGATCGCCGCGCTGGTCGAACGCCTCGGCGACTTCCAGCCGATGCCCGGCAACGCGGTCGAGCTGCTCGACGACTACGACGACAGCCTGCGCCGGCTGGTCGCCGACATCGATGCGGCTACCCACGAAGTCCATCTGCTGTACTACCTGATGTTCGACGATGCGGTCGGCGCCGCGGTGGCCGAGGCCCTGCTGCGCGCCAGCGCGCGCGGCGTGCGCTGTCGCCTGCTGCTGGACGCGGTCGGCGCGAAGCCCGGCCTGCGCGCGTGGCGAAAGCGCCTGCAGGCGGGCGGCGTCGGCGTCCACGCGATGCTGCCCGGCGGCCTGCGCTGGCGGCGCAGCGGGCGCATGGACCTGCGCAACCACCGCAAGCTGGCGGTGATCGATCGCGCGACCGGCTACACCGGGTCGCAGAACCTCGCCGCGCCGGGGTTCGTGCCCGGATTCCCGAACCGCGAACTGGTCGTGCGCGTCCACGGACCCGCGGTCGCCCAGCTCGCCGCGCTGTTCGCCAGCGACTGGTATCTGGAAACCGGCGAGGCGCTGGCGGTCGAGACCTGCGCGGCGATGCCCGGCGGCGGCATCGCCCAGGTGCTGCCGTCCGGGCCCGCGTATCCGTTCGAGAACGCGCGCGATGCGGTGGTCGCGCTGCTCCAGCGCGCGCGCCGCCGGGTGGTGCTGGCGACGCCCTATTTCGTGCCCGACGACGCGGTGCTCGCCGCGCTGCGCATCGCCGCGCTGACCGGGGTGGAGGTCGTCCTCGTCCTGTCGCGCAGCAACAACCAGACGCTCACCGCCTGGGCCCAGGCCTCGTACTTCGACGACCTGCTCGCCGCCGGCGTGCGCATCGTGCTGTATCGCAGCCATTTCCTCCACGCCAAGCACCTCAGCGTGGACGACGACATCGCGCTGATCGGTTCGATCAACCTGGACATCCGTTCGTTCGCGCTCAATGCCGAGGTCGGGCTGTTGAGCTACGACCGGCACGTGGTGGCGCGCCTGCACGCGATCGAGGACGCCTGCCTGGCGGACAGCGAGCGCGTCGATCCGGCGGCGTGGGCGCGACGCCCCGCGTGGCGGCGCACCCGCGACGGCATCGCCCGGCTCGCCGATTCGCTGCTGTGATTCGCTGTCGCGGAGCCGGTTTCCGCGAAGGCGAGGCCGTTGCGGCGGCTCCGCCGCAATGCGGCGGCGCGCAGGCTTTCCGCAGGCGCTCCGCCCGGTAGAGCGGCCTTCAGGCCGCTGCGCTTGGCATTGCCGCGAGCAGAACAGCGGCCTGAAGGCCGCTCTACCGCAAGCAGGCGCGTCACGCGTCCAGCCGCTTCGCCATCACGTAGTCGTCCATCACGTAGCCGTGGCCGATGTCGAACACCGCTTCGCGGCGCACCGTGAAACCGGCCTTGCGATATACCGCGATCGAGCCGGCGTTGCCCTTGTTCACCGTCAGCCACAGCACGTCGCGCCCCTGCGCGCGGCACTGCGCCTCGACGTGGCGCAGCATCCGGCCGCCCAGGCCGCGGCCATGCAGCGACGGCAGCAGGTAGAGCTGTTCGAGCTTCATCTCGTCCTCGCCCTCGCCCAGCGAACAACTGCAGTAGCCGACCGCCTCGCCGTCGACGCGCAGCAGCCACAGCCAGCGATCGTCCGCGCCCACGTAGCGGCGCAGGTTCGCGGCGGTATAGCGGCCGTCGAGCATGTAGTCGATCTGCGCCATCGAGATCATCGCGCCGTAGTGGCTGCGCCAGATCGTGTCGGCGAGCGCGGCGACGACGCCGAAATCGGCTTCGGTCAGCGGATCGAGGCGGACGGCTTCGTGCATGGACGGGCTCGGCGATGGACGGCGGCACAGTATCCGCGAAGCGCGGTCATGGCGGCGACGACGTGCCGCAAAAGCGAGAGCGTCCGGCGTGCCGCCGTGGCGTGAACGCTGAACGCTTCCGCGCACGGGATCCTCGCGCGGCCACTTTTCCGATGAATGGGACCGCCGTCGCTTCCGCCGGGCGGGCGAGCGTGTTATCACCGCATCGATGCCCGGTTCCGGGCATCGCGCCGCCGCAAGGGCGACGCCCCGTGTGCAGTCGAACGCCGCCATCGCGCGTGCGTTCCCCACGACCACAAGGAGAAACATGCCATGAAGAGCCGCGACACGAAGTCCAAGACCTCGCAGACCAAGACCGCCAACCGCCTCGACGCCGTCCTCGGCGCGCTCGACAAGAAGGCGCCCGGCAGCACCGCCGCCCGCGGAAGCTGCACCCGCTTCATCTACTGCATCTGATTCGCCACCGGCGAGGCCCTGCGGCCCCCCCGTCGCGGTGGCGGCGGGCGGGCCGTCGAGCCGGCGCGCGGTCACGCCGCCGCGCGGGAGACGCCAGGACGCGGAGGCATGCACGGACGCCGGAAATCCCGTAGGCCGCGGCCCCCCGCAGGCCATCCGCCACCGCTGTGCACGCTCGCGCCGGGCCCGGTGTCGCCCCGGTTGCCGGCGGCGGTGCGACGCATCGCGCGTGCGATCGCGCGCGGCGGCGCGACCGGCCTGCTGCCGCCGCTGGTCGCGCTGCAGCCGGGTCCCGATGGCGGCACGTTCGCGGCGCCCCGCGGCGACCTGTGCGGCGCGGACGACGCCCGTGCGCTGCTCGCGCGCTGTTCGACGCCGGCGTTCGCGCCGTTCTGCGCGCTGCTCGCCGATCTCGATGCCTGGCGAACGGCGCAGGCGTCGCGTTTCGCCGGGGCGCTCGCGCCGCGGCTGCTCACGCTCGACCGCGGCGGCGTCTACGGCGACCTGGTGCGCGAGGCGTTCGTGCGCTGCGCCGGCGCGCATGCGGTCCACGACAACGCCGCGTATCTCGCCCGGCGTCGGCGCGCCTTCTGTGCGGCGATGGAGCGCTTCCTGCTGCGATTGCAGCGCGACCTGCAAGCCGGTCGCCTGCGCGCACTCGGCGCCCGCGGTCGCGCGATCGCGCTGGACGCGCACGGCGACGAGACCCACAACGGCTTCGAGCGGGTGCTGCGCGTCAGCTTCCGCGGCGGCGTGGCGCTGGCGTACAAGGCGCGACCGGCCGATGGCGAGCGCCTGCTGCTGCGCGCGGACGGGCTGTTCGATGCGCTGCAGCGGCTGCCGCCCGCGGCCGGACCTTTCCGCCTGCCGTCGCTGCCGTCGGTCGATGGCGCCGACGGCGATTGCCTGTGGTGCGAATGGATCGCCGCGGCGCCGACCGTGGCCACCCTGCGGCGCATCGACGGCTGGCGCCTGCGCGGCCCGCGTTTCCCGCTGCGCGAGGCGCGGCGCTTCTGGCACGACGCCGGCGCGCTGGCGGCGACCTGTTTCGGCTTCGGCATCGCCGATCTGTACGCCGGCAACCTGCGCGTCGGCGTGCGCCGCGGCGACGATGCGCCGATGCCGTACCCGGTCGATCCGGAAGTATGCTTCGCGCCGTCGCCGGGCCTGCGCCACACCGGCCTGGTCGGCGATGCCGCCGACAGCGGCAACCATCATGTCGGCTTCGAGCGGCTGCCGCGTCTGTGCAGCGCCGACACGCCGCTGGCCGGGTTCGTGCGCGACGCCGCGGGTCGCGCGCAGTTGCGGCGCCTGACCGTGCCGCTGGCGCGCGCGGAGACCGCCAACGTCGTCGGCGACACGCGCGGCGGGATCGGCTACGCGCCGCATCTCGCGCCGTTCCTGCGCGGGATGTTCGACGCCTGGGCGACGCTGTGCCTGCAACGGCCGGCGATCGACGCGTGGCTGCGCCGCCACGCGCGCCGCGCCCGTACCCGCGTGCTGCGCCGTTCGAGCGAGGTCTATGCCGCGGCGATGGATGCGGTCGCGCTCGGCGCCGATCCGGCGTTCCCCGCGTTCGATGCCGCAGAACGCGCGCAGATGCGGCACGGCGACCTGCCTGCGTTCTATCGCCGATCGGGCGGCGGCCCGCTGCGCTGGATCGCGATCGACCGCCACGGCGCGCCGCACGGACGCGTCCTGCGCTGCGACGACCCGGCGCCGCTGTCGCGCTGCGGCCCGGCGACGCCGCCGGAATTCGTCGATCTCGCGATCGCCCTGCGCGATGCCGTGGCCTATGTCTTCCGCGATCTCGGCCCGACCGAACAACACGACCGCGCCCTCGGCGTGCGCCTGCGGATCGTGTCCGCGCGCCGCGGCGAGGCCGCGTTCGACTGGCCGCAGCAGGGACATCGGCTGGTGTTCCGCTGGCACGGCGATCGCCTGCGCCTGCGCGCCGAACGCCTGCCGCCGACCGCGGCGGAACGTGCACAGGTGCGCGACCGGTTGCTGCGCATCGACCGCATCGACGCGGCGCTGCGCGCGCGCTGGGTGGCGGCCGGATTCCCGGCGCGCGGTGCGCTGGCGCGCGAACTGGCCACGCTCGAACGGGCCGCGGCCGACTGGTTGCGGGAGGTGGTCGAGCGCCACGGCTGGCCCGGTCGCGCGCAGGTCGGCGTGCGCGCTGCCGACGCCGCCTGCCGGCTGGTGCAGCACCTGCGCGACGATCCCGCGCTGCAGCGCCGCTGCCTGCGCCTGCTGCGCGCCGCCGCCGCGGCCGGCGACGTGCCGGCGAAACAGCCGGCCCAGCTCGAGGACGCGCTGTGCGTGCAGGCCGGACGGCCGCAGCGCTACGGCACCAAGCTGCGTCGCCTCGACGGTGTGCTGGCGCCGTATCCGATCCGCGGCGCGGCCGGCGTCGATGCGCGCCGGGCTGCCGTCGGCCTGCCGTCGATGGCGCAGGCGCTGGCGTGCGCGCGTCGCCGCATCGCCGCGCTGGCGCGTGCGCCATGAGCACCGCGACGACCGCGGCGTGGACGCCGCCGCAGACGTCGGTGCGCCTGCCGTCGGCCGCGGTCGCGGCCGGCCTGCGCGCCGGCGACGCCTGGCGCTGCCTGCGCACGGCCTGCGCGCCGTTCCGCGAGGGCACCCGGTTCCAGGCGCTGCCCGACGTGCGCTTCTGGGGCGACGGCGCGCGCCAGCGTGCGCCCGGCGCGCGTCTGCCCGGCGTCGGCGACCGCACGGCGACGGTGTATCGCGCGCGGCTTCAGGCCGCCGGACTGTCGTCGTTCGCGCTGCGCGTCGACGAACCGCTGCTCGCGGATGCACCGCTGTGGCAGGCGGCGCGCGCGCTGCTGAGCGATGCGTTCGGCGCGAACCGGGCGCCGGTGCTGCGGGTGTCCGCGGCGTTGACCCTGTGCAGCGGCGTCGAGCGTCCGCCGTGGACCTGGCGGGCGGGGCATGCGCGGCTGGTCGCGGTGCTGCAGGGCCGGCTGCGCATCGGCGGCGAGGTCGGCGACGTGAGCGCCGGCGACGCCGCGTGGTTGCCGGCGCGGATGGCGGTGCCGCAGGACCCGGGCGCGCTGCTGCTGGTGCTGTCGATCGCGGCCGATCCGGCGACGATCCGCAGCGCCACCCGCGTCGCGGCCGAGGACCTGCTGCTGCGCCTGCTCGAACGTCGGCGGCCGGACCCCGGCACGGTGGCGATGCTGCCGTCTCCGCCGGCGATCGATGGCGCGTGCGGCGTGGCGACGATTCCGGCGCTGCGGGCGCTGGCGCAGGCGCTGGCCGCGGCGCCGCTGCACGCGACCCTCGCCGAGGCGGTGGCGCTGGACGCCGCGCTGCGCACGAGCAGCCTGGGGCTGACGCCGCGACCGCCGCAGGCGCCCGCGCCGCTGCGCGACGGCGCCCGTCTGCGTCTGTGCGCCCAGGGCATCGTGCGCCAGCGGCTGGACGATGCGCGCTGGCTGTTCGCGGTGAACGGCCACCCGCTGATCGCCGACGACCGCGCCGGCTGGCGACGGCTGTGGGCGCGCCTGTGCGAGGGCGGCGCCTGGCGCGTGGACGCGCTGGCTGGCCGCGGCCGCGACGCCGCGGCGCTGCGCGCGTGGCTGGTCGCGCTGCATGCGCTGGGCGGACTGTGCGCGGACGACGCGGGATGAGCATGGACGCGCACGATCTGCTGCCGCTGCTGGACTGGGATCGCTTCGTCGACGAGCACTGGGACCGGCGCGTCGTCCACATCCGCGACTGCGGCCGCGCGCCGTTCCTGCCCGCGGCGGTGCTGCGGGCGGCCGCGCGCGCGGCGGCCGCGGATCCCTCGCCGATGCCCTACGCCCAGTTCACCGTCGAGCGCGCGCAGCACGCCGATCCGCGGCCGGCGCTGCCGCGCGCCGGCGAGCGCACGTTCGCGGACTACGCGCGCCGCCTCGCCGACGTCGCCGGCGGCCGACGGCATGCGCTGATCGTCAATCGCCTGCACCGCTTCGACGCCGGCCTGTGGCGGCGCGAGCGCGACTGGTTCGCGCCGCTGTGGGCGCGCACCGGCCTGCCCTCGGGCAGCGCCATCACCACGCTGTTCCACGGCAACTACGAGCACAGCCCGATCGGCGTGCACAAGGACCGGTTCGCGACCTTCCTGTTCGTGCTGGCCGGGCGCAAGCGCATGCGCTTCTGGCCGCGGCGGCCGTGGCCGGACGCGGTCACGACCGTGCTCGACTATGCCGCGTACCTGCCGGGGTCGTTCGCGGTGGAGCTCGGCCCCGGCGAGGCGCTGTACTGGCCGGCGAGTTTCTACCACGTCGGCGAAACCGTCGGCGCCGATCCCGCCACCAGCGTCAACGTCGGCATCCCGCGCGAGGACCAGCACCGTCGCTACGACATGGACGACCTGCTGCCCCCCGCATCGCCACTGCCGCGCCGGCCGCCGCCGCGTCGCGCGTCGTCGCCGGTCTGCGCCTGCGTCGCCGTCGCGGTCGACATGGACCGCACCCTGTCGGCTCCGGTGCCGCCGGCCTGGCGCGAGGCGTTGGCCGACCTGCGCCATCGCTGCGCAGCGCGCACGCTGGCGACACAGGCCCGGCGCACGACCCTCGTCCGCCACGGAGCGGGCGGTTTCGAGCCGCTGCCGCCCGCCGCCGCGCGGCCGCTCCTGCGCAGCGGCGATCGCCTGCGCCGCGTGCCCGGCGCGCAGTTGCTGTGGTCCGCCGCGCCCGCTGCGCCGGTGCTGGTCGGCGCGAATGGCCATGTCGCCGAGACCGCGCTGGCGGCGGACGTCGTGGCGCGCCTGTTCGACGCCCTGGACGACGGCCGTGAGCACGGCCTGCGCGCGCTGCTCGCGTTCGCCGGCGATGCGCCCGCGCGTCAGGCGCTGCGCGCGCTGCTGCGGGACCTCGTCGCCTGGCGGGCGCTGCGCCGGCGACGGGGCTGAGGCCGACCCCCGCGCCGCCGACGTACACTCGCGCTCTGGATGGGGCTTCGGCCGAGGCGGAGTGCGCATGATCCCGGGCTGGGTGCTGCTGCTGGTGTCGCTGGGCTACGTGGGGCTGCTGTTCGCGGTCGCCTACCTCGGCGACGTGCGCGGCGCGCGGCCGCGCTGGCGCTGGCTGCGGCCGGCGATCTACGCGCTGGCGCTGGCGGTGTACTGCTCGTCGTGGACGTTCTACGGCGCGGTCGGCACCGCGGCGCGCACCGGGCTGGGCTTCGTGCCGATCTACCTCGGCCCGGTGCTGCTGCTGCTGTTCGGCTGGCGCATCCTCGAACGCCTGGTGCTGATCTCCGGCGAGCACCGCATCGTCTCGATCGCGGATTTCCTGTCCTCGCGCTACGGCCGCGCGCCGGGGCTGGCGGCGCTGGTCGCGGCGGTGGCGGTGGTCGCGGCGGTGCCCTACGTCGCGCTGCAGTTCAAGGCGGTGGCGATGAGCGTCGAGGTGCTGGCCCCGGGCAGCGACCGCCAGTTGTTCGCCGACCCGGCGCTGTACGTCGCGCTGCTGCTGGCGGCGTTCGCGATCCTGTTCGGCACCCGCGCCATCGACGCCACCGAGCACCACCGCGGCATGGTGCTGGCGGTGGCGCTGGAGTCGCTGGTCAAGCTGCTCGCGTTCATCGGCATCGGCGTGTTCGCGCTGCTGCACCTGCCCGGCAGCGGCGGGATCGTGGACCGCATCGCGGCCGCGGGCGGCGTGGTCGCGGCCCCCGGGCTGCCCGCGGGTTTCGTCGCGCAGACCCTGATCGCGTTCGCCGCCATCGTCTGCCTGCCGCGCCAGTTCCACGTGGCGGTGGTCGAATGCCAGGACGTGGCCGACCTGCGCCCGGCGCGCTGGCTGTTCGGCGGCTACCTCGTGCTGTTCAGCCTGTTCGTGGTGCCGATCACCCTCGCCGGCCAGACGCTGCTCGCCGGCCACGGCGCCTCGCCGGACACCTACGTGCTGGCGCTGCCGCTGGCGCTGGGCCGCGAATCGCTGGCGCTGATGGCGTACATCGGCGGTTTTTCCGCGGCCACCGGCATGGTCATCGTCGCCAGCGTCGCGCTCGCGACCATGGTCAGCAACGATCTGGTGATGCCGCTGCTGCTGCGCGGTCGCGCGCCGACCGCCGGCGGCATCGACCGGCTGGTGCTGTGGGTGCGCCGGGTGACGATCCTGCTGCTCGCGCTGCTGGCCTACGCCTACCACCGCATGGCCGCGGCCGCTGGCGACAGCCTCGCCCAGCACGGCCTGCTGTCGTTCGCGGCGGTGGCGCAGTTCGCGCCGGCGCTGATCGGCGGCCTGTACTGGCGCGGCGCCAGCCGCGCCGGCGCGTTCGCCGGGGTGTTCGCCGGGGCGCTGGTCTGGGGCTACACGCTGCTGCTGCCGACGCTGGCGCAGAGCGGCGGCTTCGGCGGCGAATGGGGCGCGTCGTGGCTGGCGCACGGGCCGTTCGGGCTGTCGTGGCTGCGGCCGCGGCAGTTGTTCGGGCTCAGCGGCTGGGATCCGCTCACCCACGGCGTGTTCTGGTCGCTGCTGTTCAACGTCGGCGCGCTGTTCCTGGTGTCGGCGCGGCGCCGGCCGCTGCTGCAGGAGCAACTGCTGGCCGCGTCCTACCTCGATCCCTACGCGCAGCGCTCGCCGCTGGGTCCCGGCGGCTGGGCCGGCACCGTCTCCAGCGGCGAACTGCTGGTGCTGGCCGAACGCATCGTCGGCGAGCGCCACGCGCGCCGCGCCTTCTCCGAGTTCGCCGAATCCAGCCTGCGCAAGCCGTGGCAGCCGCAGCAGCACGCCGACCGCGCGATGATGCAGTTCACCGAACGGCTGCTCGCCTCGGCGATCGGCGCGGCGTCGGCGCGGCTCACCCTGACCAGCGCGCTGCGCGGCTCGGGCATGGAGCTGGGCGAAGTGGTGTCGCTGCTGGACGAGGCCAGCCAGGAGCTGCGCTTCAACCGCCAGGTGCTGTCGACCACGCTGGAGAACATCAGCCAGGGCGTGAGCGTGGTCGACGCCGACCTGCGCCTGGTCGCGTGGAACCGGCGCTACCAGACGCTGCTCGGTTTCCCCGACGGCATGCTCTACATCGGCCGGCCGATCGCCGACCTCATCCGCTGGAGCGCCGAGCGCGCCGAGATGAACGAGCTCGGCGGCCAGTCCGGCCTCGCCCTCGACGAGCAGGTCGAGCGCCGCCTCGCGCACCTGCGCGCGGGCCAGCCCTACGTGTTCCAGCGCGTGCGCGCGAACGGCCAGGTCATCGAGATGCGCGGCCAGCCGCTGCCCGGCGGCGGCTACGTGACCAGTTTCAGCGACATCACCGACTACAAGCGGGTCGAGCGCCAGTTGCGCGAGGTCAATGAAACCCTGGAACAGCGCGTCGAACAGCGCACCCACGAGGCCGAGGCGGCGCAGCAGTCGAAGACCCGGTTCCTGGCCGCGGTCAGCCACGACGTGCTGCAGCCGCTCAACGCCGCGCGGCTGTTCGCCTCGGCGCTGCGCGAAACGCCCGATCCCGAGGAGCGCGGACGCCTCGCCGAACGCGTCGACACCGCGCTGCGCGCCGCCGAGGACCTGCTCGACGGCCTGCTCGACGTCTCGCGCCTGGACGCCGGCGCGCTGCAGCCGGAGATCTCGCATTTCGATGCCGCCGAACTGCTGCAGGAACTCGCCGCGCAGTACGCGCCCAGCGCCGCCGGCCGCGGCCTCGCGCTGCGCGTGCATGCGCGCCCGGGGACGTTCGTGCGCAGCGACCGCCGCCTGCTGCGCCGCGCGCTGCAGAACTTCCTCGCCAACGCGCTGCGCTACACCCGCGCCGGCGGCGTGCTGCTGGCGCTGCGTCGCCGCGGCGGGGAGATCGAACTGCTGGTCCGCGACACCGGCCCGGGCATCCCCGAGCACCACCTCGGCCAGATCTTCGAGGAGTTCCGCCGCTTCGAGCACGGCGGCCCCGGCGGCGAACGCGGCCTCGGCCTCGGCCTGTCGATCTGCCAGCGCATCGCGCGCATCCTCGGCCATCCGCTGCAGGTGCATTCGCGCGTCGGTGTCGGCAGCGTGTTCTCGATCCGCGTCCCGCCCGGCCAGCCGGCGCCGATGCCCGCGCGCCCGGCGCGCGCCCCGGCCGCGCCCGACGCCGTCGCCGGCCTGCGCGTGCTGTGCGTCGACAACGATCCGGAGATCCTCGACGGCATGCGCAGCCTGCTCGGCCGCTGGGGCGCGGTCGCGCTCACCGCCGTCACCGTCGAGGAGGCGCTGGCGCAGATCGATCCGGGCGATCCCGGCGCGCTGCCCGACGTCGCGCTGGTCGACTACCACCTGCACGATCGCCTCGACGGCCTCGGCGTGATCGCCGAACTGCGCCGTCGCGCCCGGCGCGACCTGCCGGCCGCGCTGCTCACCGGCGACGGCAGCGACACGCTCAAGAACGCCGCCCGCGAATACGGTTGCACCGTGCTGACCAAGCCGGTGAAACCGGCGTCGCTGCGGGCGTGGCTGGGGGCGTGGCGCTAGCAACGGGCGTGGCGCCTGTTCGCGGTGCGGGCCGGGCGCGTGCAGGCGGCTCCCGCGACGCCACGCCGCCGCCGGGCGGGATGCCCGCCGCTCCGACGGCAGATTGCGCGACGGCCGCGGCCGCCTCGCGGAACGCACGATCGGCGTCGTGCGGGTTGCACGACGGCGCGGCGGGCAGCATGCACGACGCACGAAGGCGACCTCGGAGATGGCCTGTTTTCAGGGGTTTCGCGGCTGGCATGGCTCTTGCGCGACATCCGCATCCGCCGCGCGAACGGTCGCCCGGCGTTTCCGAGGACTCCGTATGGCCGCTGTCGTCACTCCCGCCCGTCCGCTTCCCATGTCGCCCGTGGCGATCCTCGGCAGCAGCCTGCCGCCGATGAACGGGCCCGATATAGTGGGCGACGCCTCGTCCGACGCAGATCCCCGCCCCGTGCCGAAGTCAGAATCGAAAACCGCCGGCCGCATCCTCGCGATCGACGACGACAGCCGCCAGCTCCAGAACTTCGCCCTCGCCCTCGGCCGCCACGGCTACAGCGTCGAAACCGCCGACACCCTGGCCGAAGGCCTGCGCCTGGCGGCGACCCGGCCGTTCCAGGTGTGCCTGCTCGACCACAACATCGGCTACGACTCGGGCATCGACGCGCTGCCCCGGCTGGCCGAACTGGCGCCGCAGATGCGGGTGGTGATGGTCACCGCCAACGCCGGCGTCGAGGACGCGGTGCGCGCGATCTCGCTCGGCGCCGCCGACTACCTGGTCAAGCCATGCTCGCCGGAGCAGCTCCGGATCGCGGTGGCGCGCCAGATCGACACCCGGCGCATGCTCGACCGCATCGACACGCTCGAACGCGAGGTCGGGCGCACCGTGCCGTCGGAGCTGGGCAGCCGCAACCCGGCGATGCAGGCGGCGATCGACATGGCGCTGCAGGTGGCGCGCACCGACGCCAACCTGCTGATCCTCGGCGAGAGCGGCACCGGCAAGGGCGTGCTCGCCCGCGCCGTGCACCGCGCCAGCCCGCGCGCCGTCGCCGAGTTCGTCACCGTCAACTGCCCGTCGCTGTCCGCCGAGCTGATGGAGAGCGAGCTGTTCGGCCACTCCAAGGGCTCGTTCACCGGCGCCGTGCAGAACACCGTCGGCCGGATCAGCCACGCCGACGGCGGCACCGTGTTCCTGGACGAGATCGGCGACTTCCCGCTGTCGCTGCAGCCCAAGCTGCTGCGCTTCATCCAGGACAAGGAATACGAACGCGTCGGCGACCCGGCCACGCGCAAGGCCGACGTGCGCATCGTCGCCGCGACCAACCGCGACCTCGAGACGATGGTCCGCGACAACCAGTTCCGCCTCGACCTGCTGTACCGCCTCAACGTCATCGCGATCACCCTGCCGCCGCTGCGCGAGCGCCAGGAGGACCTCGAGGACCTCGCCAACGGCTTCATCCGCCGCTACGCCGCCGACTACGGCCTGCCGGCGCGCCGGCTGTCGGCGCCGGCGCTGTCCAAGCTGCGCACCTACGCCTGGCCGGGCAACGTGCGCGAGCTGCAGAACATGATGGAGCGCGCGGTGATCCTCGCCCGCGGCGAGGAGATCGGCGCCGACCTGCTGTCGCTCAACAGCGCCCAGCGCGCCGACGTGCAGCCGGGCACGCTGATGTCGCTGCAGGAGCTGGAGCGGCTGCACATCGAACGCATCCTCGCGGTCAGCGACAGCCTCGACGCCGCCGCGCGCACCCTCGGCATCGACGCCTCCACCCTGTATCGCAAGCGCAAGCTCTACGGATTCTGATCAGCCCACCGATCTTCCCCGCAATCCCCGCACGGGCGTGCGCCGCCCGAAAGCCGCATCCACCCGATGCGGCGCGCCGCGACATCGCCGTACGGAATTTCCCGCCATGACCGATCTGCACCACGACCCCGTGTCCGAAGACTTCTCGACCAGCCCGCTCGCGGATGGCCTGTCCCTCGTCGCCTGGATCTTCCTGCTGGTCGCGCTCGGCGCCGGCGTGGGCATCCTGTTCGGCGCGGACGCGTGGTACGACGGCCTGCTGAAACCGACGTTCAACCCGCCGGCGTCGGTGTTCGGGCCGGTGTGGACGGCGCTGTACGCGCTGATGGCGGTCGCGCTGTGGCTGGTGTGGCGCGGACGCCAGGGCGACAGCGCGATGCGGCGCACCGCGCTGCGGCTGTTCTGGGTGCAGTTCGTGCTGAACATGGCCTGGTCGCCGCTGTTCTTCGGGCTGCACAACCCGGGCCTGGCCTTCGTCGACATCTGCCTGCTGTGGATGGCGGTGCTTGCGACCGCGCTGGCGTTCGGCAAGGTGCGCCCGCTGGCCGGCTACCTGCTGGTGCCGTACGTGCTGTGGGTCTCGTTCGCACTCGTGCTGAACGGTACCATCTGGTTGATGAACCTCTGAAGCGCCGTGCCGGCGGACCCGGCGCACCCCCGCACGCCTCCCGCCGATGCCGCACGCCCGCGCCAGCCAATTCCGCATCCGCGCCAACATCGGCCTGCTCGCGCTGGCGTTCGTGGTGATCCTGATCACCTCGTTCGTCTCGGTGCGCTCGATCAACGACCTGCGCGGCGCGCTGGGCTGGATCGCGCATACGGTCGCGGTGAAGGACGGCCTGGCCGAGCTCCAGCGCGAAATGGGGCTGATGGAAGGCGACGGCCTGCGCTACATGATCATGGGCGACGCATCGCACCGAGACGGCCTGCGCCGGCACCAGCAGGCGATCGGCGAGGAGATCGCCGCGCTCCGCGAGCTCACTGCGGACAATCCCGATCACCAGCAGGCGCTTTCGGCGCTGTCCGCGGACTACGATGCGCTGCAGGCGCGCGTCCAGGGTTCCATCCGCATCCGCGAACAGGATCGCAAGAACGGCGACGACCGCGCCGCGATCGACCGCATCCGCGACCGCAAGGGCGAGGACATCGTCGACCGCATGCGCGCCCGCATCGTCGAGATGGCGGCGCAGGAGGATCGGCTGCTCGCCGCGCGCCAGAGCGAACGCGACGCACTGGTCAAGCAGACCAACGCCACCCTGCTGATCGCCAACGGCCTGGCGCTGTTCGCCGGGCTGATCGGCTTCTTCGCGCTGCGCCGCGCCCAGCGCGAGGCCGAGCACGCGCTGCGCACCGAACTGCACGCGGCGCAGGCGCATCGCGCCAGCGAGGAAAAGAGCGTGTTCCTCGCCAGCATGAGCCACGAGATCCGCACGCCGATGAACGCGATCTTCGGCTTCGCCCAGTTGCTCTCCGACCAGGTCCGCGAGCCGCTGCACCGCGAATGGGTCGCCTCGATCCGCAAGAGCGGGCAGATGCTGCTGACCCTGATCAACGACGTGCTCGACCTGTCCAAGATCGAGGCCGGCAAGCTGCAGCTCAACCCGCAGGGCACGGACATCGCCGAACTCACCGACGAGATCGTCGCCCTGTTCGAGCCGATGGCCGAAGCCAAGCGGCTGACCCTGCGCAGCGAGATCGAGGAGGAAGGGCTGATGCCGGTGGCGATCGACGCCCAGCGCCTGCGCCAGATCCTGATGAACCTGATCAGCAACGCGGTGAAGTACACCGAGCGCGGCGAGATCGTGGTGTCGGTGTCGATGCGGCCCTCGCCGCTGGGCACCGGCCACGACCTGTCGCTGTCCGTGCGCGACACCGGCACCGGCATCGACCCGGAGGCGCAGGCGCGGATCTTCGAGCCGTTCTTCCAGGCCGAGAGCCCGGACGGCCGTATCCGCCAGGGCACCGGGCTGGGCCTGAGCATCACCCGCCGGCTGGTCGACATGATGCACGGCAGCATCCACCTCGCCAGCCGCGTCGGCCAGGGCGCCACCTTCCAGGTCGCGATCCCCGACCTGCAGCCGGCCGTGCCGGCCGCCCCCGCGGGCGCGGCCGACGGTCAGGAAACCGGCGATTTCGATCGCCTGCCGCCGCTGCGCATCCTGATCGTCGACGACGTCGAATGGAACATCGAGGTCGCCAAGGGCTACCTGCGCAACAGTCGCCACACCCTGGCCGTCGCGCGCGACGGCGAGGAAGCGCTGGCGGTCGCCCGCCGGTTCCGCCCCGATGCGGTGATGATGGACCTGCGCATGCCGCGCATGAACGGCTATCGCGCCTTCGAGGCGATCCGGCGCGAGGAGACGCTGCGCGCGACCCGGGTGATCGCGGTCACCGCTTCCAGCCTGATCGACGACCAGGGCGGCCTGCAGGCGATCGCCTTCGACGGCTACATCCGCAAGCCGTACGCCCCGATCGAACTGCTCAACGCGCTGCTCTCGCTGTTCGGCGAAGCCGAGCCGGCGGTGGCGACGGAGACGCCTGCCGTCGCCGATGCGGTGACGGCGGCGGCCGGCGACGGCCAGTCGCGCGCCGCCGCGCTGGCCGAGTGGGCCGTGATCCGGGGCGCGCCGCTCGACGCCCTGCGCCGGCGCATGCGCATCCGCGAGATCGGCGAGTTCTCGCGGCGCCTGGACGTCCTGGCCGCGAGCATCGGCGACCCCGCGCTGATCGAGGAGGCGCGCCGCCTGCACCTGGCGGTGCAGCGCTTCGACGCGCACCAGATGAAGCTGGTGCTCGATCACCTCGCCGCCGGCGCCGGCGACACCGCACAGGAGAAGTCGAACGATGCCCAATAGGTTCCAGTCGCCCGTGGCGTTGCCGGTGGTGATGGTGGTGGACGACCAGAGCGCGAACGTCCAGGTCGTCGGCCAGTTGCTGACCCAGGCCGACTACGACGTGGTTCCGGTGCTCGACGGCCGCGAAGCGCTGGCGCTGGCCGAACGCAGTCCGCCGGACCTGGTGCTGCTCGACATGCGCATGCCCGGGCTCGACGGCTTCGCGGTGCTCGAGGGGCTGCAGGCGCTGCCGCAGGCCCGCGACGTGCCGGTGGTGTTCCTCACCGCCGACCACGAGCGCGACAACCTCGTGCGCGCGTTCGCCTCCGGCGCGGTGGACTACATCACCAAGCCTTTCATCGCCGAGGAACTGCTCGCGCGGGTGCGCACCCACCTCGACCTCAAGCGCTCGCGCGAGCGCCTGGCGCGGGTGGCCGAGGAGCGGCAGCGGATGGCGGAGATCGTCAGCCACGACCTGCGCAACCATTTCGGCAACATCCTGTTCTCCGCGGACATGCTGCGCGACGACGACCTGCCCGGGGACGTGCGCAAGTCGCTCGCCGCCTCGATCCGCGAATCCGCCGACGCCGGGGTGCTGTTCCTGCAGGCCTTCCTCGACCAGCAGCACGACCAGTCGCACGGCGTCCCGGTCAAGCCGATGCTGGCGACGGAACTGGCCGAGCGCGCGATGCGCCTGCTGTCGCCGCAGGCCGGGCGCAAAGGGATCGCCTTGCGGCTGGCGCACGAGGATCCCGACCTGCTGGTGATGGCCGAGGCCGCCGGCGCCGGCCACGTGCTGCAGAACCTGATCTCCAACGCCATCAAGTACGCGCCGCCCGACAGCGAAGTGGCGATCACCACCGGGCGCCGCGGCAAGTTCGGTGCGATCGCGGTGCACGATCGCGGCCCGGGCATCGGCGCGCAGGATCGCGAGAACCTGTTCAAGCGCTACGTGCGGCTGTCGTCGCAGCCCACCGGCGGCGAAAGCGCCACCGGGCTCGGCCTGGCGCTGGCGAAGCAGCGCGCCCGCACCATGGGCGGCGACCTGTGGTACGAGGATCGTTCCGGCGGCGGTGCGTCGTTCGTGTTCGAGCTGGCGCTGGCCTGAGCGCGCGCCCGCGCGCCGCGTCGTCGGTCCGATCGGATCGCAGCCGGTCGATCTCAGGGCGCCGCTGGCGAGGGACTGCTTTGGTTCTGATGAAGAAGCGTCGTTGCCGCCACGACGCGCTGTGGCGGCCGTTCGCGGGCGCACCATGCGCCGCCGGCAATGCCCGGAATCCTTTTCCGCGCTGGCGCGCGTACGACTTTCTTTGGCGCACTGCGCCGCTACCGGCGCGAACGGCGAAGCCGGCCCGAAGGGCGAGCGCCGCAGGCGCGAGTCAAGAAAGTCGCCAAAGAAAACATTCAGGTCCACGGCACATCTGCCATCGGAAGCGTGGCCGGGATTTTTCGGCGAGGCCTCCTGCCTCGTCGAAAAACGGCGGACCATCCTGTCCGCCGCCCTCGGGGTCTGCGATTGCATGAAAAGGCGGTGGGGCTGCAGGCCCGTCGGCACGAATCGCCTGGTGGCGCCATCGTCGCATCCGTTCGGTCCATGCGCCGATCAACGAAACGGGCCCCCTTGCACGTCGTGGGTGAGGACGATTGAACGGGTGTGGGCGAATGCGACTCCGCATGGAGGAGGCACGCGAACATCGGCGTTTCGCATCGCGACCCCACAACGAACGCACCCCCGAGCGAGGCGGGTCGCGCGGGGGTGCGTTGCGGGCGTTCACGGCGGTGGCGTGCAGCTCGACCGCCTGCGGCCGGAGTGCGTCGATCAGACCGCCGGTCGGCGGCGGCCGAAGATCAGCGACAGCACGAACAGCACCAGGAACACGAAGAACAGGATCTTGGCGATGCCGGCGGCGGCGCCGGCGATGCCACCGAAACCGAGTACGGCGGCGACCAGGGCGACGATCAGGAAGACGAGTGCGTAGTACAGCATGGCGAGGCTCCTCGGGGGATGGATGCGGGTCCGCGGCTGCGGGCTCACGAGAAAGGAAATCAAGTCCCGTGCCAATCGCGCGCCGGCGGTGAACGGACGGCAACGCCCGCCTTTTCAGGCGTTTGCCGAACCGGGTGCGCCGGCGCGTGCGCAGGTCGGCGCGGAGGCCGGGCCTCGCCCGGGGCGCGTTCTGCACGCGATCGTGCAACGCGCATGGCGCCGCGTCCGGCGCATCGTCCGATTCCCCACGGAATCCGCGTGGTTACGAATGGCACGCATTTTGATTGGTCCTCAAGGCATCCCTCCGTCCGCCGTCCGCCCAGGAGTCCGCCATGTCCGCCGCACTCGTCCGCATGTCGCCCGGTCGTTCCTCGCGCCGCCGCCGTCGCCTGCGCGTGCTCGTCGCCACCACCGTCGTCTGGACCGTCCTGTTCGGCTGGGCGCTGGTGCTGGTGCGGCAGGCCGCGCCGGACCGCTCGACGCCGGCGGTGGCCACGCTGCTGCCCGCGACCGGCGGCGGCGCCTGGTTCGCGGACGACGACGTGTCGGCCTACGACGCCGGCGAGGCCCCCGTGGGCCCGGATTTCTCGATCGACACCGAAGGCGCGCTCTCCGCCGACGCGGAGCAGGCCGCCGACGCCAGCGCCTACGCCTCCGGCCGCTGAGCCCATCCCCGGCAGGGACGCGGCCCACGCGCGGCCGGACCGACATGCGGCGGTGCTAAGCTGCCGCGCATGAGCCGACTGTCCGACCCCGCCGAGCAGGCCCGTATCGTCCAGCGCCTGGCGGAGCTGCGGCTGGAGCATCGCGACCTCGACGTCGCCATCGAGCGGCTGCACGAGAACATCGCCGCCGACGAGCTGGCGATCAAGCGTTTCAAGAAGCGCAAGCTGCAGCTCAAGGACACCATCGCCCGGCTCGAATCGGCGCTGATCCCGGACGAACCGGCTTAGCGTCGGCTCGTCCGACCCGCCCGCGCGGCACCAAGGCCGCATGGTCGGGGCCGGGTCGCCATCGCCGAATCGCTGCGGCCGCGCCGGCCGTTCAGCCGACCCGCGACACTTCCGCCAGCGTGATCGAGAACAGCTCGACCTTGCCGCAGCCGGGTCCGGTGCAGGCGTAGGCGTCGAGCGACGTGCGGTCGACCAGCCGTTCGCCGATCAGGCCCTGGGCCAGCGGCGCTTCGGGCGCGCCTTCGTGCAGGCGCAGCCGGCCGAGCGCCTGCATCGCCGCACCGCAGCGCGGGCAGCGCAGGTCGCGCGCCTCCGGCGCCTGGACTTCGGTGGCCAGGTTTTCGACGAGCAGGCTTTCGACCACCAGGCCCTCGTCGTGGACGAGCGCCGGCCCGGTGTCGCCGCCCTCGAACTGCGCGCCGCAGTTCCAGCAGATGCCGAAGTCCGAATCGTTGTCCTCGCCGCAGCTCGGGCAGTTCCAGATGGCCATGCGCTCGCCCTCTTTGGTCGCCGCGAGCATAGCCGCGCGCGCGCCATCGACGGCCGCCATGGCCGGTCCATCCGCCGGATGGCGACGTGGCGGTGACGAGCGGCCATGTTGCGGCGCAGCAGCAACCGTATTCAATCCCGCCGCCGGAACCGCACGCTATCCTGCCGCCTCACCCGGGGAGAACCGTCCATGCTGCGGATGCAACAACGGCTGTCCGTGCCGTTCCTGATGTTGCTGAGCCTGCCGTCGACGGCGATGGGCTTCGCGCTGGCGGTGCAGATCTCGGCGCTGAGCTGGCTGATGTCGACCAAGTACGGGCTGAAGCTCGACGAGATCGGCATCGTGTGGGCGGCCGGTCCGCTGGCGGGCATCCTCGGCCAGGTGCTGATCGGCATCGTCAGCGACAACGTCTGGGTCTGGGGCGGGCGTCGCCGGCCCTTCATCCTCGTCGGCGGCGTGCTGACCGCGCTGATGCTGCTGGCGCTGCCGTCGATCGGCGCCATAGGAACAGCGCTCGGGCTCGAGACCATCCTCGGGGTCGCGGTGACGGTGGCGATGGCGCTGGACCTGTCGATCAACCTCGGCTTCAACCCGACCCGTTCGATCATCACCGACGTCACCCCCGAAGGCCCCAAGCGCACCGCCGGCTACACCTGGATGCAGACCGTCTCGGGCACGTTCGGCGTGCTCGCATACGCGGTCGGCGCGGTGTGGGGCAACATCGCGCTGATCTACTTCGGCGCCGGACTGGTGCTGGCGTTCTCGCTGGTGCCGGCGCTGCTGGTGGAGGAGCCGCGCACGCTGGCGCACACCGAGACCGGCGCCGCGGCCGAGAAGCTCAGCATTGGCCGGCTGCTGATGCTGATGCGCCCGCTGTGGGCGTTCGCCGTCTACGCGCCGATCGCGATGGGCCTGAAATTGGCCGGCGTGTCGCACCACGGGATGTGGCTGGAGGTCGTGTTCGGGGTGGCGGCGCTCGCGCTGATCGCGCACGCGCTGACCGAGCGCCAGGTCCTCGACGGCCGCGAGGACATCGCCGGCTTCCGCAAGGTGCTGGCGGCGCATGCGATCAGTTGGTTCGGCATGCAGAGCCTGTTCGTGTACATGATCGGCTTCGTCCAGCAGCGTTTCCCGCAGCTCGACGCCGACGCCACCGGCCGGGTGATGTCGATGAGCTTCCTCGCGCTCAACGCGGTCGCCGCGCTGGTGCCGGCGCTGGTGCTCAACCCGCTGGCGCGCCGCTTCCGCGAGGTGCGGGTGCATGCCGCCAGCCTGGCGCTGATGGCGCTGGGCTTCGGCTTCGTCTACCTGTTCGGGCACACCCCGGCGACGCTGTACGTCGGCATGGCGACGATGGGCCTGGGCTGGGGCGCGATCGTCAGCCTGCCGTTCGCGATCTTCTCGCAGGGCGTCTCGCCGGCCCGGATCGGCCTGTACATGGGCGTGTTCAACCTCAGCGTGGTGCTGCCGCAACTGGCGGTGAGCCTCGGCGTGGGCGCGCTGCTGGCGGGGATCGAGAACAAGGCGCTGGTGTTCGCGCTGGGCGGCGCCTGCATGCTGGCCTCGGCGCTGGCCTGGCTGGCGGTGAAGCAGGGCGCGCCGCACGCGCGGGGCGCCGCCGCGGCCGGCGGCCGGCACTGACCGGCCCGGTCGCGTCCGCGCCCCGCGGCGACTACACTCCGGGACAGTTTCCGACGCACGGCTCCCCCATGGCCCTCCGCAAGACCAAGGCCACCTCGGTCGACATCGCCCACCGCGCCGGCGTTTCGCAGGCCACGGTCTCGCGCGTGCTGCGCGGCAGTCCGCTGGTGAACGCGGAGACCCGCAAGCGCGTGCTCGACGCCGTGCAGGAGCTCAACTACAAGGTCGATCGCCGGGCCTCCAGTCTGCGCACCCAGCGCGCCGGCACCCTGGCGCTGCTGCTGTTCGAGGACCCGACCGAGGACGAGTCCAACATCAACCCGTTCTTCCTGTCGATGCTCGGCTCGATCACCCGCGCCTGCGCCCGCCACCACCACGACCTGCTGGTGTCGTTCCAGCAGTTGTCGGACGACTGGCACGCCGACTACGAGGACAGCATGAAGGCCGACGGCCTGATCCTGCTCGGCTACGGCGACTACGTCGACTACCGGCCCAAGCTCGAACGCCTGGTCGAGCAGGGCACGCATTTCGTGCGCTGGGGCGCGGTGCTGCCCGACCAGCCGGGCATCTCGATCGGCTGCGACAACGCGCAGGGTGGGCGCCTGGTCGGCGAACACCTGCTCGCCCTCGGCCGGCGCAGCATCGCCTTCCTCGGCGACGCCTCCTCGCACTACCCGGAATTCCACGCCCGCTACCGCGGCTGCGAGCAGGTGCTGCGCGCCGCCGGCATCCCCGAGGAGCCGGCGCTGCAGGTCGATGCGCTCAGCTCCGAGGAGGAAGGCTACGAAGCGGCGAAGGCGCTGCTCGGCCGCGGCGTGCTGTTCGACGCCATCTTCGCGGCCAGCGACCTGATCGCGATCGGCGCGATCCGCGCCCTGCACGAGCACGGCCTGCGCGTGCCCGAGGACGTGGCCGTGGTCGGCTTCGACGACATCGCCATGGCCCGCTTCTGCAACCCGCCGCTGACCACCGTCTACCAGGACACCGCCCGCGCCGGCGAGCTGCTGGTCGACACCCTGCTCAAGCGCATCCACGAACAGCCCGCCGAAAGCGCGATGCTGCCGGCGAAGCTGGTGGTGCGCAGGTCGAGCGGGGCTTGAGCCGAGAGCGCATGGCGCGGTTCCTGCGCACGACGCTCGCGACGGATTTCGGCACCCGCCGTCCTTGCGTCATGTCGCGACTGACGTCGCTCCTACAGGAAGCCACCGCGCGCCCTTAGCTCTTCGTAGGAGCGACGTGAGTCGCGACAGGCGCATGCCGCCGCCCGAGGTGCGATGTGCGTTGAGGGTCGCGACTGACGTCGCTCCTACAGCATCGGGCATGGCGCCGTTCAGTGCCCCATCGGCTCCGGCACCCGCAGCACCAGCAAACCGGAGAGGAGCATCGAGGCGCCGCCGAGGATCAGCAGGTTCGCAGGGTGGTTGCCGAACACGGCGTGCAGCAGGTAGCCCAGGGTCGCCACCGCGACGAGCTGCGGGATGACGATGAAGAAATTGAAGATGCCCATGTACACGCCCATCTTCTGCGCCGGCACGCTGTCGGACAGCAGCGCGTAGGGCATCGACAGGATCGAGGCCCAGGCGAAGCCGACGCCGACCATCGACAACAGCAGCCACTGCGCGTCGGGCATGAACGGGATCGAGATCAGGCCAAGCCCGCCGAGCGTGACGTTGATGAGGTGGCTCACGCGCAGGCCGAAGCGGCGCACGAGGAACGGAATGACCGCCGCGGCCAGCGCGGCGAAGCCGTTGTAGGCGGCGAACAGCACGCCGACCCAGTTCGCGCCTTCGTTGAAGGCGACGGATTTCGGGTCGTCGGTGCCGTAGTAGGCGCCGGTGACGGTGGCGGTGGTGTAGATCCACATCGCGAACAGCGCGAACCACGAGAAGAACTGCACCAGCGCCAGTCGACGCATGGTCACGGGCATCGCATAGATGTCGGTCATCACCGTGGCGAACGGGCTCTCCGGCGACACCACGTTGAGCATGAGCAGCGCGAGGCCGTAGGCGGCGAGCAGCACGCCGAGCAGCAGCAGCTCCTTCGGCAGGCCCTGCAGCAGCACCAGCGTGATCGCGCCGACGCCGAAGAAGAACCAGAACGTGCCGAAGCGGGTGCTGCGGGTGCGGTCCAGCGGCGGGCGGTCCAGCGGCGGCGCCTCGTCGAACGCGTGCAGCGTCTCCGGCGGGTACTCGCGGGTCCGCAGCACGGTCCACACGATTGCCCCCAGCAGCACGCCGGCGCCGGCGTAGAACGCGTAGCGCACGGTGTCGGGCACCTGGCCGGCGGCGGCCTCGTTGGCCACGCCGAGCTTCTCCAGCATCCACGGCAGCATGCTCGCCACCACCGAGCCGATGCCGATGAAGAAGCTCTGCATCGCGTAGCCCTTGGCGCGCTGCGAGGTCGGCAACTGGTCGCCGACGAACGCCCGGAACGGTTCCATCGAGACATTGATCGAGGCGTCCAGCACCCACAGCAGGCCGGCGGCGATCCACAGCGTCGGCGAGTTCGGCATCGCCAGCAGCGCGAGCGAGGCGAGGATCGCGCCGATCATGAAGTACGGGCGGCGGCGGCCCAGCGGCGTCCAGGTGCGGTCGGAGAGGTAGCCGATGATCGGCTGCACGATCAGGCCGGTCAGCGGCGCGGCGATCCACAGTCCCGGCAGCGCGTCCATCTCCGCGCCGAGGGTCTGGAAGATGCGGCTGACGTTGGCGTTCTGCAGCGCGAACCCGAACTGGATGCCGAGGAAGCCGAAGCACATGTTCCAGATCTGCCAGAACGACAGCGTCGGCTTCGTGGTCTGCGATCCGGTGGTCGTCGTCCCGGCGGTCATCATCGTGATCCTGTGCATGCGCGGCGTGCGAGCGCGCATGATCCCACGCGCCGATGTGCGCGCGACGCCGCGCTGCAGCGCAGCATCGGCGCGATGCAAACGTATTCACGCACATCGTCGCGAGTCCGCGTCGCATGCACGGTGCCGTGAGCGGCGCAGCGCCGGAATCCGCGCGCCGGATCGAATACGATGGGGAAGGACCTTCGACGCCGCTGCCCCCGCCATCGGGTGGATGCGGTTCGACGGAGGTCAAAGCGAGTCGTTCATGCGAAAGAGGCTCCTGGGGATGCGCGATCTGACTGCGATGCGCCGAAGTGCGGGCGATGCCGCGACGCGGCGATCGCGGCCGCCGCGCGCTGCATGCGTCGTCATCGCGGCGGCGTTGTCCGGCGGCATTCCGCCGATCGCCATCGCGTCGGACGGCGCCGCGCGCGCCTCCCGTGCCGTCGCCGTCGATGCCCTCGCCGCCGCCTGCGATTCGCCCGCATCGGCGACCGTGCTGCGGGCGCAGGCCGGCGCGGCCGTCGAGGCCCGCGCCTACTGGCTCGATCGCGGCCTGATCCAGTGGCCGGGCGTCGCCGTTTCCGGGCGGTTCCGGCTCTACCGCTCGGCGACCGCCGGCCTGCGCGCCGTTGCGGGCGCGCCGGTTTCCGGCGCCGACGGCCACGTCGATCTGGCGCCGGCCAAGGCCGAACGACCCGCCGCGCTGGTCGAACGCTTCCGCTTCGTCGGCGATGGCCCGACGCTGGCGTTCGCCGCCGCCGTCGATCCCGCCGCGCTGTTGCGCGAGCAGGTGCTGCTGGTGCGCGAGGACGACGCCGGCCGCGTGCTCGACGCGACCGCCGTGCAGACGCCCGGTGCGCTCGACGATCTCTATGCCGCGGCGGCGGACGCGACGCTCGGCGCCTTCCGCACGACGCCTCCGGCCGGCGCCGAGGATGTCGCGACGCGCTTCGCGCTGTGGGCGCCGACCGCACGCGCGGTCGCGCTCTGCCTGTACGCCGACGCGCCGCGCGGCAGTACGCGCGCCTTCCCGGCGCAGCGCGACGACGCCACCGGGGTGTGGACGCGGGACCTGCCGGGGACGCTGCACGGCACGCGCTACGCCTATCTGGTCGAGGTGATCGTCCCGGGCGTCGGCCTGGTGCGCAATCGCGTCACCGATCCCTATTCCGCCGCGCTCACCGCGGGTTCCGCGCGCAGCGTCGTGCTCGATCCCGATGCCGCCGACACCAGGCCCGCGGGCTGGGACGACGCGCCGCGCCCCGCGCCGGCGGCGGACAACGTCGACATGGTCGTGTACGAACTGCACGTCCGCGATTTCTCGCGCGACGACGCGTCCGTGCGCGCGCCCTGGCGCGGCAAGTACCTCGCCTTCACAGAAGCCGATTCCGCGGGCATGCGCCACCTGCGCGCGCTGCGCGCCGCCGGGCTGACCGACGTGCATCTGCTGCCAGTCTACGATTTCGCCTCGGTGCCGGAACGCGGCTGCGTCGTGCCCGACGTGCCGAAGGCCGCGCCCGACAGCGTGGCGCAGCAGACCGCGGTGGCGAAGACCGCCGCGACCGACTGCTTCAACTGGGGCTACGACCCGTGGCACTACGGCGCGCCCGAAGGCAGCTACGCGGTGCGGCCCGACGGCGCGGCGCGCGTCCGCGAGTTCCGCGCGATGGTGCAGGCGCTGCACGCGGCCGGCCTGCGCGTGGGCATGGACGTGGTCTACAACCATACGTTCGCCGCCGGCCAGGACGAGAAATCGGTGCTCGACCGCATCGTGCCCGGCTACTACCACCGGCTCGACGCCGACGGCAGGATCGCGCGCTCGACCTGCTGCGAGAACACCGCCACCGAACACCGGATGATGGCGAAGCTGATGATCGACACCGCGGCGCGCTGGGTGCGCGACTACCGCATCGATTCGTTCCGCTTCGACCTGATGGGCCACCAGCCGCGCGCGGCGATGGAACGTCTGCAGCACGCGGTCGACGCCGCCGCCGGCCGCCATGTGCCGTTGATCGGCGAGGGCTGGAACTTCGGCGAGGTTGCCGACGGCGCGCGCTTCGTCCAGGCCTCGCAGCGTGCGCTGGCCGGAAGCGGTATCGGCAGCTTCAGCGACCGCGCCCGCGACGCGCTGCGCGGCGGCTGCTGCTGCGACGGCGGTGCGGCGCTGGTCGAGAAGAAGGGCTGGCTCAACGGCCTCGCCGACGGCGCGGACGCCGCCGCGGCGCAACGCGCGGCCGACCTCGTGCGCGTGGGCCTGGGCGGCACGCTCGCGGGCATGCGCATGACGACGGCGGACGGGCGCACGCAGGCGTTCTCCGCGATCGACTACGCCGGCCAACCCGCGGGCTACGCCGCGGCGCCGGGCGAGACGGTGAACTACGTCGAGAACCACGACAACATGACCCTGTTCGACCTCGGCGCGATGCGGTTGCCGCCCGACACGTCGCCGGAGGACCGCGCCCGCGTGCAGTTGCTCGGCGCCGCGTTCGTGGCGCTGGCGCAGGGCGTGGCCTACTACCATGCCGGCATCGACGTGCTGCGCTCGAAGTCGCTGGACAAGAACAGCTTCGACTCGGGCGATGCGTTCAATCGCCTCGACTGGACGCTGACCGACAACGGCTTCGGCGCGGGGTTGCCGCCGAAGGGCGACAACGGCGGCGACTGGCCGTGGATGCGGCCGGTGCTGGCCGGCGCGCGGATCAAACCCGCCCCCGCGGACATCGCGTGGATGGCGGGCGCCTTCCGCGACCTGCTGCGCATCCGCGCGAGCTCGTCCCTGTTCCGCCTGCGCACGGCCGAGGAGGTGGCCCGGCGGTTGACGTTCCCCAACAGCGGGCCCGGGCAGAATCCGCGGGTGGTGGTCGGCCATCTCGACGGCGCCGGACTCGACGGCGCCGGGTTCCGCGAGATCCTCTACTTCCTCAACGCCTCGCCGCGCGCGCAGACGCTGTCGCTGCCGACCCAGGCCGGCAAGGCCTGGACGCTGCATCCGGTGCAGCGCGATCCGCACGCGGTCGATGCCCGCGCCCGCGAAGCGCGGGTCGCGTCCGCTACCGGCGCCTTTTCCATCCCGCCACGCAGCGTCGTGGTCTATGTCGTCGAATGACGTCCGAGGTCCCGCCGCCATGCGCATGCCCGCCGTATCTTCCCGTTTCACGCTCGCCCTGATCGCGTGCGCCGCTGCAGGGGCCGCACACGCGGCCACCGTCGCCGAGGTCGCTTCGCCGGACGGACGCATCCGCGTCGAACTCGACGTCAGCGGCGAAGGCCGCCTCGCCTATCGCATCGCCCGCGACGGCAAACCGTTGATCGGCGACTCGCGGCTGGGTTTCCTGCTGCGCAACGGCCGCCAGTTCCTGCGCGGGCTCGAACTGCAGGCGCAGGCGTCGCGCAGCGTCGACGACACCTGGGAACAGCCGTGGGGCGAGCGCCGCTTCGTGCGCGACCACTACAACGAACTGCGCGTGCAGTTCGCCGAGCGCGACCACGACCACCGCCGGCTCGACGTGGTGTTCCGGGTGTTCGACGACGGCGTCGGCTTCCGCTACGAATTCCCGAAGCAGCCTGCGTTGGACGAGGTGCAGATCGCCGAGGAGCTGACCGAGTTCGCGATCGCGCGCCCGGCGACCGCATGGTGGCTGCCGGCGTACGAGTGGAATCGCGAGGAATACCTCTACCAGCGCACGCCGCTGGCCGAGGTCGGAACCGCGCAGACGCCGCTCACGCTGCGCACCGACGACGGCACCCACGTGACCCTGCACGAGGCCGCGCTGGTCGACTACGCCGGCATGAACCTGATGAAGGGCGATGGCGGCGTGCTGCGCGCGTCGCTCACGCCGGGCAGCCCCGCGAAGGTGGTGCGTCGCGTGCCGTTCGACACGCCGTGGCGCACGATCCAGATCGCCGACCGCGCCGGCGGGCTGGTCGAATCGAACCTCATCCTCAACCTCAACGAGCCCAACAAGCTCGGCGACGTGAGCTGGTGCAAGCCGTCCAAGTACGTCGGCGTGTGGTGGTCGATGCACCTGGACCAGCAGACCTGGGGCACCGGGCCCAAGCACGGCGCGACCACGGCGAACGTGCGGCGCTACATCGACTTCGCCGCGAAATACGGCTTCCGCGGCGTGCTCGTCGAAGGCTGGAACACCGGCTGGGACGGCGACTGGTTCGCCAACGGCTGGCAGTTCGATTTCCGCAGGCCCACGCCGGACTACGATCTGCCCGGCCTCGCCGCCTACGCGAAGGCCAAGGGCGTGCACCTGATCGGCCACCACGAGACCGCCTGCGCGGTGAGCCACTACGAGCGGCAGATGGATGAGGCGTTCGCGCTGTTCGAGAAGCTCGGCATCGAGACCGTGAAGACCGGTTACGTCTGCGACGCCGGCCAGATCGAGCGCCAGGACGTCGAAGGCGGCCCGGTGATCCGCGAGTGGCACGAAGGCCAGTTCATGAGCGAGCATCACTTGCGGGTGGTGCTGGCGGCGGCGAAGCACCACATCGCGATCGACGCGCACGAACCGATCAAGGACACCGGCTTGCGCCGCACGTATCCGAACTGGGTGTCGCGCGAAGGCGCGCGCGGGCAGGAGTACAACGCCTGGGGTCGTCCGCCGAATCCGCCCGAGCACGAGCCCAACCTCGTCTTCACGCGCATGCTCGCCGGGCCGATGGACTACACCCCCGGCGTGCTGAGCCTGGAGGGTCGAGGCCAGCCGATCGGCAGCACGCTCGCGCGGCAACTGGCCGACTATGTCGTGCTCTACAGCCCGGTGCACATGGCCGCGGACCTGCCCGAGCACTACGCGCGGCACATGGCCGCGTTCCGGTTCATCCGCGACGTGCCGGTCGATTGGCAGGAGACGCATGCGGTCAACGGCGAAGTCGGCGACTACGTCACCCTTGTGCGCAAGGACCGCAACAGCCAGGACTGGTACCTCGGCAGCGTCACCGACGAGAACGCGCGCACGCTGGAGGTGCCACTGGACTTCCTCGATGCCGGCAAGCGCTACGAAGCGCAGATCTACCGCGACGGCGACGACGCGGACGGACTGACGGAAAAGCGGTTCTCGTTCGTGCGCGAGACCCGCGAGGTGACCTCGACCGATACCCTGACCCTGACCCTGGCGCGCGCCGGTGGCGCAGCGGTCCGGTTCGTGGCCAGGCACTGAGCGCATCTGGCGGCGGCACATGCTCAGACGCTCATTGGACAGGGTCTCCCGCGACAGCATCGAGTCCGCGATCGCCGTCCTGTGCGTCGACGACGGGAGCCTACCGGACATCAAGATCGACTTCTGCGGACACCCCGCTGTCCCGCAAGCGTACGCATTCATCCGATCATGCGCCGCAGGCCTGGTTTCGAAGAACAACAGCTACTGGTCGAAGAGCGGAGAGAAGGCGTGCGTCTTCGGGTTCGAGGACGACCCGACTGGCGCCTTGCTGCAAGGGGACGCCGAAGCGTTCCATGTCGTGTTCGGCGGCCTTCGTTCCCCGGGCGGCCATGCCGTTCCCGACCTCGGCGTGTTCTGTTTCGATCCATCCTCCATGGCGCTCGATTACAAGATGGGCCCCGGGTGGGATGCGTCTGCCGTGATCGGGCTGTTCGAAATCCTCCTTGGTGCGAGCGCATGGTCGGAGCGCGTCGTCATCACGCATGAAGGCAACATTTTTGATGAATGCGATGCGTTGATGGGTGCATACCGACATTGGTCGAAGGAGGTCAAATGACATCACCTGCCATGCCTCGGTGCTCCATCTGCCCCGCGATGCGCGGCTCGGCGGCCCAAGCGTCTACGCATAGAAGAAACCGCCGAGCGAGATTGCGTCGACGATCCTCGCCTCCTAGGGCCTGAGTACACGCGGCATGACTGAATCCAACGCCTGGTTCGAGAAGATGGCGACCATACCTGCACGCTGGGACCGCATGATCTTCTGCACCGGCGCGGTTCGACATGGCGGCAAGCTCGCGGACACGGCATTGCTGATCGGCGACCCATGCACCGGGCGACTTGCAAACAAAGGCTTTTTCACCTGTCCGCTGAGAGTGTCGGCATGATTCGGCAGAGAATCATCGCGCTTCTGATGTGCGTTCTGCTGCCATCGACCGTGGTCGCCGGCACTGCGGCGCCATGCTGTGACGCGCGCGTCGAGACGCTGCACTTCGATGCACCCGGCATCGACGCCGACGGTCTCCGCGTGCGCGTGTTCCTGCCGCCGGGTTACGACCCGGGCCGGCAGCCCGGCTATCCGGTGCTATACCTCGACGACGGCCAGGACGCGGAGGCGGTCGCGCTGCAGCCGTGGCTCGACGCGCTGACGATCAGCGGCGAAATCCGCCCGCTGATCGCGGTCGCGATCGACATGCCCCACGACCGGCTCGGCGCCTACGGATTTTCCGATCGCGCCGCCGGGCGCAGCGTTGTCGCCGACACGCGCGCGGGCCCGGTCGGTGCGAACGCGCATGCCTACGCGCAGTGGCTCGCGCAGGTGCTGGTGCCCGCCATCGATGCCCGCTACCGCACGCAGCCGCGTCCGGACGCGCGTGCGATCCTCGGCTGGTCGCTGGGGGGCGCGCAGGCGCTGAACAGCGGCTGGCAGTATCCGGAAGTGTTCGGCCGCATCGGCGCATTCTCGCCCTCGCTGTGGCTGGCGACCGATCGTCGCGACGCCGATGCGGTGCAGCGCACGCGTATCGCACAGGGCATGATCGCCCGCGGCGCCTGGCGTGCGGGGCTGCACGTCTTCTTCGCGGTCGGCGACGCCGAGGAAACCGACGACCGCGACGGCGATGGCGTCATCGATGTTCTCGACGACGCGCGCGATCTGATCGAGGGCTGGCGCGTCGCCGGCGAAGCCGTGCCGCGCGTGAACGGCCTGCATCAACTGGGCCACACGATCGACCTCGATCACGCAGCGGCGCCGTCGCGCGCGGACGTCGCGCTGTACGTCCTGCCCGACGGGGTTCATCGCCAGCCGAGCTGGTCGCGCATGCTGCCGGTGTTCCTGCGCTGGGCCTATGCCGTGCATGCACCGCCGCTGCATGCGACCGGACGGGTCGAGTCCTGGCATGCCGTGCCGTCGCGCTTCGTCGCTGCACGCGATGTCGACGTGTGGCTGCCGCCGTCGTACGGACGCGATCCGCAGAAGCGCTACCCGGTGCTGTACATGCACGACGGCCAGAATCTGTTCGATCCGGCGCTGGTGCTCAACGGGACCGACTGGGACATCGACGGCGCCATGACCCGGCTGATCGCCGCCGGCACAGTTCGCGAGGCCATCGTCGTCGGCGTGTGGAACGCGCCGCAACGGTTCCTCGAATACATGCCGCAGGCCGCGGTGCGTGCGTCGACGATCGCCAGCGGCATCGACGGCGTGCCGCCGTTCGACGCGGCGCAACTGCAATCCGACGACTACCTGCGCTTCCTCGTCGAGGAACTCAAGCCCTTCATCGACGCGGAGTACCGTACCCGGCCCGGTCGCGACGACACCTTCGTCATGGGTTCGAGCATGGGCGGCCTGATCTCGCTCTACGCCATCGCGCGCCACCCGGACGTATTCGGTGGCGCGGCCGCGCTGTCCACCCACTGGCCCGCGTGCGGCGGTTGCACGATCGACTGAAACAACGAAGGGCCAGCCGTACTGGCCCTTCGTTTATTCCGTTTGCGAATTTACGTGCAAATTCTCACTTGTGCGCGTTTGTAATAACATAGTTAATGACAAGGCCGTTGCTGCTGTATTTGATTGCCAGATACCAGCCAGAGTTATCGGCAGCTACCGAATCATCTGCGCTATCTTTCTGCGGATCAAAGTACAGTACAGATGTATTAAAAGATCCTTTTGGCAAATTCTTTCTATTTAAATCAAAAGACGTACCGAACGCCTCGTCAAAGTCGGTCAGTTTTTGATAATTTCCCAGCCCGCATGAATCAATGATATCAATGCTGGCTTTTGCCTTATCCGCCCCTTTCCTCGCACTTTTGAATGCAGCTTTTGATGTTTCGCAAGAACCACGCGTCGTCAAGGGAACGGCATCTTCGCATCTCGCTGAAAATGAAGTTAGTGTGAAGATTGCCCATAACAACGATGCCTTCGATTTACTTATTTGCATGTCACGCGCCATATACATGCCATGTGGAGGAAGTTTCTTTTTCGGCTTACAGGCATTATGGGGATTTTCGTACATGTCTCGCATTCAAGGGTGCCGTGGACACATGGCAGGCAACGATATTATTGGCTAATCGCAAAGCGGCTGTCTTGGCATCTTGATCTGTCCCGTCATAGGCAATGCTCACTAGATTATTGCCTGAATTTTCGAAATCCGATACAAGGATGAAGCTTTGCAAGCGGTCGCGTCCGACACGAATACGCCTAGGGAATGATGTTGCAGGCACTTCCTGGAGTTCGGTATTAGGCATCATGCCGAATTTTCCAACGGTGATTTTCAGTTCGCCCCCATCTCCTGTCAGAACGGCATAAGTGGGGTAGTGCGGGCTAAGCATTCCATTATCAAAGGTCGACCTGAGAACGCCTACGTGCCTAGCGCAGACTCCAAAGAAAGTGCTTAATGGAAATAGCTCCCCATCAGCAGAAAGCAGGTCCGGATTGAACGACTTCGATCCGGGAGATTGACTTGAATTTTGCGGCTCGTTCCCGGTTGTAGGCGAGCCGCAACTTGCCAATAAGGTCGTTGCCAACAAGGCGGATAGGAATTTATTCATTTGCATCCGCACTCCCTTAACTTGTTGAGGCCGCCGGGGTCGGTGACCTGCACGATCCGGTCGAGCGCGTCGTACTGCACCTGGGTCTGCGCGCCGATCCCACCGACGTTGCGCAGCGTCGTGCGCACGTAGCCTTCCCCGTCAAGTGGACAGTGCAAAAGGAGAATTTTCCCGCTCGCGGGATGCGCGATAGACGCTCGGCGGCAGGTTCCCGAGCGACTCGTGCGGGCGTTCGTCGTTGTAGCGTTGCAACCACTCCTCCGTGA
>JAEKKX010000013.1 GCA_019510125.1 Lysobacterales bacterium
ACGGACGCGGCGCCCGCAGCGGCGGACGCCGCACCGGCCGCGGCCGAAGCCGCCGCGGCCACGCCGCCCGCCGCGCAGGCGCCCGCGCCCGCGCCGGTGCAGAAGGCCGACAAGGGCGACACCGCCTGGCTGCTGGTGTCGGCCGCGCTGGTGATCTTCATGACCCTGCCCGGGCTCGCGTTGTTCTACGGCGGCCTGGTGCGCAGCAAGAACGTGCTGTCGATCCTGATGCAGTGCCTGGTGGTGTTCTCGTTGGTCGCGATCCTGTGGGCCGTGTACGGCTACAGCCTCGCGTTCACCGGCGGCAACGCCTTCATCGGCGGCGGCGACCGCCTGTTCGGCGCCGGCCTCAACGGCGCGATGGCGGCCACGTTCACCAAGGGCGTGTACCTGCCGGAGCTCGCGTTCTTCGTGTTCCAGGGCGCGTTCGCCTGCATCACCTGCGCGCTGATCGTCGGTGCGTTCGCCGAACGCGTGAAGTTCGCCGGCGTGCTGCTGTTCACGGTGATCTGGTTCACCTTCGCCTACACGCCGATGGCGCACATGGTGTGGTTCTTCCCCGGCCCCGACGCGTTCACCGACGCCAAGGCCGCGGCGGACGCCACCGCCGCCGCGGGCTTCCTGTGGGCCAAGGGCGCGCTGGACTTCGCCGGCGGCACCGTGGTCCACATCAACGCCGCGGTCGCCGGCCTGGTCGGCGCGTACCTGGTCGGCCCGCGCCTGGGCTACAAGCGAGAGGCGATCAAGCCGCACAACCTCACCCAGACCATGGTCGGTGCTTCGATCCTGTGGGTGGGCTGGTTCGGCTTCAACGCCGGCTCCGCGCTGGAAGCCAACGGCGTCGCCGCGCTGGCCTTCGTCAACACCTTCCTCGCCACCGCGGCGGCGGTGCTGGCGTGGACCGCGATCGAGTGGATCGCGCGCGGCAAGCCGTCGATGCTGGGCGGCGCCTCGGGTGCGGTCGCCGGCCTGGTCGCGATCACCCCGGCCTGCGGCTACGTCGGCCTGATGGGCGCGATCGTGCTGGGCCTGATCGCCGGCGTGGTCTGCTTCTGGGGCGTCACCGGCCTGAAGAAGCTGCTGCGCGCCGACGACTCGCTGGACGTGTTCGGCGTGCACGGCGTGGGCGGCATCACCGGCGCGCTGCTGACCGGCGTGTTCGCGGCGCCGTCGCTGGGCGGCGCGGGCCTGTGGGACTACGTCACCGAGACCGCGATCCCCGAATACAGCATCGCCTCGCAGGTGTGGATCCAGTTCCAGGGCGTGCTGGTGACGGTGGCGCTGTCGGGCATCGTCTCGCTGATCGCCTTCACCATCGTGAAGTACACGGTCGGCCTGCGCGTGAGCGAAGAGTCCGAACGCGAGGGCCTGGACATCGCCTCGCACGGCGAAGCGGCGTACGAGCACTGAGCCCCGCGGGCGCAGCGCGCGCCCGCAGACGGGAAAACGAACGGCCCGGGAGACCGGGCCGTTCGTCGTTTCCGGGGTTGTGTTGCAGCGCAAGTACGGAGGACAGACAGGGGAACGCGTCGAACGGAAAGGGATGACGCGGAAACGCGCGAGCAGTGGAACGTGAAGCCGTGGCACGTGAAGCGGTGGAACGTGAAGCGGAGAAGCCTGAAGCGGAGAAGCCTGGCGCCGGAGCGCGCTTACTTGCTGCTCGCCGCCTGGCACTTGCCGTTGACCAGGGTTTCGCCGGACTTGCACTTGGCGGGGGCGGCGACGTGCTTCTTCTGCACGGCGGGCGCCGGCGCGGGCTTGGCGGTCGGCGCCGGGGCGGCGGCGAACGCGGAACCGGCCATCAGGCCCAGGGCGAGCGCGGTCAGGCTGGAGCGGATGTTCATGGGGATCCTCTTGCGTGGCGGAAGGTCGCGTGGGGCGACGGAGACGGGGGATGCCGATCCGCGACGATGGCGCTGTCCGATCGGTGGAGACAGCCTGCGCGTCCGGGCTTCGCGGAAAACTTGCGGCGAGGTGAACTTTTGTCCATGTCGATGCGGATCGCTGTCGCGCAGACATCGGGCTGCGTTTCGCCCGCGCGCGCCAGGCGCACGAACGCACGAGGCCCGGGATGTCCGGGCCTCGTGGGTGGAATGGCGGGGGAAGCGATCGTGGATCGACGATCGGGGGCGATGGCGGCGACCGGGATCAGGTCTTCGGGGCCTCGCACTTGCCCTTCACCGCGACTTCCGGCGCCTTGCAGGTGAGCGCGTGGCGGGCGGTGCGATGGCGGTGGCGATGGGCGACCGGCTTGGCCTTCGCCGGCGCGGCGGCGGCGGTGGGCTGGGCCTGCTCGGCGGCCGGGGCGGGGGCGGCGGCGAAGGCGCTGCCGGCGAACAGGGCGAGGGCGAGTGCGGCGATCGGGAGGCGCAGTTGCATGGCGGATTCCTCGTGGGTGGTCGGGGCCGACGGTGGTGTCCCTGTCGGTAAGGCCAGACTGCACCGATGCGGCTGCTCGCCGTCTTTCCGCCGGATTAACCTTCCTCCATGTGGCCGGCGACCGGGCCCGCGGCCGCCGCGCGCGGGAAGCGCACGTCCACCCGCAGTCCCGGCGCGGCGTCGTCCAGCCGCACCTGCGCCCGATGGCGTGCGGCGATCGCCCGGACCACGCTGAGCCCGAGCCCGCTGCCGGGCGAACCGCGATGCCGCTCCAGCCGCACCAGGCGGTCGAACACGCGCTCGCGATCCTCCGCCGGGATGCCCGGCCCGCGGTCGCGGATCGTCAGCCGCACCTCGTCGCCCTGGCTGCGCAGATCGACATCGATCGCGCTGCCCTGCGGGCTGTACTTCACGGCGTTGTCGAACAGGTTGGACAGCAACTGGAACAGCAGGTCCGGATCGCCCGCCACCCGCGCCGGCGCGACCGTCGCGACCAGCGAGCCGCCGTGCGCTTCGGCCATCGGCTGCCACATCTCGACCGCATCGCGCACGATCGCGTCCAGCGCCACCGGCGGATCGTCGCGGCCGTCCGTCGCCTCGATCCGCGCCAGCCGCAGCAGACTGTTGAAGGTCGCGATCGACTGGTCGATCTCCTCGATCGCCTCGTCCAGCGCGCTCGTCGCCGCGGCGGTCGAGCCGTCGTCTTCGATCCGCCGGCGCGCCAGCTCCAGTCGCGTCTTCAGCCGGGTCAGCGGGGTGCGCAGGTCGTGCGCGATGTGGTCGGTCGACGCCTGGATGCCGCCGACGAGGTCGCGGATGCGATCGAGCATGCGGTCGAGCGTGCGCGCGAGGCGCTGCAGCGGATCGTCGCCCGGACCGACCGGGATGCGTTCGTCCAGACGCCCGGCGGCGAAGCGGTCGACCGTGTCCAGCGTCGCCTGCAGGTTGTGCGCCAGGCTGCGCCGCAGCAGCCAGCCCAGCAGCAGGGTCAGCGCGGCCAGCAGCAGGAAGATCGACAGCGCCAGCGGCAGCAGCAGCTCGCGTACGCGCTGCTGTTCGCCGGTGGTGTGGCCGGTCAGCAGCACCGCGCCGTCGGCCAGCCGCTCGACGTAGGCGACGGCTTCGTCGCCGTCGGCGTTCCAGGCGAACCGGATCCAGCCGCGGGCCCGGGTCGCGCCGGGCGGCAGGTCGGCCAGATGTCCGGCCAGCACCCGGCCGCGGGCGTCGGCGAGCAGGTACACGGCCTCGCGACGGGTGTCCTCATCGACGCGCGCGTCGATCGCCCGGGACAGGGCCGCGAGCCCGCCGTCGCGGTGGATCTCGCGCAGGTCCTCGTGATCGGCGCGGACCGTGCGGCGCACGTCGCGATCGACCAGGTGGTCGTAGGCCAGCAGGCTGAGGCCGCCGATCGCGACGAACGCCAGCAGCAGCGCCACGCCGTAGGCCAGCACCATCCGGTTGAGCCCGGAGGCGAGGAACCGCGACGCGCGCTGGGCGATCACGCGCGGCTGCCGAGCAGGTAGCCGGCGCCGCGGACGGTGTGCAGCAGCGGCTGCGCGTGGCCGCGGTCGATCTTCTGGCGCAGCCGCGAGACGTGGACGTCTATCACGTTGGTCTGCGGGTCGAAGTGGTAGTCCCACACCGCCTCCAGCAGCATGGTCCGCGAGACCACGCGTTCGGCGTTGCGCATCAGGTATTCGAGCAGCCGGAACTCGCGCGGCTGCAGGTCCACCGCCTGGCCGGCGCGGTGGACGGTGCGCTTGAGCAGGTCCATGCGCAGGTCGGCGACCTCCAGCACGGTCGCCGGTCCCGGCGCGCCGGGGCGGGCGCGGCGCTGCAGGCCTTCCAGCCGCGCCAGCAGTTCGACGAACGAGAAGGGTTTGGCGAGGTAGTCGTCGGCGCCCTCGCGCAGGCCTTCGACCCGGTGTTCGACGTCGCCCAGCGACGACAGCACCAGCGCCGGGGTGGCGTCGCCGCCTTCGCGCAGGCGGCGCAGCAGCGCCAGGCCGTCGAGACCGGGCAGCATGCGATCGAGCACCAGCGCGTCGTAGTGCTCGGTCTGCGCGCGGTGCAGGCCCTCGACGCCGTCGCCGACGCGGTCCACGACGTGCCCCGATTCGCGCAGGCCCTTCTCGACGAACGAGGCGATCAGGGCGTCGTCTTCCACCAGCAGGATGCGCATGTCGGTTCCTCTCCCGGCGGCGCCGGGTCGCGATTCGACCACGCCGCGGCGGCGTGGTTCCGCCGGTGCGGCGGGCGGTCAGTCCTTGCCGGCGCCGAGCTCCCGCAGCAGGCCGTCGGCGTGCTCGACGTCGCGCAGCATCCACAGCAGGTAGCGGATGTCCACGCTGATGTTCCGCGACACCGCCGGGTCGAAGCCGAAGTCGCCGGCGACGTTCTCCCAGACCCGGTCGAAGTTCACGCCCACCAGCCGGCCGCGGCCGTCCACCACCGGGCTGCCGGAATTGCCGCCGCTGGTGTCGCCGTCGGCGAGGAAGTTCACCCGGCGATCCGCCGCGCCCGGCGCCGAGGCGGCGGCGCGCACCGCGGCGGGCAGCGCGAACGGCTCCTGCCCGGTGTCCTTCTGCAGCACCCCGGCCAGCGTGGTGAACGGCGTCGCCACCAGCCCGTCGCGCGGCGCGTAGCCCTGCACGTGGCCGAAGCTGATGCGCAGCGTGCCGTTGGCGTCGGGCGCGATCGGCCTGCCCGCCTGCGCCGCGACCGCGCGCCGCCACGCCGGGCGGGCCTGCGCGGCGCGCGCGTTCCAGTCGCGCTCGCGTTCGCGCAGTGCGCGCAGGTCGCGGTTCCAGTCCAGGCCGAAGTCGATCAGCGCGTCGTGGCGCGCGGCCAGCGCGGCTTCGGATGTGCCCAGCATCGCGTCGCGGCGATCGGGGTCGAGCAGCGACGTGCCCGCGTACAGCGCGGCGATCGCGGCGTCGATCTGTTCCGGCGTCTTGCCGGCGAAGCGCGCGTCCACCGCGGCGATGCGCTGGTCCGCCGGCAGCGCCAGCGCGCGCCGCACCAGCGCGGCGAACACCGCGCGGTCGGCCGGCTCGAAATAGCTGTGCTGTTCGCTGCGCAGGCGATCGCGCAGGCGCGCGCGGTCCGCGTCCGCGAAGCCGTTGCCGCGCTCGCCGTCGGGCTTGGCGCGTTCGCGCGCGTCGTGTCCCAGGGTCGCCGCGAAATACAGCGCCTTCGGCAGCGGCGGGATGCCCCCGGCGACGCTGTCGGTGCCCATCGGGATCAGGTTGAGGAGGAAATCGCGTTCCCACGTGCGCTCGCGCTCGGCCAGCACCGCGCGCAGCGTTTCGCGAGCCGCCAGCGCGTCGGCGTGTTCGGGATGCGCGGCGGCGAACGCGGCCACGGCGTCGTCGCGTTCGCGCTGGCGCTGCACGATGCGGCCGCGGTCGAGGCCGGCGATCTGGCCCTGCGCGTTCTTCCAGCGGTTGTTGAGGCCCTTCAGGTTCGCGGCGACGAGGATCCTGCCGGCCTCGTCCTGCTCGGTGGTCTTCTCCAGCAGGCGGATCCACTCGCCGAACAGGTCGTCGCGGCGCGCGAAGTAGCGTTCGCGGCGCTCGCGCATCTCCTCGGCGATCAGCGCCCGGTAGGTGACGCCGGGATAGCCCAGCACCATCACGAAGTCGCCTTCGTCCAGGCCGTCGGTGGAGATCGGGAAAAAGAACTCCGGCGTGTACGGCCGGTTGCCCTCGGCGCGGTCCGCCGGGCGGCCGTCGGCGCCGACGTAGGCGCGGGCGATCGCGAAGTCGCCGGTGTGCCGCGGCCACGACCAGTTGTCGATCTCGCCGCCGTATTCGCCGATCGCGCGCGCCGGCGAATACACCAGGCGCACGTCGCGCAGCTCGGTTGATTCGATCAGCGTGTACTGGACGCCGTCGTCGAAGGTCGCGACCTTGCACTTGGTGTCGGCCTGCTTGCGGCACTCGGCGGCGATCGCCTTCTGCGCGGCCTCGATTGCGCGCAGCCGCGCCTGCGGATCGGCCCCGGCCGGCACCGCCGCCAGCACCCGGGTGGTGACGTCGGTGAAGCGCTTCGGGATCTCCACCCGCAGCGTGCTGCCCGGCAGTTCGTCGGCCGGCGTGCGCGCGAGGTAGCCGTCGGTGATCAGGTCGCGCCCCGGCGCGCTGTGTTCCTGGACCACGCCGAACAGGCAGTGGTGGTTGGTGACGATCAGCCCGGTGCCGGACACGAACGCGCCGGAGCAGCCGCCGATGTTGACCGCGCCGCTGAGCAGCCCGGTGCCGCGCTTCGCGTCCCACAGCGCGGCGGGCGGCACGCGCAGGCCCTCCTTGCGCAGCCACTTGGCGTCGAGTTCGAGGACCTGCCCGGGCGTCCACTTGCCGTCGAGGGCGAGCGCGGGCGCGGCGGCGAGGACGAGGGAGAGCGCGGCGAGGGCCGCGGCGGTGGGGCGCGAAGTAGGGGCGGCGATCATGCGGCGCAGTCTAGCAGCGCCGTCGCGGCCCGCGCGTGCCTAGCGGGGAAGCGCCGGCGGCTGTCCGATCGAGGCGTACCAGGTTTCCAGCGCTGCTTCCAGCCGCGCCAGGGTATTGCGGGCGCGTTCATCCACCGAGCTCGCACCGCTGTCGATATGGCGTTTGATCGAGACAGCCGCCTGCTTCGTCGAGGTGGCGATGGTCTGTGCGCTGTGATTGCCCTGCCGTTCGGAAAGCGTTGCCGAAGCCCAGTCCAGCCAGTCGCAGCTCAAGTGCAAGTGCTTATGGTGAAGTGACGCGCAAGCCTTTAGCGCGACGGAGGCGAAAGCATAAGCGCCGGAATATTGATGGGATTGCCTCAATGTCTCTGCCAGGAGATCCGGCAAACGGTGGTCGTTCCTGCGCAGCAGCAGGGAGATCAAGGATGTCCTGACATTGGCGTCCTGCGGGTGTCGGCTCAGCCACTGCAGCCCTTCGTCCACATCCGCGTCTTCGAGCAGCGATATTTTTTGCGAACTCTCGAATGACAAGAAGGCGCTGCGCACGGAGCTGTCTTCATGGTGCGCGCGCAACCAGCGCTGGATGTCTCGATGCGCGATGGCCCGGTCTTTCTCGTCCAGCACTCCCAACAGGCCGATGAATTTCGTTCTGACGCTAGTGTCGTCCGGGTGATCTTCCATCCAGTTCCGAAGTTCCTCAATGAAGTTGGCGCGATCTGTTGCATTAAGCTCGCCAAGCAGGTCGATGAACTTGGTGCGGACGCTGGTGTCATCGGGGTGCTGCTTCAGCCATGCCCGGAGATCCCGGATGGCTTCGTCGCGATCGGCCTTTTTCAGTTTGCCGAGCAGCCTCATGAATCTGGTGCGGAAGTAGGTGTCTTCCGGATGCTTCTGCAGCCATGACCGGATTGATTCCAGATGTCCTCGAATGCGATTGCCGTCGTTGTCCTTGGTCAACAGCCATGTCAATAGCGTGCTGTCCAGCTTCCATGCAAGTTTATCTTCGAAAGCGCTCCACAACTGCTGCATGAAATGCGCTTTGAGTCCGTGCGCCTCTCCGAGTGCCGTTGCGAAAATGGATGCCCTGCTGGGTGAAATCGAGAAATCACCAGCATGAATGATGTCCTGCAAAGGGAGGTCGTCCGGGAAGTGGCGCTTTTCGGCAGAACGATGCGACAGGTGATAAAGCGAAAGCGCGGCCAGCCAACTGTCCGCATCGTTGACCTGGGCGCGCTGCAACAGGACCCCGGTGAGCCAGCTTGGAACGCGGATCCGATCGATGTTCAGCGGGGTGGCCAGCTCGTAGAGATACCGCGTCTCGATCGCGGCATTCGCCGCATCCCCCCACCCGGCCGCCATTCCTGTCAGGACACGTTTCGCCGCTTCGGGCGCATATCGATGCAGGCCGGCGAGCGCGGCCCCCAGCGGCCGTGCGACGGCGGGGCAGGCGGCGGAAGCCTGCGCGATGGCCTGTTCGAGGTTCCAGCCGGGGGCCGGCCGCAACTCCCAGGCCCGCTGGGCCACGCGGGCATGCATGGTCGTCACGCTGCCGCCCTGGTAGGCGAACCGCGGGTCGCCTTGCCACTCCTGGATCTGGAAGATGCGCCAACCCTGCTTCAACGTCATCGTGCGCAGGCGCTCCGCGGCATCTTCGCCGACATCCTGGCGTTTCGCGAGGAATGCCTGTAGCAGCGGCAACGGGCAGGGCACGTAGGCGCGGTGGAACCAGCAGACCAGCGCGAACGCGGCGACCGGCCAGGCCAAGGACGCGCCCAGCGCGTCCCGCGGAACCGGCTGCCCGTCGGCGAGCGTGCTCCACAGGCCGTCGATGATGGCGTCGAAGCTTGTGCCGGTCGCCGCCTGCATCGCGAGTACCAGCATCTCTTCCTCGCTGTCGGCGATCCGCTGCGCATCGGCCTCAGGATAGAGCTCCGCCAGCGATTTGCGTTCCTCGGGGTCCGGCCGCGGCAAGGTCAACGGCTCCAGTTCCTGCACCGGCGATCGCAGATCGCTGCGGTGTCGGTCGTAGAGGAACGTCGGGGTGGCCGCGAGCGCCACGATCGGCGCGCGTTGGCGGCCGAGCACGTGCAGCACCCGGGGCCAACCGCTGTCGGAGCCGAGCGGATCGTCAAGCACCAGCAGCACCGGCTGCGGGCTTTCGCCGAGCGCCCGCAGGGCTTCGACCAGCGGCGCGGTGTCTTCATCGCCGTCCAGCGGATGACGCAGATCCACCGCCACGCAGTGGCCTTCCAGCACCAGCTTCGCCGCCACCCGCAGCGCGAGCGTGCTCTTGCCCGCGCCCGGCGCCCCCAGCACCGGCAGGAACCGCAGTCCGCCCTCGCGGCGGAGCGATGCCGTCAGCGCTTCGCGCAGCCTGCGCTCCAGCGTCTCGGTGTGCGCGCGTTCGAGGAAGCGCAGATCGCGGTCGGCGCCGCGCACCACGTCGGACCACTCCGGCCGGCGGGCGACGTAGGCTTGACCCGGTGGCTCGGTGAGCAGGCGTTCCAGGCGCATGCGATCGACCACGTCCAACTGCGCGATGGCCGGGGCGGGCGAGAACCGCGTGAGCCGGTACTCGACTTCGTAGGGACGCAACCAGCGTGGCGCAAGGACGATGCGGTCGATGGTGCCGTCCGGCGCCGGCACGCGGGTGGTGTGCACGTCCAGCAGCAGTCGCAGCGCGCCGGCGATTTCGACGGCCGGACCGGGGTTGGCCACCCGGCGGGCCTGGGCGAGGGCGTCCACCGCATACCGCTCGGCAGTCCACAGGTGCGGGTCGGCGACGGTCGGCCCCGGCACGTATGCGGCCCGGGTTTCCGCGCACAGCGCCTCGAACAGCACCGCATGGCCGACGGCCTCGGCCTCGTCCTGCCAGCGCGCGCGATCGGTGCGCGGCCCCGGCGATTGCGCCAGTTGCGACAGGAAGGCCTTGCGCAGCGCATCGCTCACGGGCAGCGGCCCCAACCGGTCATGATACTGCGCGAATTCGCGGTCGCTGGTCACCAGGCGGAAGGCCAGGCGATGGCGCTGGTCCTGCGGCGTCCACAGCCACTTCGGCGCGAAGCCCAGCAACACTTCGGCGAGCGGTGCGGGCGAATGCCAGTCGTCGCCATGCTTGCACTGCCACAGGACGATGCTGCCATCCGCGCAGAGTTCATCGATGTCTTCGGCCCACTCGTAGCGCAGCAGTTGCGGCACGTGGGCGCAGCCGGGCACCGGCTGCCGCAGCGTCAGTGCCGCCAGGCGCAGCACCGCGAATGCGCGCTGGTACTCGAAGCCGGCGAGCGCCACCCGGCCGCTGCGGCTGGCGGCGAGCGTCGCGAGCTTGCCGTCGTCGATCGTATATCCGTCCAGAGCCCCCTCCATGGACTGGCGCACGGACGGAGTTTAACGGATGGGCATCCGGCCATGCGCCCGGGCCATTCGCCCTAGCGCATGGCGCGAAGCGCCGATGCGGGTGTTCCGGGCCGAACCGGCGCGCGGGACCGCCCGTCGCCGTCATGCGGAATTGTTGCACCGCATCCATACCCTCGCCCCATTGATTGGTATCGGGGGGAACCGTTAGCTTGGCGGCCGGCGGGGGCGGCCCATACGCGGCCGGATGCCAGGGAAGGAAACAGGAAACATCTCGAACGTCGTCCACAGCCCTCGGGTTCCGTCGGTTCGTCCATCCTCATCACCAAGGAAACAGGTCCATGATCATCCGCAAGTCCCTGCATGTGCTGGTCCCGGCCGTCGCGGTGTTCGTCGCCGCCCAGGCCTACGCCAACACCCTCAACCAGAACGTGTCCTGGACGGTCGACCGCTCCGGCACCAGCACCAAGTACCGCATCGTCGCCTACGGCGATTCGATCTACGCCGGCTACAACGGCTCGGTCACCAGCGCCGCCAAGTACTCCGCGCCGACCGTCGACGCCGAATACCTCTCGGCGCTGTGGAACGCGGACATCGAGAGCGTCCGTCGCGCGAAGTCCGGCGCGGTCGCCTCCGACGTCTACAACAACAAGATCGTCGGCGAGGCCTCCTACATGCAGGCCACCAACACCCGCGTGGTGACCTTCGAGATGTGCGGCAACGACGGCCTGCAGGCGCGCAGCAGCTTCAAGGGCCAGACCGGCACCTGCAACTACAGCGTGCTCGACACCGCGGTCGCCAACTGCAAGACCTACGTCGCCGCGGCGATGAACTACATCAACGCCAACGCCTACTCGGGCGTGAAGCTGAAGGTGATCTCGAACCTGTACTACCCCGGCTACAACGCCGACAACGTGCAGAGCGGCTGCAACGACCCGACCACCGGCGCCAAGGTCAACCTGCGCGACAAGTTCCTGCCGTCGATCGCGAAGATGAACTACTGGATGTGCGAATACGCCCGCCAGAAGGGCTTCCAGTGCAACGACAGCTTCGCCCAGTACATGGGCGCGGACTACGACAGCAACGGCGACGGCCAGATCGACTCCGAGGCGCTGAAGTACGTGCCCGGCGAGAGCGAGGCCAGCTACGTCACCCGCATCACCTCGACCCTGAAGTCGACCCTGCGCGACGCGAACACCCATTTCGTGTCCTCGTCGAGCAGCTACGACTACATCCAGTCCGACGACACCCACCCGACCTACCAGGGCAGCACGGTGACCGCCGGTCTGTTCGGCGGCTCCTCCGGCACGGGCGCGCCGCGCTACACCTCGTTCTCCGGCGGCAAGAGCCCGATCTGGAACCAGTACGGCCACGAGCGCATGGGCTGGGGCCTGTCGACGTTCAGCCCGCCGGCGCCCTGATCGTCGCGATGCGTCGATGGACGACGTCCGCTCCTCGCGCACGCCGTCGGCCGATCCGGTCGGCGACGGCGTGCGCATCGTTCGACGCGAAGGTCCCGGCGCGCGCCGGGGCCTGCTCTACCTGGCGCTGGCCGCGGTCCTCGTGGCCGGCGTCGGCGGCTGGCTGCTGAGCCAGTCGCGTTCCCCGCGCGACGCGCCCGACGCGGCGCCCGCCGACGCGGCGACGACATCCGGTCCCGGTGCGTCCGACCGGCTCGCGATCGCCGCCGAGGCGCCGCCCGCGACCGCGCGCCGCGCCGGCGCTTCCACCGGCAACGATCCCATGGGCGATCTGTCCGACTACGTGCCGCCCGGCGAGGTGCCGACGATGGGCGAAGTGATCGACCGCCTGCACGCCGCCGGCGTCCGCACCGGGCTCGGCGCGTTCCAGCCGCCGGGGACGAGTCCGCCGCTGATCGGGCTCGCCGTGCCCGAGGATTTCCCGCTGCCCGAAGGCTACGTGCGCCATTACCAGGCCACCGACGACGGCCAGCGGATCGAACCGATCCTGATGTTCTCGCCCGACTTCCAGTTCTTCGACGCCGCCGGCAATCCGGTCCCGATCCCGGCCGACCGCGTGGTGCCGCCGGAGATGGCGCCGCCGGGGCTGCCGATCCGGCGCATCGAAGTGCCGCGCCCGCGCGACGGCGGGAGACCGTAACGCGTGAAGTCGTTCCTGCGTGCCGGCGGGCGGATGCCGGCCGGTCTCGTCGCCAGCGCGCTGCTGTTCGCCTTGTATGCGCAGGGCGGCGTCGCCTGGCCGCTGGGTTTCGTGGTGCTGGCGCCGTGGCTGCGCGCGCTCGACGCCGCGCCCACCCTCGGCGCGGCGCTGCGCGGCGGGCTGGGCATGGCCGTGGCCTTCGCCGCCGCGGTGCTGTGGTGGTTCGGCAACGCCATCGCCGGCTACGTCGGCCTGCCCGAGGCCGGCGGCGTCGCGATCGTGCTCGCCGCCGCGCCGCTGCTGCAGCCGCAGTTCGTCGCGTTCGCGCTGGCGCGGCATCTCGCCGGCCGCCGCCACGGCGCGGTCGTGCGCGCGCTGGTCGGCGCCTCGGCGTGGGTGGCGACGGAATGGCTGTGGCCCAAGCTGCTCGGCGACACCCTCGGCCACGGCCTCGCGCCGTCGGCGACGCTGCGCCAGGCCGCCGATCTCGGCGGTGCGGCCGGGCTCACGTTCCTGCTGCTGCTCGCCAACGAGGCGGTCGCCTGCGCGTGGGCGCGCCGCCGCGACGGCGTGCGCGCGGTCGCGCGGCCGTTGGCGCTGGCGCTGGCGCTGGCGCTGGCGATGGCCGGCTACGGCGCGTGGCGGCTGTCGACGCTGGCGCTGTCGACGCTGGCGCAGTCGACGCTAGCGCAGCCGACGCCCGGCGCGCCGACGCTGCGGCTGGGCATGGTCCAGTCGAACATCGTCGACTACGAGCGCCTGCGCCGGGAACACGGCGCCTATGCCGTCGTCCGCGAGGTGCTGGACACGCACTACCTGATGTCGCGCGAGGCGGTGATCGACCACCGGGTCGATGCGCTGCTGTGGTCGGAGACGGTCTACCCGACCACCTTCGGCCATCCCAAGAGCACCGACGGCGAGGCGCTGGACGACGAGATCCGCAGCTTCGCGCTGGCCGCGGGCGTGCCGCTGGTGTTCGGCACCTACGACCGCGACGCCGACGGCGAATACAACGCCGCTGCCTTCCTCGATGCGCGCGGCGAAGTGCTCGGCTCCTATCGCAAGACCCGGCCGTTCCTGTTCACCGAGTACGTGCCGCCGTGGCTGGACGGCCCGATCCTGCGCCGCCTGCTGCCGTGGGCCGGCACGTGGCGGCCCGGCGACGGCGCGCGGGTGTTCCCGCTGCGCCTGCGCGACGGCCGCGAGGTGGCGGTCGCGCCGCTGATCTGCCTCGACGACGTCGATCCCGCGCTGGCCGTCGACGCCGCGCGCCAGGGCGCGCAGGCGCTGGTCGGACTGTCCAACGACGCGTGGTTCACCGCGCATCCCGACGGCGCGCGCCTGCACCTGGCGGTGGCGACGTTCCGCAGCATCGAGACCCGTCTGCCGCAGTTCCGGGTCACCAACAACGGCGTCAGCGCGACCATCGACGCCACCGGCGCGATCCGCGCGCGGACCGGCATGGGCGAGCGCCGGCTGCTGATCGGCGAACTTGCCGTCGCCGCGCCGCCGCCGCGCACGCTGGCGGTGGCGTGGGGCGACTGGGTCGGCCGCGCCGCCGCGATCGGGCTGCTGCTGTTCGCGATCGGGTCGGGCGTTCGCGCGTGGCGTCGCCGGCGCGCGGCGCGGGCGACGGCGTCGATGCCGGTCGGGACGCCTGCAGCGGCCTCCTCCGGGGTGCGCTTCGCGGCCGACGTCCCGGTGCTGACGCCGGCCGCGCGCGCGGTCGCGGCGGTCTTGCGCCTGTGCGCCGGCGGCGGCCTGCTGTGGCTCGGCCTGCACTGGCTTTCGGGCGAGATCGAAGCCGGCTCGCTGGCGCAGTTCCGGCTGTTCCTCGCACTGGTGATCGCGCCTTCGCTCGCGGCGTGGGCGATCGAACGCGCCGGCGCGGCGCGGGTGCGGCTGGACGACGGAACGCTGGTGCTGGAACTGCGCGACCGGCGCATCGAGATACCGGCCGCGCGCGTGGCCGCGCTGTCGCCGTGGCGCTGGCCGCTGCCGGCGCCGGGCGCGTCGCTGCGGCTCGCGTCGGGACAGGTCCTGCCGCAGGGGCTGTCCGCGGTCGACACCCCGGCGCTGGCGCAGGCGCTGGCGGCGGCGGGTGCGTCGCCGACGGTCGCGGCGGCCGGCGCATCGCGCGCGGCCGCGTACGCGCGGGCGTGGGCGGGGGTGCGCAGGCGCTGGTTCGACCGGCCGCTGGTGAAGTTCGGGCTGTTCCCGCTGCTGCCGGCGCTGCCGGCGTTCCGCCTGCACCAGATCATCGCCTACGGCGGCGCCTTCGGCGAGTACTACACCTTCGGGCTCAAGGCCTGGCTGCTGGCGCTGGCGATCTGGTGGGGATCGTGGGCGGTGGGCATGACCCTGTACGCGGCCGCGCTGCGCGTGCCGATCGAACTCGGGACCTGGGCCGCGGTGTGGCTGCGGCCCGGACGCGCCGCCGGCGTGCGCCGCGCGCTGGTCGTGGGCGGACGCCTGCTGTACTACGTCGGCGGCCCGCTCGCGCTGCTGCTGCGCGCGCTGCAGGGCTGACGCCGGTCAGCGCCCGGCGCGGACCTCGCTGACCAGCGTCGGCATGTCCCACGCGCCGCCGGCGAAGCCCTTGCACTGGCCGGAGCCGCCGCTTTCGCTGTGGACGAACCCGCGGCCGTCCCAGGCCCAGCTTTCGGTGCTCCAGCAGTCGCCGATGCCGCGCCCCTTCTGGCCCGAGTGGATGGCGCCGCCGTCGCCGTCGGTGGCGTCCGTCGTCACCAGCACCGGCCGGTAGGGCGGCTTGTCCGCGATGATCCAGTAGCCGACGCCTGCGTTGTAGGCGGCGAGCCAGCACTGCGTCGAGACCAGCAACTGCGTCTTCGTCAGCCGGATCACCTCCAGCGCGTGGTCCTCGTCGGTCTCGGTCACGCCTTCGCAGTCCTCGGCCGGGACGGTGCCGCGCAGCGCCGCGCGCACCGCCGCGCCGTGCTTCGCGGCGAACGCGGCGTCGCCCGGCTGCGCCGGCGCGAGCGGCGGCGAGACGATCACCGGCTTCGGCAGCGCCGGCGGCACGTGCGCTTCGTCCTGCTTGCCGCGGCGATACAGCGCGCCGACCGTGCCGACGCGGCCCTGCGCCTCGTCCATCTTCAGCAGCACCGCCGACGCGCCGGCGCCGGACAGCGTCCACACCTTGTCGCGCGCGCGGAATTCGATCCGGCTGTCGCGCAGCAGCGAGGCCTGCAACGCCTTCACCTGCGCCGCGGTCAGGTCGGCGGTCAGCGCGTCCTTCGCCAGGGTCACGCTGCCGAGGTCGCGGCCGTCGATGCGCAGGGTCAGCGGGAAGCGCGCGGGAAAGCCCTTGAACAGATCCTCGTCCCAGCCTTCGCTCAACTGCACCTGGCCGGTCACCGGCGTGCCCGCGCCGCCGGCGCGCGTGAGCAGCACGCTGACCGGCAGCGATTCGTCGCTGTCGTCCGACTGGTAGCCCGCGGCGCGGCAGGTGCGGGTATTGTCGCAGGCCACTTCCCAGTCGCCGTGCTGGAAGGACAGCCCTTCGACCGCCGCGCCCTTGTCGGCGGCCATGGTCGCGGTCGCGGAGAGCAGCGTCGTCAGGGTGAGCGAAAGCAGGGCGCGGGCAGGCCGGATCATCGTCGTGGGACTCGCAGGGCCGAAGGGAGGCGGCCGAAGGTGAGGGTGTCGAAGGCGAGGGTGTCGAAGCGGGGCGGGTCGAAGCCGCGTCGGAAGGCGGTGCGCCGCTCAGAACACCAGCGTCTCGCCGGGCTGCAGCGTGAAGCGTTCGCCAAGGCGCTTCGTCGCGTCGCCGAGCCGGTCGCGGCGTTCGCCCTGCAGCTCCGGCGGCACGCCGAATTCGACCGGCTTCGCGGGATCGAGGTTGATCACCACCCAGGTCTCGCCTTCGGCGGAGGTCGCACGCAGGATCCAGACGTCGGCCGCGTCGACCGGATACCAGCGCAGTTCATCGGGACGGCGCAGCGCCGGGCTGGCGTTGCGCATCGCCAGCAGCGCGCGGTAGTGGCGCAGCAGCGAATCCGGACGCGCGTCCTCCGCGGCGACGTTCACGCCGCCGCCGCGCTGCGCTTTCCAGTACTTGCCCCACCAGGCGCCCTGCGGGCCGCGATAGCCGCGTCCCGGCGGCAGGTCGGTCCAGACCTTGCCGGTGGCGTTGAAGCCGGCGCTCTTGCCGTCGTCCCACTGCATCGGCGCGCGGCGGTAGCGATCCTCGCCGACCTCCGGCTGCGACAGGCCGATTTCCTCGCCGTAGTACAGGAACGGCGTGCCCGGCGAGGTCAGCAGCAGGCTGGCGGCGATCTTCGCCTTCGCCACGTCGCCGCCGAGGCGCCGCAGCAGCCGGTCCTGGTCGTGGTTGGACAGGAACGGCGCGAAGTACGACAGCGGCGCGGCCGCCGCGCGCGCCTGCAGGTTCGCCCACAGCGCCTCGCGCCGCCGCGGGTCGGCGGCGCCCAGCGTCCCGAAGTCGGCGCGGCGTTCGCTGTCCGGCGCGAGCAGCGCGATCACCTTCTCGCCGAAGTCGAAGTCGAACGCGGCGTCCAGGCCCTGGCCGCCGTTGCGGTAGCGGCCGACGGTCTCCAGCGGCGCCCAGGCCTCGCCGATCAGCAGCGCGTCGGGGTCGATCGCCCGCACCTTCTTCGCGAACGCCGTCCAGAAGGCGATCGTCTCGGGGGTGTCTGCCTGCCCGGACAGCGGGCCGTCCTCGATCGCGTAGCGCACGGCGTCGAGCCGGAAGCCGTCCACGCCCTTCTTCAGCCAGAACGCGGCGACCGCGTCCAGCTCGCCGGCCACCGCGGGATTGCGCAGGTCGAGATCCGGCTGCGAGGCGCCGAACGCGCCGTAGTAGTACTCGCCGCGCTCGGCGTTCCAGTGCCAGACCGCTTCGGGGTTGGGCGCGTCGGACCATGCCTGGCCCCAGCCCTCGGGGCGCGTCTTGCGCCACACGAAGGCGTCCTCGTAGCCCTTGACCCGCTTCGCCGACGCCAGGAACCACGGATGCTGGTCGGACACGTGGTTCAGGACCAGGTCGAGGATCACCTTGATCCCGCGCCGGTGCGATTCGGCGACGAAGCGCTCGAAGTCGGCCATGCGGCCGTAGTCGCGCTCGATCGCGTGGAAATCCTGGAAGTCGTAGCCGTGGTACGACGGCGCCTCGAACACCGGCGTCAGCCAGATCGCCTTCACGCCGAGGCCGTGCAGGTAGTCGAGCTTCGCGGTCAGGCCCTTGAAGTCGCCGCTGCCGTCGCCGTCGTCGTCCTTGAACGAGCGCGGCCACACTTCGTACACCACCGCGTCCTGCCACCAGCGCACGGGGCCGTCGTTGTCGACCTGCAGCGTCTGGAAGCGCAGCGGCGGCGTGAGCGCGCGCGCCGGCGCGACCGGCGCCGCCAGCAGCGCGATCGCGCACAGCGCGGCGCCGAGCGCGGCGGCGAGGACCATCGGCCGCGGTTCGTTCCGCAGCGGTTCGTTGGGCATGGTCGCGTCGTGCATGGTCGAGTCCGGCGTGGTCGAGTCGGGCATGGTCGAGTGCGGGGGCGGAGCGGTCGGCCGATCATACCGCCGCCGCGTGCGCCGGCTGTGCCATGCTGTCCCGACGGGGTGGCCGGAGGCCGCGGAGGGCAGGATGCGCAGGACCCGGGACAATGCGCGGGCACGGACGACGCAGACACGGACGACGCAGACACGGACGCCGCAGGCATGGCCGGTCCGAGCATGCCCGGCGGACGCCGCATGAGCGCCGCGCGCCCGCTGCCGCGCGCCGGCGACGTCGCCGCGATCGGCAGCGACCCGATGGCCTGGCTCGCCGACGCCCGCGCCCGCCACGGCGACCTGTTCGCACTCGACCTGCACGGCCCGCTGCTGTCGCGCGACGACGCCTGCGCACAGGTGATCGCGGTGTTCGGCGAAGCGCACCAGCGCGCGGTGCTGGGCGACATCGAACGCTTCGTGCTGCCGGTGTCGGCGGCGCTGCGCCTGGGCCTGCCCGCCCCGCTGGTGCGGCTCAACGCCAGCCTGCACGGCATGCGCGGCGACGCCCACGCGCAGGCGAAGGCGCAGCTCGCGCGCGCACTGGCCCGCGCCGACGGCGAACGCATCGCCGCCGCGGCGCGGCAGGCGGTGGAGGCGGGCTTCGCGACCCTCGACCGCGACGACTGGTCGCTGCTGGACACGATGCGGCGCACGACCCTGGCCGCGTCCACGGCGCTGCTGTTCGGCGATGTCGCGGTCGCCGGCTTCGCGCCCGCGGCGGTGATGGACTACTTCCGGCTGCGGCGCGAGGCCGCGGCGCCGTGGGCGGCGCTCGACGACGACGCGCGCGAGGCGCTGGTGCGCAGCGGCCTCGCGCTCGACGCCGGCCTGCGCCGCTACCGCGCGGCGGTCCGCGCGGCGCGACGCGATCTGTCCGGCTTCGGCGCGCTCGCGGCGCTGGCGCTGGACGAGGCGATCGACGACGACGCGTTCGTCGGCCACGCCAACGTCCTCGCCGTGTCCACCAACGAACCGGTGGCGGTGGCGATGGCGTGGACGCTGCTGGCGCTGAGCCAGTTGCCGGCGCTGCGCGCGCGGCTGCGCGCCGACGGTGGCCGCTTCGATCCGGTCGCGGCGTTGTCGCAGGAGACGTTGGCGGACGCGGTGCTGTCCGAGTCGCTGCGGGTGCTCACGCCGAACGCGCTGATGGTGCGGACGACGCGCACCGCGGCGACGCTGGGCGGGCATCGGCTGCCGGCGCACACCGAGGTGCTGCTGTGCCCGTTCCTGTCGCATCGCGAGCCGTCGACGTTCCCGCAGCCGGAACGCTTCCGGCCCGCGCGCTGGGCGGACCTGCGGCCGTCGCCGTACGTCTACTTCCCGTTCGGCGCCGGCGGACACGTCTGCGTCGGTCGCGCGCTGGCATTGCGCCTGTTGCGCGCATTGCTCGCCGCGCTGTCGTCGCGCGGCGATGCGCTGCTGCGCGAGGATGCCGAGATCGACTGGCGCGTGCACGTGATGCTGCTGCCGACGCGCGATCCGCGGATGCGCCTGGACGGTCGCGGCGACGACGGCGGCGCAGCGTCCGGCGGCAGGTTGCACGGCGGCGTGCGCGACATCGTGACGTTGCACGAAGACGGGTGTTGACAATTTCGAGAAGCGTGTGACAAGGTCGCCGGATCGTCGGTTCCGGAGAACGCGACGACGATTTGCGCCATCGATCGCGCCGCAGTGCTCGCGGACCTTCGCCGGCGGATCGCACCGGGACCGCGTCGCATGCCAGGGATTCCGCAAAGCTACCGCATCGTCCGGCCGCGCAACGCGGTCATCATGTGAGCAGGGAGGAGCAGGGAAATGGCAACAACGCGCAAACCGGCGGCGAAGAAAGCCGCGAAGGGCCCGGCCAAGAAGGCGGCCAAGAAAGTCGCGAAGAAGAGCGGCGCCGCCAAGTCGGCGAGCATCGCGCTCAGCGGCGCGATCCCGAAGATGCACCTGTCGATGCCGCTGGACGCGAAGAAGATCGCGGCCATCAAGCGCTGCATCGACAAGGGCACGCTGACGGTGACGCTCAGCAAGGTCGACCTCAGCGGCGGCAAGCTCAGCGGCCCCTGGCTGTACGACTGAGTTCCTTCGCGGCCTGTCCATGCGGTTCCGGCCTCCGGGCCGGAACCGTCCATCGCCCTCGATCGCCCTTGCCGCATGCCGCTGTGCGCCACGCCGTGGCGTGACGCGGAGCAGCGCGCCGCATCGGCGATGCCTCCGGCGAACGCATTTCCTTCTGAGGCGCAGCGCGTGAAGCATTTCCGGCCGGACCCGTCGCGGACCCAGATCGGCCTGGCCTATGGCCCGCCGGCGCTGGCGTGCCTGGACGCGTTGCCCGACGCGCTGGACTACCTCGAAATCCCGTTCGAGCAACTGCGGCACACGCCGGAGGCCGGCGACGTGCAGCAGCGCATTCCGCTGATCCTGCACTGCGCCAGCGTGTCGGTCGCCGGCACGGTGCCGCCGTCCGCGCAGACCTTCGACGCCATCGCCGCTACCGCCGCGCGCCTGCGCACGCCGTGGATCGGCGAACACCTCGCCTACGTCTCGGCCGAAGGCCTGGACGACGAGGGCGATGCGATCGCGCCGTCCGCGCTGACCTACACCGTCTGTCCGCAGTTGAGCGAAGCCTCGGTCGCGCGGGTGATCGACAACTACGCCGCGGCGCGCGCGCGGCTCGGCGCGACGCCGCTGCTGCTGGAGAACGCGCCGCAGTATTTCGAGGTGCCCGGCAGCACCATGCCGATGTCGGCCTACATCGCAGAGGTGCTCGCGCACTGCGACGCCGGCCTGCTGCTGGACCTCACCCATTTCCTGATCACCTGCGTCAATACCGGCGTCGATCCCGGGCGCGAGCTGAAACGGCTGCCGCTGGCGCGCGTGGTCGAGGTCCATATTTCCGGGATGAGCACGCAGTCGGGCGTGGCCTGGGACGACCACGCGGTGCCGGCGCCGCCGGAAGTGTTCGATCTGCTGCGCCGGGTGCTCGACGAGGTGCGGCCGCAGGCGCTCACGCTGGAATACAACTGGTCGGGCGCGTTCCCGCAGGCGATCCTGCAGCAGCAGTTGCTGCGCACCCGCGCGCTGCTGGAGGCGGCATGAGCCTGGCGCGCGTGCAGGCGGTGATGGCCGCGGGCATCGAGCAGCCGCGGCTGCTGCTGCGCTGGCGCGCGCAGCCCGAGCGCCTGCGCGCACTGGGCGTCGATCCGGCCGAGATCGACCTCGACGTGCTCGCAAAGTTCTCCGGACTCGGCGTGAAGGTGCGCCACAATCCGTTGCGCGCGCACTACCCGCTGTCGTTCCGGCTGATGAGCGCGACCGCGATGGAGATCGCGATGTTCGCCGCGTACGCCGAATTCCGCTCGATCCGGCGCCTGCCGTGGGCCGGTACCCTCCCCGATCGCGCCCGCGACCTGCTCGATTTCCTCGGCGGCTGGCTCGATCCTGCCGACTTGGTGCATGCGCGGCTGTGGGACGCGCTGCGCTACGAGGACGCGATCGCGCGGCTCGGGCCGTGGCATGTCGCTGCCGGCGACGACGAGAACGTCGTCGATGTGGCCGATGTCCCGCGGCTGCGCGGCACCGTGCGGCTGCACGAGTTCGGCTGCGATCCGCGCGCGCTCGCCGCCGCGCTGCACGCGAGCGCGCCCGACCTGGGCGCCGTGCCCGACGAACCGCACGCGCTGTGCTTCTGGCGCGCGCCCGGGGCCGAGGAGGTGACCGTGCTCGACCTCGATGCGCTCGGCTTCCATCTGCTGGCGCGCATCGACGGCCGCCGCAGCGTGCCCGCGCTGGCGCGCAGCCTCGGCGGCGGGCGCGGTGCGACCGCGGCGGTGCGCGCGGCGCTGGCGACGCTGGCCGGGTTCGGCCTCGTGCAACGGTCGGCGATGCCCGGGGCGCGATGCGCCTGACCCTCGTCGACAACCTGGTGATGCCGGAGGAGGGCGATCTCGCGCTGCTCGACGTGCATCCGCACCTCGGCCTGCTGGCGCTGGCGGCGTCCGCGGCGCGCGACGGCGTGAAGACCTCGATCTACGACCCCAAGCGGCTGCTGCGAAACGGCACGCTGCGCTACGACGCGCACCTGTACGACCTCGCCGCCGCGCAGATCCTCGCCCAGTCGCCGGAGGCGGTGGGCTTCACCACGCTCGGCTGCAGCTTCCTGTTCGCGATCAACGTCGCCGCGCGCCTCCGTCGCGCCGAGCCCGACCTGCCGCTGCTGCTGGGCGGCCCGCACGCGACCATGCTCGACCGGCCGATCCTCGAACGCTTCCCGGAGTTCGACCTCGTCGTGCGCCACGAGGCCGACGAGGTGTTCCCGTCGGTGCTGCGCGCATTGCCGGATCGCGCGTTCGCGAAGATCCCCGGCCTGAGCTGGCGCGACCCCCTCGACGGCACGTTCCGGATGACCGAGGGCAAGCCCAAGGTCCACGATCTCGACAGCCTGCCGCTGCTGGACTACGACCATTACCCGATCGCCGAACTCGGCCTCGACCTGCTGCGCATCGAGGCCGGGCGCGGCTGTCCGTTCGCCTGCACGTTCTGTTCGACCGCCGGCTTCTTCCAGCGCAGCTTCCGGCTGAAGTCGCCCGAGCGGCTGGTGTTCGAGCTCGAGCGCCTGCGCGAGCGCTACGGTTTCGACGAGTTCAAGCTCGACCACGACATGTTCACCGTCAACCGGCACAAGGTGCAGGCGTTCTGCGAGGCGGTGCGCGGGCGCGGCTTCCGCTGGCGGGTGTCGGCGCGGGTGGACTGCGTGAACCCGGCGCTGCTGGAAAGCATGGCCGACGCCGGCTGCATCGGCCTGTACTTCGGCATCGAGACCGGCTCGAAGCGGATGCAGAAGATCAGCCAGAAGCGCCTCGACCTCGATCTGGTCGCGCCGATCCTCGACGTGTGCGCGTCGCTGGGCATCGAGACCACGGCGTCGTTCATCACCGGCTATCCGGAGGAGGAGCGCGCCGACCAGGACGATACCCTGGACATGATCGGCCGCCATTTCTCCGCGCACTGCCTCACCCAGTTGCACATCCTGCAGCCGGAGCCGGGCACGCCGATGTACGCCGAGCGCGGCGCCGACGTGCGCTACGACGGCTACGCCAGCCCGTACAACAGCGAGCTGATCGGCCCCGACGACCGCGACCTGGTGGTGTCGACGCCGGAGATCTTCCAGACCTATTTCCACTATCCCGCCGCGCTGCCGCGCGCGGACCACCTGTTCGCGGTGGCGACGGTCGACCTGCTGCGGCGGGTCGGGCCGGACGTGGCCGCGTATGCGCTGCGCCGCCATGGCGGGCGATTGTCGGCGTTCGTGGCGGCGTTCCGCGCGCACGCCGATCGCGTGCAGCCGGTGCATCCGCCCGGCTGGATGCCCGATGCGGACCTGCTCGCCGGTTTCGTCGCCGCCGAACATGGCGCGGACCATCACCTCGTGTCGCTGTTCCGCTACGGCCTGGCGCTGCACGACACCCGGCCCGCGCCGACGGACGCGCAGGCCGCCGTCTACGACGCGCCGCGGCCGTACGTGCTCAGCGACAGCGTGCGCATCCTGTCCGGCCTGCACGACTGCGACCGCTGGCTGGCGCGCATCCGCGACGCCGCGCGCGACGACGCCCTGCTGCCCGACGACGACGGCGAGCGCACCAGTTACCTGCTGCACCTCGGGAGGCAGGCGCCCGAGGCCTGGCGCATCGACGAAGGGCTGGAAGCCATCCTCGGCGTGTTCGCCCAACCGCAGCGCTGCGACGCGGTGGCGGCGATGCTGCGCGAAGCGACCGGCGACGACGGCGTCGACGACGCGTTCTTCCGCGAACTGGTCGACGCCGGCATCCTCGTGCCCGCACCGGAGACGGCCGCGGAGGCGATGCATTGAGCCGCACCTCCGCGCCCGACGCCATCGCCGCGCCGCGCTGGGGCGCGCTGGACCTTGCCGAAGGCCTGCAGCTCGGCCACGCGCTGTCGACGCTGCACGATCTCGGCGTGCTCGCCGCGCTGTCGCGGCCACGCACCGTCGAGGACGTGGCCCGGGCCTGCCGGCTCGATCCGGCGCTGCTGGCGGCGACGCTGGACTTCGCGGCCGCGCGCACCACGCTGGTGCGCAAACGGGGCAAACGCTTCGTCGCGGAGGAAGGCGCCGCGCCGGAAGCGCGCTTCGTGCTCGATCTCTACGCCGGCGCGTTCGGCGCGAACGCGGTCGCGCTGCCGGAGCTGCTGCGGCATCCGGCGCGGGCCGGGGCGCGGGTGGATCGCCGCCGCCACGCCAACGCCTTCCTGCATGCGCCCGGCGGCGCCGAGGCGATGCCGGCGGCGCTGCTCGCGCAGCTCGGCAGCCGCGGCGTGCTCGATCTCGGCTGCGGTCCCGGCGCGCTGCTCGCCGCACTGGCGGTGGCGAACCCCCAGCTCCGCGGCTGGGGCATCGACGCCAACCCGGGCATGTGCCGCCTCGCGCGCGCGCGTTTGCGCGCGGCGGGCGTGGCGCGCCGGGTGCGCATCCTCGCGGGCGACGGGCGCATGCCCGCGCGCCTGCTCCCCGCGGACGCAAGGGCGCGGGTGGACACGATCGTCGCCGGCGATCTCGCCAACGAACTGTTCGCGAAGCGCGACGCCGCGCCGGCGTGGCTGCGGCGCCTGCGCCAGGATTTCCCCGGGCGCATGCTGCTGGTGTCGGACTACTACGGTCGTCTTGGCCATGCCGGTCGCACCACGCCGGCGCTGCGCGAAACGCTGCTGCACGACTACGTCCAAGCGATCTCCGGGCAGGGCGTTCCGCCGCCGGACCGCCGCGCCTGGCAGGCGGTCTACCGCGCCGCCGGTGCGCGCCTGGTGCACTGCATCGAGGACACGTCGACGACGCGGTTCCTGCACCTGGTCGGGCTGTAGCGCAGGAACATCGCGATCGGCCGCCGCGCGACAGGGGCGCATGCCGCATGAACGCGGACGCGAAGCGCGTTCAGATCCGCCGCGGACGGGGCGGCGGATCCGCGTCCGACCGGCTACATTCGGGGCTCGCCCGCGATCGGAACCCCTGCCGCCATGACTTTCCCCGACTTCCTGCCCCCGCTTGCCGGCGGCATCCTCATCGGCCTCGCGGCGGCGGGCCTGCTGTATTTCAACGGCCGCATCGCCGGCGTCAGCGGCATCCTCGAGGGCCTGTTCGAGGGCGACGCCGGCGCGCGCGCGCAGCGGCTGCTGTTCCTGCTGGGGCTGGTCGCGGGCGCGGGGCTGTACGAACTCGCGGGCGGCACGGCGCCCGCGGCGCGCGCGGGCTTCCCGCCGTGGCTGCTGGTCGTCGGCGGGGGACTGGTCGGCGTCGGCACGTCGCTGGCGCGCGGCTGCACCAGCGGGCACGGCGTGTGCGGCATGGCGCGCTTCTCGCGACGCTCGTTCGTCGCGGTCGGCGTGTTCCTGTCGGTCGCGATCGGCACGACCTGGGTCGTGCGCCACGTCTGGGGGATCGCCTGATGCGTGCATCCATCGCACTGTCGTGCGGCCTGGTGTTCGGGCTCGGCCTCGCGCTGGCGGGGATGACCTCGCCGCAGAAGGTGCTGGCCTTCCTCGATGTCGCCGGCGACTGGGATCCGGCGCTGCTGTTCGTCCTCGGCGGGGCGGTCGCCACCGCGGCGATCGCGTTCCGGTTCGTGCTCAGGCGCCCGCGCCCGGTGTTCGACGCGCGCTTCCACCTCAGCGATGCGCGGCGGATCGACGCGCCGCTGGTCGTCGGCTCGACGCTGTTCGGCATCGGCTGGGGCATCGCCGGCTATTGTCCGGGCCCCGCGGTCGCGCTGCTCGCGGCGCCGGGCAACCCGGAACTGCCGCTGTTCCTCGGCGGCATGCTCGCGGGCATCGCGGCGTGCGCCGTGTCGCGTCGACGCAGGGGCCACGTCGGCGAGCGCGTCGGCGACGGTTGACGCGGCCCGCGGGGGCCGCCGTCAGTAGCGCGGCGGGGGCGCCGGCGCGTTGTCCACGATCGCCTCGATCCGGGCGATCACCTCGGGCGTCAGCTTGTCCCTGGACTCGAGCGCCTTCAGGTTGTCGGCCAATTGCGCGGGCCGCGATGCGCCGAGGAGCACGCTCGACACGCGCGGGTTGGCCAGGCACCAGAGGATCGCCAGGTGGTGGACCGGCATCCCGACCTCGTCGGCGAGCGCCGACAGCGCGCGCACCTTGTCGATCTGCCGCCGGCCTTCCTCGCTGTCCCACTGCGCCTTGAGCCATTCGTAGCCGGGCAGGGTCATGCGGCTGTCCGCGGGGATGCCGTCGTTGTACTTGCCGGTCAGCACGCCGCCCTTCAGCGGCGACCAGATGGTCGTGCCCAGGCCCATGAGGTCGTACAGCGGCGCGTAGTCGGCCTCGACCTTCTGCCGCTCGAAGAGGTTGTACTGCGGCTGCTCCATCTGCGGCGGCGTGATCCGCAGCTCCTTCGCCACGGCCCACGCCTCGGTCAACTGCTGCGCGCTCCATTCCGACGTGCCCCAGTACATCACCTTGCCCTGCGCGACGAGGTCGTGCATCGCGCGCACGGTTTCCTCGATCGGGGTGTCGACGTCGGGGCGATGGCAGAAGTACAGGTCGAGGTAGTCCACCTGCAGGCGCCTGAGCGCGGCATGGCAGGCGTCGAACACGTGCTTGCGCGACAGCCCGTTCTGGGTCGGCTTCTCGCCGCCCCTGAACACTTTCGAGGACAGCAGGTAGGTGTCGCGGCTCCAGCCGAGTTTGCGCAGGGCCTCGCCCATCACCACTTCGGAGCGCCCCTGCTCGTAGATTTCGGCGTTGTCGAAGAAGTTGATGCCGGCATCGTAGGCCAGCGCCATGAGGTCGAGCGCGTCCTTGCCGTCCACCTGGTTGCCGAAGGTCACCCATGAGCCGAGCGAGAGTTCGCTGAGCTTGAGGCCGGATTTTCCGAGACGTCGATATTCCATCGTTGGGTTCCAGGGAGGTCGTGGCCCGGTGGGGCGTGGTTGGGGCGTCGCCCGCGTGCGGCGCGGGCGACCGGGTCAGGGGTGTGCCGCGGGATCGTCGGCCGGCGCGGGGGCGTCGGTCGCCAGCCGCACCAGCCGGCGGATCGCCGCCGGATCCGGCGCGGGCCAGTCGAAGCCGAGCCCCGCCAGCAGTCGCTCGGTCCGCTCGGAGAGCATGTACAGCGGCGGCCTGTCGTTCGACGCCTCTTCGTCCAGCAGCCCGGTATGCACCAGCAGGTTCATCACCGCGTCCGCATGCTCGGGCGCGTCGCGCAGCGCCAGCAGGCCGTCGAGGAAGGTGTCCGACGGGACGCCGCGGATCCGCAGGCCCTCGGTCGATTCGGCGAGGAAGGCGGACAGCCGCACATGGTGCGGATTGTGCAGGTGGAAGGTCTCGTTCCCCAGCGCCTCCTGCTCGCACAGCAGGACGATGGCCTGCGCCAGCCGGTCGACGAAGGTCAGCTCCGCGACGTCCAGGTAGTCCGGGACCATGCCCAGCGCGATGCAGGCCCTGGTGCGCTGGTAGAACGCGTTCTCGACGATGTTCTTCTGCAGCACGCCGGTCCGCGAGTGGTAGGTGATGTTGCCGACGCGATGGATGCTGGCGACGCCCCCGCGCGCGCGGAACGCGGCCACGGTGCGTTCGGCTTCCAGCTTGGAGCGGATGTAGACGTTGCCCGGTTGCTGGCCGATGTCGATGTCGTCCTCGGTGAAGACCGCCCAGGGCGCGTCGGGCACGCCGTCGGAGATCGAGATGGTCGACACGAAGTGGAAGCGCTTGGGCGATCCCTCGGTCGCGAACGCCAGCAACTGCTCGGTGGAGACGACGTTGGCGCGGTGGAAGTCTTCGTAGGGGCCGTAGTGGCTGACGTTGGCCGCGCTGTGGAGGATGGTGTCCACTTCCGCGGCGAGTCGGCGGTAGACCTCCGGCGCCATGCCCAGGCCCGGCTGGCCGAGGTCGGCGACGACCACCTCCACGCGCCCCGCGCAACGGGCGTGGAACGCCGGGCCGAAGTAGTGGTCCAGCACCTCGCGCAGGCGGCGCTCGGCGTCCTCCCGGTCGGCGCCGCGCACCGGCGCCACGACGCGGCAGTCGCGGGTCGTGACCAGTTCGTGCAGCAGATAGGCGCCCAGGTAGCCGGTGGCGCCGGTCAGCAGCACGCAGCCGTAGGGGACCTGCCGCCGCGCGCCCAGTCGCGCCATCTGCTGTTCGGTGCGCATGCGGTATGCGTCGATGCACGCCTGCAGGGCGGGGTCTTCGATCGCCCGGCGCTGGCGTTCTTCCGCGCTCGCCAGCGCCTGCTTGACCCGCGCGATGCGCTGCTGCAGGGCGTCGCGCGAGGGCCTGAAGTGCTGCGCCTGTTCGGCGACGGTGGGCCAGCGGAAGACATCGCCGATCTGCGCGTCGTAGTGCTTCTGTAGCGCGGCGACCAGGCTGATGGCGGTCAGCGAATGGCCGCCGAGTCCGAAGAAGTTGTCGTGCCGGCCCACGCGATCGAGCTTGAGCGCCCTGGCCCAGATCTCCGCGATCAGGATCTCCGCCTCGCCCACGGGGGGCTCGTGCGCGCGCGCCGCGTAGGCGCTCGCATCGGGCGCCGGCAGCGCCTTGCGGTCCAGCTTGCCGTTGGTCGTCAGCGGCAGCGCGTCCAGCCGCACGTACGCGGCGGGCACCATGTACTCCGGCAGCGTCCCGCCCAGGTGCGTCCGCAGCGATTCGGCGTCGATGGCCTCGGCCGAGACCACGTACGCCACCAGCCGCTTGTCGCCCGGCACGTCCTCGCGCGCCAGCACCGCCGCGTCGCGCACGCCCGGGTGGCGCGACAGGCAGGCTTCGATCTCGCTCAGCTCGATGCGGAAGCCGCGGATCTTCACCTGGTGGTCGCGCCGGCCGACGAACTGCAGCGTGCCGTCCGTGTTCCAGCGCGCCAGGTCGCCGGTGCGGTAGAGCCGCGCGTCCGCGTCGGACGCCGCATCGGGCGCCGCATCGGGCGCCGCATCGGGGGCGAACGGATCGCGGACGAAGCGCTCGGCGGTCAGGTCCGGCCGGTTGAGGTATTCCCGCGCGACCTGGATGCCGCCGATGCACAGCTCGCCTTCGACGCCCCGCGGCGCCAGCCGCAGGTGGGCGTCGAGCACGTAGACGCGCACGCCCGGCAGCGCGCGGCCGATCGGCAGCTCGGTGCCGTCGAGCCCGGCGCCGTCGCGGGTCGTCAGTATCGTCGCGCAGACCGAGGCCTCGGTCGGGCCGTAGTGGTTGCTCAGCACGACGCGGTCGCCGGTGAGCGTAGCGAAGCGCCGGACCTGCTCCAGCGACACGCCTTCGCCGCCGAACATCATCAGCGTCAGGTCGGGCAGCACCGGCGCGTCGCTGTCCGCGCGCTGTTCGATGAAGCCGTCGGTCCAGCGCCGCCACAGCGCGGCCGGGGCGTCGATCGCGGTGACCCGATGCTGGCGACAGAAGCGCGACAGCTCGGTCGGTCCGAGTTCGGTGGGGTCCGGATGCAGCACCAGCGCCGCGCCGACGGCGAGCGCCGGGAACACGTCGCCCACCGACGCGTCGAAGATCAGCGGCGGGATCATCAGCAGGCGCTGGCCGGCGAACGCGTGGCGCGCGAGGAAGCCCTGCACCAGGTTCATCGCGCCGCGATGCTCGACCACCACGCCCTTGGGCACGCCGGTCGAACCGGAGGTGTAGATGACGTAGGCGGCGTTGTCCGGCCGAAGGTCGACGGCCGGCGGCATGTCGCGCGCCGGCGCCTGGCCGATGTCGAGGATCCGGCCGGCGAGCGCCGGGCGCAGCGCCGCGCACGCGGCGGCCCGTCCGGACAGCGCGGAGGGCGCGACCAGCGCCAGCACCGCCGCGTCGTCGAGCATGTAGCCGAGGCGATCGTCGGGATAGCCCGGGTCCAGCGGCACGTAGGCCGCGCCCGCGGCGAGGATCGCGAGCAGGCCCACGATCGACTCGGCCGAGCGGTCGGCGAGCAGCGCGACGCGCGACTCCGGGCCCGCGCCGAGCGCGCGCAGCCGTTCGGCGAGGCCGTTGGCGCGCAGGGTCAATGCGCGGTAGCTCAGTTCCGCGCCGGGTTCGATCACCGCGATCGCATCGGGCGTGCGGGCCGCCTGCGCGGCGACGAGGTCGTACAGGCCGACGCTCGCGCATGCGATGCCGGGCCCGCCGTCGCCCAGCGCCAGCAGCGCGCGGCGTTCGATGTCGTCCGGCAGGTCGATCAGGTCCACCGGCTGGTGTTCGTCCGCCGCCATCGCCGCGAGCACGCGCTGCAGATAGCCCGCGTGCCGTTCGATCGTGGCCCGGTCGAACAGCGCGGTGGCGTAGTCCAGGCCGCCGACGATCCGGTCCCCGCCTTCGCCGATGTTGAGGGTCAGGTCGAACTTGGCCGTGTCGTAGAGGGTCTCCAGCGGCGCCATGGTCAAGCCGCCGAAGTCGAGCGCGCCCTCGGTCATGTCCTGCCACGCCAGCATCGCCTGGAAGATCGGCGCATGGGCCAGGCTGCGCGGCGGCTTGACGATCTCCACCACCTGTTCGAACGGCAGTTCCTGGTGGTCCTGGGCGTCCAGCGTCGCGAGCTTCACCCGTTCGAGCAGTTCCGACACGCTGCCCGAGACCTCGATGCGCAGCGCCAGGGTGTTGACGAAGAAGCCGACGAGGTTCTCCAGCGCCGGATGCCGGCGGTTGGCGACCGGCGTGCCGACCACCACTTCGGCCTGCCCCGACAGCCGCGACAGCACCGTCGCCCACGCCGCCAGCACGATCATGAACAGGCTCATCCCGTGGCGCCTGCCCAGGGCCTTGAGCGCGTCGGTCAGCGCCGCGTCCAGCGCGATCGGCACCCGGTCTCCGGCGAAGCTCTGCTGCGCCGGGCGCGGCCGGTCGGTCGGCAGCTCCAGCAACGTCGGCGCGCCGGCCAGGGTGCGGCGCCAGTAGTCGTTCTGCTTCTCCAGCGCCTCGCCGCGCAGCCAGTGCCGCTGCCACAGCGCGTAGTCGGCGTACTGGATCCGCAGCGGCGGCAGCGGATCGTCGCCGCCTTCGCGATAGCTGCGGTACAGCGCGCCCAGTTCGGAGGACAGCAGCCCGAGCGACCAGGCGTCGGAGACGATGTGGTGCATCGTCAGCAGCAGCGCGTGCTCGTCGTCGGCCATGCGCACGAGCTGGCCGCGGAACAGCGGGCCGCGCTCCATGTCGAAGGGCCGGTGGGCTTCGTCGGCGATGCGTCGGGCCAGCGCCTCGTCGGCGCGGGGATGATGGCGCAGGTCGTGCTCCTGCAGCGAAAACCCGCTGTCGGCCGGCGCGATGCGCTGGACCGGATCGTCGCCGACGCGATGGAACGTCGTGCGCAGCGCTTCATGCCGGAACACGATGCGGTCGAGGGCGCGGCGCAGCGCCGTCGGGTCCAGTGCGCCGCGCAGGCGCAGCGCCAGCGCCATGTGGTAGGCCTCGCTGAAGCCCTCCATCCGGGTCAGGAACCACAGCCGCTGCTGGGCGAAGGACAGGCGCAGCGCCTTTTCGCGATCGGCGACCGGGATCGCGGCGTCGTCCGCCACCGTCGCCGCACGCAGCCTTGCCTCCTCCTGCAGGCGCTTGGCGAGCGCGGCGCGGAGCAGTTGTTCACGCGTGGGAGTGGACATGTCCTGACAAGGTCCTTCTTCGATCACCCGGGAAGCCACCCGCAGACCGGTGAGACCGGCAAGCGCTCCCGTCTCCGGAAGCGGCATTCGACTGCGTGCGGGAAACGAGAGCCGATGTCGCGCATGTCGACGTGGCGCCCGGCGCGCCCAAGTATAAACATCGCGACCCTGCGACGCGCCAAGCTGAAGCCCGGCGCAGGCCGCGGCCCGCGCGCGCTGCGCAACGCGCGCGTCCGGGCGCGATCGCGACCCCCTGCGCGCGGCGGCGGTGCGCATTCGGCGTCGGCGATGCGTGCCGTTCCGACGTCGGCCGCGGCCGGGGCGCCGCGTCGTGCTGCGGCGCACGCACGCACGCAGGCCGGCGGGCGAGGCGCGGGGAGGACGAGCGCGATCCCGCTAGGCGGTGCGGGCATCGATGTCGGCGCCCAGCGCGTCGAACTGCGGACGATCGTGGTCGCCATCGATTGCGGCTCGCCGTGCGGCCTCCGTGCCGGTGGGCGCATGCGGGCGCGGACCGGCCCTCGGGCGGAACCGGGGCGACGAGGCCGGCGGCCCGGACCGCGTCGTCATGGGAGGCCGGGTCCCGGCGCCCGCTGCGGATCGATTTGCACTAAATTGGTGCGATGCCCCTCGACACCGCCGCCTTCGACGCCCTGTCCACGCCCGTGGCGTGGTGCGACGCGGCGGGGCGGGTCGAAGGCGGCAACCTGGCGCTGGCGCGCTGGCTGGGGGTCGGCACGCGCCGGCTGCCGGGGCTGCCGCTGGGCGCGTTCGAGATCGAGGGGCGCACCCTCGCCCGGGCGCTGGCCGAGCCGCCGGGCGACCAGCTCCGGCTGCGCCGCCTGCGCTTCGCCTTCCCCGGCAGCGAGGCGCCGCGCTACGCCGATGCGCTGCTGACCCGCCGCGAGGACGGCGGCTGGTGGCTGGAGGCGCACCCGGTCGACGAATTCCCCGGCGACGACCCGGCCACGGTGCTGCCGTCGGCGTTGTCGGCCGCGCTCAAGGGCCTGGCCCACGAGCTGCGCAATCCGCTGGCCGGGCTGAAGGGCGCGGCGCAGTTGCTGGCGCGGCGCGCGGCCGACGAGGAATCGCGCGAGCTGACCGGGCTGATCGAGTCGGAGGTGGCGCGGCTCACCGACCTCATCGACCGCCTGCTCACGCCCGCGCCGGCGCGCCCGCACGAGCCGCTCAACATCCACGTCGTGCTCGAACGCGTGCTGCGCCTGGCCGAGAACGACGCCGGCTGGGCGGTGAAGCTGGTGCGCGACTACGACCCGTCGCTGCCGGAGCTGGCCGGCGACGCCGACCGCCTGACCCAGGCGGTGTGGAATCTCGTGCGCAACGCGCTGCAGGCCGAGGCCAGCCACGTCAGCCTGCGCACCCGGGTCGAGCGCGGCGTGCGCATCGGCGAGGAGATCCACGCGCGCGTGCTGCGGCTGGAGATCGTCGACGACGGCCACGGCGTGCCGGAAACGCTGGCCGAACAGTTGTTCCTGCCGCTGGTCAGCGGCCGCGCCGAGGGCACCGGCCTCGGCCTGGCGCTGGCCCAGCAGGTGGCGCGCGAGCACCGCGGCTCGCTGAGCTATCGCTCGCGTCCCGGCCACACGGTGTTCGCGCTGCTGCTGCCCTATCCCAACGAACTGCAGCCCAACGAACCGCAGCCCAACGAAGCGCAGCCCAGCGAAGCGCAGGCGAATGTGCCGCAGGCGAACGCACCGCAGACGAACGCGCCGGCGGCCGCGGCCGCCACCGACCCCGCGACGAAGGACCGACGCCACGATGCCACCCTGGACCCTGCGCATGCCGAAGACGCCTGATCCCGCCGCGATGGCCCCCGCGCAGGTCTGGGTGGTCGACGACGACCGTTCGGTGCGCTTCGTGCTCGCCACCGCGCTGCGCGAGGCCGGCTACGACGTCACCGCGTTCGAGGACGCCGCCGCGGTGCGCGCGGCGCTGGACGCGCGCGCCGCGCCCGAGCTGCTGTTCACCGACGTGCGCATGCCCGGCGAGGACGGCCTGGCGCTGCTCGACGCGATCAAGGCGCGGCATCCGCAACTGCCGGTGATCGTGATGAGCGCGTACACCGACGTCGCCAGCACCGCCGGGGCGTTCCGCGGCGGCGCGCACGAGTTCCTGTCCAAACCCTTCGATCTCGACGCCGCGGTCGCGCTCGCCGCGCAGGCGCTCGCGCCCGCGGGCGGCGCGTCGCGGGCGCCCGCGCCCGAGGCCGCCGGCGCCGCCGATGCGCTGGTCGGCGACACCCCGGCGATGCAGGCGCTGTTCCGCGCCATCGGCCGACTCGCGCAGGCGCCGCTGGGCGTGCTGATCACCGGTGAGACCGGCACCGGCAAGGAGCTGGTGGCGCGCGCGCTGCACCGCGAATCGCCGCGCGCGCGACGGCCGTTCGTCGCGCTCAACACCGCGGCGATCCCGTCGGAACTGCTGGAGAGCGAACTGTTCGGCCACGAGGCGGGCGCGTTCACCGGCGCGGCGAAGCGCCACACCGGTCGCTTCGAGCAGGCCGACGGCGGCACCCTGTTCCTCGACGAGATCGGCGACATGCCGCTGCCGCTGCAGACGCGGCTGCTGCGCGTGCTCGCCGAGGGCGAGTTCTTCCGGGTGGGCGGCCGCGAGCTGATCCGGGTCGACGTGCGGGTGATCGCCGCGACCCACCAGGACCTCGACGCGCTGGTCGCCGAAGGCCGCTTCCGCGCCGACCTGCTGCACCGGCTCGACGTGGTCCGCCTGCGCCTGCCGCCGCTGCGCGAGCGGCGCGAGGACATCCCGAAACTCGCCGAGCGCTTCCTGCGCGCGGCGGCGGAGAAGTTCGACGCGCCGGCCAAGCGCTTCGCGCCGTCCGCGCTGTCGCGGCTGCAGGCGCATGCGTGGCCGGGCAACGTGCGCGAGCTGGAGAACCTGTGCTGGCGGCTGGCCGCGCTGGCGCCGGGCGACGCCATCCGGGTCGCCGACCTGGAGGCGGCCTCGCTCGCGGTGGCCGCGCCGCCGGCCGCGCGCGGCGACGAACACGACTGGGAAGCCGCGCTCGCGGCGTGGGCGCGCGCGCGCCTGGACGCCGGCAGCACGGATCTCCATGCCGAGGCGCGCGAGCGCTTCGACCGCGCCCTGCTCGACGCCGCGCTGGCGCACACCGGCGGCCACCGGACGGACGCCGCGAACCGGCTCGGCGTGGGCCGCAACACGCTCACCCGCAAGCTCGGGCCGGGGCGGCGCACGCGTCGCGGCTGAACCGTCGCCGCGCCCAGCGCGCGTCCGCAGGTCGTGATCCGTACGCCGCGATCTGGACTCCGTGATCTGCACTCCGCGATCCGGACTCCGCGATCCGCACCGGCGGATCGTGCAGAACCCCGGGTGCGCCGCACGGTCTATGCTGTCGGTTCCCCCGCACCCGGAGTGTCGAGCATGACCGCGATCCGCATCCTCTCGCTCACCGTCCTGTGCTGCGCGCTCGCCGCCTGCGCCAGCGCGCCGCCGCCGAAACCCGCGCCCGCGCCGCAGCATCGCCTGCAGCGCGCAACGGCCAACATCGGTCCGGCTTCGGCCAGCCTCGTCAGCGGCTCGCTGGCGATCACCGCCATCGACGGCGGCGTGCGCATCGAGGGCGACCTCGGCGGCCTCTCGCCCAACGGCGCCAACGCGATCCACGTCCACGAGCGCGGCGACTGCTCCGCGGCCGACGCCAGCAGCGCCGGCGGCCACTTCAATCCCGGCGGCATGCCGCACGGCCAGGCCGGCGCAGGCCCGCACCATCTCGGCGACATGAACAACCTCCGCGCCAACGCCGAAGGCGTCGCCCATGTCGACATCCGCCTGCTCGGCGTCACCCTCGGCAGCGGCGCGGCCAACGACGTGCTCGGCCGCGCGATCGTCGTCCACGCCAACGCCGACGACTACCACAGCCAGCCCGCCGGCAACGCCGGCGCCCGCGTCGGCTGCGGCGTGATCGACGTCGCGCGCTGACCGCGGAGCGCGGACAGCGCATCGCGGGCCGGCGGCAGGTGGCCGCCGACCCGCGTCTCCCCGCGCTCAGGGCTTCGGCGCGCGGGCGATGTAGTCCAGCAGCGCGGCGTCGAGCGCGCCGCTGCTGCGTCCGATCGACAGCAACGCGGCTTCGAGCCCCGCAGCCGACGGCGAGGTCGCCGTCGCCGATTGCCCGGCGACCGCGGACTCGATCCGCAGCGCATCGCCGTGGACGACCTGGCGCGACACCGTGCCGTCGCCGTGGAACTGTTCGAGGAGGATGCCGTTGTAGCCCAGCGCCGGCGGTGCATCGGCTGTCGCGGCGATCGCGCGGCCGGTCGCGGTCGCCGAATCGAGCCGCTTGCGCACGACCTCGTACACCGGTCCTGGCAGCACGGTGACGGTCGGGTTCGGACGTCCCGAGAACAGCAGGTAGGTCACCCGGAACTGCGCGCCGGGCGCCATCGGCCGGGCGTCGTCGGCGATGCGCGCGTTCGGGCCGGCGGCGAGGGCGGGCAGGCCGCCGACGACGGCCAGCGACACGGCGACGGCGAGGCGAAGGACGGAATGCGGAATGTTCATGTGGGCCTCCCTGGCGCCGCGATCAGTTGATGCGTTCATGGCCGTAGCCGTCGGCGATGTCCGACCAGGCCAGGAAGAAGCCGCAGAAGTTGGCGTAGCCGCCGCGGTTCGCCGTGCGTGGGTCGGTGATGATGTTGCCGCTGTTGTCGCGGTTGGTGGCCGCGGTGCCGCCGGGCTTGTGGCTCCAGGTGCCGTCGTCGTCGAGTCGGTACCAGTGGTAGTCGGGAGTGGACCCGACGTAGCCGGTCACCAGCGCCAGCCCGCCCTTGAAGTCCAGCGGCCAGTCGGGGTAGTAGCCGATCGGCTGCAGGCCGTCGGCGATCGCGGCGGCGATCATCGCCGGGCAGGTCATCGAACTGCTTTGCGCGCCGGCGGCGCGGCCGGGCTGGGCGAAGGTGTTGGTGGCGCGGTTGTTGGCGTAGTTGTAGCAGTTGTTGTTGTACTGCCGCGTGCCGCCGTCGTTCCAGAACGTCGGGTGGTACAGCGGTTTGCCCGGGTTGAGGACCGTCCAGACCTCCCAGTTGGGCAGCGCGCGGTTGAAGACGTAGACCTCGTCGAGGCGGTCGTTGAAGCGGTAGCCGGAATAGTCCTTGTGGCCGCCGATGTAGAACGGCAGGTCCGTGTTGTCGATGTTGCCCATCTTCGGCGTGAGCAGGCCGGTCTGGTAGCCGTCGATGTAGAAGGCGATGTTGACCGGCCACGACGTGCGGTTGACCGACACCGCGACGTGGTGCCACTGGTTCCGGGTGAGCGTCATCGTCCCGTCCGACACGTAGTTGAGCCAGCCGGTCTCGTCGGCCAGTTGCAGCAGCAGCTTGTTGCCGCCCTCCACCGCGAACGCGTAGCCGCGGCCGTTCGAGCCGCGGTTGTCGACGATGGTCTTGACCGAGCGGCCGGTGTCGTTGATGCGGACCCACGCGGTGATCGTGAAGCTGCCCGTGCCGAAGTTGAGGTTCGACGAATTGGGCACCTGGACGTACTTGTCGCCGGTCAGATCGACCGCGTTGTCCGTCCACCCCCAGCTATCGGGATTGGCGCCGTAGACGCGGCCGTTGCGCGCGTAGCCGCTGGTGTCCGGCGCCATCCGGTAGGTGAACAGGTTGATCGTGCTCAGGTGCCACTCGCCGACCAGGCCGTTTGTCACCCGGTTGGGCACGGCCTGGCTGGCCGAGACCGGCAGCAGGAGCGCGCCGATCGCCAGCAGCGATTTGAATGCGGACTTCATGCCATCTCTCCTTGATGTCGCCGCCACCGTCGCCCCGGTGGCCGGGGGCGGGCAGGCACGAACGCGGCGGCGATCCGTGCTGCGCGCACCCGGAGTATAGCCCCGCGCGGTCGCCGCGCAGGGACGTCCGCGGCCGCCGTCCGCCGGCGGGATCAGCCCAGCAGCGCGCGCGGATCCTGCGCGCCGGCGCAGGGCACCGTGCGCACGTCGAGGCCGTGGACCTTGAGGATCGCGAGCAACTGCCGCTGGCGCGCGCGGAACACGTCGAAGCGGCGATCGAGGCGGCCGTCGTCGCGCTCGTCGCCGGCGTAGCGGCGGCGCCAGGCGTCGCGATCGAAATCGGCGACGTCGACATGGCCGCCGCGGTAGCGCAGCAGCGGTTCGGGCGGCGCGTCGAGCCACGCGTCCTCGCCGGGCGCGAGCAGCGCGGTCTCGATCAGCGGCCACAGCCCGCCGAGGCCGACGTGGCGGTACTGCAGCGCCATCATCGCCGCGAGGTCGTAGGCGGTGAGGTAGCGGGCGTGTTCGATCCGCGCGTCGAAGGCGTCCTGCGCGGCGAGCGCGGTCTCGGCGTCGGCCATGCCGCGTTCGAGCAGCGCGTGCTCGTACGTCGCGGCGACCGCGGTCGCCACCGGGGCCGCGCCGACCAGCAGGAACGGCACCACCCGCAGCGGGCCGCCGTGCAGCTCCAGTTCGGCGCGCAGCGGCGCCGGCACGGTGCCGTCCGCATCGGCGCCAAACGCGATCACCCGCGGCCCGCCGTCGCCCTGCGGCGCGCGCGCGTGCAGTTCCTCCAGCCGCCGGTGCAGCGGCCAGCCCGGGCGCAGCATCTCCGCCGGGTCGTAGTGCGCGCCGGCGAGGACGAGGTCCATCGACGCGGCGTCGGCGCTGAGCGCGGCGAGGCCGCGTCCGACGAATCCGGCCAGCATGCCGGCCTCCGCCTGGCGCAGGGCGGCGCGACCCGGCTGGGTGCCGGGCGCCAGTTCCAGCGCGAGTGCGCCGCGGACCACCATGCGCGGCGTGGCGGCGGGAAGGGACGACGGTTCTGCGGACATGGTCTCGTTGGCCGGGGCGGCGGGCAGGGGTACACTCGTGCATTATCCGCCGTTCGTCCGCCTCCGTCGGCGTTCGCCGCGTTCTAGAGGCGAAGCTCGACGGATTGCGGGTTCAATCAGAAGCCCTGCCGCGGCCGTCGCGGCCTTCCCTGCCGAGGTGCCCGATGCTGCATGGTCGTCCCGTCGCCGTCCTGGGCGGCGCCCGCATTCCCTTCTGTCGCCAGAACACGGCCTACGCCGACGTCGGCAACCTCGGGATGAGCGTCCGCACGCTGGGCGCGGTGGTCGAGAAGTTCGGCCTCCAGGGCCAGGTGCTGGGCGAAGTGGCGATGGGCGCGGTGCTCAAGCACAGCAGCGACTGGAACCTCGGCCGCGAGGCCGCGCTGTCCTCAGGCCTGTCGCCGCTGACCCCGGGCATCTCGGTGCAGCGCGCCTGCGGCACGTCGCTGGACACCGTCATCCTGGTCGCGAACAAGATCGCGACCGGGCAGATCGAGGTCGGCATCGGCGGCGGCTCGGACACCACCTCCGACGTGCCGATCGCGGTGAGTCCGAAGCTGCGCCGCCGGCTGCTGTCGGCCGCGGCGGCGAAGTCGACGATGGACCGCATCGCGCGGCTCACCAGCGGCTTCTCCTTCGGCGAGCTCAAGCCGGAATTCCCGGGCGTCGGCGAGCCGCGCACCGGCAAGTCGATGGGCCAGCACTGCGAGGACATGGCCAAGGAGTGGAACATCGGCCGGGTCGAGCAGGACGAATGGGCGCTGTCGTCGCACAGGAAGCTCGGCGCCGCCTACGAGCGCGGCTTCTTCGACGACCTGGTGGTGCCGTTCCGCGGCGTCGCCCGCGACAACATCCTGCGCGCCGACACCACGCTGGAGAAGCTGGCCTCGCTCAAGCCGGCGTTCGACAGGACCTCCGGCCGCGGCACGCTGACCGCCGGCAATTCCACGCCGCTGACCGACGGCGCCTCGGCCTGCCTGATCGCTTCCGAGGACTGGGCCGCGCAGCACGGCCACGAAGTGCTGTGCCGGATCCGCGACGCGCACGTCGCCGCGGTCGATTTCGTCCACGGCGAGGGCCTGCTGATGGCGCCGACCGTGGCCGTCGCCGAGATGCTCAAGCGCAACGGCCTCACCCTGCAGGATTTCGACGTCTACGAGATCCACGAGGCGTTCGCCGCGCAGGTGCTGTGCACGCTGCGCGCGTGGGAGAGCCCCGAATACTGCCGCGACCGCCTCGGCCTCGACGCGCCGCTGGGCAGCATCGATCCGGCGAAGATCAACCCGCTGGGCTCGTCGCTGGCGACCGGCCATCCCTTCGCCGCCACCGGCGCGCGCATCGTCGCCACCGCCGCGAAGGAACTGAAGGAGCGCGGCGGCGGCCGCTGCCTGGTGTCGATCTGCACCGCCGGCGGCATGGGCGTGGTGGCGATCCTGGAGCGCTGAGCGCATCGCGGACGCGTGGCGACGCGTCGCTGCGCGTCCGCCGCATCGCGAGATGTCCCGCCTGCGGACGCAACCTCCGGTGACGCCGGTGACGGGCGACCGTGGCCGGTTTCGTCCAACCCCGTTCCGCGATCCGATACGTTTCCCGACGGCACGCTCCGACGGCGCGCTTCGATTGCATGGCGCCGCCGGCCCGCCCTCAACGGATCTTCAACGGGGATTGATCATGCGTCGCATCGTCTCGAATCTGCTGGTCTGCGGCCTGGTCGCCGCCCTTTCGTTCTCCCTCGCCGCCTGCAGCAAGCAGGAAAGCGCCAGCGCCGGGTACGCATCGCGCGAGGTCGCCGACAAGGCCATGGCCGGCGGCGCGATGCCTGCCGCCGCGCCCGCCGCGCCGGCCGAAGCACAGATGGCGGCCGCATCCGACGCGGCCGCGAACGGCATCGCCGAGGACGCCGCCGCCCGGCGCGAGGCCGACGACGGCGTCGAAACCGCGACCACGGTCGACGCCGGCCAGCTCAGTTCCAGCGCCGCCACCTACAAGGACGGCACGCGCAAGTTCATCCGCACCGCGCAGGCGCAGTTCCGGGTCAAGGACGTCTACGATTCGGCGCTCGCGATCGAGGACGTCGCCGCGCAGCAGGGCGGCTTCGTCGTGGACAACAACCTGTCGGCGCAGACGCTGAGCAGCCAGCGCCGCCCCGCCGGCGACGGCAAACTGATCGAACTGACCGAATACCAGGTGCGCGGCAGCCTCACCGTCCGCGTGCCCAGCGACCACACCCAGGACTTCCTGCGCGCGATCGCGAAGCAGATGGAATTCCTCGACCAGCGCGCGTTCCAGGCCGCCGACGCGCAGTTCGACCTGCTGCGCCGGCAGCTCGCCTGGCAGCGCGAGCAGGACGCGCAGCGCGAACTCGGCGACGCGATCCGCGGCGGCGACCGGCTCGACCGCAAGGCCGACGTGATCCAGGCCCGCAGCGGCGCGCGCCAGCAGCGAGACGAGGCGCTGATCGAGCAGAAGCAGTACGAGGACCGGGTCGACTTCAGCACCATCACGCTGTCGCTGTACCAGTTGCCGAAGATCCGCCAGACCGAGATGACCGACACCGAGGCGGTGTTCCGCGACCATGCGCCGGGCTTCTTCCCGCGGATGTTCGAGGCGATCCGCGCCGGCTGGTACGCGGTGCTCGACGTGGTGGTCGCGGTGACCGCGGCGTGGCCGCTGTGGCTGGCGATCGCGCTGGCGGTGTACGCGGTGCGTCGTTGGCGCGCGCTGCGCCCGCAGCGTCGCCCGCCGCCGATCGGGGAGTGATCCGGAGGTCGACGGCAGCGGCTGCGCGCCGGCGCGCAGCCTGAACGGCGCCGGCGGGCCCGCCTCGTCGCGGGTCCGCTGCTCCGCCACGGCTGCGGGCGCGGACGTTCGATGGCTGCGACGTCGCTGTTGCGCGGAAGGCGCTATCGAAGCCGGCGAGGGACCGACTAGACTGCGGCGGATCGGCCGTCAGGGAAGTCCGCATGCCCTCGTTCGTCCCCTATCCGCCTTCCTCGCGGATCGCGCTGGGCCCGCTGCGCATCGACCTGCGCCGCGACACCGTCGAGGTAGAAGGCGATGCCGGCGGCCTGACCCCGCGCGCCGAGCAACTGCTGCTGCTGCTCGCGCGCTATCCCAACCTGCTGGTCACCCGCGACCAGATCCTGGACACGGTGTGGGCCGGTCGTGTGGTCGAGGACGCGGCGATCAGCCACTGCGTCTGGCAGATCCGCAAGCTGCTCGGCGAGGACGGCAAGCGCATCCTGCAGACCCGCGCGCGCCGCGGCTACGTGCTCGCGGTGGGCGAACACGACTGGCTGCCGGACGAGCCGACGGACCCCCCTGCGGACACCGCCATGCCGGAGGGCGCGATCGCGGCGGACGCCACCGCCCGGGTCGCCGCGACCGCGGATCGCGCGGACGGCGCCGACCCTGTCGATGCCGGCGAGCGTGCGCCCGCCGCCCCCCGGCGCGGTGTTCGTCGCGGCCTGCTCGCCGCCGCCGGCGTGCTCGCGCTGGTCCTGCTGGCCGCGGTCGCCTGGCGGTTCCGCGGGGACGCGCCGGCGCCCGTCGCCGCCGCGAAGGACGGCCCCATCGCGCTCGCGCCGCAGGTCGACCTGAAGCTGGCGCTGTCGGTGCCGCAGCGGCTGGACTGGCTGCGCGCCAGCCTGCTGCGCGATGTGGTCGATCACGCCTACCTGCGCGGCGGCGGCGTCGTGCTGCTGCAGGCGCCGCCGAAGACCGATCCCTTCCTCGGCCCGCTGCTGCGGATCGATGTCGTTCCGGCCGACAACGGCGACATCGTCGCCGAGCTGGCGCTGAGCGGCGACGGCCGTCGCGCGCAGCGCCGGTTCGCCGGTCCGCCGAGCGAACTGCGCGCGGCGCTCGACGCGCTGCTCGACGCCCGCCTGTCGCCCGCGAAGCGCCGGTCCTCGCCGGTCTCCGACGCGATCGTCGCGGGACGTACGGCCGATCTCGCCTTCGACGGACTTGCCGCGCTCGGCGAATACCGCCGCGCGCTGGGACTGGACCCGACCTCCGTCGACGCCCGGCTGGCGATGGCCGAGCGCCTGTCGGCGCAGGGCGATTCGCTGGAAGCCGAACGCCTGCTCGACGCGATGCGACCCGACGCCGGCTGGACGGTCGCCCAGCGCTGCGCCCATGCCCTGCTGGTGGCCGACGCCGCGCCGGAGCGGTTGCCGGCCGACGCCTGCGAACCGGCGCAGATCCGCGCGCGCATCGATCCGGCCGGCGCCGGCGAGGCGCGCCGGCGGCTGGACGCGCTGGGCGCACGTCCGATGGGCGCATCCGCCTGGGTGCGGGCGCAGGCGATGGCGATCGAGGCGCGCCAGTACCTCGGCCAGCACGCCGAGGCCGAAGGCGTGTCCGCGGATGCCGAACGCATCGCCGCGGCCGCCGGCTGGCGCTGGGCGCAGTGGCGGCTCGCCGCCGAGCGCTGCAAGTCGGTGCTGTACACCGGGCGCAGTGAGGAAGGCCTGCGCTTGTGCAACGACAGCGCCGACGGCCTGGAGGCGGCGGGCGATGGTCTGTCCGCGCTGGCGCCGCGCATCTTCGCGCTGAACACGCAGCGTCCCGAGCCCGGCCCGGCCACGACCGCGCAGCGTGCGCAATACCGCGCGCTGGTCGATCGTGCACGGGCGCTCGGCAGCCCGTTCGCGGAAGTCTGGGCGCTGGACGGGGTGATGGCGCTGGACCGCGACGACCCCGTGCGCTGGGCCGCGGACAAGGCGCGGATCGAGGCGCTGATCGCGCAGCACTACGCGCCGGCCGCGCGCGCCCGCGTGCAGCACGATCTGATCACCGAGGACATCGCCCGCCGCCAGTACCGGGCCGTGCTGGCGAAGCTCGCCGGAAGCGACGCGTCTGCGGACGACCTCGGCACCCTCTACCTGCGCGCGCAGGCGCTGTTCGCGCTCGACGACCTGCCCGGCGCGGTCGCGCAGATCGACGCGATGGAGAAACACGGCTACGACATCGCCGAGACCAATCCCTGCCTGTTCGCCTGGCTGTTCGTGGAGACCGGGGACGCCGCGCGTGCGCGGGTGGTGCTCAAGGGATGCCCGTTCGAAACCTGGGAGGCCGCGTCGATCGGCGGCCTGCGCGGCGACTGGGGCCTGCTGGCGAAGGCGGGGCTGTCGCGCCTGGCGGGAGAACCGCAGCGCGCATGGCCGATGGTCCGACCGCGGATCGAGGCGCTGCTGGCGACCCCCGACCTCGGCCGCCTCGACGCCGAGGCGCTGGCGTTCCTGGCGCGCCACGCCACGGCGATGCCCGGCGCCGACCCCGCGCTGCTCCAGCGCGCGCTGGCGCGCACCTCGGCGCTGTCCGAACGCGACGGCGCCGGCCCCAACCTGCGCTTCGGCGTGCACGTGCTGCGCTGGCGGCTGTGCCGGATCGAGCGCCGGCCCGACTGCGGCCCGGTGCTGCCGGCATGGGCCGGGGACGATCGCTTCGAGGCCCGGCTGGCCCGGCAATTCGCCGACGCGCTGCCCGCGCGTCCCTGAACGACGCCGGATAACCGCCTGATTCCACGGCGAAAGAGGGAAACGAGAGAAAACCGACAGGACATCGAGAGGACGGCGCGGCGAACGACCGGAAACGTGTCGGCGTCCGGCAGGGGCGGGGGGAACCTCCGCAGGACACCCCTCACCACAGCGCAAGGAACTCTCGCCATGTCCAGACACGAAGTGAACCACCTCGGCGTGCCGCCGATGGACCTGACCATCACCGAAGCCGGCCCGGGCAAATTGAAGGTGGAGCTGAACGTGCCGCGCAGCAGCGGCTCGCAGGACAACATCCCGTTCCTGGAGGTCACCCGCAACGAACAGCAGACGCTGCTCAACGGCGCCCGCCAGGACATGCTCAGCAAACTCAGCCAGTCCGGTTTCCAGATCGGCGACATCAAGGTCAGCACCGGCGGCGAACGCAGCCAGCACGGTGGCCTGTCCGGCGGCGCGATCGTGCCCGAGGCCGCCGGCAAGCTCGAGTTCGAGATCAAGTCCGACAGCAAGATCCAGGGCAACGTCGAAACGGTCCTGCGGAACAATCCCGACCTGGCCAAGGCGATCCGCGAAACCGAGCAGAACTTCGACACGCGCCGGCAGGACATCTACGAGTCCCGCGCCCGCGAGTGGCATCGCAACGGCGGCGCGACCATCCAGGGCCAGAACGGCGAGACCTACCACGTCGGCGCCGACGCGGCGAAGAACTACATCAACGAACGCCATCCGCTGAACCCGTGGAAGCGGGTCAGCGCCGAGGACGGCGGCCTGCAGGTCGCCGACGCATCCGGACTGGTGCCCGGCAACGATCGCCTCAACCGCCAGTTCGAGCAGGCGCTGAAAGGCACCAACGGCGACCGCGACGCGGCGGCGGTCGCGGTCGACGCCATCAGCAAGGCGCCCGGCTACAAGCCCGACCAGGACATCGCCGTCGTGGCGGGCCGCAACGGCAACCTGATCGCCACCCAGGGCCAGGGCGACACCGCGGTGAACGTCGCGGTGCCGCAGGCGCAGCCGGGCGATTTCCAGCGCGTCTCGCAGCAGATGGCGCAGGCGCCGCAGCAGGTCGAGATGGCGCAGGCGATGGAGCAGCCGCAGCGTTCGCGCAGCGTCTGACCGCGCTCGCGCGATCCGCAACGACGACGGGCCCGCGCGTGCGGGCCCGTCGCATCCGCGCGACCTTCAGCGCCTGGTCGCGGCGTCGCGGCGGCCTTCGTCCAGCGTCCAGCCGATGAGCTGCGTGGTCACCGCGCCGAGGCCCTGCGCGAACGCGCGATCGACCGCGGTCACGGCAGTGCCGTCGGCAGGCGCGTCGGCCTCGAACACCCGGCTGGCGACGACGCGATCGTCGTCGTTGCGCACCAGTCGCGCGCCGAGCGCGATGCGCGCCGTCGGCCGCGCCTCGTCGGCGTAGTCGGCCTCGAACCGGCGCAGGTCGAGCAGCAGTTCGTAGTCGGCGCCCACGCCCTCGCCGCGGCGGCCGACCCCGGCGACGCGGCCGCTGTCGCCGAACGCGCGCAGCAGCGTGTCGAGCACGAGGTCGGGCGCCGGCTGGGTCCACGCCGCGCCCTTGTAGACCTGCAGCTCGCCCGGCTGCGGACGCACCAGGATCCGGGCGCTGTCGTGCGCGTCGTCCGCGTACGGGCGCGCGATGCGCAACTGCCAGTTCGCCTGCGGCCAGGCCGGATCGGTCGCGACCACGGCCTCGGGCCGGTACAGCGCGATCGGTTCATGCTTGGGCAGCACGCCGCAGCCGGCCAGCGGCAGCAGCGCGAGGGCGAGCGCGCACGCGCGCAGCGTTCGGGAAGGGCGGGTCATTTCGGCTCGAACTCCTTCGGATTCTGGCGGCCCAGCACGTAGCCGGCCGGATTCTCGTCGAGGCGCGCGCTGATCCGGCGCAGGTCGCGGACCAGCGCGCGCAGTTCGTCCAGCGTCGGCCCGACCTCGGCGAGGCCGTCGCGGGTGAAGCCGCGGATCGCGCCGCGGTTCTCGGCGATCAGCGCATTCGCGTTGCCGGCGGTGGAATCGAGGCGGGCGAGGGTGCTGTCGAGCTTGGCGATCAGCGCCGGCAGCTTGTCGACCAGTTCGCGATCGACGTCGGCGATCGCGGCGTTGGTGGTGTCGAGCGTCGCGGACAGCTTCTCGCTGGAGGTCCGCGCGTTGGCCAGCAGCGCGCCGATGTCCTCGCCGTGGTCGCCCAGCGCCCTGGAGGTCTGCTCCAGGTGCGCCAGCGTCTTGTGGATGTTGGCGATGTTCTCGTCGCTGAGCACCTCGTCGAGGCGCGCGACCAGGCGGTTCGCGGTTTCGGCGATGTTCTGCAGCGCCGAGGCTTCGGTCAGGATCACCGGCGCCCGGTCCGGGTCCTTCGACACCAGCGGCGGCGCGTCGGGCGTGCCGCCGGTGAGCTGGATGAACGCGGTGCCGGTCAGGCCGGTGAACGAAAGCTTGGCGCGGGTGTCGACCTTCACCGGCGTGGTCGCGCGCAGCTTGACGTGGGCGACGACCTTGCGCGGGTCGTCCGGCGCCAGGCTGAGGTCGGCGACGGTGCCGACGCTGATGCCGTTGTACTGCACGCTGCCGCCTTCGGTCAGGCCGGTGACGGCCTCGTCGAAGATCACGTCGTAGTAGCGCCAGTCCTTGTCCGAGGAATACTTGGCCGCCCACAGTCCGAACAGCAGCAGGAAGGCGGCGGTCGCCAGGGTGAAGGCGCCGATCAGCACGTAGTTGGCGCGGGTTTCCATCTCATGCTCTCCCGGTCATGGGGCCGGTCGCGGGCGGCCGGTGCCGCCTTCGCGGACGCCGCGCGCGGCGCGGCCGCGCGGGCCGTTGAAGTATTCCTGGACCCAGGGATGGTCGAGGCGCTCGATCTCGGCGATCGGGCCGACCGCGATCACCCGCTTCTCGGCCAGCACCGCCACCCGGTCGCAGATGGCGTACAGGGTATCCAGATCGTGGGTGATCAGGAACACGGTCAGCCCCAGCGCCTGCTGCAGCGTGCGGGTGAGCCGGTCGAACGCGGCGGCGCCGATCGGATCGAGGCCGGCGGTCGGTTCGTCGAGGAACAGCAGCGGCGGATCGAGCGCGAGCGCGCGCGCCAGGCCGGCGCGCTTGCGCATGCCGCCGGACAGTTGCGACGGCAGCTTGTCCAGCGCATCCGGCGGCAGGCCGGACAGCTTCACCTTCAGCAGCGCCAGTTCGTACAGCAGGGTCTCGGGCAGGTCGGGGTGGTGTTCCTTCAGCGGCACCTGCACGTTCTCGCCGACGGTCAGCGACGAGAACAGCGCGCCGTCCTGGAACAGCACGCCGGTGTTGCGTTCGATGTGCTGGCGGTCGGCCTCGTCGCGCGAGCGGCCGTTCACGCCGAGCACCTCGATGGTGCCGGCGTCGGGTTCGCGCAGGCCGATGATCGAGCGCATCAGCACCGATTTGCCGCTGCCGGAGCCGCCGACCACGCCGAGGATCTCGCCGCGGCGCACGTCGAGGTCGAGGTCCTCGTGCACGATCTGGTCGCCGAAGCGGTTGCGCAGGCCGCGGACGCGGATCACGGGGGTGTCGTCGGCGGGCGTCACGTGGGGCGCTCCGTGGGGGGCGGGTATGGGGGATGGGCTTTCGGGAGGGCCTGGAATGTTTTTCGCGCTGGGGCGCGAGTCACTTTCTTTGGCGCAAAGAAAGTGACCAAAGAAAACATGTCAGGTCCAGGGCACATCTGCCATCTGGGAAGTGGCCGGGATTTTTCGATGAGACCTCCGTGTCTCATCGAAAAACGACGCGCGTCCTGCGCGTCGCCCTTCGGGTCTCCGACCGCATTGCCGTCGATGGCGGCGGATCGCCCATCGACACGATCCGCGCCGGGCATCGAATGGAATCCGGCGCGCAGGCGCTCCCGGCGACCCGCCCCGCCGTGGATGCCGCGGCCTTCAAGGCTTGCCGCCACGTCCACCGGCCGGGGCCATGGCGGCATTGCCGTGTGCTTGTGCGCGCTTCGTTTCGACGCCGCGTCCGCGATCGCGCGCCACGTATCGATCGGGCACCCGGCGGGCGACGCACAGGACGTGCGTCGTTTTTCGACGAGGCAGGACGCCTCGTCGAAAAATGCCGGCCACCTCTCCGGCGGCAGATGTGCCCTGGCCCCAAGTGTTTTCTTTGGTGACTTTCTTTTCAAAAAGAAAGTCACTCGCGCCCCAGCGCGAAAAACATTCCGGGCCTTCCCGCAAGCCAAAAACCCGTCGAAAGGAGGCAGGAGAGCGATCATCTCACCACCCCATGTGCATGAACCAGATCGCCGCGAGCGCATCCAGCACGATCACCAGCGAAATGGTCTGCACCACGCTGGACGTGGTGCGCTCGCCCACCGACTGCGCGCTGCCGCTGACCTGCAGGCCTTCGAGGCAGCCGATCAGGCCGATCACCATGGCGAAGATCGGCGCCTTCGACATGCCGACCAGGAAATGCCGCAGCTCCATCGTCTCGTGCATCCGCGTGAAATAGGCCTGCGGCGGGATGTCGAGGCTGGTCATGCCCACGAACACGCCGCCGAGCAGGCCGGCGAGCATCGCCAGGAAGGTCAGCAGCGGCAGCATCGCGAGCAGCGCGAGCACCCGCGGGATCACCAGCAGGTCGACCGGGTCCAGGCCGAGGGTGCGGATCGCGTCGACTTCCTCGCGGGTCACCATCGCCCCGATCTGCGCGGTGAACGCGCTGGCGGTGCGGCCGGCGAGGATGATCGCGGTCAGCAGCACCGCGAACTCGCGCAGGAACGAGATGCTGACCAGTTCGACCACGTACACGGATGCGCCGAAGTCGGCGAGGATGTTCGCGCCGAGGAAGGCGATGACCGCACCGACCAGGAACGACAGCAGCCCGACCAGCGGCACCGCGTCGAGACCGACCTGCTCCATGTGGTAGACGGTGGAGGTCAGGCGCAGGCGCCGCGGCTGCACCAGCGTGCGCCCGAGCTTGACCAGGGTCTCGCCGAGGAAGCTCACCAGCGACACCACCTCGCGCACTTCGTGCTGCATCGCGCGACCGAGACGCTCCAACGCGTCGGCGACGCCGTAGCTGCGGGTCGGCTTCGGACGGCCATCGCGCACGTCCTCGATCGCCTGCACCAGGGCGCGGTGTTCTTCGCGGAAGCGCAGCGCCTCGTCGGGCAGGCCCCGGCGCGCGGCGCAGCGGAGCAGTTGCAGCACGCCCAGCGAATCGAGCCGGACCACGGCGTCGGCGTCGAGCGTGCGCACGCCTTCGGGCAGCGCGCGCAGGGCGTCGCCGATCGCCGTCGCGTGGCCCAGCGTCCACTCGCCGTACAGGCGGACCAGGCCGCTGTCCTGCGGATCGCGCTCGATGCGCGGGCGGTCGGCGGTCGGTGGCGGCATGCGGCGTCAGTCCCCGGTGGCCGCAGGCGACGGCGCCGGCGGCGCTTCGGGCGTGGCGGCGGCCTGCGCGGCGAGGGCCGCCGTCCGCAGCGTCTGCGCCCGCGGCGAAGCCGTCGCGCCGGACACCGCTTCCAGTGCGGCCAGCGCCTCGTCCGGGCGGCCTGCGTCGAGCGCGATCTCGGCCCGCGCGATCGCGCGCGCGGCCGGCGCCGTGGCGGCGATGGCGTCGAGATGCCCCTCCGCCGCCGCCGCATCCCCGCGCGCCGCCGCGGCCCGCGCCGCGCCGATCCGCGCCTGGGTCGCGAACACCGGATATTCGGCGGCGCGATCCTCGGCGGCGCGCACGAAGATCGCCTCGGCCTCCGCCCAGCGCCCGTGATGCAGCGCATCGAGCCCTTCGGCGAGCACCGCCCGCGCCGCGCGTTCGCGGCGGCGGCGCCACAGCCGCAGCGGCCAGCCCAGCGTCGTCCACAGCAGCCACAGCGCGAACCCGGCGGCGATCGCGACCAGCGCCACGCCGACCAGCGTCATCTCCACGGTGGTGCCGAGGTAGCGCACCTGCACGAAGCCCGGATCGCGCAGCAGGAACTGCGCGAGCACCGCCCCGGCGATCGCCAGCAGCAGCCAGAACAGCAGGGTGCGGAAGAGGTTCACGGCTGCACCGCCCACATCCTGTATCCGCACCCGCACGGCGCGAGTCCGCCGGTGATCATCGTGGCGGCGGCGAACGGGCGCATCACCCGCCCCGCTGCGCCCGCAGCACCTGGCGGGTGCTGCCGAGGGTCGGCAGGTCGAGCGTCAGCGGCAGCGCCTGCAGCCGCTTCAGCGCCGCGCGCCGGGCGTCGAGCGTGGGCGACGGCGGCCACAGCCGCGGCAGCCACGCGTCGGCGCGGCCCAGTGCGGCCCGGTAACCGGCGGGGTCGCGGCGGTCGATCGCGCTGCGCGCCAGCGCCAGTTCGAGTTCGAGCGCGGTGCGCGCGGCGGTGCGGTCCTCCGCCGACAGCGCGACCTGCGCGTCGTCGTGGCGCACCTGCACCAGCGTCGCCAGCACCCGCTCCCACCACGGCGCGCCGCCGGCGGCCGGCGCCAGCGCGGGCGTGGCGGGATCGTCCGGCAGGGCGCGGGCGAAGGCGTCGAGCTGGACCATCGCCCGGCGCGCGGGGTCGCCGTCGAGCGCGGCGAGCGCGGCGCGCTCCTGCGCCAGCGCCTGCTTGGCGTTGAGCGTGCCCGGGGTGTCGATGCCGTCGAGCACGTCGGCGGCGAGCGCGTACGCGTGGCGTGCGCCGTCGAGATCGCCGGCCAGCCGCAGCCGCTGTTCGCCGAGGGTCAGCAGCAGTTCGGTCTCGTCCAGGCGCAGCGCCTGCGCGCCCTTGCGATCGGCGTCGGCGAGGCGGGTGACCTGCTGTTCGAGCAGCGCCGCGCGCTGGCCCAGGCCCAGCAGTTCGTCGCGGAGCACGCGGTTGGTGGCGTCGGCCTGCTGCAGGCGCTGGCCGTGGCCGCGCACGTCGCGGCGCAGGCCGTCGAGGCGGGATTCGGTCGCGCGCAGGCGCTGGTCGGCCTCGATCTCCGCCACGCGGGCGGCGGCGTCCCGGCGATGGTCGAGGTACCACAGGCCGCCGCCGAGCGCGACGATCGCGATCGCGATCCACCAGCCGGCGCGGCCGCCGCGCTGCGCGGCGCCGGGGGGCGCGACGGGCGCCGGTGCGGCGGCGGCCGCCGCGGGCGCCGATGCGGCGGGCGCCGGTGCAGGTGGAGCGGGCGGCGGCGAGGGATCCGGATCGGTCATGGGCGCGGGGCGGCCGCATCCTGCGCGGCGTTGCCGGCATGGTAGCCGGATTGTCCCGCGATCGCGGCCAGCAACTGCGCCGGTCGCGGCCCGGCGGCGATCCGCACGTCGTCGCAGCCGGCATCGCGCGCGAGCGCGGCGAGGCGCGCGCTGGCCGCGATCACGCACGCCGCGCGCAGCCGCGCGGCGATGTCGTCCGGCACCGCGGCGAGGATCCGCTGCAGCGCTTCGCCGCTGCTCACCGGCAGCACCAGCGGGCCGTCGATCGCGCGCAGCCGCGCCAGCGTCGCGGCGCCGGGCGTGGTCGGCACGCGCGCATACACGTCGGCGCGGACCACCTGCGCGCCGCGCGCGGCGAGGGCCGGCGCCAGCCGGTCGCGTCCGCCGGGCGCGGTGAGCAGGCCGATCCGGCGACCGGCCAGCGCCTGCAGCGACGGCAGCGCGAGCAGGCCCTCGCTGTCCATCCGCGCCGGCGCCTGCACCCCGGCCACGCCGGCGCGGCGCAGGGCGGCGGCGGTCGCGGTGCCGATCGCGAACCACGCCTGTCCGCGGCGCGCGCGCAGCGGCGCGAGGGTCGCCGCCGCGCGCACCGCGGCGGGGCTGGTGGCGATCACGCCCGCCGCGCCCAGCGCCTCGCGCAGCGCGCGGAGGGTGTCGGCGTCGTCGCGCACCGCGATCCGCCACGGCGACAGCGCCAGCACCCGCAGGCCGCGGGCGGCGCGGCGCATCGCGGCGTGATCGCCGACCGGACGCAGCGACACCACCGTCGGCGCGGCGTCCACGGGCACGACATCGGGGGGCGTGGCGTATCCTCGCGGGCGGCGGCGGGGCGGCATGCGTCCAGCTTGGCCGCTGCCCCCGGGCTCCGCAAGCGCGCGCGTCGTCGCGTTTCCGTTGCGCGCTTCCCGCCGCACTCTCCACGTTCCGGATCGCCGCATGACCGATGACGCCCGCACCGCCCGCCTGCAAGCGCTCGAAGCCGAACTGCTGGCGATGCCGCCGGTCGCCGCGCTCGGACTGCGCGTGGCCTCGGCCGCGGACGACGACCGCCTGTGCCTGCGCGCGCCGCTCGCGGCCAACGTCAACGACAAGGGCTGTGCGTTCGGCGGCAGCCTGGTCTCGCTGATGACGCTGGCCGGCTGGGGCCTGATCGTCCGCCGCCTGGCCGAGGCCGGCGAAGACGCCGACGTGTACGTCGCCGCCAGCGAAGTGCGCTATCGCGCGCCGCTGTACGCCGAGCTGGCGGCGGTGGCGGAACCGGCCGAAGGCGAATCGTGGGCGGCGTTCCTCGCGGCCCTGCGCGACACCGGCAAGGCCCGGTTCGCGGTGGCGGCGCACGTCCCGCTGCCTGAAGGCGGGGTGGCTGCGGAGTGCCTGGGGCGCTATACCGCGGTACGCAGGGGGTAGGATGCCGACTGCTCCCGCCGCCGACCCCCGGATGCCGATGCCCCGTTCCGCCTCCCGCCTCCCGCGTCCCGTCCTCCGCGCCTTCGCCCACGGCCTGCTGGTGGTCCTGCTGGTGGCGCTGGCCGGCAACGCCTTCGCCGGCAAGGGCGCCAAGAAGCGCGACCTGCTCAACCGCAACCAGTACGCCTACTCCGCGGCGATCCGCTGGGGCGATTTCGAAGGCGCGAGCAGCATGGTCGACCCCAAGGTCCGCAAGGACCATCCGCTGACTGACGTCGATTTCTCCCGCTACGCGCAGATCCAGGTCACCGCCTACCGCGACCTGGCGACGATGCCCGGTCCCGACGACACGGTGCTGCGGGAAATCCAGATCGAACTGGTCAACCGCAACACCCTGAGCGAGCGCAAGATGCGCTACACCGAGGTCTGGCGCTACGACCCCGAGACCAGGAACTGGTGGATCGCCGGCCTGCCGGACTTCTGGCAGGGCCAGTAACCGCCTCGCCGGGCCGCCCGCCCGGCGGCTTTGCCAGCCGCGCCGCCGCGGGCGACAATGCCGCCCCCGCGCGCCCGATCGCGCACCCGCTCGCGCCTCCGGAATCCCGCCGCCCGTGACTTTCCAGGAACTCTGGGCCTTCGCCGCCCGCAATCCCGTCTACAGCATCGCCTTCGTCGGCCTGACGGCGGCCATCATCGCCAACGAGGCCGCGCGGCTGCTGCGCGGCTACAAGGCGCTGGCGCCGTCCCAGGTCACCGCGCTGATCAACCAGGAGAACGCGCTGGTGGTCGACCTGCGCGCCGCCAGCGATTTCCAGGCCGGGCACATCGCCGGGTCGAAGAACGTGCAGATGGCCCAGTTCGATCCCGAGAACAAGCAGTTGGCGCCGGCCCGGGCGCTGCCGATCGTGCTGGTCTGCCAGAACGGGGTCACCGTCAACGGCGCCGCCAAGCGGCTGAAGAAGGCCGGGTTCGAGCGCGTCCACATCCTCGAGGGCGGCATCACCGCCTGGCGCCAGGCCGACCTGCCGCTGGTCAAGGGCAAGGCCTGAGCCCCGCCGGGATTGCAATCCCGGCCCCGGGCGCCCACATCCCTTCCGCAGTCGACGCCCGCCGCCGCGCCGCCGGTCCCGCGGGCGCGTGCGTGCCATAATCGACCTCTTTCCGCGCTACGAACCTTCCAGGAGCACCCGCCATGTCCGAACCCGTCGCCAACGGCGCCGCCGCCGAAGCCAACGGCCCGACCTTCAGCGTCGAGAAGATCTACGTCAAGGATGTCTCGTTCGAGGCCCCGGGCGCCCCGCAGGTGTTCAGCGAGCAGGGCCAGCCGGCCCTCGAGATGAACCTGAACCAGCGCGTCCAGCGCCTGGCCGACGCGCTGTTCGAGGTCGAACTGGGCGTGACCCTGACCTGCAAGCTCGAAGACCGGACCGTGTACCTGGCCGAAGTCCGCCAGGCCGGCCTGTTCGGGCTGGGCGGCTTCGACGACCAGAACCTCGACGCGATGCTCGGCATCCACTGCCCGACGGTGCTGTATCCCTACGCCCGCCAGACCATCAGCGACCTGATCACGGCCGGCGGCTTCCCGCCGTTCCTGCTGCAGCCGATCAACTTCGAAGGCCTGTACGCCGAAGGCCTGCGCCAGCGCGCCGCCCAGCAGGGCGCCGGTCTGGCCGGTGCTGAGACCGCCGGCAACGCCTGAGCGTCGGCCGTCGGCCACGCGCATGAACGACCGCGTCGATGATGCGGCCCCGGCCGTCGCCGTCCTCGGCGCCGGCTCCTGGGGCACGGCCCTGGCGGCGCTGATCGCCCGCCACGGCCATCCCGTGGTGCTGTGGGGGCGCGACGCCGCGACGATCGCGGCGATCGACGAACGCCATGAAAATCCCCGCTACCTGCCGGGGATTGCGCTGCCCGGAACCCTGCGCGCCACCACCGACCTCGCCGCGGCCCTCGCCGGCTGCGACCTGGTGCTGGTGGTGGTGCCCTCGCACGCGTTCGCCGAAACCCTGCGCCAACTGGCGCCGCTGCGTCCCGCGCACGCGGGCGTGGCCTGGGCGACCAAGGGCTTCGAGCCCGGTTCCGGGCGCTTCCTGCACGAGGTCGCCGGCGAACTGCTGCCGGAGGGCGTGCCGCTGGCGGTGGTCACCGGCCCCTCGTTCGCCAAGGAAGTCGCGCAGGGCCTGCCGACCGCGCTGACCGTGCATTCGGACGACCCCGGCTTCGCCCAGCAGGTCGCCGACGTGCTGCACGGGCCGTCGTTCCGCGCCTACACCGGCGACGACATGCTCGGCGCCGAGCTCGGCGGGGCGATGAAGAACGTCCTCGCGGTCGCCACCGGCGTCGCCGACGGCATGGACCTGGGCCTCAACGCTCGCGCCGGGCTGATCACCCGCGGCCTCAACGAGATGCTGCGCCTGAACCTCGCCATCGGCGGCAAGGCCGAGACCCTGATGGGCCTCGCCGGGCTCGGCGACCTGGTGCTGACCTGCACCGGCGACCTGTCGCGCAACCGGCGCCTGGGCCTCGCGCTCGGCCGCGGCCAGTCGATCGACGCCGCGGTGCGCGAGATCGGCCAGGTGGTCGAGTCGATCCAGACCGCCGAGGAAGTGATGCGCCAGGCCGATCGCCACGGCATCGAGCTGCCGATCTCCTCCAACGTCCGCGACGTGCTCAAGGGCGAGATCACCCCGGGCGAAGGCCTCAAGCGGCTGATGGGGCGCGAACAGAAGCCGGAATACCCGCACGGGCTGTTCGGCGACTGAGACCGTCGCGCGGCCCTCGCGCGTACGCTGCGCGGAAAGGAAAAAGCCCGGCGATGCCGGGCTTTTTCGCATGCGTCGGGACGCGGCGGATCAGAAGCTGGCGCGCACGCCGACCATGTACTGCGAGGTCAGGTCGCCGAATTCGCCTTCGCCGACGATGCCCCAGGTCTCGTTGATGATGAACTGGGCGCCGATCGTGCCGCTGAACTCGCTGTCGTAGTCGCTGCCGTTGACGTAGTTGGCCTTGATCCAGCCTTCGAAGTTGTTGCCCATCGCGCTGCGCAGGCCGGCCGAGACCTTCACCCCGTCGAAATTGTCGCGGTAGGCCGACGAATCCAGCTCGGTGTGCTGGAAGCCGCCTTCGGCGAAGAAATCGGCGTTGTCGAAGATGGTATGGCGGTAGCCCAGGCCGATGTTCGACTGGCGGGCGTTGATGTTGGTCGGCAGGTCGCTGTTGCGCGACCAGGCGTAGCCGCCGAACAGGTACAGGTCGTCGGTCATCTCGATCGAGGTGCGCACGGCGGCGCCGTCGAAGTCGAAACTGTCGTTCCCCAGGTTCGGGGTGTCGACGACGATGCGCTGGAAACCGCCTTCGACGTAGGTGTAGCCGCCGAGGCTGTCGCGGGCGGATGCCGCGAACGGCAGACAGGCCAGCACGAGCGCGGCCGCAAGATGCTTCTTCATGAATCTCCCCATTGCCGGTGGCGTTGCCGTCGGCGTCGCCGGTAGTGTCGGTGGTCTGGCGTCCGGCGGACGCCGGGCGCGGTCTGCCAGTGTACCCAAGGCCGGCGCGTCGCGCAGCCGACGCCCGGCCGCCCGTCCGCCGGAAACGCGAACGCCCGGCCGGGGCCGGGCGTCGCGGGCAGGCAATCCCGGAGGCATCCTCGCGGACGCTGGCGGGACCGGTCAGAAGCTGGCGCGCACGCCGACCTGCCAGTTGTCGGCGTCCGCGCCGATGAAGTTGTATTCGTTGAAGTGGTACTGGCCGTAGACGCCCCAGGTGTCGTTGAACTTGACCAGGCCGTTGACGTTCAGGCCGACCACCTTGTCGCTGTTCTCGACGCCGGTCCAGGTCACCTTGGCGCCGAGCTCGACGTGCTCGCCCAGCGCCGAACGCACGCCCACCGCGGCGCGGTAGCCGTCGTTGTGGTAGTCGGTGCCGGACAGGCGGGTGTTCATGCCGATGTAGCTGATCTCGGCCAGCAGGTCGGTGCCTTCGGCCAGGCTGTGGTGGTAGCCGCCGGTCAGCTCCCACGGGGCGATGTCTTCGCCGTGGAGGCTGTCCTTGTGCATGGCGATCGCACCGTAGAAGGCGTCGCCGAAGCCGCCCTGGGCCTTGATGGCGTAGCCGTCCGGCTTGGCGCTGAAGCCCGAGTCGGTCAGTTCGGTCTTGCTGTAGCCGACCTCGACGAAGCTGTAGTGCAGCTCGGCGGCATTGGCGGCGGCGAAGGGTGCGGACGCCAGCAGCGCCAGTGCAAGGTACTTCTTCATGTAATCCCCTGATTTCAATAAAAAAAAGCCGCCAGCGGCGGCCGAGACATCTTAATGAAATATTGACATTTGACAACCCCGCCGTCGGTCCAGCGGCCGCGCAGACACCAGAAAGCCCGGCTTGCGCCGGGCTTCCAGGTCGCGACCGGGAGAGGTCGGTCGCGAGAACGGCGTGGAAGGGGTCACGCCTGCCCTGCACGGGATCCGTGCGGCCGCGGGGGCGGCCGATGCATCACCAACTGAAGCGCGGGCCGACGAACCACTCGGCGTCGCCGTTGGCGAACTTGACGTCGCCGTTCAGGCCCCAGTTCTCGTTGAACTTCACGTTCGCGCCGAGGCGGCCGTAGAAGTCGCCGTCGACCTTCTCGTAGTCGCCGTAGCCGGCCATGGCGTAGCCCTCGAACTTCGGCGCCAGCGCGGCGCGGACGCCGACCTCGGCGCTGTAGCCGTCGAGCTTGGCGCCGGCGCCGGCGTCCAGCTTCTCGTAGGCGACGCGGGTGACCAGGTCGACCTTGTCGCTCAGGCCGTAGTTGTAGCCGGCGCCGAGCTGCCACTGGTCGACGTCGATGCTGGTGTTGTCGATCTTCTGGGTGGTGTAGCCGCCGAACAGGTGGAAGTTCGGGTGCACCGCGACCGAGCCGTTGACGCCCCAGCCGTCGGCGTCGGGGACGCCGTCGTTGTTGTTGGTGGCGACGTAGCCGCCCTGGACGTAGTTGTAGGACACGCCCTCGGCCGCGGAGGCGGCGAACGGCAGGGCGGCGAGCAGGGTCAGGGCGAGGAGAGTGCGCTTCATGAGGTGGACCTCTTTGGTTGTTATTGGGCCGGGGCGGGAGAGAGACAGGTGGGGCCGCCCCGGTGATGCGCATTCTCGACATTGGCGCGTAACGATTCCTTAATACTGAACCGGCCGGTACGGGAACTTTTGCGAAGCGTTCAGGCACGGGACGCGGTCGCAGCCGGTGCGACCGCGGTGGGCGAAGCTGTCCCCGTGGCGGTCGCCGAAGTTGAAATGCAACATGACATCGGCAAAACTTGCCCGCGCTCTGCAAGGACATGCTTCACAGATCGAGCTCGACGGCCAGGGATCATGGCCTCCGCGCCTTCGATGCATGCATGGAAACGCCCCCGCCGAAAGCGGGGACGGCTTGCGCCTTTCCCTCCATCGAAGACGGTGAACGACATGGACAGTCGCGGTACGGATGCCCAGATGACGGCAGGCTCGGATGTGGCCTCGATTCCGGTTCGGCAGGACGCGAGCGAACGCGCGTTCCTCGAACTGCTGCAAAGACACCTCGATCGCGGCGTGCTGCACGTGGTCTGCGGCGGTCGCCGCCACACCATCGGCCGCGATGCGGCGGCCGGCGAATGCACGCTGCGCATCCACGCCCCGGGCTTCTTCCGGCGCGTGCTCGCCCAGGGCAACCTCGGCATGGCCGAGGCGTACATGGCCGGCGAGTTCGACGTCGACGACGGCAGGCTCCCCGATCTGCTCAGGCTGCTGCTGATGGCCGGGCTCGAACACAAGATCGGCGGGGACTGGCGCTTCCTGCTGCGCTACGGCGCGATCCTCGCCGGCAACCGCCTGGTCGGCAACACCCGCAGCGTGCGCAAGCACTACGACATCGGCGAGGACGTGTTCGACAGCTTCCTCACCGATCGCTACCAGGTGTATTCCTGCGGCTACGCGCATTCGGCGGACGACGACGCGGACACGCTGCAGCAGCAGAAGCTGGAGCGGATCTGCCGCAAGCTCGAGGTCTCGCCCGGCCATCGCATGCTCGACATCGGCTGCGGCAAGGGCGGCCTGCTGATCCACGCGGCGCTGCACCACGGCGCGATCGGCACCGGCGTGACCAACAGCCGCGCCCACTTCGAGCGCGCGCAGGAGAACGCGAAGAAGTACGGCGTCGCCGACCGCGTCGCCTTCGTGCTCGACGATTACAACAAGGTCGAGGGCACGTTCGACCGCATCGTCAGCGTCGGCATGCTCGAGCACCTGCAGGAAAAGGAATACGCGCGCTACTTCCGCAAGATCGCCGGCGCCCTCGCCGCGGGCGGCCGCGGCCTGGTGCACGCCGTCGGCTGCAACACCCGGGTCAACAGCCACGACCCGTTCATCCAGAAGTACATCTTCCCCGACTCGGACACCCCGAAGCTGTCGGCGATTTCCGCGCAGCTCGAGGACAACCGCCTCGCGATCCTCGACGTGGAGAACATGATCCGCCACTACGGGGTCACCGCGCAGCGCTGGCTGGAAGCGTTCCGCGCCAACGCCGGCAAGCTCGACGCCGCCCGCTACGACCGCAGTTTCAAGCGGATGTGGGAGTACTACCTGTGCTGCTGCGTCGCCGCGGCCCATGCGGGCGAGCAGTCGCTCTACCAGGTGCTGTTCACCAACGACTATCACGCCGACTACCGCTACCAGCGGATCTGAGCGAGGAGACACAAGGAAATGGAAGTCACTCCGGGAAAGAGCGACCTCTTGAGGTTGCGCGAAGAACTCAACCAGCTCGGCTACAACCGCCCCACGCCGTACGCGATCATCGCCGAATGGCTGCTGTTCGTGTCCGTGTTCGTGGCCGGCCTGGCGCTGGTGATCGTCGCCGACGGCTTCTGGGCGAAGGCCGCCGGCATGGCGCTGATCACTTTCGGCAGCATGGGCATCGCGACCAACGCGCACACCGCCTCGCACCACGCGATCAGCCGCCGCAAGTGGCTGAACGATTTCTTCCTGTATTTCGGCTATCCGTTCTTCCACCAGGTCTCGGCCAACTTCTGGCGGCACAAGCACCTGGTGGTGCACCACCCGCACCCGAACGTGGTCGGCGTGGACAAGGACGCCGACCTGGCGCCGTTCTTCGCGCTGGACCAGGCCGAGTACGCGCGCGCCAGCGGGTTCCAGCGCTGGTGGTACCGCCATCAGGTGTACTTCCTGCCGATCGTGCTGGTCGGCAATTTCTTCTCGGTGTGCTTCGATGCGTGGGTGTTCCTGTTCCGCCGCCTGGCCGATCCCAGGACCCGCGACGCCTCGCACTGGGCGGACCTGTTCTCGCTCGTGCTGCACTGGGTGGTCTGGGTGATCGTGCCGGTGATGATCTTCGACCCCATGAACGTGCTGCTCTTCACCCTGGCGCGCTTCGCGATCATGTCGTACGCGATGTTCGCCCTGTTCGCGCCGGCCCACTACCCGGCCGACGCGCAAATGGTGAGCAAGGAGGCGCTGGGCAAGAACTTCCTGCTGCTGCAGACGGCGACCACGATCAACTTCCGCGGCGGCCCGATCGGTCGCCTCCTGTGCGGCGGCGTGGACTACCAGATCGAACACCATCTGTTCCCGACCATCAGTCCGCGCCACTATCGGCAGATGAGCCGGCACGTGAAGGCGTTCTGCGACAGGCACGGCTATCCGTACCGCAGCGAGAGCTGGGGGCGCGCGATCTGGCAGTCGGTGATGACCTTCCGCCGGCCGAAGCCGATCCATGAGGGACTGCCGGCGATGGCCTCGCCGCCCCTGGCGGAGGCCGCGAACGCCGCGGACGCCGGCGTGGACGCGGCGGCGGCGTGACGATGGCGGCGGCGACCGTCGCGCCGGAACCGTTCCGGGTCGTCGCCCGCGACGGCCGCGGCCTCGCGGCCACGCGCTATCCGGCTGCGGGCGACGGTGGGGCCGACGGCGACGCGGTCGTGATCGTCAACGGCGCGACCGGCGTCAAGCGCGGTTATTACGATCGCTACGCGCGCTTCCTCGCCGGCCACGGCTTCGAGGTGCTGACCTACGACTATCGCGGGATCGGCGATTCGCTCGAAGGCGGCATCCGCGCCGAGACCTGCGACATGCGGCAGTGGGGCGAGATCGACGTCGCCAGCATGATCGACGAGGCCGCCCGCCGTTACCCCGGCCAGCGCCTGCTCGCGGTCGGGCACAGCGCCGGCGGCCAGATGTTCGGACTCGCCGACAACAACGACCGCGTCGCCGCGCTGTTCGCGGTGAGCGCGCAAAGCGGCTACTGGAAGCACTGGCGCGGCCTGCCGCGCTGGCGCCTGGCGCTGCTGTGGCACGTGCTGATGCCGGGACTGGCCTCGGCGCTGTCGTACTTCCCCTCGCGCCGGATCGGTTTCGGCGAGGATCTGCCCGCCGGCGTCGCCCGCGAGTGGGCGCGCTGGTGCCGGCACCCGGACTACCTGGTCGATCGCGACGGTCGCCCGCTGCGCGAACACTTCCGGCGCTACCGCGGGCGCATCCGCGCCTGCGTGGTGACCGACGACTGGATGGCGCCGCGCGCCGCGGTCGAGGCGCTCATGGGCTGCTTCGACGCCGCACAGGTCGAGATCGCGACCCTGTCGCCGGCGGACGTCGGCGCGCGCGCGCTCGGGCATTTCGGCTATTTCCGCGAAGCGGGCAAACCGGCATGGCAGGAGAGCCTGGCGTGGCTTCGACAGCAGTGAACGCGGGCACGCAGGCGGCCGCAACGGCGAACGCCGACGGCTACCGCCCGCTGCGGATCGTGGCGGCCGACGGCGTCGCGCTGTCGGCGCGGCACTACCCGCCGACCGCGGACGCCTCGACGCCGCCGCGGCTGGCGATCTTCCTCGCCGCCACCGGCGCGACCCAGGACCGCTTCGGGCCGTACGCGCGCTTCCTCGCCGCGCGCGGCTGGCATGCGCTGACGTTCGACTACCGCAGCATCGGCGAGTCGGCGGTGCCCGCCGAGCAGGTCGACAAGGTGTCGATGCGCGCCTGGGGCCGCGAGGACCTGCCGGCGATGATCGACTGGGCGGTGGCCACGCTCGGCGACCCCGGCATCGCGCTGGTCACCCACAGCATCGGCGGCCAGGTTGCGCCGCTCGCGCACAACCTCGCGCACGTGCGCGCGATGCTCGCGGTCTCGGTGCAGAAGGGCTGGTACCGGCTGTGGCCGACCTGGCACCGGCATGCGGTCCACGGGTTCTTCCGTCTCTACGTGCCGCTCTTCCTGCGGCTGCGCGGGCACGTGCCGCTGGGGCTGGTCGGGCTCGACCGGCTCGAACGCGGCGTGGCCGAGGACTACGCGCGCTGGACGCTGCGCCCGGACTACCTGGACGAGCGCGGGCAGTCGCTGCACGCCGACTTCGCGCGCTTCGAGGCGCCGATCCTGTCGCTGAGCTTCGAGGACGATGCGACCTACGCGCCGCGTCCGACCGTGGACCGCCTGTTCGGCGAGTTCTACCGCAACGCGCCGGTGCTGCGCGCGCACGTGCATCCGCGGCGTTTCGGCGTGAAGTCGCTGGCGCATTCGGGCTTCTTCGACCCGGCGGTCTGTCCGCGCGCGTTCTGGGACGACACCGAGGCCTGGCTGCGCGCGGTGGTGGACGGCGCGCCGCCGGACGCCTGCGCGTTCTCCGCGCTGCCGGTGGAATCGATGGTCCGCGCCGTCGGCCCGCCGCCCGCGCCGCCGGTGGCGGCCGCGGCGTCGCCGCTGCGGCAGGGCTGAGGCCGGGACGTTGGCGGGATTCGATGCCCATGCGTTCGGGCGCCTGCTGTGGCGCGGACGACGCGCGCGCCTGCGCCGCTCGCGCGACGGCCTGCCCGGCCGCTTCGTCGAGACCGGCCTGGCCGACGTCCGCGTGCTCGACGTCCCCGGGCCGGGCGCCGATGCGCCGACGCTGGTGATCGTCCCCGACCCGCCGAACGTGGTCGAACACTGCCTGCCGATGGTCGAGGCGTTCGCGCCGCGGGCGCGGGTGGTGGTGTTCGAGTTGCCCGGCTTCGGGCATTCGTATCCGGACGCCGGCTACCGCTTCGACATCGCCGGCCAGGCCGACGCGTTCGAGCTGCTGTTCGAGCGGCTCGGCATCCGCGACGCCGTGCTCGACATGTCGTGCCTGGGCGCCTACATGGGCCTGCAGTTCGCGCGGACGTATCCGCATCGGGTGCGTCGCCTGCTGCTGCAGCAGGTGCCCGCGTTCCACGAGGCGCAGGCGTGGGCGCGCCGCGCCGACGTGGGCGGGCTGATCCGGACCCCCTGGGTCGGCCAGTTGCTGATGCGCGGGCTGTATCGCGTCGTGGCCAACCACTGGTACCACGCCGCGCTGCCGGAGGGGCACACCGCGCAGCGGCACGCCGAGTACGCCGATCCGACCTTCGCCGCGCTCGATCGCGGCGGCTGTTTCTGCCTGGCCGACGCCTACCAGCGACTGCTCGCGCAGCGCGGCCTGCCGCTGGAAGGCCTCGCCCAGCCGGTCACCGTGGTCTGGGGCGGCGCCGATCGCACCCACGCGCTGACCTCGCCCGCGTCGGTGCTGCAGGACCTGCCGAACGCCGAGTTCGTGGCGTTCGCCGACTGCGGCCACTTCCCGGCGCTGGAAGCGCCCGAGCGCTACTACCCGCTGGTGCACCGGGCGCTGGACGGCGTCTGAATCCCGGCGCCCGGCGCCGGCGGCCTGTCATCGCCGCCGGTCGTGCCCGCGCCGTCCGCGCTCAGTCGAAGTCGCGCAGTGCGATCGACACCGCGTCGGGGTCGCCGGCCTCGATCGCGCGGGCGACGGCGCGGTGTTCGGCCGATTCCACCCAACTGCGCAGGTCGCGGCCGCTGCGGCCGTCGGCGCGTTCGGCCAGCATGCGCGCGCCGTCCTCCAGCGCGAAGGCCAGCGGCTTGTCGCGCAGCATCACCGCCAGCAGCCGGCGCACGCCGTCGCGGTCGGGCAGCGGGATCTCGATCTGCTTGGGCAGGCGCGACAGCACCGCGGCGTCGATCTGGTCGAGGCGGTTGGTCGCGGCCAGCACGAACACCGCCTGCGGCTGCGCGAACACGCCGTCCATCTCCTGCAGCAACTGGCCGACGATCTCGGTGAGGATCGCGTCGCTCTGGCCGCCGCGCGTGGCGGCGACGATGTCGATCTCGTCGATGAACAGCAGCGACGGCGCGGACTCGCGCGCGCGCTCGAACAGTTCGCGCACCTTCTGCCCGCTCTGGCCGAGGAAGCCCTGCTTGATGTCGGCGGTGGAGGCGGCGATGAAGCGCAGGCCGGTCTCGTTGGCGAGGGTGCGCGCGATCTGGGTCTTGCCGGTGCCCGGCGGGCCGTACAGCAGCAGGCCGCGCGGCACGCCGATGCCGCGCTTGCGGAAGGTGTCGGCGTGCTGGAGCAGGCCGGCGGTGGTCTTCAGCTCGCGCAGCACCGGCTCCGACAGCACCAGCGTGTCCCAGCGCGCGCCCTTGTCGGTGCTGGTCGACCCCTGCCGGCGCATCGCCGTGGTCATCGCCTCCAGCGCCTCGTCGGACAGGGCCTGGCGGGTGCCGTGCTCTCGGGCCGCGCGCTTGGCGAGCGCGTCGAGGTCGCGCCCGGACAGGCCCGCGGTCAGCGCCACGGTGCGCCCGGGCAGCGGCGGCGGGATGCCGAGCCGGGCGAAGGCGTCGGCCAGCAGTTGCAGGCGCATGGCGTCGTCGGGCAGGCCGATCTCGATCTGGTCCTCGAACCGCGACAGCAGCGCGGGATCGATCAGGTCGCGGCGGTTGGTGGCGCCGACCACCCACACGTTGCTCTGCTTCTGGAAGCCGTCCCACTGGGCGAGGAAGGCGGTGACGATCTCCTCGACGAAGCTGTCGGTGTTCACCCCGCCGCGACGACCGAACACGCCCTCGCATTCGTCGACGAACAGGACCGCGCGCGGTTCGGCGCGCGCCTTCTGCCACAGCGCCTTGACGTTCTCGCCGCTCTGGCCGATGTAGCCGGACTTCAGGTCCGACAGCGACAGCGGGAAGAACGCGCACTGCATGCTCTCGGCGAAGGTGCGCGCGATCGTGGTCTTGCCGGTGCCCGGCGGCCCGTACAGCAGCAGGCCGCGGGTCGCCGAGGCGCTGCCGGCGGCGAAGTGGCCGGCCAGCGCGATCAGTTGCTGCTTCACCGCCGGCGCCAGCGCCACCTTCGCCCACGCCAACTGCGGGTCGACGGTCTTCGCCTGCGGCAGCACGCGGCCCGAGCGCAGCGTGCGCGCGCGGTCGATGCGGCTGCCGTGGCGCTCGTTCTGGTCGCAGGCCTGGTCGAACTGGTGGATCAGCGTGCGCAGACGCGGGGTCAGCGCGCCGAAGGCGTTGGGCTGGAGCAGGTCGCGGTCCCACACCAGGATCGGCAGCCGGCCCTCGCTGCGCAGCGGGACCAGCGCGACGCCGCGATCGTGGGCGTCGCTGATCGAGACGATCAGGTCGCCGGGTTCGACGCCCGACAGCGGCTTCCATTCCTGCACGCCGAAGCCGGTGGGCGAATCGTCGATCCGGGCCACGGCATAGACGTCGCTGAACATGCCCGGGCCGTCCTTGTGCGCCAGCCGCATCAGCCGGAAGCGGTAGCGCAGCAGCAGCACGCGCGGCAGCAGGAGGTATTCCACCGCCCACACCAGCGCCAGCCAGCCCGCGCCCGCCCACACGCCCATGCGCGGCAGCCAGCGCGCGAGGCGCGGTTCGATCAGCGGGGTCGCGACCAGCGCGACCACCAGCGCGGCGGCGATCACCGCCCACAGCGACGGCGTCGACAGCGCGACCCGGCGGCCGTATTCGTTCGGACTGCGCGCCGGCTTCAGCAGGCGGCGCAGGCCGTGGGTCCCGAAATGGCCGCGCAGGCCGCGATCGATCCGTCGCGAGAATCGTTGCAGCGATTGTTCGAGTGCGCGCAGATCGCCGTCGGCGGCGTCGGCCGGTCCCCTGCCGTTCTGCTCGGAAGTCACGCGGCGCTCCGTTCGGTCACGGGCGCATCATAGCCCGCGGTCGTCGAGGCCCGCGCGATCGATGGCCTGTCACTGCCGACGATTGCGTTCACGCAGGAGAGCCCGACGACCGTCGGGCGCCACGGACAGGGGCGTGGCTGTCGCGCCGACCGGCATCGCCGGCGGTGCGACGCGCCGTTCCCGTCGTCCGCTGGGCCGCCCGGCCCAGGATTCCCGCGGCCGGAAGCCGCATGTGCGGACAGGGAGAGAACCGACCCATGGCCATACCCGGCTTCATCGCCCGCGCCGGCATCGCGGTCGGCGTCGTGCGCGACCGGTTTCCGCAGGCCCAGGTGCATCGCGTCGAGGCTGCGGCGTCCACCGGCCCCACCACCACGCCGATGGCGCTGGATCGCCTGCGCGTGCTGTTCCGCGACGTCGACGGCACCGTGCTGTCGCTGGAGGAAACCGGCTACGGCGAGTTCGGCCCGCTGCGTCGGCTCGACAGCCTGCGCCTGGAAGGCCCGTCGCTGGAGTGGCCGGTGATGATGGAGCTGGCCGAGGCCGACAACCTCAAGGAACAGGCGGCGTGGATCGATCCCTACGTCACCGTCGTCCTGCGCGGGCGCGCGGGCGGCGCCGAATACGTGTTCGGCGGCGCCCCCGGCGTCGCGGAGGTCGTGGTCGATGCGATGACCGGCGAGGTGCGCGGCGGATGACGGCCGGCGTGCGGCCTGCGCGCCGCAGCGCGTCCCGCCTGCCCGGCGCCCGCACGCCTTCGCGACCCATGGTCGAAGGCGTGCGGGCGCGGGCGTCGATCACAGGATCGACAGCGTCTTTTCCTTGCGCTCGGCCAGCCGCTTCTCGAGGTAGTGGATGTTCTGGCCGCCGGCCTGGAAGCCGCGGTCGGACATGATCCGCTGCTGCAGCGGGATGTTGGTCTTGATCCCGTCCACGACCATCTCGCTGAGCGCGACCTTCATCCGCGCGATCGCGGTCTCGCGGTCGGGCCCGTGCACGATCAGCTTGCCGATCATCGAGTCGTAGGTCGGCGGGACGGTGTAGCCCTCGTAGATGTGCGAGTCCACGCGCACGCCGGGGCCGCCGGCGGCGTGGAAATGCTTGATCAGACCGGGCGAAGGCAGGAACGTGTCCGGGTCCTCGGCGTTGATCCGGCATTCGATCGCGTGGCCGTTGAGCACGATGTCGCTCTGCCTGATCGACAGCTTCTCGCCGGAGGCGATCAGCAACTGCTCCTTGACCAGGTCGATGCCGGTGATCAGCTCCGTCACCGGATGCTCCACCTGGATGCGGGTGTTCATCTCGATGAAGTAGAAGCGGCCGTTCTCGTACAGGAACTCGAACGTGCCCGCGCCGCGGTAGCCGATGCGCACGCAGGCCTCGGTGCAGACCCGGCCGATCTCCTCGCGCTGCTCGGGGGTGATGCCCGGCGCCGGCGCTTCCTCGACCACCTTCTGGTGGCGGCGCTGCATCGAGCAGTCGCGTTCGCCGAGGTGGATCGCGCCGCCCTGGCCGTCGGCCAGCACCTGGATCTCGACGTGGCGCGGATTCTCCAGGAACTTCTCCATGTAGACCTGTTCGTTGCCGAACGCGGCCTTGGCTTCGCTCTGGGTGGTCTGGATCGCGGCGACCAGCGCGGCCTCGGTGTGGACCACGCGCATGCCGCGGCCGCCGCCGCCGCCGGCGGCCTTGATGATCACCGGATAGCCGATCTCGCGGGCGATGCGCATGTTCTCCTTCGCATCGTCGCCCAGCGGGCCGCCGCTGCCGGGCACGCACGGCACGCCGGCGGCCTTCATCGCGCGGATCGCCTCGACCTTGTCGCCCATCATGCGGATGGTGTCGGCGCGCGGGCCGATGAAGATGAAGCCGGACTTCTCGACGCGCTCGGCGAAGTCCGCGTTCTCGCTGAGGAAACCGTAGCCCGGGTGGATCGCCTGGGCGTCGGTGACCTCGGCCGCGGCGATGATCGCCGGCATGTTGAGGTAGCTGTCCTTCGACGGCGCCGGGCCGATGCAGACCGACTCGTCGGCCATGGCCACGTGCTTGAGGTTGCGATCGACGGTGGAGTGCACCGCGACCGTCTTGATGCCCAGCGCGTGGCAGGCGCGCAGGATGCGCAGCGCGATCTCGCCGCGGTTGGCGATGACGACCTTGTCCAGCATGGTCGCGCCCTCAGCCGATCACGAACAGCGGCTGGTCGAATTCCACCGGCTGGCCGCTCTCGCACTTGATCGCGAGCACGGTGCCGGAGACCTCGGCCTCGATCGGATTGAACATCTTCATCGCCTCGACGATGCCGAGGGTGTCGCCCTGCTTCACCGACTGGCCGACGCTCACGAACGCCGGCTTGTCCGGCGCCGGCGAGGCGTAGAAGGTGCCGACCATCGGCGAGCGCACGACGTGGCCGTCGGGCAGGTCCGGCGCCGGTCGCGCGGCGCCGCCGGTCGCGGCCTCCACCGGCGAGGCCATCGGCATCGGCGCGGCGGGGCGCGCGGCGTGTTCCAGGTGCAGCGGCGCCGGCGGGGGCAGGCTCATGGCCACGCCGCCCTTGGGCACGCGCGCCAGGCGGACGGATTCCTCGCCTTCCTTGATCTCGATCTCCGCGAGGTTCGATTCCTCGAGCAGGTCGATGAGTTTCTTGATCTTGCGCAGGTCCATGTGGGTCTCGGTCTTGAAGGGATGGGGGAATCGCGGTCCGCGGCGCCGGAGGGGCGGCCTCGGTCAGGGGGACGTGTCGTGCAGCCGGGCGTCGAGATGGCGGATCGCGCCGGCCAGCGCCAGGCCGTAGCTCAGCGGGCCGAAACCGCACACCAGCCCGACCGCGAGGTCGGTGAAGTAGCTGGTGTGGCGGAACGGCTCGCGTCGATGCGGATTGGACAGGTGTACCTCGAAGAACGGAATTCCCGTCGCCGCGAGGGCATCGCGGATCGCCACGGAGGTGTGGGTGAAGGCGGCGGGATTGATCAGGATGACGTCGACGTCGCCGCGGGCCGCCTGGATCCGGTCCACCAGGGCGTGCTCGGCGTTGGACTGGAAGCTCTCGAGCGCGTGGCCGTGGGCGGCCGCGCGCTCGACCAGGTCGGCGTCGATGTCGGCCAGCGTCGCGTGCCCGTAGATCTCCGGCTCGCGGCTGCCAAGCAGGTTCAGATTGGGGCCGTGCAGGACCAGGATGCGAGCCATCGAAGACGATCCGTCGTGCGGAGAGGCAGTCTGCGCGAAAGCGGGAGTACTGTCCAGATCGGCGACGTTTGGATCATTTCAAGCATTTGCTTGAAGCGGCGATGGGGTCGAACCGCCCGCGGGGACGGGCCTGCGGGCTGGCCATGCCGGGGCGGCGGCCCCGCGGGCGGCCCGGCGGTGTCGGCGCGTTGGCCGACGATGCGCGCAAAAAAGTACGGCCCCGGCGTTTCCGCCTGGGGCCGTCGCCCTGCACGGGTTGTACGGATCGTCGCGGCCGGTGGGCGGCGACATGCGGTCCGGAAGCGGGGCGTCCGTGCCGCGGGGTTCTGGGAGCCTCCGGTCAGCGCTCCGACGACGCCGAACAGAGCGTCGCGATGGTGGTGGCGCAGTGGCGGGCGAGGCTCGCCACCAGGCCGGGATTGGATTCGTGCCCGGCGGCGGTCAGCAGCACCATCTGCTGGCCGGGGCGCGGCACGCGCTGGATCACCGCGAGGCCGCCGTCGGTCTGCACCGTCATGTCGGTGAAGCCGTGCTGGCCGAGGTCGCGGGTGAGGGTCTCGGCCATGTTCGCCAGCGCGCTGGCCACCGCCGCCAGGCGCGGCGCGTCGAGCATCGGCGCGGCGGCGTGGGCGAGATGGTGGCCTTCGGTGTTCGACAGCACGCAGGCGTGTCCGTCCGGGATGCCGGCGAGCATGCCGTGCATCGCGCGCACCACGTCGTTGTAGCGGCCGTACTCGAAGTACTTGCCGAACAGGCGACTCTGGGTCGGGAACGGAACGGTATTCGCGGACATGATCGTGACCGGGTGGAAGGGGTGAGGCCTGCGCGCCCCGCTGGCGGAGCGACGGACGAGCGTTGCCCGCTGGTTCAGGAAAGCATCCTTCGTGCCAAGCGGCCGCCGACGTGGGCATCGGTCAAACTTCTGCCGAACGCAAATGAGAAATTGTCGAAAAAACAGCAGGATTGGTCCGGATTTCCACCGCGGCCGCGGTCGATCCGGCCTTCTGCCGGACCGGGACACCTGCCGCAGGACGGCATCGAAACTGCCGCAGGAGGTCGAAACTGCCCGTCGCGGTCGCGTCAGCGCGCGTCGGCGACGAAACCGTCCAGTTCGCCCGGCTCGAACGGCCCCACGCGCCGACGCAGCACGCGGCCGTCGGCGCCGATCAGCACCGAGTACGGCAGCACGCCCTTGGGGTTGCCCAGCACCACGCCGGCGTCGGCGCGGCCGGGGGCGTCGATCAGGATCGGATAGCGCACCGGCACGCGCTGCAGGAAATCGCGGACCAGCGCCGCATCGTCGAGGGCGATGCCGACCACCTGCACGCCGTCCGCGCCCTGGGTCGCGGCGAAGCGCTGCAACTCGGGCAACTCGTGCAGGCAGGGTGCGCACCAGGTCGCCCAGACGTTGACCAGCAGCGGCCTGCCGACCCAGGCGCCGGGCAGCGCGACCGGGCGGCCGTCGAGATCGGGCAGTTGCAGCGGCGGCACCAAGTCGCCCTCGCGGGCGACGGTCACGCCCGCGGGCGCCGGCTCCCGGTCCGCCAGCCACAGCGCGATCGCCTGGCCCGGCCGCGTGTGCAGCAGCGCGCCCGGCCCGTACACCGCCACGCCGGCGGCGCCGCCGAGCAGTGCGGCGAGGAGGGCGACGAGCAGGACGGTGCGGGTTCTCATGGCGTGGCGTGCATGGCGTGGCGTGCGGGGTCGCGGGCGTCAGGCGATCGGTTCGAGGTCGGTCGGGAACGCACGTGCGGCTTCGTATTCCGCGTCCTGCATCGGGTCGGTCCTGGTCAACGCGTCGTGCCACGCATCGTCCTTTTGGCGCAGGTTCCAGGCGCGGTTGAGGTGCGCATGGACGTGGGCGAGCTGGATACGGAAATCGGCTTCGTCCGCGCGCATGTCGCGGATGAGGTTGCCGAGGTGCTCGTGCGCATCATCGAGTTCGTACATCAGCATCGCCCACGCGAGCGGATCGCGTTGCGGGTCGATCATCCTCCCGCCGCCTTCGCCAGCGCGTCCTCCGCCATCCCCGGGGTCAGCACCGTCGGCAGCACCGTGCCTTCGCCGCCGCCGCGCGGGAACACTACGTACAGCGGCACGCCGACCGCCTTGTAGCGCTGCAGGAACGCGGTGATCTCGGGGTCGACGTCGGTCCAGTCGCCGGTCATGTACACCGCGTCGGCCTGTTCCAGCGCTTCGCGGAAGCCGTCGCGCGAGAACACCGCCTTCTCGTTGGCCTTGCAGGTGACGCACCAGTCGGCGGTCATGTTCACGAACACCACCCGGCCGGCGCGGCGCAGGTCGGCGAGGCGCTGCGCGGAATAGGCGACGTGGCGGCCGTCGGTCGAGGCCGGCGCGGCGTTGCGCGCGGCGGAGGCCGCCGGCAGCGTGGTGATCGCATGCAGCGGCCACAGCGCGGCGACGATCGCCAGCAGCGCCGCGACCCTGCCGGCGCGGGCGCCGGTGCGGCGCGCGTGCGACCACGCCCACGCCGCGAACGCCAGCGCCAGCGCGGCCAGGCCCCACCAGCCCACGGCGTCGGCGCCGCGCTGTTTCGCCAGCACCCACACCAGCCACAGCGCGGTGAGGTACATCGGGAACGCGAGCACGCGCTTGAACGTGTCCATCCACGCGCCCGGCCGCGGCAGCCGGCGGCCCAGCGCCGGCACGAAGCCGATCAGCAGGAACGGCAGCGCCAGCCCCAGGCCCAGCGCCAGGAACACCAGCAGCGCGGCGCCGGTGCTCGCCGCGAAGGCCCAGCCCAGCGCCGTGCCCATCATCGGCGCGGTGCAGGGCGCGGCCACCACCACCGCGAGCGCGCCGGTGAAGAAGTCGCCCATCGGCCCGCCGCGACTGGCGAGGCCGTGGCCGACTCCGGTCCAGCGCCCGCCGACTTCCCACACGCCCGACAGGCTCAGCCCGAACACGAACATCAGCAGGGCCAGCGCGGCCACGACCAGCGGCTGCTGCAACTGGAAGCCCCAGCCCAGCGCCACGCCCGCGTGGCGCAGCGCCATCGCCAGCGCGCCCAGCGCGCCGAACGCCACCAGCACGCCCAGCGTGTACCACAGCGCATGCGCGCGCCGCCGCTGCGCGCTCTCGCCGCTTTCGACCAGGCCCAGCACCTTGATCGACAGCACCGGCAGCACGCACGGCATCAGGTTGAGGATCAGCCCGCCGAGCAGCGCGGCGAACAGCGCCAGCACCAGGTTGGGTCTGAGCCCGAACAGGGTCGGGCCGGCGGCGATCGCGTCGCCGGCGACGTCCGCCTGCGCCGGTGGGGCGTCGCTGGCGTCCGCGCCGGCGTCCGCGGTCGTCGCCGGAGCCGCCGCGTCCGCGCTCGTTGCGTCCGCAGGCGTCGCGACCTCGGTGGCGGGCGTCGCCGCGGTCGGGTCCGCTGTGATGGCGGCGCCTGCCGTTTGGGCGCCAGCCGTCGCGGCTGTCGTCGTCGCGGCGTCGGCCGCGGCCGCTGCGCTGCGCACGTGGCCGCGCGGCAGCGCGACGCGCACGCTGCGGGTCATCGGCGGATAGCAGATGCCGTCGTTCTGGCAGCCCTGGAACGTCGCGCGCAAGGTCACGGTCTGCGCGTCCGGCTTCGTGCGCAGCAGCGGCAGGGCGACGTCGACCGGCTGGAAATAGACGATCACGTCGCCGAAGTGTTCGTCGCGGTGGGTGCGGCCGGCGGGCCACTGCGGTTTGCCCGGCGCGATGCCGTCGGCGTCGAGCCGGAACCGCGTCCTGTCGCGGTAGAGGTAGTAGCCCGGCGCGGGGGTGAACCGCAGCAGCAGGGTGTCGCCATCGCCGGCGATGGCCTCGAACCCGAACGCCTGTTCCTCCGGCAGCGGCGCGCCCCTGTCGCTGCCCGGCAGGCCGGCGGCGGGCGCGCCGAGCCGCGCCAGCGGATTGAAGCCCGAGGCCGCGTCGTCCGCAGCGGCGGTCGCGGTCGCCGCCGGCAGCGCGACGTTGAGCGTGCGCACCTGCGGCGGGTAGCACACGCCGATGTCGGCGCAGCCCTGGTACTTGATCTTCAGCGCCACGCTGCCGGCGACCCCGGCGAGGTCCGGCAGGATCGCGACCAGTTCGCCGCGATAGGTTTCGGTCTTGCCGAAGAACTCGTCTTCGTGCGGTGCGCCCCTGGGCAACTGCAGCGCGCCGCTGCGCGCGCCCGGCGAGGTCGCGGTCACGCCGATGCGGTGGCGGTAGAGGTAGTAGCCGTCGGCGATCTTCCAGCGCACCCGCACGCGATCGGGACCCGCGGCCTCGGCGCTGAGGACGTAGGCCTGGTCGACCGGCAGCAGGTCCGATTCGTCCACCGCGCGCGCCGGGGCGGTGGCGAACAGCGGCAGCAGGGCCAGGACGAGGGACAGGGTCGGGGCCGCGATCAGGCGGCGGAACAGCGCGGGCATGGGGTCAATCCGGATGGCGGGCGTCGTCGGGTGCGGAAGCGGTGTCGTCGGCCGTCTGTGCGGACGCCCAGCGCAGGTAGTCGGGCAGGCCTCCGACCGCCTCGAATGCGATCAGTTCCGGCACCTGGTAAGGATGCAGCGTCCGCACCCGCGCCGCGAGTGCCTCCAGGCGCGCGGCCGTGGTCTTGATCAGCAACTGGACCTCGTGCGCGGTTTCGACCGCGCCCTGCCAGCGGTACACCGATTCCACCTCGGGCAGCAGATTGACGCAGGCGGCCAGCCGCGCCTCGACCAGCGCCCGCGCCAGCGTGCGCGCGGTGTCGCGGTCGGGGCACGTGCACAGGCACAGCAGCACCGCGTCGGCCACGGCCTACTCGCCGCCGCCGGGGCGCTTGGGGCGGGTGCGCCCGAGGCGCTTCGCCGACAGTTCCTCGACGATCTCGACCAGCGCGATCCGGGTCCGCGGCGAGGCCTCTCGGAAGGCCTGCACCAGGCGCAGCTCGAGCGGGTCCTCGACCAGCAGCGCGTTGGCGGCCGAGACCGAATCGAGCACCGCCTCCTCGGACAACTGCATCTTGCCGCGGCCGGTCGCCAGCCACTCGAAGGCTACGCCGGCGACCATCGCGACCTGGCGCAGGTGATCGACGCTCGGATTCTTGCCCTGGGGCGACTCCCAGTGGCTGACGGCGCTGCGCTGGACGCCGATCGCTTCGGCCAGCCGGGCCTGCGACATGCCCGCGTGGCGGCGCGCGAGACGGATGCGGTCTTGGGAATGCATGGTTTTTTGTGATTCAGTTCACTGAAAGGCCGGTGTTTCGATCTATCCAATCACTTTCGTCGAAGATATGCGAATTGCCAGTTTTGTTCACTAGGTTATCAAAATTGTCCCTAGACTGTCCGCTTTTGGTGGCATGCCACCATGAATAGCATGCGAATCAGTGAGATAGCCGTATCTGCTGAAGTGCGCTCACCGGAAGTGGCCGGGGGCAGGCATGCGACCGTCTTCACAGCGACATCTGCATCCGTATTCTCGTTCCAGCCGGTAGGGACGCTGGCTGCAATACGGAGGTTGCAAGGGGGGGAACGCACCTGCACGGGTGACGTCAGGATGGTCTTCTCCGGGAGCGCGCACTACATGTGCGCGCTCTTTTTTTGTGCCCGCGATTTTGATGTCGGTGATTTCCATGCCCGCGATGGGCATGCCGGCAGGCACGCCGACAGCCACGCCGGCTGGAGTGCCGCCGGATCGGAAGGCCCGCAGGGCCGGCGCAGGCGGCGGGTCCGGCCGCCGGATCACGCCGCGGCCAGCGCCGCCAGCGCCAGCAGCGCGACCACGCAGGCGAAGCCGACGAACCAGACCAGCGAGCGCAGCGTCGACACGTTCGCCAGGTAGAACGCGCCGTGCAGCACGCGGCAGACCACGAAGGCGACCGACAACTGCGCGATGCGGCCCGGGTCCACTCCGGCCGCCTGCGCCGCGAGCACCCCGGCGGCGAACGGCGCGAAGGCCTCGAAGGCGTTCAGGTGCGCCGCGTACATGCGGCGCGCGCGTGGGTGCGTCTGCGCCGCGCTCCAGCCGCGCGGATCGCGGTTGTCGTAGCCGGCGAAGCCGGCGCGCCCGGCCAGGACCAGCAGATAGGGCAGGACGGCGGCGACGAGCAGGCACCAGTAGGCGATCGACATGCGTGGACTCCGGCGAGGGGAAGGCGCGCCATGCGCGGCGCACCCGGTTCAGAGGGTCGCACGGACCGGATCGTTGCGCCGGGGCGGCGCCCGGGGCGTGGCCTCAGAGGGCGTAGCCGAACTGCTGGCGGAACTGCTCCGAAAATTCCTCGTAGTCGAACCGCTGGTTCTGGGTGCCCGGGTGTTCGACCTTCAGCGCGCCCATCAGGTTGCCGATCCGGCCGATGGTCGGCCAGTCGTAGCCCTTCTCGATGCCGAAGATCAGGCCGGCGCGGAAGGCGTCGCCGCAGCCGGTCGGATCGGTGACCCGGCGCTCGTGGGCCGGCGGGATGTCGTGGACCTTGCCGCCGGCGAAGATCCGGGCGCCGCGCGGGCCCTGGGTGGCGATGTAGGCCTTCACCTTGGCGGCGATGGTCTGCTCGTTCCAGCCGGTGCGCTCCTGCAGCAGGTTGGACTCGTAGTCGTTCACGGTCACGTAGTCGGCCTGCTCGACGAAGGCCCGCAGCTCCTCGCCGTTGAACAGCGGCATGGCCTGGCCCGGGTCGAAGATGAACGGAATGCCGGATTCGGCGAATTCCCGGGAGTTCTGCAGCATGCCCTCGCGGCCGTCCGGGCTGACGATGCCGAAGGTGACGCCGGCCACGTCCTTCACGTGGTTCTCGTACGACCGCATCATCGCCCCCGGGTGGAAGGCGGTGATCTGGTTGTTGTCGTGGTCGGTGGTGATGAACGCCTGGGGCGTGAACAGCTCCGGGATTTCCTTGATGTGGTCCAGGTTGATGTCCATCTCCGTGAACCACTCGCGGTAGGGCCCGAAATCGGCGCCGACGGTGGCCATCGGGATCGGATTGCCGCCCAGCAGCTTCAGGTTGTAGGCGATGTTGCCGGCGCAGCCGCCGAACTCGCGCCGCATCCGCGGCACCAGGAACGACACGTTCAGGATGTGGACCTTGTCCGGGAGGATGTGGTTCTTGAACTGGTCGGGGAACACCATGATGGTGTCGTAGGCCAGGGATCCGCAGATCAGGGCTGCCATCGGGTCGTCTTCGTCCGGAAGGGAGGGGCCGGCCGCGCGGCCGGCCGCATAGGGTACGGCCGGCCCGGCCCCGAGGCCAGCCAGCGGCCCCGGCCGGTGACGGCGGGGGCGCGGCCGAGTTGTGCCGGCGCTTCCGGAATGCGCCGGAAGTCCGCGGCCGGCGGCGTTTTTTTGCTACGCTATCGCGCCCCCGAAATCCGCGTCGGCGCCCTTTTTTCCCGGGTGTCCGGCGGGTTTCCGTCCCCGGCGCTCCCCTCGTCGCCTCCGTCCGCTCCCACCCCGGCACGCCATCCGATGTTCAAAAAGTTTCGCGGCATGTTCTCCAACGACCTGTCCATCGACCTGGGCACGGCCAACACCCTCATCTTCGTCCGCGGACAGGGCATCGTGCTCAACGAGCCGTCCGTGGTCGCGGTCCGCCACGATCGCGTCGGCGGCGGCAACCGCTCGGTCGCCGCGGTCGGCGCCGAGGCCAAGCAGATGCTCGGCCGCACGCCGGGCCACATCACCACGGTGCGTCCGATGAAGGACGGCGTGATCGCCGACTTCACCTACACCGAGGCGATGCTCAAGCACTTCATCAAGAAGGTCCACAAGGCGCGCTTCTTCGGGCCGAGCCCGCGGGTGCTGGTGTGCGTGCCCTGCGGCTCGACCAATGTCGAGCGTCGTGCGATCAAGGAATCGGCCGAAGAGGCCGGCGCGCGCGAGGTGTACCTGATCGAGGAACCGATGGCCGCCGCGATCGGCGCCGGCCTGCCGGTGACCGAGGCCCGCGGCTCGATGGTCATCGACATCGGCGGCGGCACCACCGAGATCGCGGTGATCGCGCTCAACGGCATCGTCTACGCGCAGTCGGTGCGCATCGGCGGCGACCGCTTCGACGAATCGATCATCAACTACGTGCGCCGCGCCCACGGCACCCTGATCGGCGAGGCCACCGCCGAGCGCATCAAGCTCGAGATCGGCTGCGCCTACCCGCAGAAGGAAGTGCTGGAGATGGAAGTCTCCGGCCGCAACCTCGCCGAAGGCGTGCCGCGGGTGATCAAGCTCAACTCCAACGAAGTGCTGGACGCGCTGCGCGAACCGCTGGGCGGCATCGTCAGCGCGGTCAAGCTGGCGCTGGAGCAGACCCCGCCGGAGCTGTGCGCCGACGTCGCCGAGCGCGGCATCGTGCTGACCGGCGGCGGCGCGCTGCTGCGCGACCTCGACAAGCTGATCAGCGAGGAGACCGGCCTGCACGTGCAGATCGCCGACGACCCGCTGACCTGCGTCGCCCGCGGCGGCGGTCGCGCGCTGGAGCTGGTCGACATGCACGGCAACGAGTTCTTCTCGCCGGAGTGACCTTGTCCGGACGCGGCGCATCCCCGTGCCGGTCCGGAGCGACGGGCGAAGCGCGTGGGTTGCGCCCGTCTCCGCGATCGGCCTGCGGCCGCTCGCGCCGGCGCCTCCGTGGGCCGGATCGCCACGCACCACGGCCGTCGTCCCGCACTTCGTCCCCTCGCCGATTCCTGCCCTGATCCCCTGACGTGCCTTCCTACGCCGGCCCTTCCGCATCGCGTTCCGACGACATCGCCGGGACGTTGCGGCTGCTGGTGGCGCTGGCGCTCGCGGTCGCGCTGATGATCGCCGACCACCGCGGCGGCTGGCTGACCTCGATCCGCGCCCAGCTCGAAGTGCTGGTGCAGCCGCTGTGGCGGCTGGCCGGGCTGCCGGCGAAGCTCGGCGACACCGTGCGCGACGACGCGGTGACCCGCACGCGGCTGATGGAGGAGAACCAGACCCTGCGCAACGCGCTGCTGATCAGCGGCGCGCGGACCGCGCGGCTGCAGGCGGCCGCGGACGAGAACGCGCGGCTGCGCGGGCTGCTGGGCGCGGTCGAGCGCGGCGGCCTCGACGTGCAACTGGCGCCGATCCTCGACGTCGCCCTCGATCCCACCCGCCAGCGCCTGGTCCTCGACATCGGCGGCAACCAGGGCGTGCGCATGGGCCAGCCGGTGATCGACGCCGGCGGCCTGCTCGGGCAGGTCATCGAGGTGCGGCCGAGCACCGCCACCGTGCTGCTGCTGACCGATCCCGACCACGCGGTGCCGGTGACGATCGCGCGCAACGGCATCCGCCTGGTCGCCTACGGCCGCGGCGATCGCATCGAACTGGCGAACATCCCGACCTCCGGCGACGTGAAGATCGGCGACCAGGTCGTCACCTCCGGGCTGGGCGGTCGTTTCCCGCCGGGCTTTCCGGTCGGTAGCGTCGTGCGCCTGCGCCGCGACGACAGCCGCGTCTTCCTGGTCGGCGACCTCAAGCCCGCCGCCCAGCTCGATCGCGGTCGCGACGTGCTGCTGCTGCGCGACGTGCGGACGCCGGCCGCGGCGGTCGCGACGCCCGCGGCAGGCGGCGACGCCAGTGCGCCGCCGACCGGATCCGCGGCCGCGACCACCGCCGGCACGACCGGCCCCGCCGCGGCGAGCGCCGTGGCCGCGGGCCCCGCGCCGTCGAAACCGGCTGCCGGAGCGGCTGCCGGGAACGCCGCGAACGCTGCCACGCCCGCTGCGCCGACGGCGGGCGCGCTCGCGCCCCGGTCCGCGACGCCCCGGTCCTCGGCGCCGCGGCCTGCTTCGACCGCGCCCGCCTCGACCACGCCCGCTGCGCCCCCGTCCGCCGCCCCCCGATCCGCGGCCCAGCCGCCCGCGCAGGCGCCGTCGCGATGAGCCGCAGCCGTCGCCCGTGGCTGTTCCCGGCCAGCGTGTTCGTCGCGCTGCTGCTGGGGCTGTTGCCGCTCCCGGCGGCGATCCTGCCGCTGCGGCCGTACTGGCTGGGGCTGGTGCTGGCCTACTGGCTGCTCGAGGACCCCGACCGCATCGGCCTCGGCCTGGCCTTCGCCATCGGCCTGATCGCCGACGTCACCTTCGGCAGCGTGCTCGGCGAACAGGCGCTGCGGCTGTCGGTGATCACCTTCCTGCTGCAGCGCTTCCGCCTGCAGTTGCGGTTCTTCCCGACCGCGCAGCAGGCGCTGGCGATCGGCGGACTGCTGCTCAACGACCGGGTGATCGTCGTCGCCATCCACTTCGTCCTCGGCCTGCGGCAGGACCCGTGGCTGCACTGGCTGACGCCGCTGATCGGCGCGCTGCTGTGGCCGCCGCTGTTCGTGCTGCTCGACGGCCTGCGCATCGGCCGCAGGCGCTGACGCGGCGATGGCCAGCCCCGGCTACATCCGCAACTCGGCGCAGGACGCCGCGCGCTTCCGCGCGCGCGCCGCGTTCGGGTTCCTGTGCGTGGCGCTGGCGATCGGCGGCCTCGGCGCCTGGTATTTCCGGCTGCAGGTGCTGGAGCACAGCGACTACGCCCGCAAGTCGCAGGCCAACCGCATCAAGCAGCGCCCCGAGGTGCCCGCGCGCGGCCTGATCTACGACCGCAAGGGCCGGGTGCTGGCCGACAACGTGCCCGCCTACCGGCTGGACGTGGTGCCGTCCGAGGCCGGCGACGTCGACGCCACCGTCGCCTCGCTGGCGAAGATCATCGCGCTCACTCCCGACGACATCCAGCGTTTCAACGACGCCCGCCACGCCACCCGCAGCTTCCTGCCGGTGACCCTGCGCCTGAAGATCACCGACGAGGAGGCCGCGCGGTTCGCGGTCGATCGCTGGAAGTATCCCGGCGTCGAGCTGGTGCCGTACCTGACCCGCCGCTATCCCTACGGCGACCTGTTCGCCCACGTCATCGGCTACGTCGGCCGCGTCGACAAGCGCGACCTGGAGAAACTGGGCGGCGACACCGCCGTTTACACCCACACCGGCAAGTCGGGTCTGGAGCGCTACTACGACGCGCAACTGCGCGGCCGCATCGGCTACGAGCAGATCGAGACCAACGTCGACGGCCGCATCATCGACCGGGTCGGGCGCATCCCCGCGCGGCCGGGCACCGACCTGCGCCTGAGCATCGACGCCGACCTGCAGCGCGCGGCGACGCTGGCCTTCGGCGACCTCACCGGATCGGTGGTGGCGGTGGACCCGCGTACCGGCGAAGTGCTGGCGATGGTCAGCGTGCCGAGCTTCGATCCCAACCTGTTCGTCAACGGCATCTCGCACGCCGACTATCGCGCGCTCACCGAGGACCCGGCGAAACCGCTGTTCAACCGCAACGTGCTGGGCGGCGTCGCGCCCGGGTCCACGCTCAAGCCGCTGTTCGCGCTGGCCGCGCTCGACAGCGGCAAGCGCACGCCCGAGGACCGCATCTTCGCCTCCGGCGAATTCCACATCCCCGGCCAGAAGCGCGGCTACCGCGACGCCGCGCGCGGCGAGGGCTGGACCGACATGCGCAAGTCGATCGGCGACTCGGTCAACACCTACTACTACAAGCTGTCGCTGGACATGGGCATCGACCTGATCGACCGCTACATGGACAAGTACGGCTTCGGCAAGCCGACCGGGATCGACCTGGCCGGCGAATCCGGCGGCATCCTGCCGTCGCCGGAATGGAAGCGCACCCACGCCCGCAGCCAGGGATCGTGGTACCTCGGCGACACCGTGATCAGCGCGATCGGCCAGGGCTTCTGGAAGGTCACCCCGCTGCAGTTGGCGCAGGGCGTGGGCGCGCTGGCCAACGGGGGCCTGCTGCGGCCGCCGCACCTGGTGAAGGAAACCCGTGCCGACTTCGACAAACCGTGGACGATGGTGCCGCAGCCGACGCCGCGCAGGATCACCGACAGTGCCGAACACCTGCAGGTGGTGCGCGAGGGCATGATGCGCGTGGTCCACGGGCCCGGCGGCACCGCGCGCAACATCAGCGGCGGCCTGACCTACCACATCGCCGCCAAGACCGGCACCGCGCAGGTCATCAGCCGCCGCGGCAACGTCAGCCTCAACCCGCGCATGCTGCCGATGCACCTGCGCCACCGCGCGCTGTTCGTCGCGTATGCGCCTGCGGAGGCGCCGACCATCGCGGTCGCGGTGGTCGTCGAGGGCGGCGGTTTCGGCGCCAGCACCGCGGCGCCGATCGCGCGCAAGGTGCTCGACGCCTGGCTGCTCGGCAAGATGCCGGACGACCCGGCCGCCGCCGCCGGCCAGGCTGCGGCCGCCGCGTCGCTGCCGGACGACGACGCGCCGCCCGCTGCCGCGCCCGTCGCCACGCCCCCGGCGGTGACGCCATGAAGACCTTCCTGCGCTGGGTGCTGGACCTGCTGCGGCGCTTCGTGCGGACGCTCGACCTGCCGTTGCTGGCCGCGCTGCTGGCGCTGATGGCGATCGGCCTGACCGTGCTCTACAGCGCCGGCAACGAGAACCCGAAGCTGGTGATCGCGCAGGGCGCCCGCTACTGCGTCGGCCTCGCCGCGCTGTGGCTGGTCTCGCGCATCTCGCCGGCGCAGTTGCGCAGCGCGACGCCGCTGTTCTTCGCCGCCTCGCTGCTGCCGCTGCTGGCGGTGCTGGTGATCGGCCAGGGCAAGCACGGCAACCTGTGGATCAATCTCGGCGTGTTCTATTTCCAGCCGTCGGAAGTGCTCAAGCTGAGCCTGCCGATGATGGTCGCGTGGTTCATGCACCAGCAGCGGCTGCCGCCGAAGTTCGTCCCGCTGCTGGTCGCCTGCGGCATCATCGCGGTGCCGACGGTGCTGATCCTGCTGCAGCCGGATTTCGGCACCGCGATGCTGGTCGCGCTCAGCGGCGCGTTCGTGATCTACCTCGCCGGCCTGTCGTGGCGGCTGATCGCGCTGGCCGGCATCGGCGGCACGATCGCCGCCGGGCTGGCGTATTTCGCGCCGATCCACTGGTTCTGGATGCTGCGTCCGTACCAGAAGGACCGCATCCTCACCTTCCGCGACCCCGAGCACGAGCCGCTCGGCGCCGGCTGGAACATCATCCAGTCGAAGATCGCGATCGGCTCCGGCCACTGGACCGGGCAGGGCTGGGGCCAGGGCACCCAGTCGCACCTGGACTACCTGCCCGAGCACACCACCGATTTCATCTTCGCGGTGCTGTCCGAAGAATTCGGCTGGGCCGGCGTCGCCGTCACCCTCGCGCTGTACCTGTTCGTGATCGGCCGCTGCCTGTGGATCGCCAGCGAGGCGCGCGACACCTACTCGCGCCTGATCGCCGGCGCGCTCGGCATGGCGTTCTCGGTCTACGTCATCGTCAACGGCGGCATGATCTCCGGCCTGCTGCCGGTGGTCGGCGTGCCGATGCCGCTGCTCAGCTACGGCGGCACCGCCGCGGTGTCGCTGCTCGCCGGGCTCGGCGTGGTGATGGCGATGCGCGACAAGCGCTGACCCGCGTTCAGCGCGCGCGCCGCTTCGCCAGCTTCAGCAGCATCCGGAAATACAGCCCCGGGAACCACCGCTTGAGCCGCCAGCGCCCGGGTTCGCGCCGGGTCGGCAGGATCAGGAAGTCGCCGCGTTCGCAGGCGGCGAACGCCTTGTCGGCGACGCCGTCGAGGGTGTCGGGCGAACGGTCCATCCAGCGCTGCACCTTCGCCCTGGTCGCCTCGTCGGCGATCGCGGTGTCCATCAGGTTGGTGCGGAAGAACGCCGGGCAGAACACGCTGACCGACACCCCGCTGCCGTGCAGCTCCGCGCGCAGTTGCTCCGACAGCGCGACCACGCCGGCCTTGGCCACGCCGTAGCTCATGATCCCGGGCGCGCCGGCGAGTCCGGCGAAGCTGGCGGTGTTGACCACCTGTCCGCGGCGGTCGGCGAGCATCTGCGGGAGGAACAGCCGGCAGCCGCGGACCACGCCGAGCAGGTCGATCTCGAGGATCCGCCGCCATTCGTCCATCGTGGTGTCGACCAGCGCGCCGGCCGAGGCGATGCCGGCGTTGTTGACCAGCACGTCGACGCCGCCCCATGCCGCGGCCACCGCATCGTGCAGCGCCTGCATCGACGCGTCGTCGCCGACGTCGGCGGCCAGCGCGAGATGACCGTCGCCGGTGAGCGACGCGCGTCCGGCTTCGGCGCGTTCGACGGTCAGGTCGACGCAGGCCACGCGCGCGCCGCTGCGCGCGTAGCGCCGCGCCAGCGCGAGGCCGAGGCCGCTGCCGGCGCCGGTGATCAGGACGCGGCGGGAAGGGGACGTCATGGGGCGGCTCCTGCGGTAGTCTCCGCAGCTTATCAGGCCGGCGGTTCCGGCCACGGAGCCCACCATGCCGTCCCCCGATGCCCTGTTCGACCTCACCGGCCGCACCGCCCTCGTCACCGGCGCCTCGCGCGGCATCGGCGAGGCCATCGCCCACCTGCTCGCCGCGCACGGCGCGCACGTGGTCTGCACCTCGCGCAAGGTCGACGCCTGCGAGACCGTGGCCGCGGCCATCCGCGACGCCGGCGGTTCCGCCGAGGCGCGCGCGCTGCACGTCGGCGATCCCGCCGCGATCGAGGCGCTGTTCGCGGCGCTCGACGCCGAAGGCAAGGTCGCCAGCCTGCTGGTGAACAACGCCGCCGCCAATCCCTACTTCGGGCCGATGCTCGACATGGACCTCGGCAGCTACGAGAAGACGGTCGAAGTGAACCTGCGCGGCTACTTCTGGACCAGCGCGCAGGCGGCGAAGCGGATGAAGGACCACGGCGGCGGCGCGATCGTCAACGTCGCCTCGGTCAACGCGATGCGCCCCGCGCACGGGCAGGGCATCTACTCGATGACCAAGGCCGGCATCGTCAACATGACCGAAGGCTTCGCCAAGGAACTCGCCGCCCACGGCATCCGCGTCAACGCATTGCTGCCGGGTCTGACCGACACCAAGTTCGCCTCCGCGATCACCGGCAATCCGAAACTCATGGCCATGATGTCGCAGCTCATCCCGATGGGCCGCAGCGCGCAGCCGGACGAGATCGCGCCGGCCGCGCTGTTCCTGCTGTCGCCGGCCGCGAGCTATGTCACCGGCACGTGCCTGACGGTGGATGGGGGGTATCTGGCGTAAGACCCGGGAATCTGCGCCGCGTTCCGGGATCGAACGACACAATCCGGAATTCGCACCCGGAGCGCGAAGGAAGTGCCATGTCGCCGGAACGCCTGTCCGACCGCATCGCCGGTGGATTGCCCGGCCTTGCGCTGGGCGATGCGTTCGGCGCGGCGCATGGTGCCGACGCGCTGCCGGCCGCGGCGATCGACGATCTCGAGGATGTGCCGCGGCTGCGTCGCGCAGCGGAGCGTCTGTTCGCGTTGTCGCAGACGCCGGCCTGACATGCCATCAGGCGGGCAGTCGGGCCTCGAAGGCATGCCGGAACGCTTCGCTGTAGAGCGTTATGCAGACGATGAAATAGACGAGTCCAACGACGAGCGCACGCAATCGTCTTCCCTTGGCGCGCGTCGACAGCAGATGGAACGGGACGCCGAACCAGCCGAAGACCAGTGTGGCGATCGATGGCCACCGCGGTGGGCGCCGGCCCAGTGCCTTCGCATCCAGCAGACACCACGCCAAGAGCGCAACGTGCGTGACGAGGGTGTACACGATCAACGAACGGCCCGAGCGCGGATCATCGAGCGGATACTGGCCGTAATCCAGGCCGAGCGGGAGATGCGCTGCCAGCAGCAAGGCGAGGAGCGCATGCGCGATCCATCGATCGCGATGGTTGGCCATCACGGATCGAACGCCCGCACCTGGAACACGTTCCCCTCGGCATCCATCGCGTTGCACACGGTGAAGCCCGGACCCTGCCAGCGTTCGTCGAACAGGGCGCCGCCGAGGGCGGCGATGCGCTCGGCGGCGATGGCGAGGTCGGGCACGGTGAGGAAGAATTTCATGGCGACGTCCTCGCGGCGCTGCGGCGGCGACGTGACGACGATGTCGGCGGCGATGTGTGGCGGGATGCGGTGCAGGACGAGCTGCAGGTCGTCGGATTCGAGCACCGCGACGTGCTCGTCCGCGTGCAGCCGGCGCATGCCGGCGACCTCGCAGTAGAAGCGTTCGAGGCGATCGCGGTCGCTGGCATAGACCAGGACGCCGGCGCGGGCGGGACCGGGCATGGCGGTGGCCGGTGGGGAAAGGAAGGCGCAGTGTAGCGGGCGCCGTCGCGCTTCAGGCGAGCCTGCTTCAGGCGGCGGCAGGCGCGGCGGGCAGCGGCCGCGTCGCCATCATCGCGATCGCGACGGCATAGGCCAGCACCACGGCGGCGGCGCAGGCGGTCACGCGATGGTCCGGCGCCAGCCACCACGCCGCGCTCAGGCCGACGGTGCGCAGCGCCACATGCACATGCCCCGCGGGATGGCCGGTGATCCAGGCGTACACCGCCCAGTGCAGGCCCAGCCCGAGTCCCAGGCTCAGCGGCACGAACTGCGGCGCTTGCAGCAGCAGCGGGACGTGCAGCGCCCACAGCAGGTTGACCATGAAGACGCAGACGCCCATCAGCTTCGCCAGCGGATTGGGATTGCCGAGGATCTGTTCGCCGCGCAGCTTCGCGATCGCCATGGCCAGCGGGAAGATCGCGCCGGTGGCGAACACCAGCGCCAGCGTCGCCGCGCGTTCGGGCAGGAACAGCCCCAGCGCGCCCACCGCGGTCCAGACGACGCTGCCGGCCAGCGGCAGCGACAGCGAGCGGTTGACGCGAGCCTCGAAATCGACGCGAAGGAGGTCGAGCGGAGCCATGTGGATGTCCCGGAGCGAAGGTGCGGCGCATTCTGCGAGCGTGCGCGACCCGCGTCAGGTGACGAGTGTCAGCCGTTTTCCGGGACGCTTGCCGATGGCGGAGCGCTGTCGTCGGCCGGGGCCCTGGCGCGCCGCCGCGGCGGTTGCGCCTCGCGCTCGGCCATGTCGCGGACGCGGGCGCCGGCGTCGCGGATCAGCCCGGGCAGCAGTTGCGTCTCGGGCAGGTGCTTCCAGTATTTCTGCGGCATCTCCTGGCGCATCATCCGCGGGTTGAGTCGCGCCGGGTTGAAGATGTTGGCGTAGTACGTGCGCCACAGCTCCTCGCGGGCGTCGTCCGCAGGCGCGTCGGCGCGCTGCGCGCCGGGACCGAAGCACAGCCCGTGGCCGTCCCACGCGACGCTGCGGTACGGGGTGAGGATCGCCCAGCGCATGCCGGCGAAACGGCGCGCGAAGAACGGCGCGACCCGGTCGAGGATGTGATGGTCCGGCTCGAACCAGGCGATGAACGCCTCGGCCTCGCCGGGCACTTCGCGGAAGCGCACGAACGCCTTCATCTTGTGCGTGTCGCGGCCGACCGCCTTCGCCAGTTCGGCGGCGCGGCGCACGTCGGGGTCGGTCACCCGCGCGAGCAGGTGGCGCTCGCCCTGCGCGATCCGGAACGCGATCCGGTACAGCAGCGCATGCCGCTGCGGCTCGCGATGGCACAGCACCGCACCGGCGAGCTCGAACAGCGCCGCCGGCACTTCAGGCGCCGCATGCACGGCCTCGGCGGTGGCGAGATCCGGCGCCGCGAGCAGGCTGCCCTGCGCGTCGCCGTCCCAGTCGATGTCCTCCGGCCACAGCCCCGCGCGCAGCCCGGCGCGCGCGGCGGTGCGCCAGGCGTCGAGGTCCCACGGCGGATCGATGCGGGCGCGGTAGAGGGTCATGCCGCGAACAGGTCCTGCTGCCGCGGCTTCGGCGCGAGCTGCGCGCGCAGCGTCGCCGGGTCGTCGAGCCGCCGGCGCGGGTGGTGGTCGAGCAGTTGCACGAACGGCAGCAGCTTCTGCATCGGCGCGCGCAGCCGGGCGAGGTCGGCGACGCGCAGGCGGCCGTGGCGGCGCGCCAGCACGATGCGGTCGACGTTGCGCGTGCCCAGCCCCGGGACCCGCAGCAGGTCCTCGCGCGGCGCGGTGTTGAGATCGACCGGGAAGCGCTCGGGATGGCGCAGCGCCCACGCGAGCTTGGGGTCGATGTCGAGGTCGAGCATCGTGCGTTCGGATTGCTCCGGTACGGGCGCGATCTCGTCCACCTCGAAGCCGTAGAACCGCAGCAGCCAGTCGGCCTGGTACAGGCGATGTTCGCGCAGCAGCGGCGGCGCCTGCACCGGCAGCCGCGACGAGGCGTCCTGGATCGGGCTGAAACCGGAGTAGTAGACGCGGCGCATGCGGTACGCGTCGTAGAGGCCGTGCGCGGTGCGCAGGATGCTGCGGTCGTCGGCGTCGTCGGCGCCGACGATCATCTGCGTGCTCTGTCCGGCCGGCGCGTAGCGGGGCGGGCGCTTGCGCTTCGGCGTGGCGCTGGTCGGCTTCGCCGGTTTGCGCGCTTCGAGCGTCTCCTCGATCTTCGTGTGGACCGTGCCCATCGCCGCGCGGATGCCCGGCAGCCGCTTCTCCGGTGCCAGCGCCTTGAGCCCGGCCTCGGTCGGCAGTTCGATGTTGATGCTCAGGCGATCGGCATAGCGTCCGGCCAGCGCCAGCAGCTCGGGCGAGGCCTCGGGGATCGTCTTCAGGTGGATGTAGCCGGCGAAGCGATGGTCCTCGCGCAGGCTGCGCGCGACCTCGACCAGTTGCTCCATCGTGTAGTCGCCGTTGCGGATGATGCCGCTGGAGAGGAACAGGCCTTCGATGTAGTTGCGCTTGTAGAAGTCGAGCGTCAGCCGCACCACTTCGTCCGGCGTGAACCGCGCCCGCGGCACGTTGCTGCTGGCGCGGTTGATGCAGTACGCGCAGTCGTAGATGCAGAAGTTGGTCAGCAGGATCTTCAGCAGCGACACGCAGCGCCCGTCCGGCGTGTACGAGTGGCAGATGCCCATGCCCTCGGTGCTGCCGATGCCGCCGGACTTCAGCGAGTTGCGGCCGCCCGCGCCGCTGGAGGCGCAGGAGGCGTCGTACTTGGCGGCATCGGCCAACAGGGCGAGTTTGCGGGACAACTGCATGGGCGGATTCTATCGGCGGGGTCGTCTCAGTCTCTGAGACGGTACGCACGCGGCGACGGTCCAGATGCACCGCCGCGATCGCGTCCGCGCGACAATGCCGCCGGCCACCGGAGCCCGCCATGCGCCTGCCGTCGCTGCACCTGCACGCCTTGCACCTGTACCCGCTGAAATCCGCCGCCGGCCTGTCGGTCGACGCGCTCGCGATCGAGCCGCGCGGCCCGCGCTTCGACCGGCGCTGGCTGGTGGTCGACGCCGACGGCCGTTTCGTCACCGCCCGCGCGGTGCCGGAGCTGGTGCTGATCCGCGCCGAGCCCGACGGCGACGGCCTGCGCCTGTCCGCGCCAGGGTTGCCGCCGCTGGCGGTCGCGCCGCCGTCGCCCGGCGCGCCGCGCATCGCGGTCACGGTGTGGAAGGACCAGGTCGACGCGCCGCTGGCCGACGCCGCGGCCCACGCCTGGCTGTCCGCCTGGCTGCAGCGCGACGTGCGGCTGGCGTGGATGGACGCCGACGTGCGGCGGCCGGTCGATCCCGCCTACGGCCGCGACGGCGATGAAGTCAGCTTCGCCGACGGCTATCCGCTGCTGCTGGTTTCGCAGGCCGCGGTGGACGGCCTCAATCTGCGCCTCGCCGCGGCCGGCCGGCCGCCGGTGACGATGGCGCACTTCCGGCCCAACCTCGTCGTCGCCGGCGCAGACGCGCATGCGGAAGACGGCTGGCGGCGGCTGCGCATCGGCGGGGTCGCGTTCGACGCGGTCAAGCCGTGCACGCGCTGCGTGTTCACGACGGTCGATCCCGCGCTGGGCAAGCGCCGCGACGACGGCGAGCCGCTGGAGACGCTCAAGGCCTACCGCCGCACCCCGGCCGGCGTCACCTTCGGCATGAACCTGATCGCCCGCGGCGCCGGCACGGTGCGCGCCGGCGATGCGGTCGAAGTGCTGGACTGACCGCGCGCCGTCGCGGTCATCGCGCGGCCTTCGACAGCCACCGGCGCGCGGCGCGCAGGTCCGGATCGCGCCCGGCCGCGACGTCCTCCAGCGTGGTGCGCACCGCGAGGTCGGGCAGCACGCCGCTGTCGGGCTGCGGCGTCGCGGGGAATCCGGCGATCAGCGGGATGTCCACGCTCACGCCGGACACCGGCAGCACCAGCCACGCCAACTGGCCGCCGTTGAGCCCGCGCAGGTTGCCGCCGGTGGGTTGGCCGATGAGCGTGGCGCTGCCGCTGGCCTTGAGGTTGCGGGCAATGAGGTGGCCGGCGGAACTCATGCGCGGCCCGGTCAGCAGCACGACCCGGCCGCGGAACGGTTGCGCCGCGGGCACGATGCGCCTGTCGGCCGGCTGTTCGCGCAGGATCCAGTTGCGGCCCGGGCCGCGCGTCACCTGTCCGGTGCGGTCGAAGAACCCGAAGTCCCAGGTGTCGAGGAAGCGCGCCAGGTCGTAGGGCACGCGCTCGTAGGCGCTTTCCATCCGCGGGGCCGGGATGGAGAACGGCGCGGCCAGCAGGTACGACTGCAGCGTGTCGCCGATGGCGTCGTCGCCGCCTTCGTTGCGGCGCAGGTCGAGCACGAGCCTGTCGATGCGGCGTTCGCGCAGCGTGTCGAAGCTGCGCGCGAGGAAGCCCTTCCAGTCGAAATCGCCGTTCCAGAAGGCGAACGTGGGCAGCGTCATCACCGCCACGCCGTCGTCGCCGATGTCCAGTCGCCAGTCGTCCGTCGGCATGGCCTGGCCGGCCGCGGCCAGCCGCTGCTCGCGGGCGACAGCGGTCATCGGGGCGACCGTCGCCTCCGCGATCCGGCCGCCGCGCGGACGGAAACGCAGGGCGTAGCCGGCCGGGCCGGGCGGGTGCAGCAGCGGGAACAGCCGGTCCATCGCGCCGCCGTTCTCGTCGCTGTCGAGCTGGCTGAGGCGCTTGCCGTCGTTGCCGCCGTCGGCGCGGAGGTAGGGCAGCAGCTCCGACGCCAGCGCGGCGGGCGGGCGGCCGTCGATCGCCAGCAGCTCGGCGTTCGCCGGCACCGCGGGGTCGGCGCTCGCGGTGACCAGCAGCCGGCCGTCGATCAGCCGCAGCCGCAGCGGCAGCGCCGGCAGCGCGGCGAGGCCGGCCTGCACCGCGGCGCCCTGGTTCAGGGGGTTGGTCCAGGTGTGGCCGCAGCGGACGACGGCGGCGAGGCGGCTGGCGATCCGGTACATCGCCAGCGCGTCGCTGCCGTCGGCGACCTCGGCGTCGGCGCGGGCGAAGGCGGCGTCCAGCTCGGCCGGGGTGGCGTAGCGGTACAGGCCCGGGTGCAGGTCGGTCAACGCGCGCTTGAGGATCCGCAGCTCGCGCCGCGCCTGCTCGGCGGTCAGGCGCACCGGGGCCGGCGTGGCTGCCGCGGGGGTGGCGATGGCGTCCTGCGCCCGGGCGGGGAGGGCGGCGGGAAGCCCGCACAGGCAGGCGATCAGGCAGCGGGCAGCGAAGCGGCGCATGGGGCGGTCCGGAGGGTGGCGAGGGCCGCGACGATGCCGGTCGGGCGCCAGGTCGTCGTCCCGGCCGGCGAAAACCGCCGTCTTTTTATGATTCGGCACGCGGCGCGGCGGCGGTCGCGCGGTAGGCGGACGGCGTCGTGCCGGTCAGCGCCTTGAACGTGCGGTTGAAACTGGTCTTGGCGCTGAAGCCGGCGTCGAAGGCGATCGCCAGCAGGTCGTCGGCGTCCCCGGGCTGCGCGAGCCGGCGACATACCTCGGCCACCCGCAGCCGGTTGATCGCGGTGTTGAAACTCACGCCCAGACCCTCGTTGAGGGCGCGGGACAGGTAGGCCGTGTTGGTGCCGAGGTGGCGGGCCAGCCGATCGAGGCTCAGGCCGGGATCGCGCCACCAGCCGGCGGCCTCGGTCTGCGCCAGCCAGGCCTCGCCCTGCGCGGTCCAGTCGCGCCCGGGAGGCGGTGGTTCCGCGGCGCGCGCCGGCGCCAGCGGGTCCGCGTCGGGGGCCGCCCGGGGATGGGGATAGACGGTGTCCGCGTGCCGCCAGCCTTCCAGGCCGAGGTAGACCGTCAGCGCGGCGAAGAAGACGTAGAGCGGGAAGCGCTGGTAGTAGTCGAAGCCCAGCGCGTGGCTCAGCGCCTCGTAGGCCGCGTGCACCGGCCACGCCAGCGCGAACGCGACCAGCGCGTTGCGCAGCCAGGTCAGCCGGAACTCCTCGCGGTTGCTCAGGTGCGCGTCCAGCCAGTGCTGGTACGCCCGGTACGCCCGCCATGCCAGCGCCAGGTAGACCGCGAACGAGACCAGCCCGAGCACCGTCTCCGGCGTGTCGATCCACGGCACGTGCACGCGCGCGTCCCAGTCGTTCTTGAACGCCAGCGGCTGCGGGAACAGCACCGCGCGATAGCCGAACTGCAGCGCCGCCGGCAGCAGGTGCCAGCCCCAGCCGCGCGGCAGCGCGCCGGCGACGAGCGTGCGCACGTGCAGATACAGCAGCGGCCCGAACGCCAGGCCGAGGTCGAACGGCGCGAACGACAGCCACGGATAGGCGTCGTAGTAGCCGGCGAAGCCGAGCGCGTAGGGCATCAGCTTCAGCGCAAACGCCGCCAGCAGGCCGGCCAGCAGCCGATTGGCGACGGCGTTGTCGCGGGTGGACGCGAGCAGCGCCGCGACCGCCAGCCCGAAGCCGGCGGCGAGCGCGAGGGTCGTGCTCCAGGGGCCGAAGGCGGTCATCGCGGTGCGCGGAATCGGGGGGATGCGCCTATTCGCTGTCGACGCCGGCGAGGTCCATCACCCACTTCGGCACTTCCGGTTCGCCGGCGTAGAACGTCCTGGGTTTCTTGTCCACCATCGCCCAGCGGTGCAGCCAGCTCGGGCCGTAGCGGCCGTGGTAGCCGTCGGGTCGCGCGTAGGCGGGATCGCGCATCGCCTCGTCGAGCGCGACGAAGCGATAGCCGCGTCGCTGGATGCCGCCGATCAGCGCAGTGTAGGCGTCGCCGTTGAGCGCGTTGGCGTGGATCAGCAGCACCTGCGGCAGCGCGTAACCCAGCAGCGCCTGCGACTGCGCCTCGTAGTAGTCGAGCTTGTTGAGCATGTACGGCACGTAGCCCAGGCGCAGGCGTTCGAGCAGCGCCGCGCGTTCGGGCGTGTCGGGCTGGCCGTCGAGCACGCGATCGTAGGCGAACGCCCACACCCATTCGCCGTTGTCCACGGTCACCGGCGCCACCCGGTAGCCGTGCGCGCCGAGGAATTCGACGATCGCCTGCTTGTCGGCGTCGCTCTGCCCGGCGCGCAGGTAGGGATGGCGGAACCAGCGCGGCGCGCGGCCGCGCTCGGCCATCATCGGCCGCAGCACGCGCTCGCCCTTCACGATCGCGTCCTCGAACGCGGGGATGCCGACGACGTGCAGGTCGACGTGGCCGTAGGTGTGGTTGCCGAGATCGGCGCCGAGGTCCAGCCAGTCGCGCAGCATCGCGACGCGCTCGGGCTGCACGACGCCGTCGCGCTCGAGCTTGTCCTCGTTGACGAAGCCGGTCACCGGCACGCCGGCCTGCTTCAACTGCGCGATCAGCGCCGCGTGGCCGCTGCGCAGGCGCGCCGGCGGCGTGCTGTCCATCCGCTGCCACGGCAGGTCGTCGATGGTGACCGCGATGCGACGGTCGGGCTCGGCGGCGCGGGCGGCGGCCATGGCGCAGCCAAGGACGGCGAACAGCAGCGGGACGATCAGCGGGGCAATGCGCATCGCGGGGGAGGCTCCGGCAGGAGCGTCGGACTCTAGCGCAGCCGCGCGCGACCGGCGAATCGCGCGGCCGGCCATGCCGCGTCGACGCGACGCGAGCGTGCATCGCGGCGCGCGCAAACGCGACATGGCGGCGATGGCGGACAGTCTTCCGGGCGCGGGATTCCGGGGTTGCGACATCGGTCGCGTTCCGTGGCGGCAGGGCGCGCGCGGCTGTCCTGCGTGCGGACGCTTCGTCGTTTCCGTCGGGGTGTCGCAGGGGGCGACACATCCTCCGAAACGATCGAGAACAAGGACCATGACCAGACACGCCACGCTGTCGGCCGCCCTGTCGGCCGCCATCGCCTTCACCGCACTCGCCGGCCCCGCCCAGGCGAAGGAAGAGACCCTGCGCCACGTGCGCCTGTGCGACACGTCGTACTGCTACTACGCCTGGAACGTCGTCGATTCCGACGGCGACGGCGTCTGCGACGCCGACGAACGCGTCGCCGGCACCGATCCGCACGATCCGGGCAGCCGCCCGTCGCCGGAGCTCGTCGCCACCCTCGTCGGCAAGCAGATGCTGCCGAGCTTCGAGTTCGGCCTCGGCAAGGTGATCCTGTATCCGGAGAAGCTGCAGGAGACGATCGAAGCCGGCGCGAAGGACCCGCTGGCCACGTTCCCGGTCGGCCAGCGCAAGGACGCGATGACCCGCCTGGGCCTGTCCGCCGAACTGATGGCCGAGCACGGCATCGAGGTCGGCGACGGCTTCACCCTGGCCCAGGAATTCGACGCCAAGGGCGGTGCGCCGTACCGCCGCGTCGGCGGCATGGACATCAGCCTGATCAGCGCCGGAGACGACGACGACGGCGGCTGGGAACCGCTGACCTCGCCCGAAGTGAAGGAGATCTACAACTACGACGATGGCTCCACCGGCTACCTGCTGACCAACGGCGACTGGATCTACGACGGCGCCGACGGCCACGGCGTGCGCCAGGACAAGGACGGCAAGATCCTCGACGACTGGTACGTCAATCCCGATGCCGACACCGGCGCGGGCGGTCCGCCGACCGACGAGCAGTTCAAGGCCTGGGAGCGCGTGCACGGGGCGACGATCCTGACCGTGCAGGGGCACGAGCCGCCGACGTTCGATCCGGACGGCCTGCAGAAGCCGCGCGACCTGATCGTGCTGATCGATCCGGAATACGCCGACTACGGCGGGATCGTCCAGGACGCCCCCCGGGTCACCACGGCGCAGCCGGAGACGCGGCCGGACCTGCCGAATCCGCAGGTGCCGAGCGAGTGCGGCAAGTTCTGCGGCCGCTGAGTCGCACCCGCGCTTCCACCCGAACGGCGGCTTCGCGGCCGCCGTTCGTGCGTGCGGGGATGCGGGAGCGCCGGCGTCCGCGGATGCGCAGCGCGGTCGCGGCTCCGGCCGCGGTTACAGCAGCGGGACGTCCTTCTCCGCGGTCGGGAAGCCGAACGACTCGCGCATCTTGCGCATGCTCGCCGGCATCGGCGGGCGGGCGATCCCGCGCTCGCGCAGCCAGTGCTGGCACTTGCGCTGCCATTCCGCTGTCTGCGGGCTGCCCGGATGCCAGTAGATGTTCTCGACGATGGGCATGGCGTCGACGTAGACCGGCTTGCCGTCCTTGCCGTACCTGACCCAGGCGAAGCCGTCCGCCGGCGCGTCCGACTGCGGCAGCGGCGTGCCCTTGGCGTCGGTCGGCGCGAGCGCGGTGCCGCGGACCTTCTTGGTCGGGTCGGCGCCGTGCTGCAGCAGCCAGTAGGTCTGCTCGAAGCCGCCGCGGCCCGAATACCATTCCAGCGGCGAGCCCGGGAAAACCGACGGATCGTTGACCTTCGCGCCGCGCTCGATCAGCAGCTTCACGTTCCGCCACTGGTTCTGGTGCAGGAAGGCGACGAACGTGAGCGGTTCGTCGTTGGTGTTGACCGTGTTCGGGTCGCCGCCGTGGTCGAGCAGCAGCTTCAGGTAGATCGGGTCCTCGGCCTGTGCCGCGTAGACCAGCGCGTTGTTGTAGCGGAACTTGTGGCTTTCGGTGCCGTCGTCGTAGCGCTTGTCGATGCGCTCGGGACGGCGGGCGTTGGGGTCGGCGCCGTTCTCCAGCATCGCCTTCAGTCCCGCCGGATTTTCGGTGTAGACCGGCCAGGCGACCAGCGGCATGCCCTCGCCCATCTCGCCCTTGGCGAAGATCGTGTCCGGATCGACGTGCTCGTCGCGCATCAGCCGGCGGATGGTGTCGGCCTCGCCATGCTCGGCGGCGATCGCCAGATCCAGCGCCTTGCCGTCGAAGTAGCGCTCGGCGGCATGCTGCGATCGGCTGGCGTCGTTGGCCGCGGGGAGCGGGCCGAAGCAGGCGCAGAGGCCCAGGCTGAGGGCGATCGCGGCGGCCCAGCGAGGCGTCGCCCGGCGAACGGCGGACGGAAACATGGCGGCATCGGTTCGGGGGATGCCCCTTGATAGCAGAAAACCGGAGGGGGCGGTATCGGGACGGCTTGTGGCCCGGAAGCGGCTTTGCGAGGATGGTGAACCACGCGTTCAGGGAATCGAAGCCATGACCGAGCCCACTCGGGAGAGCGTCCGCGCCGAGCGCGAGGCACAGGAGAAGCTGGTGTCCGATCTGCGCGCCGCCGGGGAGGGCGGGCGCGCCGACCGGCTGGCCGGCGGTTACCACGCGCAGCGGATGGCCGACCTCGCCGCGGACGTCTACGTCTCCGCGCGCGGGGAAGGCAAGCCGCCCGTGGGCTGGACCCGCGCCAGCGAGCATCCGGAGATGCTGCAGGCGCTCGCGCCCGGGCTCGATCGTCGCCAGATCGACGACATGCTGCATCCGCAGGGGTCGGGCTACCGTGCCGAGGTCTACCTGCCGGACAAGTCGGTGCTCGGTCCCGACGCGAAGCCGGTGCTGGTGTTCAAGGGCTCGACCGGCATGATCGTCGATCCTTCGGCCCCCGGCGGCAAGCGCGAGAGCGCGGCCGAGGATTTCCTGGCCAACAACGTCCCGCAGGGACTGGGCCTGAAGACCGATTACTACGATCGCGCGATGGACGCCGCGACCCGACTGAAAGGCGTGCAGGGCTTCCAGTTCGAGATCGCCGGCCATTCGCTGGGCGGCGGCATGGCCTCGGCGGCCGGCGCGGTCACCGGCGTGGAGACCACCACGTTCAACGCCGCCGGCCTGCACGCGAACACCGCGAAGCGCTACGCCGACGAGCACGGCCTGCAGGTCTACGACACGAAGCGCAACGTCCATGCCTACCAGGTCGGCGGCGAGATGCTGACCGACGGCCAGACCGGCATCCAGAAGCTCGACGCGGCGCGCCGCGCCGAGGCCGGGCGGCTGGCCAACGACGTCACCTCGCTGATGGCCCAGCCCGGCGCGCGCGAGTTCGTGTCCGGCAAGCTCGCGACGATGCTGCCGGCGGACGCGCAGAAGTCGGCGATGGGCGCGATCGACTACCTGTCGACCCACTCCGGCAACCAGGCGCTGAAGCACCTGCCGACCGCCGCGGGCGAGCTGCAGCCGCTGCTGTCGCCGAAGACCCGCGACGAGCAGGGCCGGCTGGTGAACCGTCCCGACCAGATGGCGCTGAGCGAGCTCGGCGCCTACGCCGGCCCGCTGACCGACGTGCTGAGCGCGACCGCGATGAGCGCGCGCGTCGGCCGCAACGTCGGCGAAGTGGTGAAGGCGCAGGGCCAGGCGACCGAACAGGGCCTGCACGTCGTCGGCCAGGGCCTGAACTACACCGCGCAGATGCACGGGCAGGCCAACGCCTTCGTCACCGGCACCACCGGCAAGGTGGTGAGCAGCAGCGTCAGCGCGACCGGCGAGCTGACCGCGCAGGTGCGGCTGCAGGCGGGCAACCTGTCGGCCGGCATCGACCACGTGCAGGGCAAAGCCCAGGAAACCGCCACGTCGTGGACCGCCAGCGCGATGCGCTGGGCGGCGAAGGTGCTGCCCGACGACGCGGAGAAGTGGGTCGGCCGGCAGGCGCAGGGCATCGAGAGCTACGGCAAGCAGGCGCTGCAGCACAACGAACAGCAGGCGCGCCAGGCGCAGGACGCCGCGCGGCGCGACGCCACCGGCATCCGCCAGGGCGCGCAGGGCCTGGCCGGCCGGATCGACCACGGCGCCACGGTCCTCGCCGACGCCCAGCGCGAAGGCGGCCGACAGGCCGGCGCGTGGCTGCAGCAGGGCGCCGACGGCGCGGGCCACACGATCCGCGGCGTCACCGACAAGGCGCCGCTGGCCGGCACCGTGGTCGGCGGAACGGTGGGCGGCCTGGGGTCCACCGTCGCCACCCACCTGCCGGTGAACGTGCAGAACACGGTCAATCTCTACAACACGATCACCGTGCTGCAGAACGGCAAGCAGGTCGCAGGCGAGGCGGTGTTCCGCCACGGCATGGTCGGCTCGGTCATCCCCAGCCTCGACGCTTCGGTGCAGCAGCAGGAGCAGGCGGCGCGCAAGGCGCTGGCCGCGCATCCGCAGCATCCCGACGCGCAGGCGCCCGCCACGCGCGCGCCCGAGGGCGTCGCACCGCCGCGCGCGCCGGTGACGCCGATCTCGACCCCGCCGCTGCTCGACGATCCCGCGCATCCCAGCCACGCGCTGTTCCGCGATGCGCAGAAGGGCGTGCACGCCATCGACCAGCGCTTCAACCGCGCGCCGGACGCCGGCAGCGACCGGCTCGCGGGCGCGCTGACCGCCGAAGCGCACAGCGCCGGCTTCACCCAGATCGGCCGGGTCGAGCTCAGCCGCGACGCGAGCCGCATCTTCGCCGTCGATACGCCCGACCCCAACGCCGCGCACCAGCGCGTCGCCTACACCGGCGTGCAGCAGGGCATCCAGCAACCGCTCGCGGTCAGCACCGAGCAGGTGGATCGCGCCAACGCGCGCCTCGCCGAAGCGCCGGCGCAGCAGCCGACCCAGCAGCAGGGCGAACCCGCGCGCGGCACGCCGAAGGTCGCCTGATCCGCGGCCGCCGCCGCCCGTCGCCCGCGGCGTTCGATCCGGCGGCGCGGCGGCGGGCGTGCGGGCGTCCCCTCCCGTTATCGCAACCCGACCCGACTCGGAACAGACGATGAAAAGACTGTGTTCGGCGCTGCTGTTGTCGGCGACCCTGTTGCTCCCCGCGATCGCCGCCGGCGACGAGGGCGAGGAGCGCATCCAGCTCCGCATGCAGTCCCTGAAGGCTTTCGGGCTCGGCCAGCATGCGGAACTCGAACGGATGTTCGAGCAGGCCCGCACCCGGCAGACGCGCACTTCGAGCGGCGTGTGGGCCCTGACGATCCTCGACGACGGGCTCGACAACGCCTTCAACGCCGACCCGCGCAACGACGCGCTGTGGGCGCAGCGCGAAGCGCGCGTGCGGGCCTGGCAGGAGGCATACCCGACATCGGCCGCGGCCAGCCTGGCGCAGGCCAGGCTGCTGCTGTCCCGCGCCTGGCGCTATCGCGGCGACGGTTACGTCGGCACGGTGAAGGCGGAAGACTGGGCGCCTTTCCACGACTACGTCGACCGCGCGCGCGCCTACCTGGAGGCGCACAAGGCGGTCGCCTCCGTCGATCCGCGCTGGTACGACTACATGGAGGACATCGCCCGATACCAGCAGTGGCCGAAGGAGAAGTTCGCCGCGCTGGTGGACGAAGGACTGTCGCGCCATCCGACCTACTACCCGCTGTACTTCACCGGCGTGGACTACCACCTGCCGAAATGGGGCGGCAGCGCCGAGGAGGTGGAGGCGTTCGCCCGCGCGGCGGTGGCGCGCTCGCGGAAGACCGAGGGCGAAGGCATGTACGCGCGCATCTACTGGGTCGTCGCCGGCTCGCAGTACGGCGACGACCTCGTCAGCGACTCCCGGGTCGACTGGCCGATGATGAAGCGCGGGATGCACGACGTGCTGGCCCGCTATCCCGATCCGTGGAACCTCAACAATTTCGCGCAGTTCGCGTGCGCCGCGGGCGATCGCGAGGAGACCGCGGCGCTGATGCGCCGGCTGGGCGACGAACCCGATCCGCAGGTGTGGACCACGCCCGGCCAGTTCGAACGCTGCCGCGACGGCGACATCGGTCTGCCCAAGGCGCGGCCGCGCAAGGCCGCGCCCGTGCGCACCACCCGCGGCTGAGCGGCGCGCCGGCGGCGCTCGCCGGCGCGCGCCCGGAGATCAGCGCACTCAGCGCACCACGAACACCACCGCCGTGCGCGGCGGCAGGGTGAAGCGCCCGGCGGCGCGGTCGAAGGCGGTCAGCGCCGCGCGGCGATCGGCCGCGCCGGCGGCCAGGTGCACGGGATGCAGGGCGTAGCCCTTGCCGGCTTCCTCGGGCAGGGTCAGCGTCTGCGCGACCTTGTCGACGTTGATGAAGTACAGCACGTCGCGGAAGTTCGCGCCGGCGTAGCCACGGCCGTCGAGATGCGCGACCAGCACCGTCGGCACCTGTCCGCTGCCGGTGTTGCGGAACTGCAGCCGCTGCCGGATCTCGGCGCCGGTGCGCAGGTGGAACAGGCGCGTGCTGGCGCGGATCCGCATCAGGTCGCGGAAGGCGTCGCGGGTCCACGCGATCTCGCGCGGAGTCGGCTTGATCTCCGGGTTCGCCAGCAGCGGGGCCATGATCGACCAGTCGTTGCCGTTGTCGCCCTGCGGCGGCAGGCCGGCGCCGAAGCCGTTGTCGCGGTAGCGCCAGTCGATGCGGTTGAACCAGTCGCCGCTGTCGTAGCTGTTGCGGTCCAACGACTTGCTGCGCAGGGTGTCGATGCCGGCGTGGAAATAGGCCACGCCCTGGCTGAAGGCGTCGATCGCCGCGCCGAGGATCTGCACCCGCGCGCGGTCCTCGCGGCTGGTCGAGGTCGGCAGCTTGTAGACGTTGTTGTCGAACAGGGTCGCGTTGTCGTGGTTCTCGACGTAGTTGACGACTTCCTGCGGATCGACGACGTAGCCGGCCGGCTGGCCGCCGTAGTCGATCTGGTCCAGGCGCAGCGTGGCGTCCCAGTGGGTCTTCATCACGTAGTCGCGGATCGAGCCGGCGAGGCCGACCTTGATCACGTCGCCGGACCACATCAGGTCGTTGCGGGTCTTGCCGCCGCCGCTGCCGTTGTCGTCGTACCACCGGCCGTTGATGTAGCCCTGGTTGCGCAGCAGCGACACGCCGCCGTCGAAACCCGACCCGCCGCGGACATGGTCGCGGGCGCGGTCGCTGAAGGTGCCGATGCCGCTGCCGTTGAGCGACAACTGCGAGGCCTGCACGAACCGCGCGCCGTTGGCGACCTCGCCGAAGTTCCAGCCCTCGCCGATCAGCGGCACCGGGTGCCCGGTGGCGACGGCGAGCGCGTCGCGCAGGCGTTCCATCACCGCCCGCGGCTGGTGGCCCATGAGGTCGAAGCGGAACGAGTCGATGCCGTACTGGGTCGCCCAGGTCGTCACCGAGTCGATCATCAGCTTGGCCATCATCCGGTGCTCGGTGGCGGTGTTCTCGCAGCAGGTCGAGCGCGCGACGTCGCCGGCGGCGTCGAGGCGGTGGTAGTAGCCGGGCACGATCCTGTCGAGCACCGACTTCGCGTTCTCGCCCGAGGCGCTGGTGTGGTTGTAGACCACGTCCATGCCCGCGCGCAGGCCGGCGGCGTTGAGGCCCATCACCATCGCGCGGAACTCGCGGATGCGCGCGGCGCCGTCGTCGGCGTCGCTGGCGTAGCCGCCTTCGGGCGCGGTGTAGTGCCAGGGGTCGTAGCCCCAGTTGAAGCAGTCGCCGGCGCGGGCGGCGTTCGCGGCGGCCTGCTGCGCGTCCGAGTCGGGCGCCGCGTCCGGGATCGCCGGGGTCGTGCAGCCGGTTTCCGGGGTGCTGGCGAAATCGAAGGTCGGCAGCAGGTGGACGTCGGTCACGCCCGCCCGGGCCAGCGCGCGCAGGTGGCGCATGCCGTTGGAATCGCGCTCGGCGAAGGCGAGGTACTTGCCGCGATTCCGGGCGCTCACGGTCGGATCGTTCGCGGAGAAGTCGCGCACGTGCAGCTCGTAGATCGTCATGTCCTCCGGCGCGGTCGCGGCCTCCGGACGCGCGCGATGGCGCCAGTTCGGCGGCATCAGCCAGGGCGAGTCGAGGTCGGCGACGTAGCTGCGCTGCGAATCGGCGTTGAGCGACAGCGAATACGGGTCGGTCACCAGGTTGCGGACCACGCCCACGCCGCGCACGAAGACCTCGACGGCGTAGCGGTAGTACAGGCCGCGGCGCTCGCCGCGCGGCGTCGCCCGCCAGACGCCGGTGGCGGCGTCGAGCGTCATCGGCACCTGGTCGTGGGACACGCCCTGCGCGCCGTAGGTGCACAGCGTGACCCGGCGCGCGGTCGGCGCCCACAGCGCGAACGCGGTGCGCCCGCGGCGGGTGACGGCGCCAAGATCGTCGACCGCCTCGGCCGCGGCGTAGCGATCGTCGAGGAAGCCGGCGAGCTGCGGCGTGGTCGCGCCGAGCACGCGGCCCTGCGCGTCCTCCTGCACCAGCACCAGTTGTTCCCGCAGCAGTCCGTCGAGCGCGGCGACATCCTCCGGTCGCACCGACAGCACCACCCCGGCATCGAGGTACTTGTAGCGCTCGGCGGCGTCGGCCGGCACGCTGCCGCCGACGCTCAGCGCGATCGCGCCGTCGGCGCCGCTCACCGGCTGGCCGCGCGGGGCGAGGATCTGCCCGTTCGCGGCGTGGTACAGGCGGAAGCGGCCGAAATCGTCGACCAGCGGCCACTTCAGCAGGTCGCGGGTCAGCCACGCCGCGCGGGCGTCGACCGTGGACACGCGGCGCGTGTCCGGCGGCGCGGTGAACACGGTCGGCGTGCCCTGCACCAGCCAGACCTGGCCCACGCCCTGGTCGATGGCGAGCGCGGCGTAGCTGATGCGGATGTTGTCGCTCCAGCCGTCCTTGTTGTCGACGCCGCCGTTCGGATTGGACGGCATGCCGTGGACGATGAATTCGACGCCGGTGCGCGAGGCGTCGGTCCGCGGGTTGATCACCGGCAGGTCGAACACGATCTCGCCGCTGCCGGGCGCGTAGCCGGGCATCGACGCGAACGGCACCGGCGCGCCCCACTGTTCGATCGGCAGGCCGCCCAGCCGCGCGACGTCGAGCCCGCTGCCGTTCCACAGGTGCAGGCCCCACGCTGCGTAGTCGCCGTCGTAGCGCTTGTAGTGCACGCGCACCGTGTCGATGTCGGGCGTCGCGCCGAGCGGATTGCCGCGGTAGACCGTCGGGTCGCCCGAGCGCAGCCAGAACTCGCCGCCGTCGGTGAACCTCCAGATCCGGTCGATGCCCGGATCGCCGCCCTGGTTCGGCGGATGCACGATGAAGCCGAAGCCGGCCGCATTCGGATCGGTGAAGGCGGTCGCGGGCAGATCGAAGTAGGCGCCGTAGGCGTCGAGTCCGGTCCGCGCGAACGGCGCGCCCCAGTTCACGCCGGGATAATCGGCGATGTACTGGCCGGCGGCGTTCACCTGCCACAGGTGCAGGCCCCAGTCGGCGTAGTTGCCGTCGTCGCGGCGATAGTGGATGCGCACGTCGCGCGGCGCGCCGTCGCGCGGCGGCGTCGGCACCGCGGTCAGCACCAGGCTGGTGTCGGCGGCGTCGCAGATCGCGTCGCCGTCCTTGCCGCGCTTGGTCGCGTCGGACGCGTCCGGGACGCTGCCGATCGACGCCTCCAGCCCCGCGTCGGTGACCTGTGCCTGCCACGGCGGATCGCACGCGGCCAGCGAGAGGATCAGGCACAGCGTCGCGACTGCGGACCGCGTGCGCTGCGCGCTGCGGAACCAGCGGGAAAGAGAGGTGCGCATCCTGGCCTCCAGGCGATTCGACGGTGGGAAGGCGGCGTCGGAGAAATGCTGCGATGCATCAAAAACCGCTGGAAAACAGGGATTTCCATGCGTCGCCGCGACCCGCGCTGCACTGTCGGCGATCCGCCGGCGCGGGACAAGGCGCGCAGGCCCGGCTGCAAACGTATTCCCGGTCGCCGGCGGCGATCAGGACGCGTCGGCGGCGTCCAGCACCCGCAGGAACGCCGGCGGCACCGCGTCGGTCAGCCACACGCCGTTGTCGGCGCGATGGAAACGGTGTCCGGCCGCGGCCATCGCCGCGGCCTCCACCTGCAGCACCACCGGACGACCGTGGCGGGCGCCGACCCGGATCGCGGCGCCGGCGTCTGTGGAGAGGTGGACGTGCTGCCGATCGCGCCGGTCCAGGCCCTCGCGCAGGATCGCGTCGAGGAAGCGGGTCGCGGTGCCGTGGTACAGCACCGGCGGCGGCGCCAGCGCCGGCAGGTCCAGGTCCACGGCGACCGCATGCGAATGTCCCTGGCGCGCGCGGATCCGCCGGCCGTCGTCGCTGATCGCGTAGCGCTGCTTGTCGTTCTCGGCGACCGCCCGCTCGATCAGGGCGCGGGTCAGCGGATGGTGTCCGGCGGCGCGCGCGACCAGCTCGTCGATGTCGGCCCAACCGGACGCATCGAGGGTCAGGCCGATCAGCCCGGGGCGGTGGCGCAGGACCAGGGCGAGGAACCTGCTGGCGGCGGCGACCGGCTCGGACATGCGGCAAGGCTAGCGCGGGAGCCGGTCGGAGGTCACGTTTCGGCCCGGCGCGGGCGTCGCGGGCCCGGGGAAGGCTGCTCCCGTCGTCGTTTCGCCTTATCCTGACCGTTCCGCAGGGAACGGAGCAAACGTGATGCGTTCAGCGTGGCTGTGCGTCGGGGTCATCGCGATCCTGTCCATGTCGGGGTGCAAGAAGGCGGAGGCGCCGAAGACGCCGAACCTGCCGATCCCGCAGTGCAAGGAGGTGCCCGAGGCCGGCGCCAAGAATTTCGCGCGCCTGGTCCACGCCATGGACCGCGCCGGCGACCTGCCGACGCTGACCCAGGCGTTCGCCGGCTATCGCAAGGCGCTCGACGCCGAGATCGCCAAGCGCGATCCGGCGCTGGCGCAGAAGCTCAAGCCGGTCCTCGACCGCCACTTCTCGCAGGACGCCCTGCGCGCGCGCGCGGCCTGCGCGCTGTTCGCGCCGCTGGCGGCCAAGTCCGGCGGCGTGGCCGCGCTGGACGCGTGGTCGAAGTCGCCCGAGATGCACGCGGTGAACGTGTCGATCTGGACCCGCGCGCCGGCGCCGTCGGAGGAGGACAACGTCCCGAATTCCGCGCGCCGCTCGCAGCGCCTGCGCGACGTGGTCACGGCGATGGCGCTGGAACAGGTCCAGGCCAACCGCAAGGCCGGCGAGGGCCCGGAACCGAAGGCGCTGATCGCCGCGCTCGACTCCGCCGCGCTCAGCCTCCCGGCGCCCGCGCCGCGCGAACGGATCGACCGCAACGCGCTGATCGAACAGTGGCTGCAGCCGGCGCTGATCAAGACGTCCGACGACGACATCGAGACGTTCATGAACTTCGCGGAGAGTCCGTTCGGCGCCGACTACTACGTCGCGCTCGCCTCGGCCTACGATTTCCGCTACGGCGACTGGTACAGCCAGCTCTACCAGGACCTGCGCGAAGCCGCGGCGCCCGGCGAGCTGCCCGGCGGCGCCCCCGGCGGCAAGGACGCGGTGATCGCCCAGGCCCGCGGCCTGCTGCGCAACGTCGCCACGCCCGCGGCCGCGGCCCAGGCCAGTGCGATGCTGCAGGAAGTGGAGCGGATCGATCCGCGCAACGCGCAGGTGCACCTGCTGCTGGGCGAGGCGGCGATCAAGAGCGCGCCGCCGATGCCGCTGCGCCAGGACCAGTTGCGCGCCGTCATCGACGTGCCGAACTACTACGCCGCCGAACAGGAACTCACCAAGGCGCTGGAACTGGCGCCGAACGAGCCCGATGCGCTGATGTGGCTGAGCCGGCTGCGCTACCTGCAGGGCCGCGACGCCGAGGCGAACCAGTTGCTGCAGCAGGTGCAGTCGATCGACGCGGACCATCCCTACCTCGACCTGTACACCGCGGACCTGATCTTCGAGACCGGCGACTACACCAAGGCCATGCGCTTCTACCAGGCCGCGATCGACAAGGCCGAGGGCGTGCCGTTCCTGCACGAGACGGCGATGGCGCACCTGATGAGCGCGATGCGCCGCGGCAACCGCAGCGACGACTTCCCGCGCATCGCCGACGCCTTCCTCGCCAAGCATCCGGACGCGTGGAACGTCCGCCTGGATTTCGCCGACTACCTGATGGCCACGCCGAAGGCGAAGGCCGACCGGATCGTCGCGGTCGTCGATCCGGTGCCGGACACCTGGCTGCCGCAGCGCAAGTACGCGGTGCTGTCGGCCGCGCTGGTGCGCAAGTCCACCGAGCTGCTGGACCGCAAGACCGGCGCGCCGGTCGGCGCCAGCCTGGCGGCGATGAAGCGCGCCATCTCGCTCAATCCCGATCCGCGGACGCTCAGCGAGGCGGTGTGCCGCGCCGGCCTCGACGCCAAGCTGGCGCAGCTCTACGTCGACGCCACGCCCAACCCGAAGGCCACCATCACCCCGCTGACGGTGTGCGCGTTGCGCTGGCAGCGGATCGACATCCTGCGCGCCATCACGCCGTACGGAGACGGCGTCGCGCTGAGTGCGCCGCAGCCGGACCTGCTCGGCGACACCCCGCTGTGCTACGCCGCGGCGACCAAGAACGTGAAGGCGTTCGTCTCGCTCGCCAAGCTGCAGGTCAGCCCGGTGCAGCGCTGCAGCGACGGCAACACCGTCGTCGAGCGTCTTTCGCGCATGGCCTACGGCGGCGATCCGGCGATCGCGCAGATGCAGTCGGTGCTGAGCCGGTTCTACCGCAAGAGCTGACGGCAGCGGCGGCGGCGCCCCGCCGCCGCCCGCCGCTCCGGATCAGGGCGCGGCCACCGCCCGCAGCATCCGCACCCAGTGGTCGACGTCGTCGGCCAGGGCCTTGACCGGCAGGCGTTCGTCGCGACCGTGCGCGCGCATGTCGTCCGGCACCACGCCCCACGACCCGTCGACGCCGTACACCGGCAGCCCGTGCACGCGGAACGGCCGGGCATCGCTGGCGCCGGTGCTCATCTCCGGCAGGATCGGCGCGCCGGGAAACATCGCGTGGACGCTGTCGGCATAGACCTTGAGCAGGTCCGGGCGCAGCGGCGAGGCCAGCGAGGCCTGCTCCTTGTCCAGTCGGGTCACTTCGACCCTGTCGCCGGCGATGGCCTGCAGTTCGTCGCGGATCGCGTCGGGCGAGACGCCCGGCAGGATCCGGCAGTTGACCGTCGCCCGCGCCATCTGCGGCAGCGCGTTGGGCGCGTGTCCGCCGGCGAGCATGGTCGCGACGCAGCGCGTGCGGGTGAGCCCGACCTCGCCGATGTCGGCCTCGATCGCGTCGGCCGCGGCGCCGTCCGCCGGGTCCTTCAGCCAGGCCCGCATCGCATCGCCCAGCGCGCCCGGTTCGCTGCGCTGGCGCACGTCGAAGTAGGCGCGGGTGGTGTCGTTGAGCTTCGGCTCGAAGCGGTAGTGCGACAGCCGCGCCAGCGCGTCGGACAGTTCGTAGATCGCGTTGTCCGGTCGCGGCTTGGAACTGTGTCCGCCGGGATTGTGCACGGTGAAGGCATAGTCGGCGTAGGTCTTCTCCGCGGTCTGGAAGGTGAAGCCGATCGGCTTGCCGTCCGCCGCGAACCCGCCGCCGCCGCCGTCGGCATTGAGGCCGTACTCGGCGTCGGTCAGCGCGCGCCATTCGGTCGCGCCCTTGAGCGCGCCGATGCCGGTGGTCTCCTCGTCGCCGGTGAAGAACACGATCAGGTCGCGCTTCGGCCGGAAGCCCTCGGCCTTGAGTTTCAGCAGCGCCGTGGTGACCGCGACCACGCCCATCTTGTCGTCGGAGGTGCCGCGGCCGTAGAAGTAGCCGTCGCGCTCGGTCAGCGTGAACGGGTCCAGCGACCAGTCCTCCGGTTTCGCTTCCACCACGTCCATGTGCGCCATCAGCAGCACCGGCTTCGCCTTCGGCCTGCCGGCGGCAGGCCAGCGCACGATCAGCGCGGCGGTGTGGTTCTCCGGCGTGGCGTCGTAGGGCATCACGTGGATGTCGGCGTCGGCCCAGCCCGCGGCGCGGTACTGGTCGGCGAGATACTGCGCCAGTTCCGGCACCTTGCCGCGCCCGGCCACCGTCGGCACTTCGATCGCGTGTTCGTACAGTGCGCGCGCCCTGCCGTGCCAGGGATCGTCCGCGGCCTGCGCGAGCAACGCGGCGAAGGGCAGGGCGGCGGCGAGCAGTGCGGCGGACAGCGGTGCGGCGGCGGGCGGGACGATGCGCATGGCGACCTCGGCGGACGGGATCGTCGCATCCTACCCGCAACCCGCGCCGGCCGGAGCGGACTGCAAGGCCGGGGTCTGCGATCATGTGCGGATGACCACGCCCGCCGATTTCGCCGCCCTGTCGCTGTCCCCCGCCCTGTCGCAGGGGCTCGACGCGCTGGGCTACACCACGATGACGCCGGTGCAGGCGCAGGCCCTGCCGCCCATCCTCGACGGCCGCGACGTCATCGCGCAGGCCCCCACCGGCAGCGGCAAGACCGCCGCGTTCGGCCTCGGCCTGCTGCATCGGCTCGACCCTGCGGACGGCCGCACCCAGGCGCTGGTGCTGTGCCCCACGCGCGAGCTCGCCGACCAGGTCGGCAAGCAGTTGCGCCGGCTCGCCACCGGCATCGCCAACCTGAAGATCTCGATCCTCTGCGGCGGCCTGCCGCTGGCCCCGCAGCTCGCCTCGCTCGCGCACGCCCCGCACGTGGTCGTCGGCACCCCCGGGCGCGTGCTCGAACTCGTCCAGAAGGACGCGCTGTCGCTGCGCGGCGTGCGCACGCTGGTGCTGGACGAGGCCGACCGCATGCTCGACATGGGCTTCGAGGACGCGATCCGCGATCTCGTCAAGCGCACGCCGAAGGACCGCCAGGGCCTGCTGTTCTCGGCGACCTTCCCCGACGCCATCCGCGCGCTCGCCAACGCGATGCTGCGCGATGCGGTCGAGGTCAGCATCGAGGGCGGCGCCGAACCGGCGACGATCGAGCAACTGTTCTTCGAGGTCGAGCCCGCGCGCAAGATGCCGCTGCTCGCCGCGCTGCTGCTGCGCTACAAGCCCGCGTCGTGCGTGGTGTTCTGCAACATGCGCAAGGACACCGAGGAGGTGGTCGGCTCGCTGTCGCACTACGGCTTCACCGCGCTGGCGCTGCACGGCGACATGGAGCAGCGCGATCGCGAGGAGGTGCTGGTGCGCTTCGCCAACCGCAGTTGCAGCGTGCTGGTCGCCAGCGACGTGGCCGCGCGCGGACTGGACGTCGAGGACCTCGCCGCGGTCGTCAACTTCGACCTGCCCAGCGATGCCGACACCTACCTGCACCGCATCGGCCGCACCGGCCGCGCCGGTCGCGACGGCCTCGCGCTCAGCCTGTGCGTGCCCACCGACCTGCCGCGCGAGAAGGCGATCAGCGAGCGCATCGGCAAGTCGCTGCGCTACGAGAGCATGCAGCCGCTGGCCGGCCGGCCGCCGCACGTGCCCGCCGCGGCGATGGTCACGCTCAGGATCGACGCCGGCCGCACCGACAAGCTGCGCCCGGGCGACATCGTCGGTGCGCTGACCGGCGAGGCGGGCCTGAAGGCCGACGCGGTCGGCAAGATCGACGTGTTCCCCACGCGCTCGTACGTCGCGATCGCGCGCGCGCAGGCCGACAACGCGCTCGCCAAGCTGCGCAGCGGCAAGATCAAGGGCCGCAAGTTCCGCGTGAACCGGCTCTGAGGCGCGACCTGGGGCGCGGTGGACACGGTGGCCGCACGCGCCTCGCTCACGGCGCGGGTTCGGGCTCCGGCTCCGGTTCGGCTTCGGGTTCGCCGTCGGCCTCGGGTTCCGGCGTGCCCGCAGGCGCATCGCCGGCGCGGACGAAGTCCATGTCGACGCTGAAGCGGGCGAAGGCGCGCGCCATCGCGTCGCGCATCTCCGGCCGGATCTCGGGCGACTGCAGCATCGCCGCGGGGTCGCCGGCCTGGGTCAGGTGCAGGCCGTCGCCGTCGCAGTGGTAGGCGTGCCCGATCGATTGCGCGCCGGCTTCACGGGTTTCGACCGTCACGTGGCCCGGTGTGTGGAGCTCGTTGTGCAGCGTGATCCGGTTGTCGTGCCCGGTGTACGTCGTCAACAGCCGTCCGCCCACCGTGCGCCAGGTGAAATGGGTGTCGCCGCGCTTGGTCTGCCGCAGCCAGACGCCGTCGTGGGGCTCGGTGCGGGTGACCACGTCCTGGTAGGTGAGCGAGCCGGTATGGTCCGGGTTGAGCGCGAGCACGCGCGTGCCGGAAACGTAGCGCGGCGGCGCCGCGTTGCCGGTGGCGCTCTGCTCGAAGTAGCGGCGCAGCGAGGCTTCGGTTTCCTCCCAGCGGCCGGCCGGGCAGGCGCAAAGGCTGGTGGTCGCCGGCTGCGCGACGATGACGATGTCGCCCAGTTGGCGGGTGCGCGTCGTCGTCCACAGCGCGCGGTAACGCACCGGGCCGTCGCAGGTGGACACCGTGGTCAGCGGCGGCCCCCAGGCGCCGCCCTCGGCCTTGCGCCAGAGGTGGCGCGCGTCGTCCGGCAACGGCGCGTGGGTGAGGGTGTAGACCTTGCCGCGATCGAAGGCGAACACCGCGTTGCCGATCGTGTACGGCGTGGAGGGCGGCATCCGCAGGCGATCGTCGCCGTGGATCGCGATCGTGCCGCCCAGCACCGGCGTCGACGGCATCGCGCGACCGTCGGGCATGCGGATCCGGCGATCGAAGTAGGCCAGTGCGAAATCGCCCCACTGCGTCGCATCGATCGATTCGATGCCGCGCGCCGAGGCGACGAAGTCGCGCACCGCCTGCGGGCCCTCGGCGTCGCCCAGCCACAGGTACCACGGCACCGCTTCGTAGCTCATCGCGTCCATGCCCATGCCGTTGATCTCGGCGTCGAAATTGGGGATGTAGCCGGGGCCCATGCCGGACTTCGCGAGGTAGGCGAAGTATTCCGCGCTGGCTTCGGTCAGCCAGCCTTCGTCGGGCATCCGCGCCCAGGTGGCGTACTGGATGCAGTGGAAGATTTCGTGCGACAGCACGAACACCAGGTCGTCGCCGCCGGCGCGGCGATTGAGCTTGTAGTAGCTCACCGGGCATTCGGGCACGCCGACGGAATGCGCCGCCGCGGTGTAGGCGCCCGCGTCGAAGCCGCCGTCGGGTCCGTCCTCCTGCGGCGAGGGATAGCTGGTGAACATCACCGTCACGTTGCCCAGCCGCATGTCGCCGCCCATCGCGTCCATCGCCGTGCCGACGGCGGCGGCGAGTTCGTGGATGCGACCGGCCAAGGCCGGATTGCCGGTGATCGGCATGCCGTGCGGATGCACCGCGCGCAGCTTCGCGCTGCCGCCGCGCCAGACGATGTCGGCCGTCGTGATCGTGTCGCAGTCCTGCGGCGTCAGGCGATCGTCGAAATAGCCCGCATAGGTCGCGTCCGTGCACTGCCCGAAGTCGTCGGCCCGCGCCTGGCAGGCGAACAGACAGGCGCACATCCCCACCACCCACCATGCTGCGCGGATCATCGCGGTGCCCCCGGCGTGTCGGTGGGCGGATTCTAGCGCCGGCGAGGTCCTCGTGGCGGTGGCCGCCGGCTGGCCTGCTTGCGAGGAAGGCCGCCTTGCCGACAAGTCGCCCGCGCTCCAGTTGCACGCCGCCGCCGGTTGGGACCTGTTCTTCCTCTGTCCGGAAAAGGCGCTCGCCGGCTTCGAGCGCGCCGCGGCGCACTGCAGCGCACCGCACCGCAGCGCGTGTGCCGCCTGAAACGCCGCGCTCGTGCGCCTCGAACGCGAGGCCGACGGCGACGGCGAAGCGGCGCTCGTGCGCCTTGAACGAGGGGCGGCGCTGGGCGACGACAAGTCGAGGTCGCGGCTGGAAACCGAGCGCGATCGCGACCGGACTGCAGGCGCCGGGGGCGACGCGCCGGCCCCCGCCCCCGGGGGCGCACGACCGGCCCGGCTGACCGGGGAAGGGCCGCCCGATTTGCTTTGCGCGCCCGTTGGCCCCATAGTAGCCCCCGCTGAATGTCAAGGGTCACCTTGGATCGTGGCCTGCCGCTGTAGATCAAGCTTCACCGCGCCTACGCCGTTTCGCTCGTTTCCTCCTTGCAGCCAGCCCCTGCCGCCCCGCGGCATCCACATCCCCTGACTCAAGAGAAAACAGAACATGTCCCAGAAACAGACCGGCACCGTGAAGTGGTTCAACGACGCCAAGGGCTTCGGCTTCATCACCCCGGAAAGCGGCGCCGACCTCTTCGTGCACTTCCGCTCGATCCAGGGCTCGGGCTTCAAGACCCTCCAGGAAGGCCAGCGCGTGTCGTTCATCGCCACCCAGGGCCAGAAGGGCATGCAGGCCGACCAGGTCGAAGTGATCTGATCCCGCTGCACCCGTCTCGCTGCACCCGGAAGCCCGGCCATCGGCCGGGTTTCCTGCGTCTGGAGGCGCCAACGCCTCTCTCCCGCACCAACGCCTGCCGATCCCGCCGCCTTTGATACCCTGGCGACCAGCCGAGGGAGGGGAGATGGCGTCGAATCCGGATTGGTCGCGTGAGGAAGTCGAGGCCTGCGTCGCCGACTACCTCGACATGCTGACGCTCGAACTGAACGGCCAGCGCTACAACAAGCGGGCGCACGCCCGCGCCCTCATGGCGCGCCTGAACCAGCGCAGCCTGCCATCGATCGAATTCAAGCGCTGTAACATCAGCGCGGTGCTGATCGAACTCGGCTACCCGTACATCGGCGGCTACAAACGCCGCGACAACGTCCAGGCCATGCTGATCGACGCCGTGGAGGCGCGGCTTTCGGCCGACCAGCCCCTGCAGGACGCCGTGCTGGCCGCAGTGCAGCGACCCGCCATGCCGGTGGCGCCGTACGACGATCCGTGGGTGGCGCGCCCCGTGCCGGACAAGCGCATCGCCGATGAGGCAGCGGCGTATGCGCCACGCTTCTCCGCATCGCGTCGCGACTATCTCGCGCAGGAGGCGCGCAACCGCTCGCTCGGGCGCGCCGGCGAACTGTTCGTGCTCGAACTCGAAAGCCGCCGCCTGCATGCCGCGGGCAGGAAGCGCCTCGCCGATCGTGTCGAGCATGTCGCCTCCACGCAGGGCGACGGTCTCGGCTACGACGTGCATTCCTTCGAGGAAAGCGGCAAGCCGCGCCTGATCGAAGTGAAGACCACGGCGTTCGGAGAGCAGACGCCGTTCTACGTTACCCGCAACGAAGTGGCCCGCTCCGAACGCGACGCCGACGTCTATCACCTCTACCGCCTGTTCGACTTTCGCGCACGACCGCGCCTGTTCTCGATCGACGGCCGCATCGACCAGTGGTGCCGGCTGGATCCGGCGACGTATCTCGCAACCTTGTCGGCGCGCTGAGCAGCGACGCGTGCCCGGGCAGCGCTTCCCGTGCGAAGCCTCCGCGCGTGTTACCCGGCCTGCCGCCCCGCGGGCGTCAGGAACGCCTGCATGCGCGCCAGTTCCGCCTCGAGCCCGGTCCTGAAGGCGGGGTCGCGCGGGGCCTTGCCGGCGACGTAGCCGAAGTCGCTCGCGAGCGCGCCGTCGCGCAGCGACAGGTTGCCCCAGCCGATCACGCGGTCGCGCCACAGCAGCGGCAGCGCGTAGTAGCCGAGCTTGCGCCTCGGCGCGGGCGTGTAGGCCTCGAAGCGGTAGATCCAGCCCCACAGCAGCTCGAAGCGGCGGCGGTCCCAGACGATCGGGTCGAACGGCGTCAGCAGCCGCACCGCGTCGTCGGGCGCCCAGCGCTTCGACGACGGCGTTTCGTCCGCCGGCCAATACCAGTCGACGCCGTCCACGCGCGCGGTGCCGAGACGCCGCTTCGCGTGCGCCAGTGCCGCCGCGCGCCGCGCCTCCCACTGCGGCACGCCGCCGGCGAGGAAGCGCACGAGCTGCGCCAGGCTCGCGGCGGGCAACGGGGCGTACTTGCGCACGATCACGTCGACCAGGGCGTCCATGCGCGCGTCCGCGTCTTCGTCGCCGACCGGCGCGGCATCGCCTTCGCGCGGCGCATAGACGCGCGTGCCGCCGTCGCGCTGCGCCACGCGCAGCAGCCCGCGGTAGTGCATGCCGTCCAGCAACTGCGTGCTTGCGTTCGACGACCCGCCGAACCAGTTGGTCACCTTGCCGTGCGCGAAATGCGCGTCCACCTCTCGCGGATGCGCGGTGCCGCGTTCGGCGATGAAGGCCAGCACCGCGCGCGCCTGCTTCCAGCGCGCGGGCGTCCACGCGGTCCGCTCGGCGCGCGGATGCATCAGCGCGTGGTGCGCACGCGGCAGGAACCCGTAGTTGACGAAGAAGTCCTCCTCGACCGGCAGCCGCGGATACCGTCGTTCGAGATCCCCGGCCCGATAATCCTTCACCCGATGCCGCAGCGTCAGGTCCTGTGCCCGCGCCGGCGCCCGGATCGGATCCGCCTGCACGAATCCCAACCGCTCGATCGCCCGCATCAGCGTCGTCGGCTTGAACAGCGTGCGCGCCACCGCATGGCGGCGCAGATGGTCGAGGGTGAGGGGCATGGGGGAAGTCCGCGAATGGGGCGAGCGCGGGTCATCTTATCGTCGACGCGATCGCGCGCATGGCCGTCACCGTCATCGCGCATGCACCAGGCCGCATGCGCACCGCATCGCGATCGCGCACGACATCGCCATGCCTCCGTAGGGTGGCGGTGAGCGCAGCGAACCCCACCGGAACGAAGCGTCGCCCGCACTGTGGACATCGCACCGACCATGCCCGGGGCTTCGCTGACGTCACCGATGCGGTCACGCCGGATGGTGGGGTTCGCTGCGCTCACCGCCACCCTACGACGGCCTCCCGTGCCCTTTTTTGGTGCAACGCCGACGGTTTCAGGGCCAAGCGTGCCGCTTCGAGGGGCATCGATGCCGCCGGGCGTTCGGAGGAGCAGGGAAGGAGGGCATGGCGTCGAAAGCGGGCGCCATCCGCAGGCGGCGGCGGGTCGTCGGGGATCGCACGGGCGGCGGATTCGGTGCGGTTGACCGCCCGCAGGGGGTGCGTAGAGTCGATGGCGGTGCTGAACACACCTCTCTCTAGGCGGCCAACCGCCCTCGTCAGTCAGGCGGTTTTTTGCGTCCACAGGATTCGTGTTGCCCGGATTCGAGCGACGCCTCTCTCCATGGCCGGGTGGCGCGCAGCCATACAACACCCGAAAGGGGAAAACTGCGGGCCGTCCTAGAGCGGTGTTCAAGCACCCGGCCGCCCCTCTGAACAGGGGGCGCAATCGAACATCCTAGAAATCCGACATGTCCGCACGTCCCCGCACGCCGCGCAAAGAGCGGCACCTCACCACCACCTACACCCATCGCGACTACTACGACGACGGCTTCTGGGTCAGGTCGCAAAGCTTCCCCGTCCTCCGCTTCGGTGGCGCCTGGCTCGCACAGGCCGGCTTCGCCATCGGCCAACGCGTCCGCGTGAAGGTCCACAAGCGCCGCATCGTCATCGAACCGGCGACGTAGTCGCGCACGACGCCATCTCACGGGTTTCCGCTCCGTCCACGGCGGGCCAAGGCCCGCCCTACGTCCATCCTCGCTCGTAGGGCGGGCTCAAGCCCGCCTTGTGAGTTGATTCCGCGAGGCTCTACCAAGCCCAATCGCTTCTCAGCATAATCATGCCTGCTTGGGTAAGGAGTTTTACCTAACCCATTGTTTTAACTGGATGAGGGACGCTATGCCGACGGCCGTTTCGTTGTTCACGGGATGCGGGGGATCAGATGCCGGGTTGGTTGAGGCCGGCTTCGACATCCTCATGGCCAACGACATCCTGGCCTACGCTGCCGAGGTCTACAGGGCCAATTTGCCTGAGACTGACTATCGAGTCTGCAGCGTCGAGGATATTGAATCGTTTCCCAAAGCCGACCTGCTGGTGGGCTGCTACCCGTGCCAAGGCTACAGTCAAGGCGGCGCGCGTGAAGCTGGCAGAGACATCAACTATCTTTTCAGGGAATTCGGTCGCGCTTTGCGTGCGATCAAGCCGCGCGCATTCATCGTCGAGAACGTGTCGGGTTTGACGCGTGCGGACAACAAGGAATTATTCAATTGGCAGCTGCGCAATTTCCGATCTGCGGGATACAGAGTGTCATGGCAGTTGCTCAATGCGGCAGATTTTGGTGTCGCACAGGAGCGTCATCGAGTCATCATCGTGGGCGTTCGCAGTGATATCGGCGTGACATTCCAGTTTCCCAATCCTACTCATGGGCCGGAAGCCTCAAGGCCTTATATGACGATCAGGGATGCACTGAAGGGTCTGCCAGAATGGCCTGAAGGCGAATTCAATGCCGAGCCTTTCCATTGGTATTACATGTCTCGAAATCGACGTAGGGGCTGGGACGAAACTTCAAAGACAATTGTGAGTCGCGCGAGGCATATGCCTTTGCACCCTATGAGTCCGGAACTCGTATACAAAGGGCCTGATACTTACGAATTTTCCTCGATGCAGCCGGCGCGGCGCTTCAGTTATCGTGAAGCAGCGAGATTACAGGGTTTCACCAGAGATATCGACTTCCCGGATAGTTGTGGAATGTATACGCGCTATAAAGTCATAGGCAATGCGGTTCCGCCGCCGCTTTTTGCAGCTGTTGCCAAAGCTCTCCCAAGCATTTGGTAAGTCATACCAAATCAAGCCTTGCTGAAAGAAAATCTGAAAATATTTTTGGCGTCCCTACAGTCTGCATTGCGTTGGATTCTTTGGTAAGTCTTAAAATGCGAAGCCTATCAAGCAGTATTGTTGAGGCAACGTCCCCATCAAAAGCCCAGCGACCTTGGTTGTTGCGGAAGCAGATGGGAATACATATAACTTGCATCCATGGGTGGGTCGGTACTAGAAGCTTCTTGAGGCGATCTCCAGAAACTTCCGCCTGTTTAGACACCCAGTCTTCCCGTGAGCATGCGCATTGACTAAGGCTAGACGGTATGTTTTCTTGCTCATAATCGTCCAGTGGAATCCAAGAAACTATATCTATACCTCCGTCGCCGGAATCCTTTGATCTGTACGATTTTGGTGATAGCTGTGGTCTTGCGCCTATGTCCTGCCCAAGCTTGTTAATTCTTTCCCATTTCTTTCCGGCGTATTCGGTCTCATTTTTCCCAAAGGGTTTTGTTTGAGCAGCCGGCCATATTTTCTTCAAGGCAAAAAGGCATAGCCTTTCGAAAGCATCGGTAAGTAGCATCCTGTCGGATTGACTTCGTACTGTGGGGAGATTGGCGCATAGCAAAATGAAAGCATAGAGGTTTTGATCGACTTCTAGGCTTTGCGGCGACTCAATTATGTTTCTGCTGGAGTTAATGCTAAAGGGATAGCTCTCTCCAAAAGCAGCTGATCTCCAACGAAGGTGAGAAAAGCAATCTTCCAATTCTTCGGAGGATAAGTTGCCGCCATTATCTCTGACGTGATCGGCAATCGAATCTGAGCCAATAATTCGATCAGGTGTTAGAAGGCATTCACGAGGTGTCTCAATCTTCAGCATCCTGCGTCGCCTCGACAAGTCCTTTAATACTTGAATGCAGTCCAATGGCGCTTTTGCGTAGTCTTTCTGCCTGACCTGCGTCTTGGTTTGTCAGGCCGTCTGCCACCGCGAGTGTTTCTTGAGCTGCTTTGACTGAGTTTTCCGCCAGAGACATATGCTTCCGAATTGCCTCTAGTGGGCCTGAGGTTAAAAGATCTGCCGTGTCAATTGAGTCGCCTCTGCGGAGTGAGGCTAGCGCACTTTCATTTGCCACAATACGTGCAAGTTTTTGAAAGTTTCTGGATTCTCCAAGAACGGTGGATCCCCTGTGCTCTTTGTCAAATACCCAGCGAAAGAATTCTTCAAATTCTTCTGCCTTAAGGCCTTTGGCTTCAACATCGCCCGCCCCTTCTAGTCCGATAAAGCTGGATATGCTCTCCCAGCCTATTCCGGTTGTAAGTAGTGAAAATGCTATGTCGTCTTCTTGCATTTTTAATCTTGTGAGTATCCCAAGCTCGCCAGCTTTTTTTAGCAATGTGTATCCAGTTAGAAGTTTGGCAACATGAGCTGCTTTGCTGCCGATTTCTTTAGCAAGAGCCTTGTGGGCTTCTTGGTGATCTGGGCTGTGCAGCGCGCGCAACTGAAAAACATATCTGGCTTTTGCCAGTGCATCCCACTCTTTTATTCCTGTGATATGTCTGTAGCCGAGATAAGTAAGGATGTCATCTCGCTTGTCAAATCGAAGGACAGGGACGCTCGTTGGTCTCTCTTTTGCCCCTTTCCTCGCCAGCGATACCTGAGTATTTAGGACGGGCGGTTCTACATCATCTTGGAGTAGCTTCAATGCTCCGAGTCGACGATTGCCTTCTACAACTCGATAGAAACCCCCTTCATCTGGTACCACCATGAGTGGTTCCCCAGAGAAATAGCCTTTTTCCCCGATCGACATCATGAGTTCGATGAGGTTGCATTCTAAGAGCAGGTAACGAAGAACTTCTTCGTCAGGCTTGTTCTTATATTTTTCGGGTAGCCGTGGATTGTCGGGATCAAATCTCAGAAGGTTTACTGAAACAGAATCAAATTTTGGATTCATTGGTCATCTCCTAACACAGTCAATCCTGTGCGGGCTCACACCCCCACCGGATTCTCCTTCTCCACGTCGATCTTGTAGAGCTTGATCGCGCGGGCGACGTCCTTGCCGGTCATCTTGCCTTCCTTCGCGAGGGCGTCGATCGCGGCCTGGGCGATGTAGTAGCGGTCGACTTCGAAGTGGCGGCGGAGGTTGGCGCGGGTGTCGCTGCGGCCGAAGCCGTCGGTGCCGAGGACGGTGTAGCGCATCGGCACGAAGGCGCGGATCTGGTCGGCGAAGGCGCGGACGTAGTCGGTGGCGGCGACGGCCGGGCCCTGGCGGCCTTCCAGCAGTTCGGTGACATAGGGCTTGCGCAGGGTCTTGGCTTCGGGGTTGAGGCGGTTCCAGCGTTCGGCGTCGAAGCCGTCGCGGCGGAGCTCGGTGAAGCTGGGGCAGGACCAGATGTCCGCGGTGACGCCGAAATCCTTGTCGAGCAGTTCGGCGGCGGCGATGGCTTCGCGCAGGATGGTGCCGCTGCCCAGCAGTTGCACGCGCAGTTCGCCCTTCTTCGGCTTGCCGGCGTCCTTCAGCAGGTACATGCCCTTGATGATGCCCTCGGCCGCGCCCTCGGGCATGTCCGGGTGGGCGTAGTTCTCGTTCATCAGGGTGAGGTAGTAGTACTCGTCGTGCTGCTCGGCGAGCATGCGCTGCATGCCGTGCTGCAGGATCACGGCGACCTCGAAGCCGAAGGTCGGGTCGTAGGCGCGGCAGTTGGGGATGGCGCCCGCGAGCAGGTGCGAGTGGCCGTCCTCGTGCTGCAGGCCTTCGCCGTTGAGCGTGGTGCGGCCCGCGGTGGCGCCCAGCAGGAAGCCGCGCGCGCGCATGTCCGCCGCCTGCCATGCGCTGTCGCCGATGCGCTGGAAGCCGAACATCGAGTAGTAGATGTAGAACGGCAGCATCTGCACGTCGTTGGTGCTGTAGCTGGTGGCCGCCGCCATCCACGACGAAAACGCGCCGGCTTCGGTGATGCCTTCCTCCAGCACCTGGCCGGCGGCGTCCTCGCGGTAGTACATCAACTGGTCGCGGTCGACCGGCTTGTACTTCTGGCCGTGCGGCGAGTAGATGCCGATCTGACGGAACAGGCCTTCCATGCCGAAGGTGCGCGCTTCGTCGGCGACGATCGGCACGCAGCGGGGGCCGACCTGCTTGTCGCGCAGGATCACGTTCAGCGCCTGCACGAACGCCATGGTAGTGCTGATCTCGCGGTCGCCGGTGCTCTTGAGCAGGCGGTCGAAGACCTCGAGCTTCGGCGTCTCCAGCGACTGCGTGGCCTTGCGCCGGCGCTGCGGCAGGAAGCCGCCCAGCGCGTTGCGGCGCGACAGCATGTATTCGATCTCGGGCGACTTCGGGCCCGGGTGGTAGAACGGCACCGCGCCGTCCTTGAACTGGTCGTCCGGGATATCGATCTTGAACCGGTCGCGGAACGCGCGCACGGCCTCGTCGTCGAGCTTCTTGGTCTGGTGCGTGGGGTTGAGCGATTCGCCCGAGGCGCCCATGCCGTAGCCCTTCACCGTCTTTGCGAGGATGACGGTGGGCATGCCGCGGGTCTCGACCGCATTCCGGTAGGCGGCGTAGACCTTGTGCGGGTCGTGGCCGCCGCGGTTGAGGCGCCAGATGTCGTCGTCGCTCATGTTGGCGACCATCGCCGCGGTCTCCGGATACTTCCCGAAGAAGTGCTCGCGCGTGTACGCGCCGCCGAAGGCCTTGCAGTTCTGGTATTCGCCGTCGACGGTTTCCATCATCAGGCGTTTGAGCTGGCCGGCGTTGTCCTTGGCCAGCAGCGGATCCCAGTAGCTGCCCCAGATCGTCTTGACCACGTTCCAGCCGGCGCCGCGGAACTGGCCTTCCAGCTCCTGGATGATCTTGCCGTTGCCGCGCACCGGGCCGTCGAGGCGCTGCAGGTTGCAGTTGATGACGAAGACGAGGTTGTCCAGGCCTTCGCGGCCGGCGACCGAGATCGCGCCGAGGCTCTCGGGCTCGTCGCACTCGCCGTCGCCCATGAAGCACCACACCTTGCGGTCGGATTTGGGCATCAGGCCGCGGGCTTCGAGGTACTTCCAGTTGCGCGCCTGGTAGATCGCGCCGATCGGGCCCAGGCCCATCGACACGGTCGGGAACTGCCAGAAATCCGGCATCAGCCACGGGTGCGGGTAGGAGCTGATGCCGCGGCCGTCGACTTCCATCCGGAAGTGGTCGATCTGCGATTCGCTGAGGCGGCCTTCGAGGAAGGCGCGGGCGTAGATGCCGGGCGAACTGTGCCCCTGGATCGCGATGAGGTCGCCGGGGTGGTCTGCGCTGGGCGCGCGCCAGAAATGGTTGAAGCCGACGTCGTACAGCGTGGCCGAGGAGGCGAACGACGCGATGTGGCCGCCGAGGTCGCCGGGCTTGCGATTGGCGCGCACCACCATCGCCATCGCGTTCCAGCGGATCATCGAGCGGATGCGCCACTCCATGTGCGGGTCGCCGGGCATCCGCGGCTCCAGGTGCGCCGGGATGGTGTTGATGTACTCGGTGGTCGGCGCGAACGGCAGGTGCGCCCCTGCGCGGCGGGTCAGCTCGACCATGCCCTCCAGCAACTGGTGCGCGCGACCGGCGCCGTCGGCGTCGATGACGGCCTTCAGCGACTCGATCCACTCGCGGGTCTCGGTCGGATCGGGATCGTTCTGCAGCAGTTCGTTCAACCAGCTCATGGGGGCTCCGCGGGCGGCCCGGGGCCGCCGAAAGGGGGATCGTCTGTCTAGAGTCCGAATTCTAACAGTGCGCTCCCGCTGCGCTCCGTACGGTGGCGTGCGGTGGGCGCCGGCGGGTGCGGGAATTCGATTGCAGCCCCCATCGGAGGCAGGTGCGGGTCAGCCGGCCGAGAGGGCGAGGCAGCGTTCGCGGAACGCGGCCAGCCGTGCGCCATGGCGCGGGATCGCCTGCAGGCGCTTCGACACCTCTTCATCCGCGGCGGCGTGCAGCCGAAGATCCCAGCCATTGAGCAGCATCACGGTGTCGAATGTGTCGGTCCCCCACACTTCCCGACAGCGGGCGAGCAGCGCATCGGACGACAGGGTGCGCTCGCCCTCCGGCGAGGACAGGTTCTGCGCCACATAGGCGAAGTCGAGCTGAGGCACGGACGGGCGCACGAAGTATTCGCCGGCGACGAGGCTTTCGTCGAAGCGTTCGACCACGCCGGGTACCGACATGTCTTCCAGGCGTTCGAGCGCCAGTTGCAGGTCCCGGGCGTGCGCGGGCCGCGAGAACATGGATCCGTTGGCGAGGAAATGGAGCTGGACGTCGCTCACCACGAACGGCGACCGATCGACGAGATCCGCGACGAACCCGGCTTCGTCCCGTTGCCCTGCCAGTTGTCCCAGCCAGTGGGCGGAATCGAGCCGGCGTCCGTAGTGGTACAGCGAACGGATCCGCGACAGCGGGTGGCGGATGAAGCAGATGTCGTGGAACTCGATGCCGCGCACCCTCGGCTTCGGATAGCGGACGTGATGGCTGCTGATCGCCGCCACCTCCGGGTCTTCCTGCACGAGCCGGACGATGTCCTCCGCCATCAGCCGGGCGTCATCGTGTTCGCCGTGCAAATCCACCAGCGCATCGCCGAAACTTCGGCGGAGCGCGTAGTCGATCGTGCTGCCGCCGTTCTTGAAGATGTGGTAGTGCAGCACGACGAAGCGGTCGCGCGTCACCGGGACACGAAGATCGCGGGTCATCGCCGCCGTCCTCAATCCTCCCGCGACGCCCGGCGGTTGGAGGCTTCGGCCTCGCGCTGCTGGCGGATCTGGGCGTCGACGGCGGCGATCGCGGTCATGTTGACCACGCGGCGCGGGGTGGAGGCGGGGGTGAGGATGTGCGCGGGCTGGTCCAGGCCCATCAGGATCGGGCCGATCGCGACGCCGTCGGTCATCACCCGCACCATGTTGTAGGTGATGTTGGCGGCGTCGAGGTTGGGCAGCACGAACAGGTTGGGGCGGCCGCTGAGCGTGGTGTGCGGGAACATGCGCTGGCGCAGGCCCTCGTCCCAGGCGGTGTCGGCCATCATCTCGCCGTCGATCTCCAGCTTCGGCGCGCGCTGGCGGACGATCTGGTAGACCTTGCGCATCTTCGCGGCGCTGGGGTTCTCGTGGCTGCCGTAGTTGGAGTGCGACAGCAGCGCGACCTTGGGCTCGATCCCGAACAGCTTGAGCCGGTAGCTCGCCATCAGCGTGGCCTCGGCGATCTGTTCGGCGCAGGGGTCGACCTGCACGTGGGTGTCGAGGAAGAACCACACGCCCTGGTTGTTGATCACCCCGGTCATCGCCGCGGTGCCGCTGACGCCGCGGTCGAAGTCGAAGACGCTGCGCAGGTAGCCGAGCTTCTTGTGGAAGCGCCCGACGAGGCCGCAGATCATGGCGTCGGCCTCGCCGCGCTCGACCATCAGCGCGGCGATCAGGGTCGAGCGCGAACGCACCAGGTTCTTCGCCGCGGCCGGGGTCACGCCGCGGCGCTCGGTCAGCGCGTGGTACTGCTGCCAGTAGTCGTTGAAGCGCGGGTCGTCGTGGATGTTGGTGAGGTCGAAATCGACGCCCGGGCGCATCCGCAGGCCCAGCCGATGGATGCGCGCGTCGATGACGTCCGGGCGGCCGATCAGGATCGGTCGCGCCAGGCGTTCGTCGATCACCGTCTGCACCGCGAGCAGCACGGTCTCTTCCTCGCCTTCGGCGTAGACCACGCGCTTGGGGTCGTGGCGGGCGCGGTCGTACACCGGCTTCATCAGCAGGCCGGTGCGGTAGATGAACTGCGCCAGCTTCTCCTCGTAGGCGGGCATGTCCGCGATCGGGCGCAGCGCGATGCCCGAGTCCATCGCCGCCTTCGCCACCGCCGGCGCCAGCACCGTGAGCAGGCGCGGGTCGAACGGGCGCGGGATGATGTATTCGGGGCCGAAGCGCGGCACTTCGCCGCCGTAGGCGCCGCCGAGGTCGGAGGCTTCCATCCGCGCCAGCTTCGCGATTGCGCGCACGCAGGCGAGCTTCATCGCCTCGTTGATCTCGGTCGCGCCCACGTCCAGCGCGCCGCGGAAGATGTACGGGAAGCACAGCGCGTTGTTGACCTGGTTCGGGTAGTCGCTGCGGCCGGTGGCGATGATGCAGTCCGGGCGCACCCGGCTGGCGTCCTCCGGCAGGATCTCGGGGTTGGGATTGGCCAGCGCCAGGATGATCGGCCGCTCGGCCATCGTCGCGACCATCTCCGGCTTCAGCACGCCGCCGGCGGACAGGCCCAGGAAGATGTCTGCGCCGGCGACGATCTCGGCCAGCGTGCGCTTGTCGGTGTCGCGGGCATAGCGCGCCTTGTCGGGGTCCAGGTGCGGGCGGCCGGTGTAGAGCACGCCGTCGCGATCGACCGCGAGGATGTGCTCGGGCTTCATGCCCAGCGCGACCAGCATGTCGAGGCAGGCGATGCCCGCGGCGCCGGCGCCGGAGGTGGCGAGCCTGACGTCCTCGATCCGCTTGCCGACGATCTCCAGCGCGTTGAGCACGGCCGCGCCGACGATGATCGCGGTGCCGTGCTGGTCGTCGTGGAAGACCGGGATGTTCATCCGCTCGCGCAGCTTGCGCTCGACGATGAAGCATTCCGGCGCCTTGATGTCCTCGAGGTTGATGCCGCCGAAGGTCGGTTCCAGCGAGGCGATGATGTCGACCAGCTTGTCGGGATCGCGCTCGTCCACCTCGATGTCGAACACGTCGATGCCGGCGAACTTCTGGAACAGCACGCCCTTGCCTTCCATCACCGGCTTGCCGGCCAGCGGGCCGATGTCGCCCAGGCCCAGCACCGCGGTGCCGTTGGTGATCACCGCGACGAGGTTGCCGCGCGCGGTCATCTCGCTGGCGGCGTTGGGATCGGCGACGATCGCCTCGCAGGCGTAGGCCACGCCGGGCGAGTAGGCCAGCGACAGGTCGCGCTGCGTCACCAGCGGCTTGGTCGGCGCGACCCTGATCTTGCCCGGCGGCTCGTGGCGGTGGTACTCGAGGGCGGAGGCTTTCAGGTCGAGGGCTGCGTCGTGGTCGGACATCGCGGTGGATCCAGGGGCCGGGGGGACATTCTAGTGGAAGGGGTCCGTCGGCGTCGTCGCGCCGACGCTGCGCCGGCGTATGGAACGCCGGCGCACGGTACGGCGGACCGGGCGGCGGTCCGGCGCCGCCGTGGAGATCGGACCGGTCCCGGCTCCGCGCGCGGCGACCGCGGTCACACGCCCAGTCCCAGCACCAGGTCGTCGGCATCGACCCGGTCGAGCCGGATCTTGTTGGCGAACAGCGAGAACGCGAGCATGCCGGCCAGCCCGTTGGCGCGGCGCATCCACGGCGGCAGGTAGTGCGGCGGGGCGATCGCGCCGGCGTCGAACATCGGCTGCAGCGCGAACACGTCCTCCAGCGCCAGCTTGCCGGCGAACAGTTGCCGCGCCATCGACAGCTTGCGGTGGCGCAGGCACCAGCGGAAGAAGGTGTGCACGCCGAGCAGGCCGTGCAGGTAGACGGTGTCCTTGGTGAACGCCGCGCCGCCGCCCAGCGGCGCACCGCGGAACACGCGCTGGGCCGAGGCGAAGCTGTCCTCCGGCGTCTGCCCGGCATCGAGGAAGAACCGGAACACCTGCACGAAGTCGGCGCCGTCGATCGCCATGTCGATCGCGACGATGCGCAGACTGATGCGCTTCATGCGCTCGATGTCCATCGAGCCGGAGATCAGTTCGGCGAAGGTCGCCAGGCCCTCCTGGGTGGCGGTGGTGCGCGGCGCGCCGCGGGCCAGCGACTGCAGTTGCGGCTGTTCGCGGCCGTTGAGGCCGGTGAGCGTGTGCACGAACGCTTCGTGGACCAGCAATTGCTGGTGGTCGTAGTCGCTGAACCCGGTGTTGGTGCGGATGCGGATGCGGGTCGGGCTAGCCGCGGCCTTCGCGATCAGCTCGGGATCGAGTTCGACCTTGATCCGGTGGTCGACGAAGAACGCGTCGATCTCCGGCTGCAGCAGGTCGCGCAGCGATTCGGCCGACATCACCGCCTCCGGCTCGATCTCGCGCAGCTCCTGGTCCATGTCGTCGGCGAGCGCGATGAAGTGCTGCGCCGCCTCCAGGTTGGTGGGCCCGTCGCCGGGCAGCATTTCCACCGGCCGGCCATAGAGCCGGGTCGAATACGCGGTCATCCGGTAGGTGCCGGCGGCATCGAGCAGCCGGGTGGCGATGCGCCAGCTTTCGGCGTTGGCGATGAGGTAGGCGCCGAGCGGATGATCGGCGTCGGCGGCCCGGGCGACGGCCTCCAGTTCGGCGCGCACCTCGGTGAAGTCGGTCTTCGCGTAGGCGACCGTCGGCAGGTGGATGCGGCCGATCTTCCACGCCGCGAGGAACGTCTCCTGCGCGCTGGCCGGCCAGCTCACGGTGTCGAGCAGGCGGATGCCGCGGACCGCCGCGACCAGCCGCGCGTCCAGCGCGACGTGATGGGCAATGGCGTCGGCGTCGGTCATGCCGCGCCTCCGACCCATCCTGTGGGAGCGACGGAAGTCGCGACGGGCAGCGGCAAGGCATTCGGCAGAGCGTCGCGACTCCCGTCGCTCCCGCGGGACAGGTCGTCGATGCCGCGGAGGCGCTCAGTGCCGGCCATATTTCTCGTCCAGCCGCTTGTGCAGCGCCTTGCCCTGCACGCGCGCGTCGGATTTCTGCGCCAGCCGGGTGGCGAGGCGGTCGGCCGCCCCGGCGACCTCGTCGCGGAGCTTGAGGTAATTCGCGAAGCGGCCGGCGTCGAGCGCGCCGGCCTCGATCGCCGCGCGCACCGCGCAGCCGGGCTCGCTGGCGTGGCGGCAGTCGCGGAACCTGCAGGTCGCCGCCAGCGCCTCGATGTCGGCGAACCCGCCGTCGGCCAGCGTCTCCTCGCCGGTGGGCTTGAGCTCGCGCATCCCGGGCGTGTCGATCAGGCAGGCGCCCGACGGCAGCGGGATCAGCGTGCGGAACGTGGTGGTGTGGCGGCCGCGGGCGTCGCTCTCGCGCACTTCGCCGGTCTTCATCTTCTCGACGCCGAGCAGCGTGTTGGTCAGCGTCGATTTGCCCGCGCCCGACGACCCGACCAGCACCGCGGTGCGGCCCGCCGCCAGCCAGGGATCGAGCGCGGCGACGCTGGCGCGGTCCTTGGCGTTGACCGCGACCGCCGGGATGCCCTGTGCGGCCAGCTCGGCCAGCGCGGCCAGGCTGGCGTCGGCGTCGCTGCCGTCCTTGTCGGCCTTGGTCAGCACGACCACCGGGGTCGCGCCGCCGCCGCCGACCAGCAGCAGGTAGCGCTCGATCCGTCGCGGGTTGAAGTCGGCGTCGAGGCCGCAGACCACGAACACCGTGTCGATGTTCGCGGCGATCAGTTGCTGGTGGTAGTGCTCGCCGGCGGCGGCGCGCTTGATCGCGGTGCGCCGCGGCAGCAGGGCGACGATCCGCGGCCGCGGAGTCGCCTCCTCGATCAGCGCCCAGTCGCCGACCGCGGCCCGGTCCTGCGGCGGAAAGCGGCGACGGGCCCACTCCGGCGGCGAATCCACCGCCAGTGCATGCCCGGCCGCCTCGGCGACCTGGTAGCCGGTCCGGTGCTGTTCGATGACCCGGGCCGGCCGGGCCTGCGGATGGGCGGCGAGGACCGCGGCCCAGGCCGGATCGTCGACGCCTGCCGGGCCGGTGCCGTCGAACGGCCAGCCGATGGCGCGGAGGGCGGATGCGGCGGGGGTCAAGCGGGGCGCGGACGGGCGTGCATGCGGCGATTCTATGCCCGGCGGGCGGAGGGCGGCGATTTCCGCTAGGCTTTGTCGACGTTTTCGCCACCGCCGACACGATGTCCTCCTCCAGTCCCCGCCCCGGTCTCAAGACCCGCGAACGCCTGTCCGAAGTCCGTTACGAGATCCGCGGCGAACTCGCCCGGCGCGCCCGGGAGCTGGAAGGGCAGGGCCGGCAGCTCATCAAGCTCAACATCGGCAATCCCGGCGCCTTCGGCTTCCGTGCGCCCGAGCACCTGCAGCGCGCGATCGCCGACCGCATCGCCGCGACCGATCCCTACACCCACCAGCAGGGCCTGCCGGCCGCGCGCGAGGCGATCGCCGCCTTCCACAGGCAGCGCGGCACGCCGAACGCCTCGCCCGAGCGCGTGTTCGTCGGCAACGGCGTCAGCGAGCTGATCGACCTTTCGCTGCGCGCGCTGCTCAACCCGGGCGACGAAGTGCTGCTGCCGTCGCCGGACTACCCGCTGTGGTCGGCCGCGACCATCCTCAACGACGGCCGCCCGGTGTACTACCGCTGCCGCCCGGACCACGGGTTCCTGCCCGATCCCGACGAGATCGCCGCGCTGGTGTCCTCGCGCACCCGCGCGATCGTGCTGATCAACCCGAACAACCCGACCGGCGCGACCTATCCGCGCGAGATCCTCGAACGCATCGTCGCCATCGCCCAGAAGCACGACCTGCTGCTGATGGCCGACGAGATCTACGACCACATCCTCTACGACGGCGCCACGGGGTCGAAAAGCGTGTTCCAGCCGCTGGCGCCGCTGGCCGGCGACCATCCCTGCCTGTCGTTCGGCGGCCTGTCGAAGGTGCATCGCGCCTGCGGCTGGCGCGTGGGCTGGGCGGTGCTCAGCGGCGATCCGCTGCGCAGCGGCGACTTCCACCATGCGATGGACCTGCTCGGCGCGCTGCGCCTGTGCGCCAACGTCCCGGGGCAGTTCGCGATCGATGCCGCGCTGCACGGCGTCGACACCATCAGCGCGCTGACCGCGCCCGGCGGCCGCCTGTACGAGACCCGCCGCGCGCTGATCGAATGCTGCGACGCCAGCGAGCACCTGTCGCTGGTCGCGCCCGCCGGCGCGCTGTACGGGTTCCCGGCCGTGGTCGGCGACGCCGCCCGGGGCTTCGACGACCACGCCTTCGCGCTGGAAATGCTGGAAACCGAGGACGTGCTGATCGTCCCGGGCTCCAGCTTCAACGTGCCCGATCGCAACCATTTCCGGGTCACCCTGCTGCCCGAGGCCGACACGCTGCGCGAGGTGTTCGCGCGGATCGACCGCGTGCTGTCGCGTCGCGCCGAGCAGGCCCGCGTCGCACGCGTCGCGGTGGCATGACCATGCGCGCCGCGCCGGCGCTGCTGGCGGCGGTGCTCGCGACCGCGCCATCGGGCGACGGCGGCGCCGCACCGGCCGCGCTGCGCGCGCTGGCCCTGGGCGACAGCTACACCATCGGCGAAGGCGTGGCCGCCGACGGGCGCTGGCCCGCGCGGCTCGCCGCCGATCTGCGCGAGGACGGCTTCGCGATCGACGACCCGCGCATCGTCGCCACCACCGGCTGGACCACCGACGAACTGGCGTCCGCGCTCGACGCCGCCGAACCGCTGGGCCGCGACTGGGACCTGGTCAGCCTGTTGATCGGCGTCAACGACCAGTACCGCGGCCGCCCGGTCGCGGATTACGCCCCGGCGTTCGCGATGCTGCTCGATCGCGCGATCGGCTACGCCGGCGGCCGCGCCGACCGGGTGTTCGTGCTCGCGATCCCGGATTGGGGCGTGACCCCGTTCGCCGCCGCTTCGGGCCGCGACCCGGCGACCATCGCGCGCGAACTGGACGCCTACAACGCCGTCGCCGCGCGGATCTGCGCCGAGCGCGGCGTGGCCTTCGTGGACATCGCGCCGGTCAGCCGCGCGCGCGGCGCCGAGCCGGCGATGCTGGCCGACGACGGCCTGCACCCGTCGGCCGCGCTCTACGCCGAGTGGGCGCGGCTGGCGCGGCCGGTCGTGCGCCGGCGGCTCGCCGGCCCGCCCGCGCCGTGAGCGCATCGGCCGTCGCCACGCACGCCCTCGAGGCGACCGCGGCGCGCCGCATCGCGTCGGCGTTCCTGCCGGACTTCGCGCTGGGCAACCGCTACGACTACTACTACGTGCAGGGCAAGCTGCGCAGCGATCCGCTGTATCCCGGCGCGCTGGCCGCGCTGCGCGGCAGCACTGCGCCGCTGCTCGACCTCGGCTGCGGCCTCGGCCTGCTCGCGCATGCGCTGCGCGGCGACGGCCAGGCGATGGCGTACCGCGGCGTCGACACCGATGCCGCGAAGATCGCCCGCGCCACCCGCGCCGCGCGCCGCGCGTCGCTCGCCGACGCGACGTTCGAGGTGGTCGATCTCGCGCGCACGCTGCCGCAACACCGCGGCAGCGTCGCCCTGCTGGACGTGCTCCAGTATCTCGACGTCGAAGCGCAGCAGCGACTGCTCGCCGGGATGTCGGCGATGCTGACGCCGGAGGCGGCGCTCGTGATCCGCAGCCCGGTGGCCGACGACGGCGGCCGTTCGCGCACCACGCGTCTGTTCGACGGCCTCGCGCACCGCATCGGCTGGATGGGGATGCGGCCGCAGCATTATCCGACGCTCGAGGGCCTGCGTGCCGCGCTCGAATCGCACGGCCTGTATGTCGACTGCACGCCGCTGTACGGCCGCACGCCGTTCAACAACTGGCTGATCGTCGCGCGCCGCTGAGCGACCGATGCAAGAGGACTCGCTGTAGGAGCGGCGTGAGCCGCGACGCGGCGGGCGCTCCGTCGGAAGCAGGGCGTGCTTGCCGAGGGCGGACGATTCCGGGAAGGCCTCGTCGCGACTGACGTCGCTCCTACAGGAGCGGGCGTCGTGCTTGGCGCGCGGTGTGGTAGGAGCGGCGTAAGCCGCGACGAGGGCCGGTAGCGCTGTCCACGTGCCCCTCAGCCCGGTATCGGCAGCACCGCGCGATAGCCCAGCGCATCGAGCCGCTGCAGCAGCAGGCGCAGCGTCGCGAGGTTGCCGCCGTGCGTCGCACCCTCGTGCAGCAGCACGATCGCGCCCGGCGCGAGGCCGCGTTCGATGCGCGCCACCACCTGCGCCGGATCGCCGGCGACGCCGTCGAAGCCGCGCGCGCTCCAGGCCACGCGCGCGAGCCCGTGCGCGCGCAGCGGCGCCTGCGCGAACGGATTGCACATGCCGACCACCGCCCGGAACCAGCGCGGCGGCGCGCCGGCGATGTCGGCGAGGATACGCTGGGTGTCGGCGACCTCGCGCCGCATCCGCGCCGGGCCCAGCGCCCAGAACCACTTCGCCGGATGGGTCGCACTGTGGTTCCCGATGTCGTGGCCGCGGCGCACGAGTTCGCGCACGAGCTCCGGACGCCGCGCCGCGCGCGCGCCGACCAGGAAGAACGTCGCCTTCGCGCCGTGCGCATCGAGCAGGTCGAGCACCGCCGGCGTTTCGTCGGAGGGGCCGTCGTCGATCGTCAGCCAGACCACGCGCGCCGATGTCGGCAGGCGGTCCAGCACCGGCCCGAACATCGCCGAGCGCGGCCACAGCGTGCCCCACCAGAAGGGCGCGTGGCTCAGCACCATCGCCGGCAGGCCGACGCTCCATCCGTATCGCCACCATGCCGCGACGACCAGCGCCTGCGACGCCAGCAGCAGCCACAGCCACGCCCACGGCCACCGCGGTACGCGATGCGGCGCGATGGGCGGACTGGCGGGAGGCGTGGACATCGCGGCATCATGCCACGACCCCACCGCCGCCGAGATCGCCATGGCCTTCCGCAATCTTTCCGTCGTCGATGCCGACGCCCGCGCCCGCGAAGGCGCCGTGACCCTCGTCGACGTGCGTCCACCGGCCGAACGCGCCATCGCCGCCGTGTCGGCACCGTACCAGTCTTTGGAGGACGGCGGCCTGGAGCGCCTCGCCGCGCTGCCGAAGGACACGCCGCTCGCCTTCCTCTGCCACCACGGCGGCCGCAGCGCGCAGGCCGCGATGTACTTCGCCCAGCAGGGCTTCACCGACGTGTGCAATGTCGTCGGCGGGATCGATGCGTGGAGCCTGCAGGTGGATGCGGGGATCCCGCGTTACTGACCGGAGCGATGCGCAGGCGGGCCTTGGCCCGCCATGACGGCATCGTCGAGCGCGCCGCGGGCGGACCGAAACGGTTTCGGTCCATGTCGTTCCCACCGAAACGTCCTGCTGGCGGACCAGGACCGGCCCTGCGGATCATCCGGGAACACGTCGCTCGCTTCCACCGCCGCAAGGGTGACGGGGTGAGCGCAGCGTTTCAACGTCGATCCCTCGATCAGGCGGTGTCGAGCGCTCAGGTGTTTCTGCTCGATCAGGTCGTGGATTCTCGTATCTGCACACCGCGGCGGATGGCTTCCTCTGCAACACGACGATGCAGTTCATCGTCCTCTATTTGCAGTGTGTCATTCGTATGTTCGTTGAAGATGCGATAGAACGCGTGAGAGCGAGTACGCCTTTCGAGCTCGAGGCCGGCGTCGAGACCCGCCCGGTGGAGGTATTCCGCGTCCAGGCCGTCGAGCACCTCGGTTTCGATACCGCCGTCCGCGTCCAGTCTTGCGCGGAACTCGGATGTCGACATATCCGAAAATTCAGTCAACAGTGAGCGCACGGTCTTGAAGAAGGCTGGCGTGATGCCCTCCGCGGGAATCGGGACCCAGATCGTGGCGGCATCGTCGTGGTGGATGTGGACGACCCAGCCAGGCGCACTGCCGTTCCACACGTATTCGAACGCGTCGATCTCATTCGGCAGGCTGTTCACGGCGGTCACGCTAGGTTCCCAACGGCGGCTGCCCCAGCGACGCCAGCAGCCGATTCACGTCCGCTTTCGCCATCGAGCGCGGCAGCCGGACGAGGAAGCCGCCGCCGCTCAGTGCGATGTCGCCCTTGACCAGCAGGCCATCGATCTGCACGTAGGCCTTCAGGCTGTGCCGGTCGCCGTCTGCAACGTATTCAACGAACGCCGGCGAGGTCAGCACGTTGCGACCGCGCTTGTAGACCTGCGTAGTGCCTTCTGTGCGTACGAGACGGAAGCCGTGGGCCTGCGCCCAGTCCGCGACGAGGCTGCGCACGTCGCCTTCGCGCGTGAAGGAAAGCGTATCGCACGGGCGCTTCATGCCGCGTGCGACCAGCGCCATCACGTTGACCAGGCCGATGCCGCACACGGCGCCGAATGCGCCGAACGCGAGGATCGTCGTCGCGATCGCCGACACGGCGCCGTCAGTTCGCCAGCGCCAGATCGTCCAACATCGCGCGCAGGAAGCGCGCCGCTTCGCCGCCGGTGCAGGCGCGGTGGTCGAAGGTCAGCGACAGCGGGACGACCTTGTGCGACTCGAAGCCGCCGATCACCGGGGTGATCTGGTGGCGGGCGCGGCCGGCGGCGACGATCGCGACGCACGGCGGCACCACCACCGGCGTGGCGTAGCGACCGGCGAACATGCCGAAGTTCGACAGCGAGATCGTGTAGCCGGTGAGTTCGCTGGCCGGCAGGCTGCGGTCGCCGACCTGCGCGCGCAGGCGGTTGACGCCTTCGCGCACGCCATGCGCGTCGAGCAGGTGCGCGTTGCGCAGCGCGGGCACGAACAGGCCGTCGTCGGTGTCCACCGCGATGCCGATGTCGACGTGCGGATGCAGGGTGCGGGTCAGGGCGTCGCCGTCGAACCAGGCGTTGAGCGCGGGCACCGCCTTCGCGGCCGCGACGATCGCACGGATCAGGCGCACGGTGACGTCGTTGCCCGGCGTCCAGGCCTGGATGTCGGCATCGTCGCTGAGCGTGGTCGGCACCACCTTGCTGTGCGCGTCGGCCATCACCCGCGCCATGTTGCGGCGCACGCCCTTGAGCTGTTCCGGCTGGCCGCTGACCGAGACCGACGGCGGCTGGGTGCGCATCGGCTTGCCGCTGGCGGAGAGCTGGGTGCGCGCCGGTGCGGATGAGGGCGCGCCTCCACCCATGCCCGCTGCGCGCGCATCGCCCTCTCCCCCGCGCGAGGGAGCCTGGGGGAGGGGGGCGCCGGGTTTGGCGGAGCCGTCCGCCGCCGCGCGCTTCACGTCGTCCATCGTCACCACGCCGTCGGCTCCGGTGGCGCGGACGCGGGCGAGGTCGACGCCGAGCTTGCGCGCCATCGCGCGCACCGCGGGCATCGCCTTCACGCCGCCGACCGCGATCGCGGCTTCGGCATGGACCGCGTCGGAGGTCTGCATCGCGCCGACGACCGTGCCGCTGTCCTCGCGCAGGACCTCGGTCTTCGTCGCGGCGGGCGGCGCGCTGGGGGCGGGGACCGCCGGTGCGGGTGCGGGCGCGGCGTGGCCGCCGCCGTGGTGGTGGCCGGTGTCCTGGCCCTCCGCGCGCTGCGGCATCGACGGATCGATCTCGAACTCGGCGAGCATCTTCCCGGTCACGATCACGTCGCCGGCGTTGCCGGCGAGCTTCAGCACCTTGCCAGACACCGGCGACGGCACTTCGACCACCGCCTTCGCGGTCTCCATCGACACCAGCGGTGCGTCGAGCTTGATGACGTCGCCCGGCTTCACGAACCACTCGACGATGGTCGCGTCCGGCAGGCCTTCGCCGAGGTCGGGGAGGAAGAAGGTCTTGGTCTGGCTCATGCAATCGTTCTCTCGGATTGTCCGTTCGGTTGAAGGTGCCCGTCGGGCACCCATCCATACTGTCCATCGCTTGTCGTGCACCACCACCAGCCGCCGAGTTCGGAATGCAGCACGACCTCGTCGCCCGTCTCCACGTCCAGTTCCCGTGCGGAGTAATCGCGCAGCGCTTCGGCGCGGCCGTCGCCCAGCGGCTTCAGCCAGTCGGCCGGCGCCCAGCCGGCGTTGCCGTCGGCGGTGGTGGTCCAGGCGAACGCGGGCCATTCGGCATCGCGCGCGCCGAGGGTCACCACCTCGCCCTCCACGAACCGGATCGGGTTCGCGTACTGGGCGCGGTAGTCGCGGACGACGCGGGCGCGGATCATAGCCACACGTCGTTCGGCGCGGTCAGCGCGCCGCCGGCGTCGCCGGTATTGACCACGCCGCGCGGCTCGATCAGCAGCACGTGGCATTCGTCCTGCGCATGGGGGCAGTGCTCGACGCCGCGCGGGACGACGATCATCTCGCCTGCGCGCACGGTCTCGACCCGATCGCGGAACCGCATCGACAGCGTGCCGTGCAGCACGACGAAGGTCTCGTCGGTGTCCTCGTGGGCGTGCCAGACGAACTCGCCGCGCAGCTTGGCGAGCTTGAATACGATGTTCGAAGGCGCGTAGTCGTTCATTTCGGCGATCACGCGCGGCGACCAGGGCTCGGCGAAGAGCCCCAGCTTCTGCGCGAAATTGATCGCCGATGCGACCATCGGCTCAACCCGCCGCCAGCGTCCGCTTGGCCGCGGCGACGATCTTCTCGACGCTCGGCAGGTACTTCATTTCGAGGCGGAACAGCGGGATGTGGGTGTCGTAGCCGGTGACGCGCTCGACCGGGGCGAGCAGGTTGTACATCGACTCCTGCGCGAGGCGCGCGGCGATCTCGCCGCCGAAGCCCGCGGTCCTCGGCGCCTCGTGCACGATCACGCAGCGGCCGGTCTTGCACACCGATTCGGCGATGGTGGCGAAGTCGAGCGGCTTGAGCGTGGCGACGTCGATGACCTCGGCGCTGATGCCGTCCTTCGCCAGCGCGTCGGCGGCTTCCAGGCATTCCTTGACCTGTGCGCCCCAGGTCACCAGGGTCACGTCGCTGCCGTCGCGCAGCACGTAGCACACGTCCAGCGGCAGCGCTTCGCCGTCGTCGGGCACCAGTTCCTTGTACTGGCGGTAGATGCGCTTGGGCTCCATGTAGATGACCGGATCCGGGTCGCGGATCGCGGCCAGCAGCAGGCCGTAGGCGCGCTGCGGCGAGGACGGCATCACCACGCGCAGGCCGGGCACGTTGGTGAAGATCGCCTCGTTGGCTTCGCTGTGGTGTTCCGGCGCGCGGATGCCGCCGCCCCACGGCACGCGCAGCACCATCGGGCAGGTGAGGCGGCCGCGGGTGCGATAGCGGAAGCGCGCGGCGTGGCAGATGATGTGGTCGACCATCGGGTACACGAAGCCGTCGAACTGGGCCTCGGCCACCGGGCGCATGCCCTGCGCGGCGAGGCCGACAGTGAGCCCGGCGATCGTGGTTTCGTCCAGCGGCGTGTCGAGCACGCGCTCGGGCCCGAAGATCTTCTGCAGGCCGGCGGTGGCGCGGAACACGCCGCCGTTGACGCCGACGTCCTCGCCGAGCACAAGCACACGCTCGTCGGCGCGCATCTCGTGGGCCAGCGCCTGGGTGATCGCTTCGATGAGGGTGATGGGCGTCGCCTCAGCCATGGCGGCGGCCCTCCGCGGCGGCGACCTCGTCGCGCTGCGCGACGTAGTCCTCCGGCAGTTCGGCGTAGAGATAGTCGAACATCGCGGTCGCGGGCTGCACCGGGGTCTCCAGGTAGGCGTTGATCTCGGTGTCGACGCGCTTGCCGCACTCGTCCGCCCAGGCCGCTTCCTGGGCTTCGTCCCAGAGCCCGGCGGCGGTGAGATAGGTGCGCAGCCGCGCGATCGGCTCGCGCGTCCACGCGGCCTTCACTTCGTCGTCGTTGCGGTAGCGACGGGCGTCGTCGGCGGTGGTGTGGTCGTGCAGGCGGTAGGTCATGAACTCGATCACGCTGCCGCCTTCGCCGGCGCGGGCGCGATCGAGCGCGCGATGCATGCCTTCGAGCACCGCGATCAGGTCGTTGCCGTCCACCTGCAGGCAGTGCAGTCCGCCGGCCAGGCCCTTCTGCGCCAGGGTCGGCGCGCCGGTCTGGGCCTTGCGCGGCACCGAGATCGCCCAGCCGTTGTTGATGATGCACTGGACGAACGGCAGCGCGTACGCGCCGGCGGAATTGATCGCGGCGTAGGTGTCGGTCTTGGAGCTGCCGCCGTCGCCGCAGCAGGCCACGGCGACGCGCGGTTCCTTGCGCAGTTTGAACGCGAGCGCGGCGCCGGCGGCGTGCAGGCACTGGGTGGAGATCGGCACGCACCAGGCGTAATCGTGCTTCGGCGCTTCGGCGAAGTCGTTGCCGCGCTCGTCGCCGCCCCAGTACAGCAGGATCTCGCGCGGGCGCACGCCGCGCACCATCTGCGCGCCGTACTCGCGGTAGCTGGGCGCGAACACGTCCTCGCGCCGCATCGAGGCGCCGATGCCGACGTGGGTGGCCTCGTGGCCGAGGCAACTGGCGTAGGTGCCGAGCTTGCCGGTGCGCTGCAGGGCGATCGCCTTGCTGTCGAAGGTGCGCACGAACAGCATCTGCTTGAACCACGGCAGCAGGGTGGCGGGATCGGCGAACCGGGAGGGCGGCTCGGCGACGAGGGCGCCGTCCGGGCCGAGGTACTGCAGGTATTCGATTTCGAAGCGTGCTGCGACGGTCATCGTGCGTCCGTTGCGGGGGAGCGGTGCGCCGATGATACCCGCAGCGCCGTGGCGATTCGTTGCGCGGCGCGTCATGACGTTCGGCGTGCGTTGGCGTATGGCGTCGCGCCGCGGTTGCGGTCGCCGCGGTCGTCCACTGGACGACCGCGCAAAAAAGAAGCGCGGCCGGAGCCGCGCTTCTGGGGGCTGCCGCCGGCTGGGCGGCGGCGGTGTCGCCGGGATCAGCGGCGGCAGTAGCGGTGGCGGCACATGTCCGGCAGGCCCGCGCCGACGAGGGTGCGCACGGCGGTGTTGTTGGCCGTGTTCGGGTCGGGCGTGGTCGAGGTCACGTTGGCGGTGACGGTCACCGTCTGCGGGCCGCGTCCGGCCAGGGCCAGGCCGAAGTAGGCGTCGGCGCCGGCGGCCATCGGGCCGCTGGCGGTGCAGACGAAGCGGAAGCCCGTGCCGACGGCGGCGGAGGTGCAGGTCCAGCCGCTGGCGGGGACGATCGAGACGTTGCGCGGCAGCAGGTTGCCGGTGACCGTGACGACCGGCGCGGCGGCGCTGGCCGGACCGGCGTTGTGGACGGCCAGCATGAACACGCCGGCGCGTTCGCTGCGACCGATCATCCGCACCGACAGGTCGGCATCGAGCGTCGGCGCGGCGATGGACACCGTGGCGCTGGCGCTGTTGTTGCCGGTGGCCGCGTCGGGCGACGCCGAGGCGACCGTCGCGGTCATGCGCACCGTGCGGCCCGCCAGCGCGGCCGTGGCCGGGAAGCTGGTCGCGAACGCGGCGTTGGCGCCGGCGGCCAGCGACGCCGTGGTGCAGACCACGCTGGTGGCGCCGGCGGTCTGGGTCGGCGTGCCGCAGGTCCAGCCGGCGGGCGCGGTGGTGATCGGCGAGACCAGCGCGTCGAAGCCCAGGGTGAGCGAGACGGCGCCGGCCGGCGCCGGACCGGCGTTGGCGACGCTGGCGGTGTAGGCGGCGGTGCCGCCGACCGGGACGTTGGCGACGGCCGCGGCGGCGGTGGCCGACAGGTCGGCGTTTCCGTCGATCGACGCCTGGGCGGTGGCGCTGTTGTTCTCGGAGTTCTGGTCCGTGGAGCTGGCGTTGGTGTCCAGGGTCAGGCTCACCGTGGTCCCGGCCAGCGACGGCGTCGCTTCGAAGGACACCGAGAAGGCGGCGCTTTGCTCGGCGGCGAGCACATTGCCGAAACACACGACGCTGGTGCTGGCGCCGTTCTGGGTCGGCACGTCGCAGAACCAGTCCGCCGGCGCAGTGAAGACCGGACTGACGAGCGCATCGAACGTGAAGATCGCCAGCGGCGAGCTCGAGGAACCGGGGCCTGCATTCGACACGCTGGCCGTGAAGCTGACCGTCTGGCCGACGACGACGGCCGGCGTGACCGCGGTGACGCTCGCGCCCAGGTCGGCCGGGAACTCGGTCACCGACACGACCGCCGTCGCCTGGTTGTTGCTCAGGCTGAAATCGGTGACGGGCGCCGAAATCGAAGCGGTGACGACCACCGGCCGGTTGGTCAGGGACGCGTCCGGGACGAAGTCCAGGCCGAACTGGTCGACGGTGCCCGCGGCAAGACCCGTGGAATTGCAGGTGACCGTCGTGGTCGAAGCGGTCTGCACCGGTGCGGCGCACGTCCAGCCCGCCGGAGCGGTCACCGTCGGGGTGATCACCGCGTCGAAGCCGAACGTGGCGACCGCACCGCCGATCGTGACGTGCCCGTTGTGCGAGACCATGGCATCGAAATGCACGTTCTGGCCGGGATAGACCGACCCGGGGCCCGGGCTGAGCGTCATCGAGAGATCCGCGTAGACCTTGATGGTCACGCTGGCGTTGCTCGTGTTGTTGCCCGGGACGTCGTCCGGGATCTGCGAGGTGATGGCCGCGGCGAGGTTCAGCGTCCTTTCCGACTCGACGCTGGCGCCGGTGGGCACCCGGATGGCGAACTCGGCGCCGGCGACGAAGCTGGGCGTCGTGCAGGTGACGGTCGTGGTGGTGGCGTCCTGGACGGGCGCGGCGCAGGTCCAGTCGGCGGGCGCGGTCACCACCGGCGAGACGAGCGCGTCGAACACGAACGCGGTGCTCGCGAACACGGCGCGGTCGATGCCCATGTTGAAGACGTTCACCGTGAAGTTCGCGTCGTCGCCGGCATTGATGGTGCCGACCGCCGCGGTCGCCTGGATGCCGAGGTTGGCGTTCGCGAAGGTATCGACGCTCACGGACGACTGGTTGTTGGCGTTCGCCGGGTCCGTCGTGACGGAAGCGGTGGTCGCATCCATCCTGAGGGTGCGGTTGGCCAGGCTCGCGTCGACCACGATGTCCGCCGCGAAGACCATGGCGAAATTGGTGTCGAGCGACGGCGTGGTGCAGGTCACGGTGGTGTTGCCGCCGGCCTGGACGGGCGCGTCGCAGGTCCAGCCGCTCGGGGCGGTGATCGCCGGATTCACGAGCGCGTTGAAGACGAGGACGATCGAGGACGCACCGGCCACGCTGGGCCCGAGGTTCAGCACGCGCGCGGAGAACCGCACGGTCTGGTCGAGACGCGGGAACGCGGGCGTCACCGAGGTCACGACCGACAGGTCGGCGCTGCGGAACGCGGCGACGGTGATCGCCACGCGCACCGGATCGTGGTCGGAGATGCGGGTCGGGACGCCGGCCACGCCGTAGTTCAGCACGCTGAAGTCGGCGTCGATGCGGGCGTGCTCGACCTTGATGTCGGCCGCGTCCATCACCACGGCTTCGTTGAGCAGCGCATGGTCGAGGGTCTGCGCGCTGCCGTCGAAGGTGTAGGAGTAGCGTTCGGCCGGGTCGAGGGTGAACAGGGCGCCGTCGACCAGCGGGGTGGTGATCGGGCTCGGCAGCCAGGTGATGACCTGGTCCTCGGCCACTTCGTCGCCGCGGACGATGCCCATCACGTCGACGTAGCCGTCGCTGAACTGGTAGGCGTTGAAGTCGCCCAGCAGCACGATGTGCTCGGCCGGGTTGGCGGTCTGGATCGAGTGCACCAGGTTCGCCAGGAACACCGCCTGCTGGCCGCGCTTGTTGCGCACGCGGTCGCCTTCGGTGGCCCAGCCGTTGCTGCCCGGCGTGGTGTCGTCGAGGCCGTTGAGCGAACGCAGGTGGTTGATGATGACCGTGATCGGGTAGCTGGCGCCGTTGTCGTGGTGGACGAGCGCGCGCAGCAGCAGCGGCGGGCGGTCGTTGAGCAGGCTGGTGCTGTTGTTCGGGTTCGTGAAGACGGTGTTCTTGCCGTACTGGGTGACCTCCAGCACTTCGACGCGCTCGGTGGTGCCGACGGCCTTGGTGTTGACCAGGTAGGCGACGTTGATGCCGCCGACGTCGTTGCCCTGCACCAGGTACGGCACGTAGATCGGGGCGCTGGGGCAGGTGCTGTTGATGCGGTCGGCGAGCAGGCCGATGACGCGCAGGTTCTCGACTTCCACCAGGCCCAGGATGTCCGGGGTCTTGAGGTAGTTGCAGATCGCCAGGCTGGCCTTGGTCAGGCGCTTGTCGACGGCGGCGGCGGTCAGGGTGGTGGCGCCGTTGCTGTCGTTGACCTCGTCGAAGAAGCGCTGCAGGTTGAAGCCGGCGACGGTGACGTCGTCGTAGCGGGCGTCGGAGACCGGGGTCGGGGTCTTGCCGCCGGTGACGGTGCCCGAGCCCACGTCGGGCAGCAGCGCCCAGACGCCGGAGAAGTAGTCCATCACGCCGGTCATGTTGGCGATCTGGGCGTCGACCTCGGGGGTCAGCGAGCTGGCGCCGACCTGGCCGCGGCTGCGGACCATGATGCGCTCGGCGTTGTGGTCGAAGCGCGGCGGGTTCTTGCCGGCCGGGATCGGGAACAGGTCGAGCACGTCGATGCCCGGCTCGCGGAACGGACGGGCGACGCCGTCGAGCACGATCTGGAACACGCCGGTGGTGCTGGACGTGGCGCTGGACTCGGTGATGTTGCCGTCGGTCGGCGCGACCACGCGGCCGGCGGCCACGGTGACGCGCATGCCCTCGAACTTCTCGGCGGTGCCCGGGGTGGCGCCGGGGCCGAAGTCGGCGGTGGTCAGCACGACCGGCGCCGGCAGCGGGTTGCCGCTGCTCAACTGGACGACGGTCGGCGACACCAGCTCGGTGATCGAGAGCTGGTTGAGGTTGCTGGTCGGGGTGAATTCGCTGACCGTCGCGGTCACGCGCACGCGGTTGCCCACGGCGGCCGCGGCCGGCGGCGCGGTCGAAGTGAAGACGAAGATGCCTTCCGAGGTGTTCGGATCGGCGTCGGCCTCCGCGTCGGGCGCCTGCAGGAAGAAGCCGTTGTTGAACTTCAGCGCGGTGACGATGCCCTCGGTGACGACCACGCCCCCGTTGAGCGGCGACAGCAGGCCGTTGCCCTGGATGTCGTGGATCGGCACGACGTTGACGTCGTCGTTGAGGATCGTGCCGAGGCCCTGGCCGTCGGCGATGTTGGCGCCGGTCGCCGAGACGATGTTGAGGAAGAACGTTTCGTCCGGTTCGGTCGTGGTGTCGCCGATCACGTTCACGGTGACGGTGGCGGAGGTCGAACCTTGCGGGATGACGACGGTGCCGCTGGCGGCGACGTAGTCGCTGCCGGCGGTGGCGGTGCCGTCGGCGGTGGCGTACTGGATGGCCACGCCGCCGACGCCGGCCGGCTGGCTGAGGCCGAAGCCGAAGGTGAACGCGGTGGTGCCGCTGTTGCCTTCGGCGGCGCTGACGTCGTTGACCGCCAGCGCGGGCGTGGCCGAGCCGGTGGTGGTCAGCGAGAAGTCGTCGACCGCCAGGCCGTCGTCCGCGCCGGAGGCGTCGATGTCGGCCCAGCGGATGCAGAAGCTCGCGCCGTTGGCGATCGCCAGGCCGGTGATGCTGCCGCTGATCGCGGTGCGGTTGGCGGCGGCGTTGCCGTCCTTCGCGCCGGTGGTGGTGGTGTTCGGGGTCGTGAAGCTGAGCGCCGCGACGTCGGTCCAGGTGCCGGTCGTCACCGAGGTGGCGTCGAGGCTGTACTGGAAGTTCAGGCTGTCGGTGCGCGCGGCGGTGCCCAGGCGCCACTGCTCGCCGGTGTAGGCGATGTCGAGGCTGCTCAGGGTCGTGGCGGTGTTGTTGGTGAAGCAGGCGCCGAAGTTCGGGATCAGCGTGCCGCTGCGCAGGGAGCCGAACGCGCGTTCGGTGCTGCCGGCCGAGCCGTAGCTGTAGGTGTCGCCGGTGGTGCTGGCGCCGGTGTCGACGGCGTACTGCTCGTTGTCGCGCGCGCCGCCGCCGGTTTCGTTCAGTTGCCAGCCCGTGGGCAGCGCGGTGTTCGTCGTCGAGCCCGCGGTGTTCGACAGCGTGTCGAAGTTCTGCGTGTACGTCCCGCCGGTGAGGCTGACGTTCTGCGCGAGGGCGGGCGCGCCGATGCCGCAGAGCAGCAGGATCGGCAGCGAACGACGGATGAGATGCGACAAGAAACCGGCCCCACGCCGGCAGCCTGACAGACGAAGCATGGTGATCCCCCGATCCAGATTGAGCCCCGCGGCGGTGCGCGGGGTCGACGATTGTGACCGAAATTGTGACGGTTGTGGGTTGCAGTCCGATGACCGGCCGGGCGGGGCGCGCCGGGGCCGTCGGCGGGGCGGCGCTGTAACGCGATGTTCGACGCCGATGTCGCGGTTCCCGCAACACGTCGCGGCGGGCGGCGGGCGTTCCATACGCTGCTGCGCTACTCTGTACGGATGACGCTCGAACGCAACGAACGCCCCCTCGAGGCGGGCATCCACACCGACCTCGCCGGCCGGATGACCTATGGCGGGTACCTGCACCTGGACCGGCTGCTCGCCGCCCAGCATCCGCTGTCCGACCCGCCGCACCACGACGAGATGCTGTTCATCGTCCAGCACCAGGTGGCGGAGCTGTGGATGAAGCTGCTGGTCCACGAACTGAGCGCCGCGGTCGACCACCTGCGCCACGACCGCGTGTGGCAGTTCGGCAAGGTCGCCGCCCGCTGCAAGCGGGTGCAGGAACAGCTCACCTCGATGTGGGCCGTGCTGGAGACGCTCACGCCGTCTGAATACATGGAATTCCGCGACGTGCTCGGCCCGTCGTCCGGGTTCCAGTCGCTGCAGTACCGGACCATCGAATTCCTGATGGGCAACAAGAACGCGGCGATGCTGCGGGTGTTCGACTACGACCCCGACGCGCAGGCGGGACTGCGCGCGGTGCTCGAGGCGCCGAGCCTGTACGACGAATTCCTGCGCTACCTCGCGCGCTGGGGCCACGCGGTGCCGGCCGGACACGTCGAACGCGACTGGACCCGGGCCCACGTGTCCGACCCGGCGCTGCTGCCGGTGTTCGAGCGCATCTACGAGGACACCGGCACGTACTGGCGCGAATACGCGCTGTGCGAGGACCTGGTCGACCTGGAGACGCAGTTCCAGATCTGGCGGTTCCGCCACCTGCGCACGGTGATGCGCGTGATCGGCTTCAAGCGCGGCACCGGCGGCTCCAGCGGCGCGGGTTTCCTGAAGCAGGCGCTGGACCTGACCTTCTTTCCGGAGCTGTTCGAAGTGCGTTCGAGCATCGGCCCGGGGCGCTGAGCGGCGGATGGACGCGGTCCCGCTGCCGCCCCTCGCGCAGGGCCTGGCCTGGACCGCGGCCCTGGCGACCCTGGCGTGGTCGGCGCGGCGGCTGCCCTGGTACAAGGTGCGCGGCGACGAGGAAGCGCTGCGCGTGCTGCTGCTGGCGACCGCCGCGCTCGCCGCGATGCGCTGGTTCAATACCGATGCCCTGCAGGGCGTGAGCCTGCATTTCATCGGCGCGACCGCGGCCACGCTGATGTTCGGGCCGCGCTTCGCGCTGTGGGCGATGGCGGCGGTCAGCGCAGCCGCGCTCGGCATGGGCAGCGCGTGGCAGGGCTGGGCGGCGGATTTCCTGGTCTGCGGCGCACTGCCGGCGCTGACCACCGAAGCCGTCGGCCGCTTCATCGAATCGCGCCTGCCGCAGAACCCGCTCATCTATGTCTGGGTGCGCGGGTTCCTGGGCGGCGCGCTGGCGATCGCCGCCTCGAACCTGTCCAAGGCCGCGGTGTCGGTCTGGCTGGACGACCCGGCCGCGGCCGCCTATCTCGCGGCCACGCCGCCGATGATGTTCGGCGAGGGTTTCTTCTGCGGCGGCGCGATGGCCCTGATCGTGGTGTATCGCCCGCAGTGGTGCGCCAGCTTCGACGACGCCCGCTACCTGCGACCGCGCTGAAGCGCGCGCGGCCTTGCCGAATGCGGCGATTCGCCGGCGCCGCCGGTCCGGGGCCCCGCGGAAAGGGCATGCTGCGGCGGAGCCCCGCTTGTTGCGGCGCAGCATCGGCGCCGGTTTGACGCATGGGGGCGGGTCGGTCATCCTCCGGCGGCCCGCAGCGCCGCGCGGCATCTGATTCCCGTTTCCATCGCCAGAAGAGAGAAACCGCATGAGCGGAGCCCCCGTGACCGACGACCGAACCCCGGCCATCCCCGAATTTCCGCAGGTGATGGGGCATCCCCGTCCGCTGTGGATGCTGTTCATGTCGGAGTTCTGGGAACGCTTCGCGTTCTACGGCATCCGCTGGGCGCTCGTGCTGTACATCGTGGCCCAGTTCCACAACGGCGACGCGGCGGGCCAGGCGCCCGCGGGCCTGATCTACGGCTCGTACCTGGCGCTGGTCTACGCCGGCGCGATCTTCGGCGGCTACGTCGCCGACCGCTTCATCGGTTACCAGCGTTCGATCCTGATCGGCGCGGTGATCATGGCCATCGGCCTGTTCCTGGTCAGCATCCCGAACCAGGACGTCTTCAAGCTCGGCCTGGCGACGATCGTGGTCGGCAACGGCCTGTTCAAGCCGATCATCTCCACCGTCGTCGGCAAGCTCTACGCCCCGGGCGACGGCCGCCGCGACTCGGGCTTCACCATCTTCTACATGGGCATCAACGCCGGTGCGTTCATCGCGCCGATCCTGACCCAGATCCTCGCCGAGAGGGTGTTCGGCACCGAAACGGTCCCGGCCTACAAGGTCGTGTTCATCTGCGCCGCCATCGGCATGCTGGTCAGCACCTTCTGGTTCTGGCTCGGCCGCGGCCAGCTCCAGGGCATCGGCGCGCCGCCGGCCGGCGGCGAGAGCCTGGCGCGGGTCGCGATCGTCGCCATCGGCGCGGTCTGCGTGGTCCCGGTCGTCTACTTCCTGCTGGCGCTGGGCGCCGAGCGGCTGCAGGTCATCCTGACCGTGATGTTCGTGCTGCTCGCGGTGATGCTGATGATCGAAGGCATCCGCAGCGGCGCGGTCGCGCGCGACAAGGTGATCGCGATGCTGATCATCTTCGCCTTCAACATCCTGTTCTGGATGTTCTTCGAGCAGGCGGGCAGCTCGTTCACCTTCCTCGCCGAAAACATCGTCGATCGCAAGCTGGGCGACTGGACCTTCCCGACCGCGTGGTTCCAGAGCGTGAACTCGGTGGCGATCATCTGCCTGGCCCCGATCATCGCCTGGATCTGGGTGAAGATGGGCAACCGGAACCCGTCGATCCCGCGCAAGTTCGGCCTCGGCCTGATCTTCAACGGCCTCGCCTTCCTGCTGCTGATGTTCGCGCTGTCGAAGCTGGTCGACCCGGCGTCGATGAAGATCCCGTTCTGGACGCTGTTCGCGGTCTACTGGATCCAGTCGATCGGCGAGCTGTGCCTGTCGCCGATCGGCCTGTCGATGGTGACCAAGCTCGCGCCGGTCCGCCTGGTCGGCTTCGGCATGGGCGGCTGGTTCCTCTCGACCGGCATCGGCAACAACCTGTCCGGCATCTTCGCCGGGCATGTCAGCGGCGAGGGCGGCATGACCACCGCGTCGGCGCTGTCGGGGTACACCTTCGGCTTCTGGTCGCTGATCGGCTTCGGCGTGCTGCTGTTCCTGATCGCCCCGCTGATCCAGAAGCTGATGCACGGCGTGAAGTAAGCCGACGCCGGCAGGGAACGCGTCGCGGCCCCTGCCGCGGCGCCGCGTCCGGCGCGCCGGGCGCCAGGGACGGGTCCGCATGCGTGCGGGCCGTTCGTCCGTGAGGCGGGCCGCGCCCGCGAAGGGGGAAGGATGCAGAGGTCGAATCGGCTGCCGCCCTGGTACTGGCTCGTCGCGCTCGCGATGCTGGCCTGGAACGGCATGGGGGTGATGGCCTACATCGCCCAGGCCACGATGACGCCCGCGGCGCTCGCCGCGCTGCCCGAGGCCGAGCGCGCGGTGTACGCGGGCATTCCCGCCTGGGTGACGGCGGCGTTCGCGTTCGCGGTGTTCGGCGGCGCCGGCGGCTGTCTGCTGCTGTTGCTGCGCAGCCGCTGGGCGGTGCCGGTGCTGCTGCTGTCGCTGGCCGGCGTGATCGCGCAGATGAGCTACGTCGTGGTGATCAGCCGGGGCTACGAAGTCCGCGGCGCCACCGGCATGGTGATGCCGGCGCTGGTGGTCGCCGGCGCGCTGTTCCTGGTCGGGTTCTCGCGGTTCGCGCGCAGGCGCGGCTGGCTGCGCTGAGCCTCGCCGTGGCGGCTCAGCCGCCGTCCAGTTCGCGCAGGCCCCGTGCGAGCTTTTCGAGCAGCGTTTCGAGCAGCGCCTTCTCGCCCTCGGCGAAGTGCGCGAGCAGCGCCTGCTCGCGCGCCAGCGCCAGCGGCACCACCTCGTCGTAGATGCCGTAGCCGGTCTCGCTCAGTTCCAGCACCGAGCGGCGGCGGTCCTCGCCGTGGGTGTCGCGCTGCACCAGCCCGCGCTCCAGCAGCCGCGCCAGCGCACGGCTGACCGCGACCTTGTCCATCGCGGTGCGCTCGGCGACGGCGTTCGCCGACAGGCCCGGTTCACGGCCCAGCACCGCGATCACCCGCCACTCGGTGATGCCGATGCCGAAACGCGCCATGTAGGTGTCCGCGATGCGCTGGCTGATCCGGTTGCTGACGACGCTCAGCCGATAGGGCAGGAAATGCTCCAGATCGAGCCGGGCATGGCGGGGGCCATCGTCGGGCGCCGCGTCGGGGATTGCGTCTGGCGTGTCGTCTGGCGTGTCGTCTGGCATGTCGTCTGGCATGTCGTCTGGCATGTCGTCTGGCATGGCGTCGTGGGTGGCGTCGCTTGCAATTAGTTTCATGTGAAACTATATTCCCGGGGCGTATCCGCGACAAGCCTCGCACGTCCTGGGTGTCCGCGATGATCGCGCACCGTCTCGTCCGTCTTCAGGAAGCCCGCCATGAACGCCCAGCCCGACACCGGCATGCAAGTCGTCACTTTCGAGAATCCGATGGGGATCGACGGTTTCGAGTTCGTCGAGTTCGCCGCGCCCGCCGGCCAGGCCGAAGCGCTGCACGACTACGTCAAGCGCCTGGGCTTCGTGCAGGTGGCGCGCCACAAGACCCGCCCGATCAGCACCTATCGCCAGGGCGACTGCACGTTCCTGATCAACGAGGACCCGGATTCCTTCGCCGCCGACTTCGCCGCCAAGCACGGGCCCTGCGCCTGCGGCTTCGCGATCCGCGTCAACAAGCTCGCCGAATGGGTGCGGGTGCAGGCGCTGAAGAACGGCGCCACCCCGATCGGTCCCCGCGAACTGACCAAGGCGGTCGCCGCGCCGGTGATCGAGGGCATCGGCGGCTGCATGCTGTACATCGTCGATCGCTACGACGACAAGGGCACCATCCACGACCCCGACTACGAATGGCTGCCCGGCGCCGAGATGATGCCCAAGGGCCTCGGGCTGACCTTCATCGACCACCTCACCCACAACCTCTACTTCGGCAACATGGCGAAGTGGTCGGACTACTACGAGCGCCTGTTCAACTTCCGCGAGATCCGCTACTTCGACATCAAGGGCGCCAAGACCGGGCTGCTGTCGAAGGCGATGACCGCGCCGGACGGCATCGTGCGCATCCCGCTGAACGAATCCAGCGATCCGAAGTCGCAGATCAACGAATACCTGCAGCAGTACAACGGCGAGGGCATCCAGCACATCGCCTGCTTCACCGACGACATCTACGCCACCGTCGAGGCGATGCGCGCCAACGGCATCGACTTCCTGGACACGCCGGACACGTACTTCGAGGTCGTCGACCAGCGCGTGCCGAACCACGGCGAGGACCTGCCGCGGCTGGCGAAGAACAAGATCCTGATCGACGCCGACCCGGGCGATTCGCAGCGCAAGCTGCTGCAGATATTCACCCAGAACGCGATCGGCCCGATCTTCTTCGAGATCATCCAGCGCAAGGGCAACGAAGGCTTCGGCGAAGGCAACTTCAAGGCGCTGTTCGAGAGCATCGAACGCGACCAGATGCGCCGCGGCGTGCTGTAGGGCCGGCCCCGGCCGGCCATCGCGGCCTTCCGGTTCGCGATCGCAACGATCAAAGCGGTTTCGATGACTGCAACGTTCTTCGGGTAGGCCGCAGCGGCGGGCAAGGACCCGCCCTGCATGCCCTCTCCCCAACCCCCTCCCGTCGGGAGAGGGGCACAAAGCGAGCGAAATCCCATGAAATCCAACGGCTACCAATCCGGTTTCGGCAACGAGTTCGCCAGCGAAGCGGTGCCCGGCACGCTGCCCGCGGGGCGGAACTCGCCGCAGAAGGTCGCGCACGGGCTGTACGCGGAGCAGATCAACGGCACCGCGTTCACCGCGCCGCGGCACCAGAACCGCCGGAGCTGGATGTACCGCATCCGTCCCGGAGTGATGCACGGCGCGTTCGTCGCGCACGCGCACCCGGAGTTCCACAACGACTTCGGCGGCCCGATCTCGCCGGAGCAGTTGCGCTGGAGTCCGCTGCCGCTGCCGGGCACCGACGCCGCCGCAGCCGCGGTCGATTTCGTCGACGGCCTGTTCACGATGGCCGGCAACGGATCCCCCGAGGCGATGTCGGGCGTCGGCATCCACCTGTACGCCGCGAACCGCGACATGGTCGACCGCTTCTTCTACGACGCCGACGCCGAGCTGCTGATCGTGCCGCAGCAGGGCCGGCTGAAGATCGACACCGAACTGGGCGTGCTCGAGGTCGAACCGCAGGAGATCGCGGTGATTCCCCGCGGCATCCGTTTCCGGGTGTCGCTGCCGGACGGCGTCGCCCGCGGCTACGTGTGCGAGAACTTCGGCGCGTTCCTGCGCCTGCCCGACCTCGGGCCGATCGGCAGCAACGGCCTGGCCAATCCGCGCGATTTCCTCACGCCCAACGCTGCGTTCGAGGACGTCGAAGGCGATTTCGAGCTCCTCGCCAAGTTCCAGGGTCGCCTGTGGCGTGCGCCGATCGACCACTCGCCGCTCGACGTGGTGGGGTGGCACGGCAGCCACGCGCCGTACAAGTACGATCTGCGCCGCTTCAACACCATCGGTTCGATCAGCTTCGACCATCCGGATCCGAGCATCTTCCTGGTGCTCAGCTCGCCGACGGATTCGCCCGGCGTGGGCAACCTCGATTTCGTGATCTTCCCGCCGCGCATCCTGGCGATGGAGGACACCTTCCGCCCGCCGTGGTTCCACCGCAACATCGCCAGCGAGTTCATGGGCCTGATCCACGGCGTGTACGACGCCAAGGCCGACGGTTTCGCGCCCGGCGGCTGCTCGATCCACAACTGCATGACCGGCCACGGTCCCGACGCGGCGACCTTCGAGAAGGCGTCGAGCGCCGACACCGCGAAGCCGGACTACATCCGCGAGACCATGGCCTTCATGTTCGAGACCCGCGCGACGATCCGGCCCACCCGGCAGGCGCTGGACGCCGGCCATCGCCAGCGCGACTACGCGCAGTGCTGGGCCGGGCTGCGCAGGCATTTCACCGGCTGACCCCGGCGCGGAGCGATCGGCAGGCGACCCGGCCGATCGCAAGGAAGATCGCACGGAAGATCGTGCAAGGTGCGCGGCGAGCGATCGTGCACGGCGGGGTATCCACCGCTTCAGCCTCGCGCGCGCAGGCTGCGATTCTGGTCCCCGCCCGGAGTCGCCGCATGCCCACCCGTCCGCTGTTGCTGTCCTGCCTTGCCGTCGCCCTCATCGCCGCGGCCGGCTGTCGCGAACAAGCGCCGCCGCCCGCGGCGGAAGCGGCGTCCCCCGTCCCGCCCCCCGCAGCCGTCGCCGAACCGTCTGCGCCTTCGCCGTCTGCGCAGGGCGGGGCGCCGGCGCCGGGCACGATCACCTACGCGGGATTCGGCCCGGCCGCGTTCGGCGCCGACGAGGAACAGGTCCGCATGGCGTGGGGCAAACCGCTGGAGGGCGCGCCCTCCGCGCCCGGCGGCTGCCACGTGCTCGCGCCCGCGCCGCGCGGGGACGGGCCGCCGCGTTTCGGCTTCCTGATCGAGGGCGGCCGGCTCGCGCGGATCGACGTGGCCCTCCCGGGCGTGGTCGCGCCCGGAGGCGGCCAGGTGGGCATGTCCACCGCGCAGATCCTCGCCAGGTATCCCGGTGCGCAGTCGATGCCGCACAAATACGTCGAGGGCGCGCGCACGCTGCGCGCGGCCGATCCGGACGGAGGCGCTTCGGCGCTGGTGTTCGAGACCGCCGCCGACGGCACCGTCACCGCATGGCGCGTCGGCGTCCCCCCGCAGATCGATTACGTCGAGGGCTGCGGCTGACCCGCGTTCGATGGGCGCGACCGGCCATCTGGCATAGAATCGGACGGTCGATCCCTTCCGGAGAACCGCGATGTTCGAAGCCATCGGCTGGTGCCTGCTGGCGCTGCTGCTCCTGGCGCTTGGCGGCGATTCGATCCTCAAGGGCGCCTCGGGCCTGTCGCGCAGGCTCGGACTGTCGTCGTTCACCACCGGCCTGCTGCTGGTCGCGTTCGGCACCTCGATCCCCGAACTCGCGGTCAACGTCCGCGCGCTGTTCGTCGGCAGCCAGAGCCTCGCGCTCGGCAACGCCATCGGCAGCAACATCGTCAACTTCGGGCTGACCCTCGGCCTGGCCGCGCTCGCCGCGCCGCTGGTGGTCCGCTGGCGCGCGCTGGCGCCGCTGCTGGTGTGCCTGATCGTGGCGACGATCGCGCTGATCGCGCTCGGCTACGACGGCGTGCTCACCCGCGTCGAGGGCGGGCTGTTCGTCGTCGCCTTCGCCGTTGTCGTCGCGATCGGGCTGGCGTTCGAGCGCCGCGAGTCGCCCGAACTGCACGCCACCCTGTCCGGCTACCTGTCCACCGACACCGGCCTGGGCCGCAACCTGCTGCGCTTCGCGCTCGGCGGCGTGTTCCTGTGGTTCGGCGCGAAGCTGCTGGTGCAGCACGCGCCGGTGGTCGGCCTGGGCTGGGGCCTGACCCCGCTGATGACCGGCCTGATCGTGGTCGCCATCGCCACCGCCCTGCCGGAGGCCGTCGCCGCGGTCTCGGCGGCGCGGCGCGGGCAGGGCGACATCGTCGTCGGCCACGTCATCGGTTCCAGCGTGTTCAACCTGCTGATCGTGGTCGGCGGGATGGCCGCGGTGCGCGATCTGCCGATCCCCGCATCGTTCGTGCGCTTCGAGCTGCCGGCCGCGCTCGCTGCCGCGCTGCTGCTGTACCCGATGCTGCGCAAGGACCTGAAGATCAGCCGCGCCGAAGGCGGCGTGCTGCTGGTGGCCTTCGTCGCCTGGGTGGCGTTCGAACTGCTGTGGTCGAGGTGAGCGGCGCATGACGACACCCGGTGGCGCCCTGGTCCGAGTCCTGCCCGAGCGCGCGGCGCGTGCGCTGCAGGAATTCCTGCGGCTCGAAGCCGCCGGCGGCATCCTGCTGATCGGCGCGGCGGTGCTGGCGATGCTGCTGGCGAATTCGCCGCTGTCCGGCCTCTACGACGGATTCCGCGAGCTGCCGGTGCAGGTGCGCATCGGCCAGTTGAACCTCGCCAAGCCGTTGCTGCTGTGGATCAACGACGGGCTGATGGCGATCTTCTTCCTGCTGGTGGCGCTGGAGATCAAGCGCGAAGTGCTCAGCGGCCAGTTGTCGAGCTTCGGCCAGTTGCTGCAGCCGCTGCTGTGCGCGGCGGCCGGCGTGGCGCTGCCGGCGATCCTCTACGCCTGGATCAACCGCGGCGACGCCGCGGCGATGCGCGGCTGGGCGATCCCGGCGGCCACCGACATCGCGTTCGCGCTCGGCATCCTGTCGCTGCTCGGCACGCGCGCGCCGGTGGCGATGAAACTGCTGCTGTCCACCATCGCGGTGCTCGACGACCTCGCCGCGATCGTGATCATCGCCGTGTTCTACACCAGCGACCTGTCCGGCGCCGCGCTGGCCGCGGCCGGCGTGGCGATCGCGGCCATGTTCGCGCTGAACCGGCTGGGGGTGCGTGCGCTCACCCCGTACCTGCTGCTCGGCGCGGTGGTCTGGGTGTGCGTGCTGAAGTCCGGCGTGCACGCCACGCTCGCCGGCGTGGTCACCGGCCTGATGATCCCGCACGTCCGCCGCAACGACGCGGTCGACGACGAGATCGAGCATTCGCCGCTGGAGCATCTCGAACACGCGCTGCATCCGTGGGTGGCCTACGCGATCCTGCCGCTGTTCGCGTTCGCCAACGCCGGGCTGGCGCTGGGCGGCCTGTCCGTGGCCGACGCGATGGCGCCGGTGCCGCTGGGCATCGCCTGCGGGCTGCTGGTGGGCAAGCCGGTCGGCATCGTCGCCGCGGCGGTGCTGGCGCACGTCACCGGCCTGGCGCGTTTCGGCGAGGGCATGAGCTTCCGCGCGGTGGTCGGGCTCGGCCTGCTCTGCGGCATCGGCTTCACGATGAGCCTGTTCATCGCCTCGCTCGCGTTCGAGGCGACGCCGGCGCTGGCCCGCGCCAGCGTGCTCGGCGTGCTCGGCGCCTCGCTGCTGGCGGCGACCGCCGGCTACGTCTGGCTGCGGTTCGCGCTGCCGGGGCCGCGACCGGCGCCGGCGGCATGAGCGTGGCGTCGCGTCGCCGCGCAGCGATCGCCTGCGCGTCCGCCGCGCTGCTCGCGCCCGCCAGCGCCTTCGCCGGCGTCGCCGGCATCGACCTGACCGCGCACTGGGCCGGCTACGCCGCGGTCGCCATGTTCATCGGCGCCTACCTGCTGGTGATCGCCGAGGAATACACCCACCTGCGCAAGTCGCAGCCGGTGATGATGGCCGCCGCGGCGATCTGGGCGGTGCTGGCGATTGCCTCCGCGCAGATGGATCTGTCCGCGCGCGTCCACGACGCCGTGCGCGAATATCTCGTCGAATACGCCGAACTGCTGCTGTTCCTGCTCGCGGCGATGACCTACGTCAACGCGATGAGCGAGCGCAACCTGTTCGAGGCCTTGCGCGTGCGCCTGCTGCGCCGCGGCTGGGGCTACCGTCGCCTGTTCTGGGCGACCGGCGCGCTCGCGTTCGCGATGTCGCCGCTGATCGACAACCTCACCACCGCGCTGGTGACCTGCGCGGTGGTGCTGGCGGTGGGGCGGGACAGTCCGAAGTTCGTCGCCATCGCCTGCGTCAACATCGTGGTCGCGGCCAACGCCGGCGGTGCGTTCAGTCCGTTCGGCGACATCACCACGCTGATGGTCTGGCAGCACGGCATCGTCGGCTTCTGGACGTTCTTCGCGCTGTTCGTGCCGGCGCTGGTCAACTGGCTGGTGCCGGCGCTGTGCATGCATCCGGCGCTCCCCGGCGGCGCGCCCGCGGCGTCGGGCGAGACCATCGTGCCCAAGCGCGGCGCGCTGGCGATCGTCGGCCTGTTCGCGTTGACCATCGCGCTCGCGGTCGGGTTCCACCAGTTCCTGCACCTGCCGCCGTTCCTGGGGATGATGGCCGGCCTCGCGCTGCTCAAACTCTACGGCTGGCGGCTCTCGCGCACCGCGCACGTGCAGGAGTCGGCCGAGTTCGCGCGCCAGGGCGCGCCCGGCGACGTCGACGCCTTCGACAGCTACGAGCAGGTCGCGCGCGCCGAGTGGGACACGCTGCTGTTCTTCTTCGGCGTGATCCTGTGCGTGGGCGCGCTGGGCTACTGCGGCTGGCTGGCGCTGGGCTCGCAGGTGTTCTACGGCGGGCTGGGCCCGACCGAGGCGAACATCCTGGTCGGGCTGATCTCCTCGGTGCTCGACAACATCCCGATGATGGTCGCGGTGCTGCAGATGGAGCCGCAGATGAGCACCGGCCAGTGGCTGCTGGTGACCCTGACCGCCGGCGTCGGCGGCAGCCTGCTGTCGGTGGGCTCGGCCGCGGGCGTGGCGCTGATGGGCCAGGCGCGTGGGCAGTACACCTTCTTCAGCCACCTCAAGTGGAGCTGGGCGGTCATGCTGGGCTACGTGGCCAGCATCGCCGCGCACTTCGCGATCAACGCGCGCTACTTCTGAGCATGCGCACCGCGCTCGTGTTCGGCGCCAGCGGGCAGATCGGGCGACCGCTGCTGGATCGGCTGCGCGACGACGGCTGGCGGGTGCTGGCGGTGTCGCGCAGCGTGCAGGCCGACCATCCCGGCCTGCAGTGGCGGCTCGGCGATCTCTCCAGCGACGCCGGACTGCCCGCGCGCGTGGACGCGATCCTCTGCTGCGGCCCGCTCGACCGCTTCGCCGACTGGTACGCGAAGACCGCGGTGGAGGCGCGGCGGGTGATCGCCTTCGGTTCGACCAGCATCGACGCCAAGCGCGGCTCGGCGGATGCCGAGGAGCGGACGCTGGTCGAGCGCCTGCGCAGCGCCGAACAGCGCCTCTTTGAAACCGCCGGGACGCGCGCCGCCGCGGCGACGGTGCTGCGCCCGACCCTGGTCTACGGCCGCGGCGCCGATCGCAACCTCACCCGGATCGCCGCGATCGCGCGCCGCTTCGGCCGCATCGTGCTGCCGCGGCGAGCCGACGGCCTGCGCCAGCCGGTGCACGCGGACGATCTCGCGCGCGCGGCGTTCGACGCGCTCGACGCCGCCGCGACCCACGGCCGTGCCTACGCGCTGCCCGGCGGCGAGACGCTGGCGTATCGCGAGATGGTGGCGCGGGTCTGCGCGGTGCTGGAGCCGCCTGCACGCCTGCACGAATGGCCCGCGCCGCTGTTCAACACCGTACTCGCGGCGGCGCATGCCGCGGGCTTCGCGCGCGACTTCAACGAAGCCGCGGTGCGGCGCATGCGCAGCGACCTGGTGTTCGACCCCGCCGACGCGCAGCGCGATTTCGGCTACGCGCCGCGCGCGTTCCGGCCGACCGCGTCGATGTTCCGCGCGGCCGGGTGAGGGCGCGGCCCGCGCTCACGGCGCGAAGTCGTCCGGCGAGGTCTTGAGGTTGCGCTCGAAGCGCAGGATCGACACGAACAGCGACGTGCCGTCGGCGAAACGCAGGTCCAGCCCGGTCGGGCTGCCGTTCGCGAACCAGGCGATGGCGTCGGCGACGCCGGTGCGGTACGTGTCCGGCGCCAGTCGCGCGCCGTACACGCCGGACTTGGGCGCGCCCAGCGGCAGGTCGAACGTCTTGCCGAAGCGGGCCAGATCGCCGGCGGTGCCGAGCAGCCACACCGCGAGCGGATCGAGCGCCGCGTCCGCGGTGTCCTTGCCGGACAGCCCGGTGGCCTTGTCCTGCCAGCGCACGCTGCCGGCCTCGGCGACGGCGATGAATTCGTTCCACGCGCCGGGCCGCAGGCGCAGGCGCAGGCGGTCCGGGCGTTCGAACAGCAGCTCCGCCGGATAGCGTTCCGGCGCGCCCCGCTTGCCGTTCTTGTCGGGCGCGGGATAGCGATCGACGCTGGCCTCGACCAGGCCGCTGTACAGCGTCTTGTCGAGCGTCGCGAGGTCGGCGGAGGCGGACGCCGCGTGCGCGGCCGGCAGGCCGCCGGCGCCGAACGCGAGCGCCAGTGCGAAGGCGATGCGGAGGAAGGAACGCGAAGTCATGTCGGGGCTCCTGGAATCGGGCGGGGGCGGCGCGTCACTGGCCGCAGCCGAGGGTCACGGTGGTGCGCAGCGAGGCGGGCGGCCTCATCCCCTGCAACGCGCTGCACTGCGCATTCGGGTCCACCGTCAGCGCGCGCACCGCGTAGGTGCGCAGCGCGGCGGCTTCTGCGGGCACGCCCGGTTCCGAGGTGTCGAAGCATTGTCCGGGCGCGAGATCGCGTTCGAGCATGCTGCCCGGCGCGCCCGGGACGGTGATGCGGATCGGCGCCGCGCTGGCGTTGCAGATCGTGCGCAGGCGCAGGCTCGGCGACAGTTCCGGCGGGCCGGGGATCACGCCGTCCGCGTTCACCGGCTGGCTGCCGGCGCACATGCCGCCGTGCTCGACGGTGCGCATGACCGTGCCGGCCAGGCGGCGCGCGGAGGCGGTATTGTTCTCCATGATGCGGCTGCGCAGCCCGGCGACGCCGCTCATCGACACCACCGGGTAGACCAGCCAGGACGAGGCCGCGGTGAAGGTCACCGCGGTGCTGTCCGTCGACGGCGTGAAGTCGACGTTGCCGGTGAAGCCGGTCGAGGTCAGCGGCGCGAAGTCGGCGGGCACGCTGCTCATGGTGATCGTCGGCGCGAAGTCGGGGCAACTGAAGCCCGGGCGCGACACGCAGGGCTGTTCCTGGGTGAGGTTGTAGCTCGCGCTGACGACATCGCCGGGGCAGTACAGCGCCGGCGAGACGCGGCCGATGCTCTGGCCGGGCGGGGCGTCCGCGTGCGGCAGGGCGCAGCCGTTGGTGAGCAGGACGCCGGCGGCGAGCGCCGACAGGCCGCCGCGGACGAGAAGGCGGATCGGGAGCATGCGGAAGATCTCCATGGGGAGGGCGAGGACGGGTGCGTGGACGCGGAGCGACGCAGGCCGTCGAACGCAGCGCATGCGACGACGTCCCTGTCGTGGAGCGGATGGCCTGACGGCCGCGGATTGCGGCCGTCAGGTGGCGGCGTGCTGCCGCGCGGGGGTCAGAGCGAGAAGTCGCCGGGCTTGACCGTCACGTTCTGCTTGAACGACAGCACCGAAACGAAGATCCGGCGGTTGTCAGAAAGCACGAACTCGAAGCCGGTGGGCTTGTCGTTGCCGAACCACGCGCGGCCCGAAACGATCCCCGAGCCGTAGACGTTGGTCTGCAGCGAGGCGCCGCGGGTGATGCTGTTGCTGCCCATCGGCAGCTCCTTCATCGGCGCGAAGCGGGTGATCGAACCGATCGTGCCGAGCATGGTGCGCACGAACGGATCGACCAGCGTGGCGTAGGCGCCCTTGCTGGCGTTGCCGGTGCCCATGTCGATCCAGCTCACCATGCCGTCGCCGCTGGCGGCGAGCCGGTATTCGTTGTTGGCGCCCGGTCGCAGCACGAGCCGGAAGCGGCCGTCGCGCGAGAACAGCAACTGCGCCGGATAGACGCTGGGCGTGCCGGCGTTGCCCTTGGCGTCGGGCGCCGGGTACAGCGCGATCCGCGCTTCGAGGTAGCCGGTGGTGGTGGTCTTGTCGAGCGCGACGAGATCGGCGCTGGCGGTGTTGATCGCCTGCGCGGCGCCCAGCGGCAGCAGCAGGGCGAGCGCGGCGGTGGCGAGATGGCGGATGCGGATCATGGGAAGTCCCTCGGCGTTCGTGGGCGACGCGACGGCGTCAGCGGCAGGCGACGTGCGCGACCGTGCGCAGCGTGGCGGGCGGCGTGTTCGGGCCGAGCGCGCTGCAGCGCGCGAGCGGGTCGGGACTCAGCGGCCGCACGTCGACGACGCGGGCGGCATCGGTGCCGGTGGGGATGCCCGGCGCGCTGGGGTCCAGGCATGCGCCCGGCGACAGCATCTGCGTGTAGGTCGCGCCCGGCGCGCTGCCGTTGAGGGTGACGACGATCGTCACGCTGTTGGTGTTGCAGATGTCGACCAGGCGCAGGTTCGGCGACATCCGCGGCGGGCCGGGGAGTTCGCCCGGGCCGTAGGTCGGCGTGCCGCCGGCGCACATGCCCTCGTGGGTGAGCTCGAACGTCTGCGTGCCGACGATGCGTCGCGCGGTGGCGTTCACGTCGGTGACGCCGGTGCGCTGCAGGAACACGCGACTGCTCCCCTCGAAGCGGTCGGTCGGGATCGTCACTGGATTGGCGTTGCTGTGGAAGCCGACGGTGACGCTGTCGCCGATCGCCGCGAAATCCAGATTGCCGCGATAGCCCGGCGCCAGCGAGGTCGGCGACGGGAACGCGCCGCTGCTCGTGGTCAGCGTGACCGTGGGGAAGTACGGCGTGCAGTCGGTGGTGGTGGCGCAGGTGTCGCTGCGCAGGAAATCGTAGGACGCGCGCAGCGTGTCGCCCGGGCAGTACTGGGCGGGCGCGACCGTGCCCCAGCCCGGCGGGATCGCGCTGCGATCGAGGACGCAGCCGGTCGCGACGATGGCGGCGCAGGCGGCGATGACGGAGAAGCGGAACGCTTGGACGAGCGGGGAACGCATCGGGGGCCTCCGGGGCTGGCGGCCGCGCGCGGGACGGCGGCCTCGCTTCGAAGTCACGTCAACCGCCGCGGGGAGCGGACAGCCCGCCCCGGAGGCCCCCATGCGTTCAGCCGCGGCCCAGCGCCTTCGCCCGCGCCCGCAACGCGATCGCCAGCACGCCGCCGAGCACCATCGCGCCGCCCAGCCACAGCCGCGGTCCGGGACGATCGCCCCAGACCGCGATGCCCAGCGCGACCGCGAACACCGGCACCAGCAGCAGGTAGGGCATGACCTGCGCCACCGGATGCCGCTGCACCAGCCGGAAGAACAGCGTGTGGCCGATCAGCGACGCGACGATCGCCGAATACGCGGCGGCCCCCCACACCACCGGACTCGCGGCGCGCAGCGCATCGAGGCCGCCGGGCTCGATCGCCGCGCTGATCGCCAGCAGCGGCAGCACGCCGATCAGCGCGGTCCAGCCCTGCAGGCCGATCGCGTCCACGCCCGAGAGGCCGCGCATCAGCACCGTGCCGAGCGCGATCAGCAGCGCCGAGAACAGCATCATCCCGAGCGCGGCGGGATGGTCCAGCACCAGCGGATCGAAGCCCAGCACCAGCACGCCGGCGAAGCTGACCGCGATCGCCGTGCCCGTGCGCCAGGCGAAGCGTTCGCCGCGCAGCCACCATGCCAGCAGCACCGACATCGGGATGTAGCTCTGCAGCACGATCGCCGGCGACGACACGTCGCCGGCCATGCGCAGCGCCCACAGGCTGGTGCCGAAATGCAGCGCGCCGTTGAGCAGCGCCACCGCGACCAGCCGCGACCACTGCGCGCGCGGCGGCGCGCGCACGAACCCGACCAGCAGCACCGCCATCAGCCCGAGCCGCAGCGCGCTGAACAGGAACGGCGGCACTTCGCGCAGGGCGAAGGCGGAGGTGAGGAAATTGCCCGCCCACGCGAGGCAGACGATCAGCGCGAGGGTGAAGTCGCGCGCGCCGAACGCGGGGACGGCGTGCGCGCCGCGCTCAGCCACGGGCGCGCGTCCCGCGGGCGGGTGCGGGGCGCGTTCGCATCAGTACGACAGGCCGAGCCGGCGCAACAGCTTCGCCAGCACCCAGGCCGGGCCGATCAGCAGATAGACCAGGTCGGTGAGGAAGCTCGGCTTCTTGCCTTCGAGCTTGTGGCCGACGAACTGCGCGATCCATGCGATCACGAACACCCCGATCGCGACCTCCAGCAGCAGGCGCAGGCCGAGCGCGTCCTGCAGCAGCCGGTTCAGGCCGAGCATCAGCACCAGCACCGCCAGCATGCCGAACCCGAGCGTGCGCGAGGCGCGGTAGTAGAACATCCACGCCGCGAACGACGCGAACGCGGCCCACGCCCCCGCGCCGAACAGCGTGCCCGGCACCGGCACGCACCACAGCAGCGCGGTCACCGTCCACAGGATGGTCGGCACCGCGACGTAGTGGATCGCCTGGTTGGTCGGATTCTGGTGGTCGGCCGAGTATTTGGCGAACCAGGCGTCGATGGGGCGTTCGGCGGTTTCGGTCGTCATGGCGGGCTCCGGCGGAAAGGGACGATGCGCGCTCAACGGAAATGCAGGTTGACCGCGAGGAAGAACAGGAACAGGCCGGTCGGGCCGTCGACGGACGCCGGCAGATCGAAGCGGAAGCTGCGCTTCCACAGCGTGAACCCGGTGGTCTCCGCGAGCGTTCCCACCTCCCGGCCGGTGTCGTCCAGCAGCGCGTAGCGCAGCGAGAACAGGCCGGCGCGCTTCTCGAAGCGGAACGTCGTCCCGTGGAGGTTCGCCACGTAATCGTGCTTGCGCTTCACCTTGTCGGCGGACGCGAGCGTCTCGCCATTGCCGTCGACCAGCGAGAAACGGAAATCGTCGGCGACGAAACCGTCCCGGGTGCGCGCGTAGTCGATGCGGTAGCTGCGGCCGTCGAAGTCGATCACGATCGGATCATTCGGCCACGTCTTCAGCCGCAGCTCGCCCTTCGCCGTGCCCGAGGCGACCGCGACGGCGTAGCGGAACTTCGAGAAGCCGCAGGTGATGAGGAGGGACGTGGCAGGCATGGGAGTCCGTGGGCGTCGTCGTGCGGGAATCAGGAGGTCGCCAGTGCGGCGCGCCGGCGATCGCGCAGGGCGCGTGCGCAGGCCCCGAAGCGCGGCAGCAGGAAGTCGGCGATCCACTGCAGGTGTTCGGGCCGGTAGTAGCGCAGCCACACGTCCACCTGCCGCCACTGCGCCGGCGTCCAGTCGTGCGCCTCCAGGTCCTTCGGATACGGATCGAAGCCGGGGATCGCCACCGGCGGATCCGGCGGCAGGCTCGCGCGCACGCGGCGGTTGGCCTCGAGCACGGCCGGCACGTCGTCGTCCGCCAGCAACGCCAGGTAACGGGCGCGGTCGTCCAGCCCGCCGGGCAGCGGCGAGGGCGCGCCGGCGTCGTACTGGAACTCCACGGTGAGTTCGCTGCCGAAGCCGTCCCACCAGCCGTACTTGTCGATCTGCACCCAGAACGACACGCTGTCGCCGCCGTCGGCCAGCGACCATGCAGAAGGCGAAAGTTTCGAGCGCTTCCAGCCCGCGGCCTTCAGCGGCCCCGCCCACGCCTCGCGCAGGTGCGCATGCACCTCGCGCGACAGCAGCTTGGCGGGGAGCGGCTGCATTCAGTCGACGCTGATCCCCGCCAGCCGCTGCAACGCCTCGGCGTACTTCGCGCGGGTGCGGTCGATCACGTCCTGCGGGAGGCGCGGGCCGGGCGCGGTCTTGTTCCAGTCCAGCGTCTCCAGGTAGTCGCGGACGAACTGCTTGTCGTAGCTCGGCGGGCTGATGCCGACGTCGTATTCGTCGGCGGGCCAGTAGCGCGACGAATCCGGGGTCAGCATCTCGTCCATCACGTACAGGCGGCCGTCGGCGTCGGTGCCGAACTCGAACTTGGTGTCGGCCAGCAGGATGCCGCGCTGCGCGGCGTAGTCGGCGGCGTGGCGGTACAGGCGCAGCGTGGCGTCGCGCACCTGTTCGGCCAGCTCGGCGCCGACCGTGCGCACCATCGTGTCGAAATCGATGTTCTCGTCGTGGTCGCCGACCGCGGCCTTGGTCGAGGGCGTGAAGATCGGTTCGGGCAGTCGTTCCGCCTGGCGCAGGCCGTCGGGCAGCGCGATCCCGCTGACCCGGCCGGTGCGCTGGTAGTCCTTCCAGCCGCTGCCGATGAGGTAGCCGCGGGCGATCGCCTCCACCGGCACCGGCCTGAGCTTCTTCGTCACCACCGCGCGCTTCGCGTACAGCGCGGCGTCGACGCCGTCGGGCAGCACCGCCGCCACGTCGATGCCGGTGAGGTGGTTGGGCAGGATGTGCGCGGTCTGCGCGAACCAGAAATTGCTGATCTGGCAGAGCATCTCGCCCTTGCCGGGAATCGGGTCCGGCAGCACCACGTCGAAGGCGCTGAGCCGGTCGGTGGCGACCATCAGCAGCAGCGGGCCGTGGTCGCGCGCTTCCGGCGGCAGGCGCTCGGCCGGCAGGTCGAACACGTCGCGGACCTTGCCGCGATGTCGCAGGGGCAGGCCGGGCAGATCGGAGTCGAGCAGGGTGGTCGCCACGCGCAGTCCGTCGGGAACGTCGGGCCGCCTAGTGTACGGCGCACCGCGCCCACGGGAAGGGCGGGCGGCCCTGTAAACTGTGCGCCATGACGCGCTGGTCCGGAAAAGTCCTCGGCCTCGTCGCCGGCTGGCTGCTGACGCGACACCCCGACGGCGCCCTGCTGGGCCTGCTGCTGGGCCACGCCTGGGACGCCGGCTGGTTCCACGGCCCGCTGCGCCGTCCGCTCGCCCGCCCGGCCGCGCCGGCGCCCGACGATGCGGCCTACGGCGTGCTGGGCGTGACCGGCGACGCCAGCGACGCCGAGATCGACCGGGCCTACCGCCGCCTCATCGCCCGCTACCATCCCGACCGCCTCGTCGGCGTCGCCGATGACCGCCGCCGCCAGGCCGAACGCAAGGCCGGCGAGATCAACGTCGCCTACGACCGCATCCAGACCCTTCGTCGCAACGCCCGGAAATGAGCCCCATGCACCCCACCGTCATCGCCCCGTCCATCCTCTCCGCCAACTTCGCCAGGCTCGGCGAGGAGGTCGACGCGGTCCTCGCCGCGGGCGCGGACTGGGTGCATTTCGACGTGATGGACAACCATTACGTGCCCAACCTCACCATCGGCCCGCTGGTGTGCGAGGCGCTCCGGAAACATGGCGTCACCGCGCCGATCGACGTGCATCTCATGGTCGAGCCGGTGGACCGCATCGTGCCGGACTTCGCGAAGGCCGGCGCGTCGCTGATCAGCTTCCATCCCGAGGCCAGCCGCCACGTCCACCGCACGATCCAGCTCATCAAGTCCTCCGGCTGCCAGGCGGGCCTGGTGCTGAATCCGGCGACCCCGGTCGAGGTGCTCGACTACGTGCTCGAAGAGCTCGACCTGGTGCTGCTGATGTCGGTCAATCCGGGCTTCGGCGGGCAGAGCTTCATCCCCTCGGCGCTGGACAAGCTGCGCGTCGTGCGCCAGCGGATCGACGCGGTCGCCGCGCGCACCGGCAAGGCGATCCGGCTGGAAATCGACGGCGGCGTGAAGGTCGACAACATCGCGCAGATCGCGAAGGCCGGCGCCGACACCTTCGTCGCCGGCTCGGCGATCTTCGGCCAGCCGGACTATCCCGGCGTCGTCTCGGCGATGAAGGCCGCGGTCGCGGCCGTGCGCCATGGCTGAGGCCGCGCGCGGCCTCGGGCTCATCCTCAACGGCAACGCGGCGGGCGATCCGGACCTGCGCAGTGCCGTCGGCGACCTGCGCGCGGCGGGGACGCCGGTGCACGTCCGCGTGACCTGGGAAGACGGCGACGCGGCGCGACAGGCGGACGAACTGATCGCGCTCGGCGTCCGCACGCTGGTGGCCTGCGGCGGCGACGGCACGCTGGGGGCGGTGGCCGCGGCCCTCGCCGCACGCGACGCCGACGCCGCGGCGCTCCCCGCGCTGGCCGCGATCCCGCTGGGCACCGCGAACGACTTCGCCACCGCGGCCGGCATCCCGTCGGCCCCGGCCGAGGCGCTCGCGCTGTGCGCGCGGCCGCCGCAGCCGATCGACCTGCTGCGGATCGACGCCGACGGCGCGCGGCGCTGGTGCCTCAACCTTGCCACCGGCGGCTTCGGCGCGCAGGCCACCCAGGCGGCGGGCAGCGGCCTGAAGAGCGCCCTCGGCGGCACCGCCTACCTCCTGCGCGGACTGATGTCGCTGGGCAACCTCCAGCACGAGCGCGCGCGATTCACGGCCGACGGCTTTGCGTGGACCGGCGACTTCATCGCGGTCGGCATCGGCAACGGCCGGCTCGCCGGCGGCGGGCAGCCGCTGTGCCCGGACGCATGCATCGACGATGGCCTGCTCGAACTGACCCTGGTCCCGCCGCTGGAGGGCGAACTCGGGGCCACCCTCGGCAAGCTGCTCGCCGAAGGCCGCGAGGCGGCGCTCGAACAGGCGGCGCTGCGCCGGCGGCTGGCCGCGGTGCGCATCGAGGCCGACACGCCGCTCACCCTCAACCTCGACGGCGAGCCCTGCGAAGCCCGATGCTTCGAGATCGCCTGCGTGCCGCGGCGCCTGCGCATGCACCTGCCGGACGGCTGCCCCCTGCTGGCGTCGTCGTGACGCCACGGGCCGCGCGCCACGCCGCATGCCCCCCCCCCCGCCTCTTCGTAGGAGCGACGTCAGTCGCGACCCCGCCCCCGCACCACCTCTTCGCAGGACCGACGTCAGTCGTGACCCCACCCCTCGCTTCCTGGCACGAGCCGCATCCGTCGCGACCCGATGCGCCCCCAGGTCGCGACTCACGTCGCTCCTACGGAAAAGGAGGCCTCGCCGGGCGCCGCAACGAAAAAGAGCGGCGCCTTGCGGCGCCGCCCCGGTGAAATTGGAAGCAATCCCGCTTCCGTCCGTCGTCCCTGCGATGGCCTTCCATGTTCCGGGTGGACGGTGACGGTTCCGTGACGACCGCATGGCGCAGGGAAGTCAGGGCGCGGGTGCGGCAGGCCCCGGAAGCCGCTAGCATGGCGGGATGCACACGATCGACGACCTCCGGCGGGCGCTCCCGCATCGGGCGGCCCCCGCGGCCGCGCAGGGACGATGGCGCGGCTGAGCCGCCTTCCGCCCACCCCCGCCTGACCGCGCCCCCGCGCGCCCTCGAGGATTCCCGCGTGATCTCGTTCGAACAGTTCCAGCAGCATGCCGCCGACGGCAACACCCTCGTGCCCGTCGTCCGCGAAGTGCTCTCCGACCTCGACACCCCGCTGTCGGTCTACCTCAAGCTGGCCGACGGCCCGCATACCTACCTGTTCGAGTCGGTCGAGGGCGGCGAACGCTTCGGCCGCTATTCGATCATCGGCCTGCCCGCGCATCGCGTGTACGCCTTCGCCGGGCACACGCTGTTCGTCACCGAACTGGGCGAACTGGTCGAAAGCCGCATCGTCGACGACCCGCTGGCCGAGGTCGAACGCCTGCGCACCGCGCAGAAGATCCCGCGCCTCCCGGGCCTGCCGGGCTTCACCGGTGGCCTCGTCGGCTGGTTCGGCTTCGAGTGCATCCAGTACATCGAACCGCGCCTGCGCGGCAGCGACGGCCTGCATCGCGACTACCACGACGAACTGGGCACGCCCGACATCCTGCTGATGGACAGCCGCGACGTCGCGGTGTTCGACAACCTCAAGGGCCGGCTGTACCTCATCGTCCACGCCGACCCGCGCGAACCGCAGGCCTGGGCGCGCGCCAACCGCCGCCTCGACGAACTCACACACCGCCTGCGCCAGGGCGGCCCCGGCTATCCCGAGGCGCGCGATTCCGCCGGCCTCAACGAAGGCGATTTCGTCTCCGGCTTCACCCGCGAGGGCTTCATCGCCGCGGTCGAGAAGTCGAAGGATTACATCCGCGCCGGCGACATCTTCCAGGTCGTGCTGAGCCAGCGCATGTCGGTGCCGTTCAAGGCGCGCCCGGTCGACGTCTACCGCGCCCTGCGCGCGCTCAATCCCTCGCCGTACATGTATTTCCTCGACGTCGGCGGCACCCAGGTGGTCGGCTCCTCGCCGGAGATCCTGGTGCGTCTCGAACACGACGCCGAAGGCGCGGGCAAGGTCACCGTGCGCCCGATCGCCGGCACCCGCCCGCGCGGGCGCACGCACGAGCAGGACCTCGCGCTGGAAGCCGAACTGCTGGCCGACCCCAAGGAACGCGCCGAGCACCTGATGCTGATCGACCTCGGCCGCAACGACGTCGGCCGCGTCAGCGAACCGGGCACGGTCGAAGTCGGCGAGCGCTTCGTGATCGAACGCTACAGCCACGTCATGCACATCGTCAGCGAAGTCACCGGCACCCTGAAGCAGGGCCTGAGCTACGCCGACGTGCTGCGCGCCACCTTCCCCGCCGGCACCGTCAGCGGCGCCCCCAAGATCCGCGCGCTGGAAGTGATCCGCGAACTCGAACCCGTCAAGCGCAACGTCTACGCCGGTAGCATCGGCTACATCAGTTGGCACGGCGACGCCGACACCGCCATCGCCATCCGCACCGCCGTCATCCAGGACGGCCGCCTCTACGTCCAGGCCGGCGCCGGCATCGTCTACGACTCCGACCCGCAGACCGAGTGGGAGGAGACGATGAACAAGGGACGGGCGTTGTTCCGGGCGGTGGAGGAGGCGGCGCGGGGCCTCTAAACCGGCGCTACAACGCCTGTAGGCGTCCGTGTGGGTGTTTTCTGCAATGTGTCGACAGCGAGCCTCAAGCGACTAAGATCATGTGGTCTTGGGGTGTGGGGGGGGGCGTGCTATGGAGAGCAGTACAGAATTCTTGCCGATATCGTTGGATCGACCTGCATCGGTAGATGAAGCCTTGGCGGCAGACAAGCTTGAGCGACGGGGCTTCGCCGAAGAGATCGCGCAGCTTCTGCGGAACGTCGGGCCGAATGCGAGTTTTGCGCTATCGATCGAAGGCCCTTGGGGCAGCGGAAAAACCCAAGTGTTGCACATGATCGAAGCGCTCCTGCGCGACGAGCCGCAATCGACGCGGCCAGTCTTGGTGCATTTCAATCCATGGCTGGTGGGCGACAAGGATGCGCTGCTGCGGCAATTCTTCACGCAGATGGCGGCGGCGCTGGAGCTGACAAAGCATGTCAGTAATGCGAAAAGTGCGGCCAAACAGCTCATTTCGTATTCAAAGGTGTTCGACTTAGTGAAATGGGTGCCCGGTGCAGAGCCATGGGCGTCCATCATGAAAGGCGTGTTAGAAGCCACCGGGACGGGTGTTCAGGCCGCCGCGGAACAGAAATCACCGGGGCTAGAAGAACAAAAGACCGGCGTGGAACGGGCGCTCAGGAAATTCGGTCGTCGGATCATCGTTTTCATCGACGACGTCGACCGCCTGTACCCGCAGGAAGTCTTCGAGATGATCCGGATCATCAAGTCGGTCGGTGATCTACCCCATATCGGCTACATCGTCGCTTGGGATCATGCTTACGTCTGCGAGGCACTTCGCAACGCGTCGGTTCCTTATCCGGAAAGCTATTTGGACAAAGTAATCCAGCAGCGCGTAAATATGCCGACGCTCTCTTCCGCTGGCCGAGAAAAGCTGATTGAGGAGCAGTTGAAGCTCGTCGATCCAGACGCATTCAAGCCTTACTTTTCACATGGTGATCGACGCTATGCCGCGCTATATGTTCATGATGTATTCGAGTTGCTGGAGCATCCTCGTGATGTAGTACGTGCGTTCAATGTACTCCGTGTTCTCGAAAAACGCGTACGTGGCAACGTGGTTTTTGCAGATCTTGTTGCTTTCTCGATCCTGCAGATCAAAGCGGCATCTGTGTGCCGACTCATCAGGAAGAATAAGAGATGGTTCGTTGGCAAAAGTTTCAATGATTTGACTGGTGATGATGCGGGTGCAGGTAAAGAAAAGGAAATTTCTTTGGATTCAGCGCTTGCCGATTGCTCAATGCCTTGGCTGGTCAGAAGAGTAATTGGCTATCTTTTTCCTCTGGTCTTTGATGAAAAATTATCGGCCAAAAACAATTCTGATTACGGGCACATAGGGGCGCCGGGTCGGTTGGATATTGTGTTGAATCAAGGGGCGGGCAGCCGGGATGTCGACTACTTAAAGATCCGGTCTTATGTGCTCGATTTCAAGAATAGGCCCATCATTGAGGCTTCGATTACCGCATCAATCGCATACGAATTCCTGGCAGAGGTCGCTGAATTTGTTGATCAGGCTTTGCAGGTTGAACTCGCAGGCGTATTGCATGGGTTGTGCGTTTCGTTGGCGGAGTTCGCCGACAGCACTGAGTTTGTAATTCGCGCACGTAAAAATGAGATTTCGTCTGGTCCGCATGTAGCATTCGGCGTGTTGGATAAAATATCGAGAAAAATTAAGCCGGAAAAAATAGCCGGGCTTGCTAAGCAAATCGCCTCATCCTCGAAGTCCATATCTGTGGCTTCAGTCCTCATTGATGCCAGCTATCTCGACCCGGATGGGTCTGACGCGTTGCGGTGTGCTCCTGAGGACAAGGAGTTCATATTGGACTGTTTCTCCACAAATGTGATGGATATGGCGAGGGTTGGTAAACTTGCGCAGCTAAGCGGTTTTCGTATTGTGCTGCACGTAATGAGCGAGCAGATGCCAGACATATGTCCGGAATTATTTGATTTGATCAAAAATAATCGAATTATGTTGGATGCCTTCGTCCTTTCGTTGGCTGATTATGGCGTCGATTCAATCAACGGGCAGCGGTATTCTCTGTCCAGAAATCTGGATGTCGTCCAATGCTTTTGTTCGTTGGAATCTCTCCGAGACTTGGCGGCAAAGCGATTGAGTGACTCGACAATGTTGCCACGTTGCCGTGCTGCATGGCAGGCGGTAGCTGATGGAAAAATCTACTATGGACGTGACGGAACAGAGGCGAAAAGGTGAACTCGTAAGGCGGCCTTGAGTGCCGTAGGCAGGGTCATTGACCCAGCGATTTTTCACCGGCCATGCTGGGTGCAAAGCACCCAGCCTACGAGCGATGAAGGCTTTCCCGAGATATGCCCGCCG
>JAEKKX010000014.1 GCA_019510125.1 Lysobacterales bacterium
AACCCGCTGGGGCAGGCGACCCAGGCGGGCAGCTACGCCACCGGGGCGCAGTACTACCCCAACGGCGCGCTCAAGCAGTTCACCTACGGCAACGGGGTCGTCCACACGATGACCCAGAACGCGCGGCAGTTGCCGTCGCAGGTGGCGAGCAGCGGCACGACGAACTACACGTACAACTACGATGCCGACGGCAACATCACCAACATCTGGGACCTGGCGCGTGGCGACGACTACAGTCGCTGGATGACCTACGACGATCTTGATCGATTGACGTCGGCGGGCTCCGCGAGCTTCGGCGGCGACGCCTGGCACCGCTTCACCTACGACGCGCTGGACAACCTCACGTCGTGGAAACTGGCAGGAGTGAAGGACTACGCCGAGTACGTGTACGACGCGCAGAACCGGCTGACGAACATCCGCAACACCGCGGGCGCATCGGTGGTGGGCCTGGGGTATGACCTGCAGGGCAACGTCGGCAACAGGAACGGCCAGACCTACGACTTCGACTACGGCAATCGCCTGCGGACGGTGACGGGGCAGGAATCGTACCGCTACGACGGCCTGGGCCGCCGGGTGCAGACGACGAAGACCGACGGCAGCAAGACGACGCTCTGGCAGTACACGCAATCGGGCCAGATGGCGTTCTCCAGCGACTGGGAGGGCGCGACGTACGCGAACCAGAAGACCCACGAGAACGTCTATCTGGCGGGCAGCGTGGTGGCGATCATCGACCACGACTGGCCGAGCAACGCGGTGATCGCGACGAAGTACCAGCACACCGACGCGCTGGGCAGCCCGGTGGCGGTGACGAACGCGTCCGGGACGGTGATCGAGCGCAACGACTACGAGCCGTACGGCGCGGTGATCGGCAAGCCTGCGTACAGCGGGATCGGCTACACCGGGCACGTGATGGACGGCGGAACCGGAGTGACGTACATGCAGCAGCGGTATTACGATCAGTCGATCGGGAGGTTCTTGTCTGTTGATCCGGTGACGGCTGATGGTGGCACTGGCGGGAACTTCAGTCGGTATTGGTATGCCAACAACAATCCCTATTGGTTTACCGATCCCGACGGGCGTGCTGCATGTCCTAATGGGTCCGGTGGAAGCTGCATTGATTCGCCGCGAACTGAATCAGGAGCGACGCCTCAAGTCGGGCCTTCTACTCAGCAACTTGCTGTAGACAGCCAGGTCAAAGCGGCATCCGACAGTGGTAGGCTTTCTGATGGGACGAGGCTCAATTATTCAGGCGAAAAAGAGCAGGGCTTCAGCGCTTCAGCGGATGGCACCAAGTCTGCAGAACTCAGTGGGCAGCGCTGCGTAAGATGTAGTGACGGATCGCAAAGAACATCCGCTACCTTCGATGCATCGAAACTCGGTCTCGGGGAAAGCGGCGGGCACACACACAATGGATTAGTCAAGCCTTTGCCAGGCCCCGAAGATGGTAGGATGGCTCGCGCTACGGGTAAAACTGCTTACATGATCTCTCCGCGTGGTGCATTCGGAATCGAGAGAACTGATGTTGGCTATAGAGTCCGTTTAATCGATGGAACAAGACTCGATGCTAAGGAGCGCCGCGCTCTTATGAAGATTATCGATGGTTGGAATCAGAATCAGGGGGGCTCGGGAATTTCATGTGCTCCCGGATGCTGATTTTTGGCTTTCTCATTTGCGGGTTGTCCGCTTGCGTCTCCTTTCCATCTCGTAGTGACGGCTTCGACGTTTGTACCGCAGGCCAAGAATGCACGGCAGAAGGAGTGCTTAGCTTGCACGCGGGACAGCCGCCAGCATGGGTCGCCCTGCTAGAAGTAGATGATAAGTGCGCAAAACTCGCGTTGCCGGATGAATTTTACAGAGATAGACAGCAATGGGATGGCAAAAAAGTCACTGTGACGGGACGTGCTTTTGTGCAACCCAGCTTTGATGAAAGTAACGGCATGGTCACGCTTTGGTACACGGAGCGAGATCGAAAGCTAGCACTTGGGATGTGCGATCACGGCATCGGTATCTACGTCGAATCAATGCGTTCGAGCTCTGGTACGGAGTGGCCGGTTCCATAAGGGCCGTGAGCGTGTAGGGCGCAAAGGGGGCGTAGAAAGTCAGCCCGCGCCCATGAAGCACAAGGCCCGCATCGCTGCAGGCCTTGTCGCTCTGCATGATTAATGGTTTTGGTTGGCGGCTGGCGCGCTTTGCTATGCGTCGCGGACTGCGCGATGCGGCCGACGAGGTCGGGGTCGTTGTCGGTGCCGCTGTGAACAGGCGCTTGGCCTGGTGTTTGACGATGAGCGAGTCGACACGCGTTCGGCGATGACACGCTCGCGCGGATCGAATTGGCGCAGGGCCTCGAGCTTGAGCTTGAGCGTCTCGTTGGCCATGGCGCCCTGACGGCGCCGGTCCGGGTTCACCGCCGCGCTGCGGCCTCCGCGAGCGCGCCGATCGCGGCCCAATCCCTCGCCTTCAGCGCCTCCCCCGGCGCCATCCACGACCCGCCGACCGTGATCACGTTCGGCAGCGCGAGATAGCCCGGCGCCTTCGCGGCGTCGATGCCGCCGGTGGGGCAGAACTTCACCTGGGCGAAGGGGCCGGCGAAGGCCTTGAGGGCGGCGACGCCGCCGCTGGCTTCGGCGGGGAAGAACTTGAAGCGGGTCCAGCCGTGTTCGAGGCCGCGCATGAGTTCGCTGGCGGTGGCGATGCCGGGCAGCAGCGGGATGGCGGCGGTCTTCGCGGCGGCGTAGAGCGCGTCGCTGCCGCCGGGCGAGATCGCGAAGGCGGCGCCGGCGTCCTGCACCGCGGCGAGGTCGGCGGGGGTGAGCACGGTGCCGGCGCCGACGATCGCGCCGGGCACGGTGCGCATGCGGCGGATGACCTCCAGCGCCGCCGGCGTGCGCAGGGTGATTTCCAGCACCGGCAAACCCGCGGCGACCAGGGTCTCGGCCAGCGGGATGGCGTCGTCGGCGTCGGCGACGGCCAGCACCGGCACGACCGGGGCCTGGTGCAGGATGGCGTCGATGCGGTCCATGGTTTCGGAATTCATCGGGCGGCCTCGTGTCGGGCGTCGGCGCGCAGCGCCATGGCGGCGCCGAGCAGGCCCGGGCCGGTGTGGGTGATGACGCGGATGTGGACGGATTCGAGGTACGCGGCGAAGCGCCCCTTGGCGAGGAAGCGTTCGCGGAAGGCGCTGCTGCGCAGGAACGGCACGAAGCGCGGGACGATGCCGCCGGCCAGCATCACCGTGCGCGCGCCGTGGATCAGCGCGGCGTCGCCGGCGACGCTGCCGAGCACCGCGCAGAAGCGCGCCAGCGTGCGACGTGCGGCGAGGTCGTGGCCTTCGAGCGCGGCGGCGACGATGTCCGCCGGTTCGCGCAGCGCCTGGTGCTGGCCGGTGCCGTGGTCGACCGCGCCGCGCAGCACGGCGTCGATGTGCGACAGGCCGCTGCCGCAGAGCAGGCGTTCGTTGGAGACGCGGCCGAAGCGCGCGGTGAACCAGCGCGCGATGGTCAGCTCCTCCTCGCCCAGCGGCGCGAAGCTGACATGGCCGCCTTCGGTCTCGACCACCTGCCAGTGGCCGGCGCCGCCGACCAGCAGGGCCACGCCGAGGCCCGTACCGGGGCCGATCACCGTGACCGGCCCCTGCAGCGGCGCATCGGCATCGCCGTGCAACGCGAGGCGTTCGCTCGGATGCAGCGCCGGCACCGACCAGGCGACCGCGCCGAAATCGTTGAGCACGTGCAGCCGTTCCAGCCCCAGCGCGTGCTGCAGCTCGCCGCGGGTGAACGACCAGGCGCGGTTGGTGAGCCGGATCTCCTCGCCGTTGACCGGGCTGGCGACGGCGATGGCGGCCCGGCGCGGGCGCGCGCCGATGCCGTCGAGGTAGTGCTCGGCCGCATGCTGCAGGCTGGCGAAGCGCGCGGCTTCGAGGCTGCGCGGCTCCAGCACCTCGGCGACCGGCGCGGAGAGGTCGGTGAGGGCGAAACGTGCGTTGGTGCCGCCGATGTCGGCGATCAGGGCGAGCGTGGAGGCGGCGGCGAGGGTCATGCGCTGGATTCTCCGCGGCTCAGTCTTGCGTGAACAGACTGCAGGCGCCTTCCTCGGCGGAACCGACGTTCGCGCGCATCAGGCCGAACAGTTCGCGGCCGGTGCCGTGATGGTTGCCGGCGAGGTCGGGCCGCGTCGCATCGCGCATCGTCCACTCGGCCTCGGGCACGTCGGCGTGCAGCACGCCGGCCTCAGCGTCGATCCGGATCGGATCGCCGTCGCGCAGTCTGGCGATGGCGCCGGCGCAGGCGGCTTCGGGGGTGACGTGGATCGCCGCCAGCACCTTGCCCGAGGCGCCGGACATGCGGCCGTCGGTCAGCAGCGCGACGCGCTGTCCGCGATCCTGCAGCACCGACAGCGTCGGCGTCAGCTTGTGCAGCTCGGGCATGCCGTTGGCGCGCGGGCCCTGGCCGCGGATGACGGCGATGAAATCCCCCGTGAGGTCGCCGGCCTTGAACGCCGCCAGCAGCGCGTCCTGCGAATCGAACACCTTCGCCGGCGCGGCGATGGCGCGATGTTCGGGCGCGACCGCGGAGATCTTCACCACCGCGCGGCCGAGGTTGCCCTGCAGCCGGCGCAGGCCGCCTTCGCGGTCGAACGGGTCGGCCGCGCCGCGCACGATCGCGGTGTCGCCCGACTGCGCCGGCGCGTCGCGCCAGACCAGCGTCGTGCCTTCGAGCGCGGGCGCCCGCGCCTGCGCGCGCAGGTCGCCGCCGTGGACGCAGCGGATGTCGGCGTGCATCAGGCCGGCGTCGAGCAGTTCGCGGATCACGAACGCGAGACCGCCGGCGGCGTGGAACTGGTTCACGTCGGCGCTGCCGTTGGGATAGACGCGGGCCAGCAGCGGGGTGGCCTGCGACAGCTCGTCGAGGTCGTCCCAGTCGATCACCAGGCCCGCCGCACGGGCGATCGCGACCAGGTGCAGCGCGTGGTTGGTCGAACCGCCGGTGGCGGCGAGACCGACCATCGCGTTGACGATCGCCTTCTCGTCGACGGTGCGGCCGATCGGCCGGTAGTCCTCGCCCAGCGCGGTGATCCGCAGCGCCTGCTCGGCGGCGGCCACGGTCAGCGCGTCGCGCAGCGGGGTGTGCGGGTTGACGAAGGCGCTGCCCGGCATGTGCAGGCCCATGACCTCCATCAGCATCTGGTTGGAGTTGGCGGTGCCGTAGAACGTGCAGGTGCCGGCGGCGTGGTACGACGCGGATTCGGCGTCGAGCAGCTCCTCGCGCGTGGCCTTGCCTTCGGCGTAGCGCTGGCGGACGGCGGCCTTTTCCTTGTTGGGGATGCCCGAGGGCATCGGCCCGGCGGGCACGAAGATCGCCGGCAGGTGGCCGAAGGTCAGCGCGCCGATCAGCAGGCCCGGCACGATCTTGTCGCACACGCCGAGCAGCAGCGCGGCGTCGAACATCTCGTGCGACAGCGCGACCGCGGTGGACATCGCGACCACGTCGCGCGAGAACAGCGACAGCTCCATGCCGCTGCGGCCCTGGGTCACGCCGTCGCACATCGCCGGCACGCCGCCGGCGACCTGCGCGCTGCCGCCGGCGTTGCGCGCGGCCATCCGGATCAGCGCCGGGTACTGCTCCATCGGCTGGTGCGCCGAGAGCATGTCGTTGTAGGCGGTGACGATGCCGAGGTTGCCGCCCGCGCCGGCCTTGAGCATGGGCTTGTCGGGACCCGAGGCCGCGAAGCCGTGGGCGAGGTTGCCGCAGCCCAGGTCGCGGCGCACCGGCCCGCGCGGACGCGCGGCGTCGATCCGGGCGAGATAGGCCGTGCGCGTCGGCAGGCTCTTCTCGGCGATGCGTGCGGTCACGCGTTCGACGACGGGATGCAGGCTCATGGCGTCGGGCTCATCAGGGACTCCAGTGGATGTGCACCGTGACCTCCGGCGCGTGCAGCACGGCGGAAACGGGCATGTGCAGCGGGTCGTGCGTCGCCTGCGCGGCGCGCAGCACCTCGCGCTTGCGCGCGCCGGTGACCAGCAGGTGCAGGTGGCGCGCGCGCAGCAGGCGCGCGAGGCCGAGGGTGATGCGCGGGAACGGCGCTTCCGGCGGCAGCGGGTCGGGCACCAGCGCGAACGCGTCCTCGCCGGCGTCGGGCGCCATCGCCGCGGGCAGCGCCGGGTTGCCAGGGAACAGCGACGCGGTGTGCGCGTCCTCGCCCATGCCCAGCACCACCGCGTCGAAGGCGGTCGCGTGCAGCGGCGCGAGCGCGCGGCGCGCGTGCGCGAGCGACGCGTCGGGATCGCCGTCGGCGACGGTCAGCGATTCGACGACGAGGCCGTCGGCCATCGCGAACGCGGCGCGCAGCGCGGACACGTTGCTGGCCGGGTGGTCGTGCGTCACGCAGCGGTCGTCGCCGGGGAGTGCGACGACCTGCGGCCAGTGCAGCGTGGTCGCCGCCAGCGCCCGGTAGATCGGCAGCGGCGTGCGTCCGCCGGCCAGCGCCAGCGTCGCGCGCCCGTGGGCCTGCAGCGCCTCCGCGCAGGCGGCGTGCAGCCGCGCGGCGACCGCGGCGGTCAGCGCTTCGGCGTCGGGGTAGGCGTGTTCGACCCAGGCCATCGCGTCGCGCTCACTCCCGCCAACTGTGGCCATGCCGCTCGGTCATCGCGAGCGCGGCGTTCGGGCCCCAGGTGCCGGCGGCGTAGGGCCTGGGCGGCGTGCCGGCGCAGGCCCAGCCGTCGAGGATGGCGTCGACCCACTTCCACGCGGCCTCGGTCTCGTCGCGGCGCACGAACAGCGTGCCGTTGCCTTCGATCGCGTCGAGGTACAGGCGCTCGTAGGCCAGGCGCCGCCGCACGTTGCCGAATTCCTCGTCGAGGTCGAGGTCCAGCGACACCTGCGACAGCCGCAGGCCGTTGCGATCCAGGCCCGGCGTCTTGTGCATCAACTGCAGCTCGATGCGCTCGTCCGGCTGCAGTTTGATCAGCAGTGCGTTGGGCTGCGTCGACGCGCCGGCGCGGGCGAAGATCGAGTGCGGCACCGCGCGGAACTGCAGGTAGATCTCCGAGCAGCGGCGCGCCATGCGCTTGCCGGTGCGCAGGTAGAACGGCACCCCCGACCAGCGCCAGTTGTCGATGTGCGCGCGCAGGGCGACGAAGGTCTCGGTGCGGCTGGGGCGGCCGAGCTCCTCGACGTAGCCGGGCACCGCCTTGCCGGCGATCGCGCCGGCGACGTACTGCCCGGCCACGGTCTCGGCGCCGACTTCGTTGCGGCCGATCGGCCGCAGCGCGTGCAGCACCTTGATCTTCTCGTTGCGCACCGCGGTCGGCTCGAACTGCGACGGCGGCTCCATCGCCACCAGGCACAGCAGTTGCAGCATGTGGTTCTGGAGCATGTCGCGGATCGCGCCGGAACCGTCGTAGTAGTCGCCGCGGCCTTCGACGCCGACGGTCTCGGCCACGGTGATCTGCACGTGCTCGATGTGGCGCGCGTTCCACAGCGGCTCGAACAGCGCGTTGCCGAAGCGCAGCGCCAGCAGGTTCTGTACGCCTTCCTTGCCGAGGTAGTGGTCGACCCGGTAGACCTGCGACTCGTCGAACGTGCGGGTGACGCCGTCGTTGATCGCGATCGCCTCGGCCAGATCGTGGCCGATCGGCTTCTCCAGCATCACCCGCGTGCCGGGGCCGTTGAGGCCATGCCGGCCCAGCGCGTCGCAGGCCTGCACGTAGAAGCTCGGCGAGGTGCTGAGGTGGTAGAGCACGTCGCCGTCGCGCAGCGCATGCACCCGCGCGGCGAGCGCGGCCATCGAGGCGTCGTCGTCCAGCGAGGCCGGCTGGTAGTGGGCGCGCGCCAGCAGCCGTTCGAGCACCGCCGCGTCGCGCTGCGCCTCGGGCACGAAGGTGCGGATCGAGGTCGCGATCGCGTCGCGGAACCCGGCCTCGTCGAGCGTGCTGCGCGCGGTGCCGAGCAGGTTCATGCCGGCCGGCAGCAGGCGGTCGGCTTCCAGCCCGTACAGCGAGGGCAGCAGCATGCGCTGGGCGAGATCGCCGGTGGCGCCGAAGATGGTCAGCAGCGAGGCGGAGGACGTGGTCACGGGCATGGTCGTCGGGAAACGTCAAAGCGTAAGCGCAGCCGCTCGAACGGCTGGAGTGTAATCGTTTTCAGGCGATGCGCCGCGCAAAGGCGCGCCGGTGCGGGCGGAACGCATCGTCGCGGGCGGGCGCGGTCGTGCGGACGCCCGGGTGTGCGCCGAGGATCGCCGGGTCCGGGCGCTGCGCCGCATCGGCCGCGCTCACCAGAACGTGGCGTACAGTGCGATCAGGATCGCGATCACGCCCACCGCGCCGGCGTTGAATGCGCCGGTGGTGCGGTAGTCCACGTCGTCGGTGCGGATGCGGTTGGCGTCGCCGCGGGCGTGGGTCATCAGCGACACCGCCACCGCCAGCGCCAGCGCGAGCAGGAACACCAGGCCCACGCGGTCCATGAACGGCAGCGACGGCCATGCCAGCTTCAGCGCGATCGACAGCGCGAACGAACCCACCGCCGCGGCGATCGCGCCGGCTTCGTTGGCGCGCTTCCAGAACAGGCCGAGCACGAAGATCACGACGATGCCCGGGGTGAAGAAGCCGGTGTATTCCTGGATATACTGGAAGCCCTGGTCGAAGCCGCCGAGCAGCGGTTTCGCGGCGAGCACCGCGAGCACGATCGCGACGGTCGCGGCGATGCGGCCGACCTTCACCAGGTGCGGCTGGTCGGCGCCCGGCCGGCGCCTGGCGTAGAAGTCGAGGGTGAAGATGGTCGAGATCGAATTGATCTTCGACGCCAGCGACGCCACGATCGCCGCGACCAGCGCCGCGAACACCAGCCCCAGCACGCCGCTCGGCAGCAGCGCCATCATGCTCGGATAGGCCTGGTCGGGTTTCTCCAGGCCCGGCGCCAGTTCCAGCGCGGCGACGCCCGGCAGCACCACGATCACCGGCATCAGCAGCTTGAGGAACGCGGCGAACACCACGCCCTTCTGCGCCTCGCCGATGTCCTTCGCCGCCAGCGCGCGCTGGATGATGTACTGGTTGAAGCCCCAGTAGCTGACATTCATGATCCACATGCCGCCGATCAGCACGCTCAGCCCCGGCAGGTCCTTGTAGAACGGATCGTCGGGCTTGAGGATCATGTGGAAGTGCTCCGGGTGCGCGGCCACCAGCGTCTGGAAGCCGGCCACGATGCCGCCGTCGCCGCCGATCTTCGCCAGCGAGAGGCCGACGATGAGCAGGCCGCCCAGCACCAGCAGCGCCACCTGCACGATGTCGGTCAGCGCCACCGCCTTGAGGCCGCCATAGAGCTGGTAGACCAGCGCGAAACCGCCGAGCAGCGCCAGCGCGGTGAACTGGTCGATGCCGGCGATGCGGGTCACCGCGATCGAGCCCAGCCACAGGATCGAGGTCAGGTTCACGAACACGTACAGGCCCAGCCAGAACACCGCCATGATCGTGCGGATGCCGGGGCCGTAGCGTTCTTCGAGGAACTGCGGCATCGTCGTGATGCCGTTGCGCAGGAACACCGGCAGGAAGCACTTGCCGACGATCAGCAGGGTCAGCGCCGCCATCCATTCGTAGGACGCGATCGCCAGGCCCAGCGCGTAGCCGGAGCCGGACATGCCGATGATCTGCTCGGCGGAAATGTTCGCGGCGATCAGCGAGGCGCCGATCGCCCACCACGGCAGCGTGCGCCCGGCGAGGAAGTAGTCCTGCGCGTCCTTGCGGCGCCCGCCCTGCTCGCGCGACACCCATTGCGCCAGCGCGAAGATGCCGGCGAGGTAGGCCAGCACGATGACGAGATCGAGGATCGGCAGTGTCATGGCCCCTCCGGTCTGCGAGGAAAAAGCGGTCGCCGCGCCCGCCGGCGCGCTGCCGGGTCGATCGGGCGGAAGCGGACGGCGATCGGGGTGGGGGCCTGAACGCGACGCAGGAATAGCACGACCTGGCGGGGCCGAGGCCGCCGGCGGGCGCTGCAAACGAATTCAGCGCGCGGCGTCCGCCGCAGGGTCCAGCGTCGCCCGCGGCGGCAGCGACCAGTCGATCGGCGCCTGGCCGTGGCGCGAGAGGTAGTCGTTCGTCGCCGAGAAGTGCCCGCAGCCGAGGAAGCCGCGGTGCGCCGACAGCGGCGAGGGATGCGGCGCCTTCAGCACGCGATGACGCCGCGGGTCGATGACCTTGCCCTTGGCCTGCGCGTAGCTGCCCCAGAGCAGGAAGACGAGTCCTTCGCGCTCGCGGTTGAGGGTGTCGACGACGTGGTCGGTGAAGCCTTCCCAGCCCTTGCCCTGGTGCGCGCCGGCGCGGCCTTCCTCCACGGTCAGCACCGCGTTGAGCAGCAGCACGCCGCGCTGCGCCCACGGCGTGAGGCAGCCGTGGTCGGGCCGGGCGATGCCGAGGTCGCGCTGGATCTCCTTGAAGATGTTGTCCAGCGACGGCGGCACCGGCACCCCCGGGCGCACCGAGAAGCACAGGCCGTGCGCCTGGCCCGGGCCGTGGTACGGGTCCTGGCCGAGGATCACCACCTTCACCGCGTCGAACGGGGTCGCGTCGAACGCCGCGAAGATCTGCGACGCCGGCGGATAAATCCGCGCGCCCTTCGCACGACGCTCGCGCAGGAACGCCGACAGCCCCTGCATCGGCTCGCTGCGCAGGTAGTCGCCGACCCGCGCCTTCCAGGACGGTTCGAGCTTGATGCGGTCGTCGTCGGTCATGATCGGCCCGGCATGCGCGTTCAGTAGAGCGCGGGAAAGAAGAAACGGAACAACGACGCTTCGAACAGCGTCCCCAGTGAGCATACGATCCCGGCGAGCGCGATACACAGGAAGCACGCGGGCCAAGTGTAAACATGGATGTCGGGGAGCGGCTCGTCCTGGGATGGATCTCCCGGGACGTACACGACGGGCACGATGGCGCCGACGGGGTGCGCGCGCATGCCGCCGGTTTCGATGGTGCGGTGTTCGCCATCGGCCTCGAAGTCGATGAGCGCATGCATGACCTTGTCGCCGTCGGAATCCCGGGTCTCGACGAACGCACGGATGCGACCCGTGGTCCGCACCGCGCTGCGCAGCATGCGATGGGTCGCGAACAGAGCGCGCAGGGCGCCGCCGAACAGGGCGAGCGAGACCAGCAGGAACAGGAAGGCGATCATGCCGGCGCGTCCGGATAAAGGTGCGGATGGCGTTTCCGCAACAGCCATCCGCCAAAGAGCCCGCCGAGGGCGAAGAGCGCTCCGCACAGCCCGGGCAGGATGGCGAAGAGGATCTTCCTGGTGTGCGTCTCGAAGAATGCAAGCCGCACGTAGGTGTCCGGCGCTTCGGGAACATAGGCGATCTCCACCGGTTCGCCGATCCGGCAGGCGGACGGATTCGATCCCCAGCCGTTGCGGAAGGTGCGGGTCGTCCCGTCGACTTCAAACGCGAAGACGCAGACGTTGGTCTCGCCGTCCGAAGAGGGTTCGATCGCGACGACCCGGCCGACCGTGCGTACCGAGCGGGCGAGTTGCGCGTGGACGTGCAGCACAGTCGCGATGCCGTAGATGAACAGGGTGGTGGAGAGCAACAGCAGCGCGATCCACAGGCCGGTCCGCAGCCAGCGAACATCCCCGTTCGGCACTGGCGCCGACTGCTGGCGCGCGCGGGTCGCTTCGATCATCCGCCGCCAGCCTTCCCTGCGTTCCGCCGAGGAGGCGCGCCGCGATGGCGGTTCCCGCGCGTCGTCCGGGTGAGGCGGGTTCGGACGCGCGGGCGTCAACTCGGCGTCCGCTCCCGCAGTTGCGACAGGCGCAACTGGAACAGGGTCTTGGTGATCAGCATGCGCTCTTCGATCGGCTTGAGCACCAGGTCGTTGGCGCCTTCGCGCAGCAGGTTGGACTGCTTCTCGCGGTTGCCGTCGCCGGTCATCACCAGCACCGGCAGGCGGCGCTTGCCGTAGGCGAAATCATTGCGGATCGCGCGCAGCAGGTCGAGCCCGCTGACCGCGCCGTCGAGGGTCACGTCGGTCAGCACCAGGTCGGCGCCGACGTCGTCGTGGCCGAGGTGTTCGCGCAGGTAGGCCAGGGCGTCGTCGCCGCGGCTCATGTGCAGCACGGTGATGTCGTGCGCCTGCAGCATGCGCCGGGTGGCCACGGCCACGGTGATGCTGTCCTCGACGTACAGCACCCGCGCGTCGGGCATGGGCTCGGGATGGACGTAGCCGCGGATGAAGGTCGCGAGTGCGGCGTAGCCCTCGGCCTTGTCGAAGTAGTCGGTGACGTCCTCGGTGAAGCGGCGGGCCTCGAGGTGGGCCTGGGCGTCGCCCGAGACCACGATCACCGGCACGTAGCGCTGGCCGGCGGCGGCGCGCACGGCGCGCGCGACCTGCAGGCCGTCGCCGTCCATCAGCACCAGCGAGGTCGTGACCAGGTCCATCGCGCCCTCGGCGAGGGCGGCCTGGGCCTCGGCGACGCCGCCGCAGCCGATCACCTCGACCCCGGGCAGGTCGCGCTGGAGCATGTCGCCGATCAGCCTGCGGACCATCTTCGAACCATCGACCACCATCACCCGCGGGTGGTCGGTGGTCAGGTGGCGGACATCATGGGCAGGCATGCGCGGCGTTCACTCGACGTCTGTGCGGAGGGCGGTGCTGGCGCGACCCTGCGCCGGAACGGTCCGGCGGCACGCATCGGCGCCTCGCGGCGACCGACGCACCCCCCGGCGATCGCGTCAGACCCTAGTTTGACGCAGAAAATGCCCGGTGACCACGCCGGCGCCGAGCCAACCGAGCGCGGATGCGACGGCGAGCACGATCAGACCGCGCACCGGATCGACGCCCGACAGCGCGAACCGGCTGCCGTAGCTTTCGGCCAGCGCGCGCAGCGGCGCGTCCAGGGCGAAGGCGGCGGCGGTGAGCAGGCCCAGCGCCAGCGCGCCGGCGGCCAGGCCGTAGCAGGCGCCGAGATAGAGGAACGGCCGGCGGATGAAGCCGTCGGTGGCGCCGAGGGACTGCAGGATCGCGATCTCCTCGCGCCGCGACTGGATGTCCAGACGCACTGTGTTGCCCACGACCAGCAGTGCTCCGAGACCCAGCAGCGCCGACAGCACCCACACCGCGCGTCCGCCGAAGGCCAGCCAGCGGTCGAGGCGGTCGCGCCAGACCGCGTCGTGCTGGACGAAGTCGGTCTCCGGCAGCGCCTCCAGCAGCGTCGCCAGCGCGCGTTCGTCGCCGCGCGGACGGACGATCAGCACGCTCGGCAGCGGGTTCTCGCCGACGGTCGCGATCGCCTCGGCATAGAGGTCGGCGCCGGCGCCGGCGCGCAGGCTGGCCAGCCCCTCGTCGGGCGTGCGCAGGGTCGCGGACTCGACCTGCGGCCGCGACTTCAGTTCGCCGGCGAGCGCGCGGGCGCGCTCGATGGTCACGTCCTGCTTCAGGAACACGGTCACTTCGCGGGCGCGCTCGATCTGCCCGCCCAGCCGGGCCACGTTGTCCAGCACCAGGCCCAGCCCCAGCGGCAGCGACAATGCGACCGCCATCACACCGACGGTCAGCAGGGTCGCCCACGGCCGGCGCAGCATGCGCCCGAGGCTCGCGCCGAGGCTGTGCAGATGATGGTCGACCCACGCCCCGAGGCGCGAGCGCGACCGGGCCGGGCGGGCGGCGGGCTCAGCCATCGGCCAGTTCCTCCGGCGAGATGTCGTCGGCGAGGCGACCGTGGTCCAGCACCAGCACGCGCTTGCGCATGCGCTTGACCAGCGCCAGGTCGTGGCTGGCGACCAGCACGCTGGTGCCGCGCTCGGGCAGGCCGGCGAACAGGGCCATGATCTCGGCCGACAGGGTCGGGTCGAGGTTGCCGGTGGGTTCGTCCGCGACCAGCAGCGACGGCTCGCCGACCAGCGCCCGGGCGATGCCGACGCGCTGCTGCTCGCCGGCGGACAACTGGGTCGGCAGCGCCTCGCTGCGCCCGCCCAGGCTGACCCGGTCGAGCACGCTGCGCACCCGCTTGCGGATCTCGTCGCGGCGCAGCCCGCGCAACTGCAGCGGCAGGGCCACGTTCTCGGCAACGCTGCGGTCGGTCAGCAGCCGGTGGTCCTGGTAGACCACGCCGACCTCGCGCCGGTGCATCGCCACCCCGCGGCCGGAGACGTTGCGCAGGTTGCGCTCGCCGAACAGCACCGCGCCGCGGGTCGGACGCTCGGACAGGTGGATCAGCCTGAGCAGCGTGCTCTTGCCGGCGCCGGAGTGCCCGGTGACGAACAGCATCTCGCCCGGCTCGACCGCGAAGCTCAGTTCGCTCAGCGCGACGTGTCCGCCGGGGTACTGCTTGCTGACGTTGTCGAAGCGGAGGAGGGGCATGGGGGCGTCGGTTCGGGGCTCGGTCCGCGAAGAGGCATTGTAGGTCGGACCCTGGCCCGACATCGCGACCTGTCCGATTGCACCGCTGGATGATCGGAGTCGCAGGGTCATTGTGCGGTATCCGGAAGCCGAGGCGAAGCGGGCGGGCGGACCTGTTTCGGGTCGGGAGACGCCGACGACCAAAGCGGAGCTTCCGCGCTGCGCGCGCGCGACTTTCTTGTGGCGCACCGAGCCGCTGCCGGCGCGAACGGCGAAGCCGGCCCGAAGGGCGAGCGCGAGTCAAGAAAACACTCAGGCCCAAGGCACATCCGCCGCCGGGGCCGTGGCGGGATTTTTCCGGGAGGCGTCCTGTCTCGTGGAAAAACGACGGGCTTCCTGTCGGCCGCCCTCCGGGTCTACAGGTGCAGCTTCAAACCGTTGCGCCGGATGGCCGCGCTGTCGCGGTCGTCGGCGACATGCACGAACAGGGTCATGGCCGGAGCGCGAACCAGGCGATCGCGCCGGCGGCGATCCAGCACGACAGGCCGATGAAGATGCCGGTCTCGCCCCGCAGCGTGCGCGGCTGCGAGGGGCGGGTACGGGACCGGCGCGACTTCTCGTTGACGTCGAAGGGCTCGACGCGGAACTGCCCGAACGTCACCACCGGAACGACGATGCGCCCGGTCCAGTACATGAGCAGTTCCAGGGCCGTGCGCAGCACGCCCTCGAACAGCAGCTCAGCGATATCCGAGCCGCTGATCACCGGGCCTCAATGCCGCGAACTCGGCGCCCGCGTCACCAGCGACTTGAGCTTGTTGCCGATCCGCGACAGCAGCGACGGGGCTTCGCCCGGCGCCGGGGCGGCCGCGGGTTTGGCGGCGACGGCGACCGCGGCCGGCGTCTCCATCGCGCGGACGGCCTGGCCGACGGCCTGGGCGCCTTCGCCGCCGTCGATGCGCTTGCCGCCGCGGCGGCGCCGGCGCTTGCGCGCGGAACGCTCGCCTTCGGCCTGCGCCGGGGCGGGCGCGGTGTCGGGGGCGCTCGCGGCCGCGGGGGCCTGTGCGGCCGGATCGCGCGGCGGGCGCGGGGCGCGGGGCGGACGATCGCCGCGGGCTTCGCCCGAGCCGCCGCCCTCGCCGCGACTGCCCTCGGCACGACTGCCTTCATTACGGCCGCCTTCGCGGCGCGGGCCGCCAGAGCGTTCGCCGCGGCCGCCGCTGCGGCCACCCGGGCCGCTGCGACCGCCGCCGTCGCGACGGCCGCCGCGCTTGGCCTCGTCGGCGGCACGGGCCTCGCGGGCCTCGCGGAAGATCGTGCTGATGCTGTCGTCCTCGTCGCCGCCGGCCTCGCCCTCGGCCGGCGCGGCCGGCTTCGGCCGCTCGGGCCGCGGCAGCGCGGTCAGCAGTTCGCGGGTCACCGGCTCGGACGGGATCTTCTGGTCGATGTAGCGCTCGATGTCCGGCAGGCTCATCGCGTAGCGCTCGCAGGCGAAGCTGATCGCGTCGCCTTCCGCGCCCAGGCGGGCGGTGCGACCGATGCGGTGGACGTAGTCCTCGGCGTCGAACGGCAGGTCGTAGTTGTAGACGTGGCTGACGCCGTCGATGTGCAGGCCGCGCGCGGCCACGTCGGTGGCGACCAGCAGTTCGAGCTGGCCGGCCTGGAACTTCTTCAGCAGCGATTCGCGCTTCTTCTGCGGCACGTCGCCGCTGAGCACGCCGACCCGGTAGCCGGCGCGCTCCAGCGCCCGCGCCACGCGCTCGACGAACGCCTTGGTGTTGACGAATACCATCGTCCGCGCGCCCTCGCTGCGCGAGAGCAGGCCCAGCAGCAGCGGGATCTTCTCGTCGTCGGCGGGGTAGTAGATCTTCTGCCGGACCTTCGCGGCGGTGATGAACTCCGCCTCGACGACGAGCTTCTCGGGCTCGTTCATGTGCTCGTAGGCCAGCTCCAGCACGCGATGGCTGAGGGTGGCGCTGAACAGCAGGGTCTGGCGGGTGGTGCGCTCGGGCATGCGCCGCAGCAGGAAGCGGATGTCCTTGATGAAGCCGAGGTCGAACATGCGGTCGGCCTCGTCCAGCACGCACACCTCGCAGGCGTGCAGGCTGACCACCTTGTGCTGCTTGACGTAGTCGATCAGCCGGCCGGGGGTGGCGATGATCACGTCGGCGCCGGCCTGCAGCAGGGCGCGCTGCTTGTCGTAGTCGACGCCGCCGTAGACCAGGGCGAACTTCAGGCCCAGGTCGGCGCCGAACTTCATCGCGTCCTTGTGGATCTGGATCGCCAGCTCGCGGGTCGGGGCCAGGATCAGCGCCCGGGGGTCTTCGGGCTTGCGCTCGGCCAGCGCCGGGCGGGTCAGCAGGCGGTTGATGACCGCGACCAGGAAGGCCAGGGTCTTGCCGGTGCCGGTCTGGGCCTGGCCGGCCACGTCGCGGCCCGGCAGGGCCACCGGCAGGGTCAGGGCCTGGATGGGGGTGCAGCGGGTGAACCCGGCGGCTTCGAGCCCGGCCAACAGGGCCGGATGCAGGTCGAAGGAGGAAAACACGATGTCGGTTAAGGGCTTTTCGCTCATGTCCTGGCGTCTTGGGCGGGTCGGCACGGCCGTGCAAGGCGGGATTCGCGCTTGCGCGGGTGGGCAGGGGACCGCAGACTGGTCCTCTCCGCGCACGACCGGGATGTGGCGTTCGGCCCCCGGGATGCGACCCTTGAAGCCGGCGATGCAAACCCGCAGTGTAGCAGCCTGCCCCCCGACCACCCCCTCCGACGCGCCCAGGCGCGCCGCAAGCCTTTCCGGAGACCCGAAGTGAGCGACAAGATTGCCCATGCCACCGAAGCCGATTTCGACCAGCTCGTCCTGCAGTCCGACGTGCCGGTCCTGGTCGATTTCTGGGCGCCCTGGTGCGGCCCCTGCAAGATGATCGCGCCGTTCCTCGACCAGTTGGCCGACGAATACGCCGGCAAGGCGAAGATCGTGAAGGTGAACGTCGACAACGAGCAGCGCCTGGGCATGCGCTACAACGCCCGCAGCATCCCGATGCTGCTGGTCTTCAAGGGCGGCCAGGTCCACGGCACCCAGATCGGCGCCGTCGGCAAGCCGCACCTGGCCAAGCTGATCGACAGCGCCCTCTGAGCCCGCCCCCCGCCGCGCCTCCCGGGGCGCGGCGAGTCGCGGGTTCGCCCGATTTCCGTGTCGCCGGTCGCGACAGATGAATCCCGGCCATCCGGCGCGCTTGCCGGCGCGCCGCGCCGGTGCTAGCTTCTCGCAAGACGACGCGCCCCCGGCGCCGCACTTCTTCCGTCTCACAGACCACCCCTTCCCCGTCCCGTCCGCGCACTGCGGACGCTCGCACCCGCGAGGAATCCCCGCTTGTCCGACAAGACTCCCGAGTCCGGCGACACCGCCGGGAAGCGCGTGCGCAAGCCGCGCGCCACCAAGGCGGCCGTCCAGGCCGACATCCCGCTCCCCGAAGCCCCGCAGCCGGTGGCCCCGCCGCCGCCCGCCCCCGCACCGCCCCCGGTGATCGAAGCCCAGGCGCCCGCCCCCGCACCGGCCGCGCCACCCGTGCCGCAGGCCGGCGCCGGCGACGCCCCGCCTTCCGCCAACCACGGCGACGCCGGCGGTGAAGCGTCCGGCCAGGGCCAGCAGGGCCAGGGCGGCGACTTCCAGCGTTACAACAACAACAACAACAACCGCCGCGATCGCTTCCGCAACCGCCGCGACCGCTTCCGCAACCGCGACCAGCAGGGCGGCGAGGGCGAAGGCGGCGAGCGCGGCGAAGGCGGCGGCAACCAGCAGCAGTTCCAGCCGCGGCCGATGCCGCAGGTGCCCGAGGGCTTCCCGCAGTATTCGCTGAGCGACCTCAAGCGCATGCCGACGCCCAAGCTGCTGGACGTCGCCGAGCAGTTGAACATCCAGGAAGGCGTGGCCCGCGCCCGCAAGCAGGACGTGATCTTCGCGGTCCTCAAGGTGCTGACCCGCCACGGCGACGGCGTCGCCGCCGACGGCGTGCTGGAGATCCTGCCCGACGGCTACGGCTTCCTGCGCGCGGCCGAGGCCAGCTACCTCGCCGGCCCCGACGACGTCTACATCTCGCCCAGCCAGATCCGCCGCTTCAACCTGCGCACCGGCGACTACATCGCCGGCAAGATCCGCTGGCCCAAGGACGGCGAACGCTACTTCGCGCTGGCCGTGGTCGACACCATCAACGCCGAGCCGCCGGAGGCGTCGAAGAACAAGATCCTGTTCGAGAACCTCACCCCGCTGTTCCCGCGCAAGCGCTTCAAGCTCGAGCGCGGCGACGGTTCGACCGAGGACATCACCGGCCGCATCCTCGACCTGATGGCGCCGCAGGGCAAGGGCCAGCGCGCGCTGATCGTCTCGCCGCCCAAGGCGGGCAAGACGATGATGATGCAGCAGATCGCCAGCGCCATCACCTACAACCATCCCGACGTGCACATGATCGTGCTGCTCGTGGACGAGCGTCCGGAAGAAGTCACCGAAATGCAGCGCACCGTGCGCGGCGAAGTGGTGTCCTCGACCTTCGACGAACCCGCCGCGCGCCACGTGCAGGTCGCGGAAATGGTGATCGAGCGCGCCAAGCGCCTGGTCGAGCACAAGAAGGACGTGGTCATCCTGCTCGACTCGATCACCCGCCTCGCCCGCGCCTACAACAACGTCGTGCCCAGCTCCGGCAAGGTGCTGACCGGCGGCGTCGACGCCAACGCGCTGCATCGCCCGAAGCGCTTCTTCGGCGCCGCGCGCAACGTCGAGGAAGGCGGTTCGCTCACCATCATCGCCACCGCGCTGGTCGACACCGGCAGCGCGATGGACAAGGTGATCTACGAAGAGTTCAAGGGCACCGGCAACAGCGAAATCCATCTCGATCGCCGGATCACCGAGAAGCGCGTCTACCCGGCGATCGCGGTCAACCTCAGCGGCACCCGCCGCGAGGACCTGCTGATCGAACCGGACCTGCTGCAGAAGATCTGGATCCTGCGCAAGCTGCTGCACGGCATGGACGAGATCGCGGCGATGGAATTCCTGCTCGACAAGATGAAGACCACCAAGTCGAACGACGAGTTCTTCGCCTCGATGCGGCGCTGATCCTGCCCGCATCCGCTTCCGGACGCCCCGCCCCGCGCGGGGCGTTCGCGTTTCCGGCGAAGCGGTGGACCCTCCGGGTCGCGCGCGTATACTCGGGCCGGAAGCGCGACGCTCCGGAATCGTCCGGGACGGGGGGAGCGTCTTCCGGGAACGGGCGCAAGCCGAAAGGAGGCGGCCATCCACGACACGGGACCCATTGTCGTGACCGCACGTGCGAACCGGCCGCGCATCGCCTCCGGATCGCGTCGTCGTCGCCGGTCGCCGGTGTCCTCCGTCGCGTTCCCGCCGTTCGATCGCGCGCCGCGCGCCCTTCGACCGCACCCCGGTCGTCGCCACGTCCTTTCGACGCCGTCCGGCTTTCGCGCCGGAGCGCACCGCTGCGCGCGCATTGCCGGATTCCGCGCCACGGACGTCCTTCCAACGCTGTTTCAGGAGCACCCGCCATGACCGAGTCCAAGGAACGCCGCAAGTCATCCCGTCGCGCCGAGCCCGATCCCGTGCGTCCGCCGACGCCCGCGGAAAAGAAGCTGATCGACCACATCGACCGCACCTGGACCCGGGAGCGCGCGCTGTCCGAGCTGAAGGCCGGGCTGCAGACCGCGATCGAAGTCGAACTGGCGACCATCCCGATCTACCTCTACACCTACTACTCGATCGACCGCACGCCGCAGGGCTTCCCGCAGACGCCGGTCTCGCGCTTCGCCGACAGGGCCGGCGCGATCATCATGAGCGTCGCGGTCGAGGAAATGCTGCACATGTCGCTGTCGTCGAACGTGCTGTTCTCGCTCGGGCAGATGCCGCAGTTGTACCTGCGTTCGCCGTCGCCGTATCCGACCGACCTGCCCGGCCATGCGCGGCTCGGCCCGGACCGCAAGCCGCTGGCGCTGCCGTTGTCGCGGCTGTCGCTGGCGCAGATGTGGCATTTCCTCGAGATCGAATATCCGGCCGAAGCGGACGCGCCGCCCGAAGGGAGCAACTGGAAGACCATCGGCCAGATCTACTCGTTCGCGCGCTGCATCATCCTGTCCAAACACCTCCGCGACGAGGATTTCCGCGCGGGCGATCGCCTGCGCCAGATCCAGCCGACCAACTATTCGCCCAACAGCATCGACACCGTCTTCCCGCACAAGAGCTTCGACAACACCTGTCCGGTCGCCGCGCCCGTGCCCGGCTCGGCCGCGCACGTCGCCGGCTTCATGAGCCGCGAGGACAGCCATGCCGGCCGCAACCAGTTGCTGGTCGTCAATTCCAGGCAAACCGCGCTGGAGGCGATCCAGACCATCGACGCGCAGGGCGAGGGCTACGGGCCCAGCAAGTTCGACGATCAGTCCGATCGCGAGCTGTCGCACTACGAGAAGTTCCTGGAACTGCAGTCGCAGCTCGTTGGCTACGATCCCAAGGACGAGCGGCTGCCGCGGCGGCCGAAGCCGCCGGCGCCGGCGAAGGAGCAGTTCGGCCCCGAGGCGCTGGCGGGCGTCGTGTTCGACGTGCCCGACAACCCGACGGCGGCCGACTATCCCGCGGGACGCCGTGAAGTCGCCAACCTGGTCAGCGCGCTGTACCAGTACATGCTGATCATGACCGAGAGCATCTTCCTGCAGCCGCCGGAGCACCAGAAGCTGTACTTCAACCAGGCGCTGCACCGTTCGATGATCTGGATCCTCGACAAGCTCCTGCAGCAGATGCGCCAGGTCTCGCTGCAGCCGACCAACGCTTCGCCGGTGAGCGCACGCCTCGCGCCCACGTTCGAGAACGTCGACATCGGCCCGCGCAACAAGGCCTTCGCCACGCTCGTCTCGATGTGCAGGAACCTCGATGCACGCTACGGCAACGCGCCGTGGTACACCACCGGCCTGCAGTCCTACGTGCAGATGATCCCGAGCCTGCCCGACGTCAGCGCGCTGTGGGCGACGCCGGGCACGGCCGGCGCGCCCGGCTGCGACGTGTCGAAGTATCAGGGGGTTCCGAAGTTCCCGCAGTATCCGCCAGCCTCGGTCGGGGAAGGCGAAGTACGGCATGCGTGCATGGGCCTGAACCACTGCAAGGGCGAAGGCCGCACCCGCGACAACGCCTGCGCCGGGCAGGGCTATTGCTCGACCGCGCTGGAATACAACTATGCCGACCCCGCCACGCCGAGCGTGTTCGACCACACCTGCCACGTGAAGAACGCCTGCGCCGGACAGGGCGGCTGCGGCCTGTACGGCACCGCCGAGGAACAGAACCACCCCGGCCACAACGCCTGCGCGACGCTGGGCTCCTGCGCGACGCCGATCAACGCCGAGCGCTTCAGCACCGACGGCCCCAACCGCGGCAAGAGCGTGTGGGTGCGGGCCCGCGAAGTGTTCGAGGAGAAGACCTGGCCGGAACTGCGCAAGCAGAATCCGAAGCTGCCGAAGACGCCGTCGCCGGTGCCGCATCCCGAGCTGTTCCGCTACGGACCGACGATCCAGTGGATCGAGGACTACAGCGGCCAGGGCATGACCGCCTGCGGCGCCAGCGGCATGAGCGGCGCGCACTCCTGCGCCTGAGGCCTGCCGGCATGGATCCTGGCGCCCTGTCCGCTGCATCGCCGGGGGCCGTCGTGGCCCCCGGCGACTGCGCCGATCACCGGCTCGGCCTCGGTGTCGGCCTGCGCAACGTGCATTTCGACCACATCCTGCGCACCCGGCCCGCGGTCGACTGGTTCGAGGCGATCTCCGAGAACTTCATGGACTCCGGCGGGCGGCCGCGCACGGTGCTGCGGCGCATCGCCGAGCAGTACCCGGTGGTGCTGCACGGGGTCTCGCTGTCGATCGGCAGCACCGATCCGCTGGACATGGCCTATCTGCGGCGGCTCAAGCGGCTGGCCGACGAGATCGGCGCGCGCTGGGTCAGCGACCACCTGTGCTGGACCGGCGTGCTCGGCCGCAACAGCCACGACCTGTTGCCGCTGCCGCTGAACGAGGCGGTGCTCGCGCACGTGGCCGCGCGCGTGCGCCGCGTGCAGGAGGCGCTCGAACGGCCGCTGGTGCTGGAGAACCCGAGCACCTACCTGCGCTTCCGCGATTCGACGCTCGACGAACCGGATTTCCTGCGCGCGCTGTGCGAGGCCACCGGCTGCCGCCTGCTGCTCGACGTGAACAACGTCTACGTCAGTTGCTTCAACGCCGGCATCGACCCGCAGGAGCATCTCGAGCGGTATCCGTTCGATCGCGTGGTCCAGTTGCATCTAGCCGGGCACCAGCACTGCGGCACCCACATCGTCGACACCCACGACCAGCCGGTCTGCGATGCGGTGTGGTCGCTGTTCCGCACCGCGTGGCGGCGCACCGGCGGCGTCGCCACGCTGCTGGAGTGGGACGGCGACGTGCCGGAATTCGAGCGCGTGCATGCCGAAGTGCTGCGCGCGCGGCGCTGGATCGCGGACGAAGCGCCGTCGTCCGACGCGGCCCCGCCGGAAACGCCCGGACGCACCGGCGTGTCCACGCCGCTGGACTTCATGGTGCCCGCGGTGATGCACGACACCCGGCTGTGCGACGCATGAACGACGACGCCGACCTCGTCGCAACGGCCGTGCCGCCGGCGCTCGATGCGCTGCAGCGCTGGATGCTGGACGCGCTGATCGCGCCGGAGCGCACCGCGCGCGGCAGCATCGACGCGGCGGTGCTGCCCGGTGCGCGCATCGACGCCGCCGCCTGCCTCGCGATCTACCAGCGCAGCTACCTGCAGCGCCTGCGGCTGTGCCTGGGCGAGCAGTTCCCGGCGACCCGCCATGCGCTGGGCCGGCCGCTGTTCGACGACTTCGCCGACGAGTACCTGCGCGCCTGTCCCTCGGACAGCTACACGCTGTACGCGCTCGGCCGCCGGTTCTCCGACTGGATCGAGCAATCGCGTCCCGATCGCGACCTCGCGGAAGCGGATCGCGAGGCGTGGATCGACTTCATGGTCGATCTCGCGCACTACGAGCATGCGCTGTTCCGCCTGTTCGACGCGCCGGGCCACGAGGGCCGGCCGTGGCCGGCGGACGACATCGACGATGCGGCGCTGGTGCTGCAGCCCTGCCTGGCGCTGGCGGCGTACCGTTATCCCGTCGCCTGGTACTACCACGAGGTCCGCGCCGGACGCAGCCCCGCATTCCCGTCGGAGGCCGCCTCGCAGGTGGTCGTCCTGCGCCGCGACCACCGCACCACGACCTACCCGGTCACGCCGCTGCATTTCCGGTTCCTGCAGGCGGTGCTGCGGCATCGCGACATCGCACGCGCGCTCGCCGAGATCGCCGCCTTCACCGGCCGCCCGCCGGCGGAGGTCGCCCGTTCCTGGGCCGAGGACGTGCGCGGACCGTGGATCGAAGCGGGATTCTTCGTTGCGCGAAACGACATGAATCCCGCGGCCGACGCCGGTTGACGCGTCCACGGGCCGCGCGCAGAATGCGCGCCTTCTTCCACCCGACCGGCCACGATCATGACGCGGAATCCGCTCCTGATTGTTCAGCACGTCCTGCTGAACCGCCAGCGCGAAAGCGCGGGACGGGTGCGCCTGCCTTCCGAGATCGACGGCTCCGGATCACGCTGATCCCCGCCGTCGGTCGCAACGCAGACAAGCACCCGCAAGGGTGCTTTTTTGTTGCCCGCCGTTTCGCCGGCCGCTGCGAAAACCGCCTTTCCGATCCGCCGCTTCCGATCAGCCACGATCGATCCGCCGCTTCCGATCCGCCGCTTCCGATCCCCCACACCGAACACGCAAGGAGAACGTGCCATGCACCAGACCGCCGAAACCGAACCCTAGCCGCCCGTCCCGTCGCCAACCGGGGCGTGCGGCCCCGCAAGTTGGCGATCCGGAACACTTTCCATGAACACCCGCACACCGCTTTCCCGCTGGCGCAACCTCGGCATCATCGCCCACATCGACGCCGGCAAGACCACCCTCACCGAACGCCTGCTGTACGCGTCCGGCGCGATCCATCGCATCGGCGAAGTCCACGACGGCGCCGCGACCACCGACTTTTCCGAGATCGAACGCCGCCGCGGCATCACCGTCGGCGCCGCCGCCGTGCGCCTGGACTGGGCGCCCGCAGGCGAGGCCGCGCATCGGCTCACGCTCATCGACACGCCGGGCCACATCGACTTCGCGATCGAGGTCGAGCGCTCGCTGCGCGTGCTCGACGGCGCGGTCGCCGTGTTCTCCGCGGTCGACGGCGTGCAGCCGCAGTCCGAGACCGTGTGGCGGCAGGCCGATCGGCACGGCGTGCCGCGCATCGCCTTCGTCAACAAGATGGACCGGCCCGGCGCCGACTTCGATCGCGTGCTGGCGCAACTGCGCGACCGGCTCGGCGTCGAACCCTGGGCGCTGGGCGTTCCGCTCGGCGAATCCGGCACGTTCGACGGCTGGGTCGATCTGGTCGAACGCAGCGTCGTGACGTGGACCGACGACGGCGAGACCGTGCGCCGCCCGTGGACCGACGACGAGGCGTTGCGGCAGCGTGATGCGAGACAACGGCTGATCGAAGCCGTCGCCGGTCACGACGACGCACTCGCCGAGGCCTGGCTGCACGAACGTCCGATCGACGACGCGCTGCTGCGCGACGCGCTGCGCCGGGCCACGCTCGCCGGCACCGGGGTGCCGGTGCTCGCCGGTTCGGCGATCCGCAACCGCGGCATCGAGGCGCTGCTCGACGCGATCGTGCGCTACCTGCCGTCGCCGCTGGATCGTCCGGCGGTGCGCGCGGAGCGCGACGGCGTCGAGACGCCCCTCGAAGCCGACCCCGCGGGTCCGCTCGCGGCGCTGGTCTTCAAGATCGCGCACCAGGCGCACGGGCCGGTCGCGTACGTGCGCGTCTACGCGGGCACGCTGCGCGTCGGCGATGCGGTGTGGTGTTCGCACCAGGCGCGCACGCGCCGCATCGGCCGCCTCGCGGTGGTGCAGGCGGCGCGCACCCACGACGTGCGCGAAGCGCAGGCCGGCGAGATCGTCGCGATCCTCGGCTGGAAGGACGCGGTCGGCGGCGAAACGCTGTCCGGCGCGGACGATCGGCTGCTGCTGGAGGCGATCCGCACCCAGCCGCCGGTGCTGTCGCTGCGCCTGTCAGCGGCGGACGGCGACGACCTGATCCGGCTCGGCCAGGGACTGGCCGCGCTGGCGCAGGAAGACCCGTCGTTCCGCGTCGGCGCCGATCCCGACACCGGCGAGACGCTGGTGTGGGGCATGGGCGAGCTGCACCTCGAGACCAAGGTCGAGCGCCTGCGCGACGACTGGCGCGTCGAGGTGCGCACCGGCACGCCGCGCGTGGCCTACCAGGAAACGCCGCGCGCCGCGGTCCGCGGCGTCGAGGGCAAGGTGGTCAAGCGCAACGGCGGCGTCGGACAGTTCGCGCGCGTGGTCATCGACGTCGCCCCGCGCGACGACGGCGAGGTCACGTTCGAGGACCGCACCGTCGGCGGCGTGGTGCCCCGGGCGTTCGTGGCGGCGACCGAGCACGGCGTGCGCGCGGCGCTGGCGGAAGGCCCGCGCGGCCATCCCGTCGTCGGCATCGCGGTGACCCTGGTCGACGGCGAAACGCATGCCGTCGATTCGTCCGACCTCGCGTTCCGGCGCGCGGCGGGCGAGGCGGTGCGCGCCGCGCTGGCGCAGGTCGGCACCGCGCTGCTGGAGCCGGTGATGGACGTCGCCATCGACACGCCGTCCGCGCACCTGGGCGACGTGATCGGCGATCTCCAGCGTCGCCACGGCCGCGTGGCGACGATCGAGGACAAGGGCGCGCGCGCCGATGTTCTCGCGCTGGCGCCGCTGGCGGCGCTCGCCGGCTACGCGACCGCGCTGCGGTCGCTCACGCAGGGCCGCGCCGAGGCCCGGCTGGCCTTCCACGGCTACGAGGAAGCCCGGCTGCAATGACACCGTGGCAGGAAGGCGCCGGGCGACCGGCGCCTTTCCTTTGCGGATCACGCATCCTCGATGCTTCCGCCGCCCAGCAGCCGCAGGTTGAGGCCTTCGCGTTCGGACAGCATTTCGTCCAGCACCGCGTCGAGGTCGGCGGCATCCACTCGGCCCGGGTGGCCCGAGCGGATGGATTGCTGGGCGAGGCGCCGCGCGATTTCCTTGATGAAGGCCGCGCTCACGCCGTCGGTGCGTGCGACGAGATCGGCGGCCGCCTCCGGGTCGATGTCGAGGCCCCTGCCGTAGAGCCGTAGCAGGCGCTCCCGGCAGTCGCTGTCGGGCACCGGCACTTCGATGGCGTGGTCGATCCGGCCCGGGCGCTGGATCAGCGCGGTTTCCAGCGCCTGCGGACGGTTGGTGGTCATGATCACGAACAGATCGACGTCGGATTTCAGGCCGTCCATCTCGTTGAGCAGGCGGTTGAGCATGACTTCGTCGCAGGCCGACGACATCTGGTCGCGCTGTCGCGCGATGAGGTCGGCGTCCTCGATCACGAGGATCGACGGCGCGAACAGCCGCGCCAGCCGGAAATAGGTGCCGATCATGCCGACCTGCTCCGCCGTGACCAGGAACGTGGTGTGGTCGCGCAGGCGTTCGGCGAGGTAACGGATCGTATGGGTCTTGCCGGTGCCGGGCGGGCCGTACAGCAGGATGCCCTTGCGCCCGGACTGTCCGAACGCCTTCAGCGCCTCGCGCTCCGCGGCGAAACCGATGACGTGCCGTTCCAGCGCCCGCTTCACGGCGTCGGGCAGCACCAGTTCTTCCTCGCCGACCGGCGTGCGGAAATGCACGGTGAGCGCGTTCGCCGCCATGCCGCGATAACTCTCGCTGGCCTCCAGCGACAGCACCTTGCCGCGATAGCTGCGTCCTTCCGCGATGGCGGCTTCGATCGCGTCGAGCATGGCCATCGTGCGCGCGCCCGCGGCTTCGCCCGGCGGCGACAGGATCTCCACGTTCAACTGCGGCGTCTGGGTGAAGTCGGAACCCGCGTTCACCCACACGGCGAGCGGCACGTCGCCGTCCTCGACCAGCGAGAGCGCATTCGTCGCCAATCGCACGGGGCGGCCTTCGCCGATGTCGATGTCCTCGTACTGGATCGCGCCGACCAGCTTGGCGTGATCGCGCTCGGACACCAGCGTCGCCATGTCCGAGGCGTCGTAGCGGTTGCGCCCGTGGATGCCCACGCGGCGCGCGCCGGCCGTGAGCGCATCCAGCGCGAGCTGCACCTCGACGCGGAGGTACGCCGGGAACTCGCGCCGGACGATCACCAGGCTGTCCGGGGACCAGCCACGGAAGGCTTCGTCGATCACCTGGTGGGCCTTGCGCGCGGGGCGCGCCGCGTCCGGCGCTTTGTCCTCGGCGTGGTCCTCGAGCGACACCCGCAGGGTCGCGCAGCCGTACTCGGGCGCCAGGCGCATCATCTCGCCATGGATGGTCTCGGCGATGGTCCGCGTCCATGGCCCGATCTTCGTCGCGCCGTTGCGGTCGATGTGTCGCGCCCACTGTTCGGCGTTGTCCTTCCCGAATCCGATGCAGCGCCGCAGCAGCGCGGCCAGCCCCGCGAACGGCGTGTCCTCGTCGTCGTGGACGACGAGGAAGACATCCTTCACCCAGCCCGGCGTTTCCTTCATGTCTGATGGCCCATTCGACGCGTGGTCCCGGATTATAGGCGTGGCGGCCGCATGGCCCGTTGCCGGTCGCCGGCCGCGACCGACGCGATGCCGATCCGCGCCGGGACGAGCGCCGCTGCCGCGGGCCCGTGACCGCGCGCGGCCGGAAATCACGTCCATGTGCGCGAGGCGCCTGCATGCACGGCGCGCCGACAGGGGAACAGGCGATCGCGTCGGGGAAGGCCGCAGGTCCGCGCCTCCCGCCTTCGATCCGATCGCCGCGTCCGCCGCACGCGCTGCGGCCGTCCCGCGTCCGCGCATCCGCCCCGTCGCGGGGTTCCGCGGCCCGGCGCCGCTTCCCTTCCGCAGCACAGACGCAGGAGCAGCGCATGACGAAGTACCGGATGGCCGCGAACGGCAACGACGGCAGTCTCTGGGCGGTGAACACGACGCAGCAGTCGCTGCGCTTCCTCGGCAACGGCGCGATCCAGCCGGAGACCTCGCAGGCGATCACCTGCGTCGCCGTGGCGAACGTCGACACGATCTACGGCCTCGGGCCGGCGGGCGATCTCTACCGCCTCGTCGACACGCCGCTGCGGCCGGTGCCGTGGGACCCGATCTGGCACGCCGCGGTCGCGCCCGACGGCGGCGTCTGGGGCGTGGACGACCACGGCAACATCTTCCAGTGGGCGAACAGCGACGGTTGGCAGCCGCGCCCGAACGGCGGCGCGAACGCGCTGTTCATCGCGGTCGGCAACGGCGGCGACGCGTGGACCATCGACAACACCAGCGGCTGGTGGGGCGGCCCCGGCGCGCCGTACCGCTGGAACGGCACCACGTTCGCGCGCGTCGAGGGCGCGCCGGACGCGCAGTGGATCTCGATCGCGCCCGACGGCACCGTCTGGCTGCAGTCCAGCGACCAGCGCACGCTGCGGCTCGACGGCAACACGTGGCGCGTGGTCGCGACCGACACGCCGCGGCTGTACGGCATCACCGCGGGCAACGACGGCCTGGTCTACGGCTGGGACGTCGGCCTGCTCTACGTGCTCGGCGGCGGCGTGTGGCAGATGCTCGACACGCCCGGCATCGTCAATTGCGTCGGCGTCGCCGCGGACGGCACGCTGCTGGTCGACGGCCAGCCGCCGGTGCGCCTCGCCGGCTTCTCGGTGTACGAGCGCCTCGCGAACTTCCCGCAGGTGCTCGACGTGTTCGCCATCGACGCGCACAGGATGTACGTGCTCGACGTTCAGGCGAACCGCTACCTCGAATGGGGCGGCAGCACGTGGCAGCGCATCGCCGGCGGCAACCTCGCTTCGATTTCCGTCGGCATCGACGGCACGCTGTGGGGCGTGGACGCGAACCACGCGGTCTTCAGCTTCAACGGCAGCGACTGGCAGCCGGTCCCCGGCGCGATGCAGAAGGTGTCGGTCGGCTCGGCGCAGTACATCGTCGGCCTCGACCCCGCCGGCAAACTGTTCTTCTTCGACGGCGCCTGGCAGCCCATTGCCTCGCCCACCGCCGGTCCGATGCTCGACGTCGCCATCGGCAGCGACGCGTCGCTGTTCGCCCTCGACGGCGGGCACCGGCTCTGGACCCGCATCGCCCCGGGCGACTGGGCCCAGATCGGCGCCGTCCCGCTGCAGCAGATCGACGCCGCCGACCGCTACCACGTCTGCGGCGTCACCCTCGGCAACGGCGGCGACAACAGCGTCTGGACCGGCGCCGGCGTCGCCGTCGGCGCGGACCCGCGCCTGCACCGGTATTTCAGGTCGGCGAAGCTGCGCGCGGGCTGACCGCTGCCGGGCCGGCGTGCGCGGACGACCGGGGGTCTTCCGCAGTCGCTGCCCGGCGAGGGCCGGGGTCCGTCCGCAGGCGTCGGCCGGCAGGCGGCGCCGGCCGCCATCGCCTACTTCGCGTAGCCCTTGAGCAGCGCCAGCAGGGCGTCGGCCTCTTGCGCACGTTTCGTGGCAGAGGTTTCCGCCACCACGTGTTCGAGCAGGTGGCCCGACAGGACCTCCATCATCAGGCCGTGGATCGCCCCCTTCGCGGCGGCGATCTGGACCAGCACGTCCACGCATTCGGCGTCGGATTCCAGCGCCGTCTCCAGCGCGGCGACCTGGCCCGCAACGCGGCGGACGCGGGCCAGCAGCTTCTTCTTGTCGCGATTCACGTGCGCCATGGCGTCCAAGCGTATACCCTGTAGGGGTATATTGCCAGCAGGACTTCCCCTTGGATCTCGACTTGGATCTCGACGCCATCGCCGACGCCCGGCGTCACGACCATGCCTTCGACGCAGGCAACCCCATGGCCGAACGCAATGTCCGCCGCGCCATGTGGCTCACGCTGGCGATGATGGTGGTCGAGATCGCCGGCGGCTGGTGGGTCAACTCGATGGCCGTGCTGGCCGACGGCTGGCACATGAGCTCGCACGCGCTCGCCCTCGGGCTGGCCGCGTTCGCCTATGCCTGCGCCCGCCGCTTCGCAGGCGATCGACGCTTCGCCTTCGGCACCTGGAAGATCGAAATTCTCGGCGGCTACACCAGCGCGATCCTGCTCATGGGCGTGGCGCTGCTGATGGTGTTCCAGTCGGTCGAGCGCCTGTTCCGGCCCAGCCAGATCCACTACGCGCAGGCGATCGCGATCGCGATCGTCGGCCTCGCGGTGAACCTGCTCTGCGCATGGTGGCTGCGCGACCATCACGCGCACGATCATCCGCACGGCCACGGCCACGGCCACGCTCATGCCCACGATCACGATCACGATCACGATCACCGCGATCACCATGGCCACCATCACGATCTCAACCAGCGCTCGGCCTACCTGCATGTCATCGCCGATGCCGCGACCTCGGTGCTGGCGATCGTGGCCCTGTTCGGAGGCCTGGTCTTCGGCGCGGCCTGGCTGGATCCGGTGATGGGACTGGTGGGGGCGGGGCTGGTGGCCGTCTGGGCCCGGGGCCTGCTCCGGGATTCGGTGCGCATCCTGCTGGATGCCCAGATGGACGCGCCCGTGGTCGCCGAAATCCGCGAAGCCATCGAAGGCGGCGCGATCCCGGCGCGCATCAGCGACCTCCATGTGTGGCAAGTCGGCCGCGGCAAGTTCGCCTGCATGGCCGAAGTCGTCACGTCGTCGCCGGTGGACGCCGAAGCCTTCCATCGCGCGCTCTCCGTCCACGAAGAGATCGTGCACGTGACGATCGAGGTGCGCTCCGGCTGAAGCGGTCGTCGCGATGTGCGCGCCCGACCCGGGCGCTTCATGGCGATCGCGGAGACAATTCCACGCGCCACGATCTGCAATACCCCGCCTGGTCGGAGCAGGCGTCCTGGAGGCACAGGATGAATATCGCCGCAAGCGTTGCCGTGGCGAGCAGGGAGACCCAGGGGACGCCGTGCTTGCGATCCCTGTTTTTCAGGGTGCTGCGCGCGCTGACGAGCACGCAGATGAAGGCGGCCAGTGAGATCTGCGCCAGCATGCCCTTGACGAGGACTTCGCCGAATCCGCCTGGACCATCGCCGTGCACGATCGTGCATTGACGGAGGATGGTCGCGACGAACATCGCATTGATCGCCACGGTCGATGCGACAACGGCTGTTCGCATGGAGGGGAAAAGGCTTCGCATGGAGAAAGGCTTCGCACGACGCGGCGCAATGCGCCTTCGGGACATCGCGGAGGATTCTCGTCGCTGCAGGTGGGCGCGGAGTGAGGTGCGCGTGTCGTCCGGATGAAGCGCAGCGCCTGGGAAGGGCGAACGTCTGCTCTTTGCCGGGTCCGATCCTTGCGGGGGCCCATCCTGGCGGGGGCCCGTCCTCGCCGGGCTCTGTCCCGCGCCGTCCGCTTCATCCGAGGCACAATCCCCCATCGACACCGTCGGCGTCGGGCCGTGCGGGTCGTTTCCGGGAGAGTGCGGACATGACGTCATGGCGGGTGTGGCTTGGGGCAGGGCTGGTGCTGGCGTGCGGGGCCTGTGGTGCAGGGCAGCCGACCCGGCCGGAGGCGGCCGCGGTCGCGGATGTCGCGCGGGCGTGCGCGCCGTGGGACGGTGCGGCGTTCAGCGTGTCGGTGCCGTTGCGCGAGGGGGCCGATCCGGTCGCGCTGCCGGCGCTGCGGGTGATGGTGTGGTCGCCGCCGCAGTTCGAGCATGAGCGGACGGTGGTCTTCGCCGACGGCGACGACCGCACAGGCGTGGCCCAGTACATGGAGGCCGAGGATCGGGCGACGCCGCTGACCGGCGAGGCGACGTTCCGGCAGGCCGCCGACGGCGGCCTCGAGGGCACGTTGCGGTTGAAGGCCGCCGACGGCCGGCGCTTCGAACGTCGCTTCCGCGGCCGCCTCGACGACCGCATGGTGATGTGCGGCTGAAGGCGCGCCGCGCCGGCCTCAGCCGATGCGATACACCTGTCCGGTCTGCGCGCCTTCCACGCTGCGGCTGTAGCCCAGCGCGGCGCGGGCCGCGGGCACCGGCTCGAAGCCGCGGAAATACGGCGCGTAGCCGGGCATCGATTCGGCCAGGACGCCGGGGCTGACGGCGTTGATGCGCAGGCCGCGCGGCAGTTCCAGCGCCGCCGAGCGGACGAAGCCCTCGATCGCGCCGTTGACCAGCGACGCCGACGCGCCGTAGCGGATCGGGTCCTGCGCCAGCACGCCGGTGGTGAGGGTGATCGAACCGCCGTCGTTGAGGCGGGTCGCGGCCAGCAGCGCGAGCCGGACCTGGCCCATCAGCTTGTCCTGCAGGCCCAGCGCCCACTGTTCCGGGGTGAGCTCCAGCAGCGGGCCGAAGGCGACGTTGCCGGCGGCGGCGATCACGCCGTCCAGCGGGCCGACCCGGTCGAGCGCGGCGGCGATGCCGTCGGGGTCGGTAAGGTCGAGGCGGACGTCGCCGGCGGAGCGGCCGGCGGCGACCAGTTCATGGCGCGCGCCCAGTTCGGCGGCGACGGCGCGGCCCAGGGTGCCGTGGGCACCGACGAGGAGCAGTTTCATGGCGATTCCTTTGTTGCGATGCGCCGACAATCGGCGAGGTGGCGGCAGTCTGCGCCGGCGGATTCGCCTTGATTAGCCGGCCGGGCGCGGAAATACTGTTTCCGTATGAAAACAATGTCCGCCGACATCGACCGGATGCTCTGCTTCGCCGCGGTCGCCGAGCACGGCAGCTTCACCGCCGCGGCGGCCGCGCTGGGCTGCTCCAAGGCGCACGTCAGCCGGCAGGTGGCCGAGCTGGAGCAGGCGCTGGGCGCGCAGTTGCTGTTGCGCACGACGCGGCGGCTGTCGCTCACCGCGCTGGGCCACCGCCATGCCGAGGACGTGGGCCGCCTGCGTGCGGCCTACGACGAGGCCCGGCAGCGCGTCGCCGCCGAGCGCGACGAGGTGCGCGGGGTGCTGCGGATCACCACCGCGACCACGTTCGGCGAAGTGTTCCTGGTCGATCTCGTCCGCGATTTCATGGCGCGGCATCCGCAGGTGGACGTGGAGATCGACACCAGCATCGTGGTCCGCGACCTGTTCGACGGCCGCTGGGACTTCGCGTTCCGCATCACCCGGGTGATCGACGAGCGCCTGGTCGCGCGCGCGGTGGGCGTGGTGCGCGAGATCGCGGTGGCGGCGCCGGCGCTGCTGGCCGGGCGCGAGCCGCCGCGACGCCCCGCCGATCTCGGCCCGCTGCCGGCGCTGCGCAACAGCCATTTCAGCGACGACGCGGAGTGGGTGTTCGTGCGCGGCGGCGACAGCGGCACGGTGCGTCCGCACGCGCGTCTGGCGATCAACAATTTCGCGGCGCTGCAGCGCGCGGCCGAGCGCGGCGTGGGCATGGCCCGGCTGCCGTACTACCTGGTGCGGGATGCGCTCGCCGAGGGCCGGCTGGTGCGGCTGCTGCCGGACTGGGAGATCGCGCAACTGCCGATGGCGCTGGTGCATCCGCAGCGTCGCCATCCCACGCGCCTGCAGCAGGCGTTCCGCAGCTTCGCGCTGGCGTGGTTCGAGGCGCCGGAACGCCAGGCGCTGCTGCGCTGACGCCGCCGCGTCGCCTCGTCATCGCATCGACGGAACGCGGCGATCGGCGCGTGTCCATTGCCGCGGCCGGCGACGGTCGGTAACGTGCGCGGTCATGCACGGCAACGGCCTCCAGCTCGCTCTCGTCTTCCTGCTCGCCGCGGTGGTGGCGGTGCCGCTGTTCAAGCGGTTCGGCCTCGGCGCGGTGCTGGGCTACCTCGCCGCGGGCGTGGTCCTCGGCCCGTTCGGGCTGAAGGTGATCCGCGACGCCGAGCCGGTGATGGGCGCCAGCGAGATCGGCGTGGTGATGATGCTGTTCGTGATCGGGCTGGAACTGTCGCCGTCGCGGCTGTGGGTGATGCGCCGGCCGGTGTTCGGCCTGGGCAGCCTGCAGGTGGGGCTGTCGGGCGCGGTGCTGGGCGGGATCGCGTTCGCCCTGGGCATGGGCTGGAAGACGGCGCTGATCGTCGGTCTCGCGCTCGCCCTGTCCTCCACTGCGGTCAGCCTGCAACTGCTGGCCGAGCGCAAGGCGCTGAACACGCCGCACGGCCGCAACGCCTTCGCGGTGCTGCTGTTCCAGGACCTGGCCGCGATTCCGCTGCTGGCGGCGATCCCGCTGCTCGGCGCGGGCGCCGCCCATCAGGGGGCGCCCGGCGCGGGCGTGCTGAAGGCGGTGGCGGCGATCGTCGCGGTGGTCGTCGGCGGGCGGGTGCTGCTGCGCCAGTTGTTCCGCACCGCCGCGCGCATCGGCGTGCCGGAGATGCTGACCGCCAGCGCCCTGTTCGCGGTGCTCGGTGCGGCCTGGCTGGTCTCGCTCGCGGGGCTGAGCATGGGCCTGGGCGCGTTCCTCGCCGGGGTGCTGCTCGCGGATTCGGAATTCCGCCACGAGATCGAATCGCAGATCGAGCCGTTCAAGGGCCTGCTGCTCGGCCTGTTCTTCATGGCCGTGGGCATGAGCATCGACCTGCAGCGGATCGCCGCCGAACCGGCGGTCATCGTCGCCGGCGCGCTGGCGCTGCTGGCCCTCAAGGGCGCGGTGCTGTTCGCCATCGGCCTGCGCCCGGCGCGGATGCCGTGGCGCGAGGCGCTGCAGTTCGGCGCGGTGATGGCGCTGGGCGGCGAATTCGCGTTCGTGGTGCTGTCCGAAGCGATGAAGGCGCACCTGGTCGACGCCGCGACCCAGAGCCGGCTGGTGGCGATGGTCGGTCTGTCGATGGCGCTGACCCCGCTGGCGACGATCGCGGTGGCGCGCTGGCTCGGCGCGCACCCGGAGCGTGCGCCGCAGCGCGACTTCGACGCCATCCCCGACGACCATCCGCAGGTGATCCTCGTCGGCTTCGGGCGCTTCGGCCAGATCGTCGCGCGCATGCTGGTCGCGCAGAAGATCCCGTTCATTGCGCTGGAGACCGACAGCGAACAGCTCGAGGTGATGCGCCGCTTCGGCAACCGCGTCTACTACGGCGACCCGGCGCGGCCGGATCTGCTGCGCGCGGCCGGCGCGGCCAACGCGGCGGTGTTCGTCAACGCGCTGGAGGACCCGGCCGCCAGCCTGCGCACCACCCGCGTCGTGCGCAGGCTCTACCCGCACCTGCGGGTGTTCGCGCGCGCGCACGACCGCCGCCATGCCTGGCAACTGATGGACCTGGGCGCCGACGTGACCCGCGAGACCTTCGCCTCGGGTCTGGAGATGGGGCGCGACGTGCTGGTGGCGCTGGGGGTGGCGCGCGACCAGGCCGAGGACCGCATGCAGCGCTTCCGCCAGCACGACGAAAGCCTGCTCGCCACCCAGCACCTGATCTACGACGACGAATCGGCCCTGCTGGAGAGCGCGAAGCGCGCCCGCAGCGAGCTGGAACAGTTGTTCGAGGCCGACGCCGACCGCGGCGACACCGCGGACGGCCGCCGCGCCGCCGCGGACTGACCCGCCGCCGCGCCCGCGCTATTTGCCGCGGCCGAACTTGCCGCCGAAGAAATCGCCGTCGTTCCAGCGCGGCCGTTCCGCGGCGTCGCCGACCCGCCGCCCGATGCGCGCGTTGAGCTTCGCCAGACGCACCGCGTCCGGCCAGTAGATCGGCAGCGTCGCCTCGTCGCTGGGGCGGTGATAGTGATCGCGCAGGAACTTGCGCAGCGCGAGTTTCGGGTCGCGCACGCCGTCGGCCGACGCGGTGCCGCCGTCGAGGTAGAGCGCCGGGATGCCGGCGCGGATGAACGCGTACTGGTCGCTGCGCACGAACACCACCTCCTCGGGGAACGGATCCGGCGACAGCGCGACGCCGACGTCCTTCGCCGCGGCCTCGAGCGTGGCCTTGAGGCTGGAATGCTCGACCCCGATCGGCACCACGTCCTTGCTCGGCGCCAGCAGCACCGGCATGTCGATGTTGAGGTTCGCCACGAGCGCGTCGGCCGGCACCGGCGGATGGGTCGCGAACCACTCCGCGCCGAGCAGGCCCTTTTCCTCCGCGGTCAGCGCGACGAACAGCATCGAGCGCTTCGGCGCCGGCGACTCGGCCTTCAGCATGCGCGCGGTTTCCAGCAGGATCGCCACGCCCAGCGCGTTGTCGATCGCGCCGTTGTAGATGCGGTCCTCGCGGCCGTCCTCGCCCTTCACCGGCGCGCCGATGCCGATGTGGTCGAGGTGCGCGGTGTAGACGACGTGCTGCGCGGCGAGCGTCGCGTCGCCGCCGGCTAGTCGGGCGACCACGTTGCGCGAGGCCACCGGCTCGACCTTCGTGCGCGCGGCCAGGCGCAGCGTGCCCGGCAGCGCGAAGCCCTGCAGCGTGCCCGCCTGCGCGGCGTCGAACAACTGCGCGGCGGTGCGCGGGCCGTCGGCGAAGACCAGGTCCGCGGCGGCGGCGCTGACGGTGGCCATGCCGCGGATCGACGGGAAGCTGTCCACGGCCATGCCGTCCGCGCCGCGCAGGCGCATCTCCGGGCGCCGCCAGTTGTCCGCGGTCTGCGTCCACGGGCGCTCGGCCTCGTCCTGCGGCGTGTTGACCATCACCACACCGATCGCCCCGCGCTCGGCCAGCGCGCGCAGCTTTTCGCGCTTCGCGCTGTAGAACGCGCGGCGGTCGTTGTCGAACCGCGCCGGCGCGCCACCGAAGACCACCGCGATCTTGCCGTGGAGGTCGAGCCCGGCGAAGTCGTCGTGGCCCAGTTCCGGCGCGTGCACGCCCTGGCCGACGAACACCGCCGGCGCTTCGAGGTCGTGTTCGGTGGCGTTGAAGTCCGGCGCCGGCAGGAACTGTTCGCCGAAGCGCAGCGCGATCTCGCGGCCGTTGCGCTTGACCGCCAGCGCGGCGCCGTCGGCCTCGCGCGTCGCCTTCAGCAGCGGCACCGCCTGGAAGAACGTGCCGTCGTCGCCGGCCGGCGCCAGGCCGATCGCGGCGAAGCGCTTGGCGACGTAATCCGCCGCGAGGTCGTAGCCTGGGGTGCCGGCCTCGCGGCCCTCGAAACGGTCGTCGGCCAGCGTGCGCACGTCGTCGGCGATGCGCTGCTCGGCGTCGTTCGCCGGGATCGGCGCGGCGGTGTCGATCGCCGGCGCGGACACGCTGGGCGCGGACGGCGCCGGCGCCTCGCGGTGGCAGGCGGCGAGCGCGGCGACGAGCACGGCCGTCGGCAGGAGGATCGTCAGTGGGATCGTCGGGGGGATCTTCAGGGGCTCGGGCAGACGTGCCGGCAGGGACATCGGGAACGCCATCGCGGGCTCCGGTCGGGGGATGGCGGACGCTAGCATCGGACCTGCCCCGCGACAACGCCGGGCGACGGCGACGTACCATGCGTCGACGCCCCGGGCGCCGACGACAGAGGGAGCCGCCGCATGTCCACCGCCATCGCCACCCCGCCGGGACGCCTCGAACGCCGGCTGCAGATCGCGATCGTCGTCGTCGCGCTCGTGGCGTCCGGGATCGCGCCCGCGGACCGGCTCACCTGGCTGCTCGAGACCATCTGGGTGATGGTCGCGCTGCCGGCCGTCGCGCTGAACTGGCGGCGGTTCCCGTTGACCCGGCTGCTGTGCTGGCTGCTGGTCGCGCACGCGCTGGTGCTGATCCACGGCGGCGCCTACACCTACGCGCAGACGCCGCTGGGCTTCCGGCTGCGCGATGCGTTCACCGCGTTGGGGCTGGAGGTCACGCGCAACCCGTGGGACCGGCTCGGCCACCTGATGCAGGGCTTCGTGCCGGCGATCCTCGCCCGCGAACTGCTGCTTCGGCTCACCCCGCTGCGCCGGGGCGGGTGGCTGGTGTACCTGGTGCTCGCCGCGTGCCTGAGCTTCAGCGCGTTCTTCGAGCTGATCGAATGGTGGTCGGCGCTGATCTACGGCGCCGACGCCGACGCCTTCCTCGCCACCCAGGGCGACCAGTGGGACACCCAGTGGGACATGTTCCTGTGCCTGTGCGGCGCGGCGCTGTCGCTGCTGCTGTGGTCGCGCCTGCACGACCACGAACTGGGCCGCGCGGTGGTCGGCTGAAGCGTCGGTCGGAAACGACGCAGGCCGCCCGGAGGCGGCCTGCGTGCGGATCGACGGCGCGGCGCTGGCCGCGTCGGGATCAGAAGCGGTATTCGAAGCCCAGCGTCGCGGTGGTGACGCGGATGGTGTCGCCGAACACCTGCGGACGGACGTGGTTGACGTCCAGGCTCAGGCCGATGTTCTCGTTGAAGTCGTAGCCGATCTCGCCGCCGAGGTAGACGCGGTTGCTGCTGTCGCTGACCGAGCCGAAGCCGGCGAGCGAGGCGTCGAGGTTGACGTGGGCGACGCCGACGCGGCCGCCGACGAAGAAGCCCTGGTGCGCGGCGGTCATGTTCTTCTTGCCGACGATGCCGACGCCGTAGCCGTCGAGCTCGGCGGTCAGGCCGGAGTCGGAGTCCTTGCCGAAGTTGGTGTAGAAGGCTTCGACGCCGACGTTGCCGTTGAAGAAGTAGCCGCCGCGGACGCCGTAGGCGGTGTCGTTGCCGTCGTAGCCGTCGATCGACAGATTGCTGTTGCCGGCTTCGGCGCGGATGAAGCCGCCCGAGCCCTCGGCCGCGAAGGCGGGAGCGACCATGAAGGCGGCGGCGAGGCCGGCCAGAAGAACGTGATGCTTCATCGAAAAACCCCTGTGATGTGTCTTGGATTAAGGCCCCCGGTCCCGGGGGCCGCACATGCTAGGGGCCTCGTCCGCTTTCGTCCACCTGTCGGAACAGACAGGATGCGCGCGGCGTCCGGGTGCGGATCGCCGCGCACGAAAAAGGCGGGGTCGCCCCCGCCTTCTTCATGTCCGCGTCGGCCGAAGCCGTGGCGCGTCGATCAGAAGCCGACGCCGGCCGAGTCCTTCGCCGCCGGGATCGCGCCGCTGGTGGCCGCGACCGACGAGGGGAGCTGGGTGGTGCCGTCGACCCAGTAACCGCCGTCGTACTCGGTGATCGTGTTGCCTTCCCAGTCGGTGTACGTGCGGACCACGTAGCGGTCGACGTAGCGCGGCTTGAGGCCGTCGATGTCGGTGTACTCGTGGTTGAAGTACGCGTCGCAGTACGACGGCATCACGTTGCTGATCTCGTACTCGTTCTCGCCGACCCAGGTGCGGTTGACCTGGTTGAGGGTGGCGGCGTCGCAGCGGCCGGCGCCGTTGCCGATCGCTTCGACCAGGCTGCCCATCTGCGGCGTCTCGGACGAGGTCGGGCACATCTTGAGGAAGTTGATGCGCGCCTGGATCGTCTTCCAGGGCTTGCTCAGGTTGATGCTGAAGTAGCGGGCCAGCGACTTGGCGCACTCGCCCGGGCGGGTGGCGCTGGACAGGCACAGGATGGCCTGGCAGGCCAGACCTTCGTCGCCGCCCAACTCCTGCGGCTTCTCCTGGCTGTTGGCCTGGTCGAGCGCTGCCTGCAGTTCAGGGGACAGGCCGCCGTTGTTGCTGCCGGTGTTCGGGGCCTGGGTATCGGGGGCCTGCACGCTCGGGCCCTGGGTGTCCGGCGTCGTGCTGGTGTCCATGGTGTCGGGCAGGACGTCCTGCGCGAGGACGGCGCCGCTCGACAGCAGCAGCACGGCCAGGGCCATCGAGATCGCGTTCTTCTTCATCTGACTTCGCTCCGTGGTCAATTTGGCAAAGGCGAGAACCGTCGCCATCGACGATTCCGTATTTCGTCTGCCGGAATCCGGCCCAGCCGGATCCCCTGAAGTTCCAGTGCCCCCACAGTCGATGTCGCGCCGCCACCCGGACCGGGTTCTGAGCGGCGGCAGGAGCCCCAGTTCAGGTTAGCGAAGTTCCGCGACACTTTGCAAAGCGTGCCGCACCCCCCGCGTCCGTCCGCGGGACGCGCCTGCGGACCGGGGACGAGCGTTCAAGCCGCTGATTATGAACGGCAATTGCGGTCTGGCAGGGCCGTCCACGCGCTGTTTCGACCGGCGCGAGGCCACAACCGCTCGTCGGAATCCCGTGCGGACGGGCGGTCCGGGCCCGCCGGCGTCACCCGGCGGTCTCGTCCTCGGGCCGTCGCCGGAAGGGGAGGACCGTGCCGCGCTGCGGCTCCGGCCGGTGCCACAGCACCGGCACGTCCTCGGGCCGGGCCGGCTCCAGCGGGTCGGCATCGGCGGCGATCTGTTCTTCGTCCTCTTCCCAGCTATAGCGCTTGCGCGGCGGCAGCGGGTCGGCGTGCCGGAACAGGAACGCCGACAGCACCCCGGCGATCGCGCCGCCGAGGTGCGACTGCCAGGACACGCCCGGTTCGTGCGGCAGGACCGTGATCAGCATGCCGCCGTAGAGGAAGAAGGCGATCATCGCCGCGGCGATCGACGGCCGGTCGCGCCGCAGCAGGCCCAGCACGAACACCAGGAACATCAGACCGTGGGTGAGGCCGCTGGCGCCGAGGTGGTGGGTGCCGGGCTCGCCCAGCAGCCAGGCGCCGAGCCCGGACCCCAGCCACAGCAGCGGCAGCGCGCGCACGGTCGCCTTCGGATACACCGCCAGCGCGAGGGTGCCCAGCAGCAGCAGCGAGGCGGCGTTGGCGGCGATGTGCCCCAGCGAGCCGTGCAGCAGGGGCGCGGTGAGGATGCCGAGCAGCCCGGCGGGGCTGCGCGGAGTCACCGTGAACGCCTCGAAATCGGCGTCGTGCTGCCACCAGAACACCACCGCCAGCAGCAGCACGAAGGCCAGGCTGGCGTTGAGCGCGCGGAGCAGGCGGCCGCGGTCGGCGGCGCGCTGGGCGGGGGTGTCGGGGACGTCGTCGGGAGTGGTCAGGCGCATCGGAAGGTTCTGGAGCCGGTCCGGGCCGCGATCAAGGTCGCGACGCGGTCGCGGCCCGGCCAGCGGCGGAACGCTGCGGACCGCAACCCTCGGGAATCCGGCCCGCGAGGGCCGCGGCCGGCGCGCCGCCGCCGACGCACGGCGGGCGGGGCGGCGGCCGGCGCCGGGTCATGCCGAGGGCGTTCCGGCCGGGGGCGCCGGCCGCAGCAGGCTCAGCGCCACCGTCGCGCCGATCACCAGCGCCACCACGCCCAGCGACCAGCCGATCGGGATCTTGACCACGTCGATCAGCAGCATCTTCGCGCCGATGAACAGCAGCACCGTGGCCAGGCCGTACGGCAGCAGGTGGAAGCGGTCGGCCATACCCGCCAGCAGGAAGAACATCGCGCGCAGACCCAGCACCGCGAACACGTTGGAGGTCAGCACGATGAACGGGTCGGAGGTGATCGCGAAGATCGCCGGGATCGAGTCCACCGCGAAGATCAGGTCGGTCACGCCGATCAGCGCGGTCACCACGAACAGCGGCGTGTACCACGCCTTGCCGTCGCGCATCACCCGGAAGGCGTTGCCGACGTAGTCGGTGGTCAGCCGCAGGTGCCCGCGCATCCAGCGCAGCAGCGGGTTCTTCTCGAGGTCCGGCGCCTTGCCCGCGGCCAGCAGCATCTTGATGCCGGTGAGCACCAGGAACGCGCCGAACACGTAGAGGATCCAGTGGAACTTCGCGAGCAGGAACGCGCCGGCGAAGATCATGATCGCGCGCAGCACGATCGCGCCCAGCACGCCGATCACCAGCACCTTCTGGCGCTGTTCCTCGGGCACCGCGAAGTAGGTGAACAGCATCAGGAACACGAAGATGTTGTCCACCGCCAGCGATTTCTCGACCAGGTAGCCGGTGAGGAATTCCAGCGCGATGCGGTCGCCGGCGACGCGGCCGAAGGCGTCGCTGGCGTACCACCACAGGCCGGCGTTGAACGCCAGCGCCAGGCCGATCCAGCCCAGGCTCCAGAACAGCGCTTCCTTGAACGTCACCCGGTGCGGCCCGCCGTGGCGCATCAGCACCAGGTCGACGAGCAGGGCGACGACGACGAGCGCGGCGAACGCGCTCCACAGCAGGGGATTGCCGATGGTCTCCACTTTTTTTCTCCCGAAACGAAAACGCCCAACCGCTGGGCTGGGCGTCGTGTCTGGCCGGGGCACCGTGGAGCGACCGGAAGGAAACGAGGCTTCGCCGTGGCGGCGAAGGTCTCGCTCGCAGCCGCGGCATCGGTCGATGACCTCGCGACTGCCGTCCGGCCGGGGCATGGGGCCCGTATTGACGACCGGAACGTTCGGGAGCTACTCCCCTTCTGGAGCGGGGAGTCTCCGCGAGCCGGGCGGGGCCGTCAAGCCGCTTACAATACGGCCGATGAACAGACCGTCGAACGCGCCGTCGAGCGCCGCCCCGCTGCCCGAGATCCGCCTCCGCAACGCCTGGACGTCCCGCCACCCGTGGATCTTCCAGAAGCTGGTCGAGAAGCCGGCCCAGCGGCCCAAGCCGGGCAGCCTGGTCGAGGTGGTGGGCCCGGACGGAGTGTGGCTCGGCCGCGGCTTCTACAACGGCCACTCGCGGATCGCGATCCGCCTGCTCGAGCGCGACCCCGACGTGGCGGTCGACGCCGACTGGTTCGCGGCGAAGATCACCGAGGCCGTGCGCCTGCGCCGCGAGGTGCTGAAGCTGGACGCGGTCTCCGACGCCTGGCGCGTGGTCCACAGCGAGGGCGACGGCCTCAGCGGCCTGGTCGTGGACCGCTACGGCGACCTGCTGGTGGTCGAGTACTTCAGCGCCGGCATGTTCCGTTACCGCGAGTGGATCTACGACGCCCTGCGCGCGCAGTTCCCCGGCTGCCGCTTCCACGCGTTCGCCGACGAGCACGTGCAGAAGCAGGAAAGCTTCGACTTCCGCGGCAGCGAGCCCGCCGCGCCGGCGATCATCACCGAGTACGGCGTGAAGTTCCGCGCCGATCCCGCCGGCGCGCACAAGACCGGCTTCTTCGCCGACCAGCGCGAGAACCGCGAATGGCTGTCGCACCAGTGCGCGGGCAAGCGCGTGCTCGACCTGTGCTGCAACACCGGCGGCTTCGGCGTGTACGCCGCCGCGCGCGGCGCGACCGAAGTGGTCGGGATCGACATCGACGAGGCGGTGATCGAGATCGCCAAGGGCAACGCCAAGCTCAACGGCGTGCGCCCGCGCTTCGTCCAGGCCGACCTTTTCCCGTGGCTGCGCGACGCCGCGGCCAACGGCGAACGCTTCGACGTCGTGATCCTCGACCCGGCGAAGATGACCCGCGACCGCGAGCAGGTGATCCCGGCGCTGAAGAAGTACCTCGACATGAACAAGCTGGCGATGGGCGTGGTGAAGCCCGGCGGCCTGCTGGCGACGTTCTCGTGCACCGGCCTGGTGAGCGAGGAGCAGTTCCTCGACATGCTGCGCCGCGCCGCGTTCTACGCCGGCCGCACCGTGCAGGTGCTGAAGGTCGCCGGCGCCGGCGCCGACCACCCGTGGCTGACCGACGTGCAGGAAAGCCGCTACCTGAAGGCGGTGTTCTGCCGCGTGGTGGACTGAGGCCGTCCCGCGCCGCCGGCGTCGCACCGCGGGCGGCACCGGTACACTGCCGCCCATGTCTCCGACCCTGCTGCTCGTCCTGATCCTGGTCGCCGTCGCGATCGGCCTCGTCCTGCTCGTCCTGCTGCTGCTGCGCCGTCCCGAAGCCGGGCTGGAGCGCCTGCGCGCGCAGGTCGAGGACGCGCTGCGCGAGGAGCAGCGCAGCGGTCGCAGCGAACTGCGCGAACAGCTCGACAGCCTGTCGCTGGCGCAGGGGCAGCGGATCGAGAGCTTCGGGCGCAGCCTCGGCGACCTGACCCAGCGCACCGACGCGCGCCTGGACGAACTGCGGGTCGCGCTGGGCGACGATGCGCACAAGGCGCGGCTGGAACTGGCGACCCGCCAGCAGCAGTTCGCCGATGCGCTGGGCGCGCAGTTGCGCGACCTGACCGATCGCAACGAACAGCGCCTGGGCGAACTGCGCGGCACCCTGGAACAGAAGCTGCGCGAACTGCAGGCCGGCAACGAGGCCAAGCTCGAACAGATGCGCGCCACCGTCGACGAGAAGCTGCAGTCGACGCTGGAGACGCGGCTGGGCGAATCGTTCCGGCTGGTGTCCGAGCGCCTGGAGCAGGTGCAGCGCGGCCTCGGCGAGATGCAGCAGCTCGCCACCGGCGTCGGCGACCTCAAGCGCGTGCTCACCAACGTCAAGACCCGCGGCATCTACGGCGAGGTGCAGCTCGCGGCGCTGCTGGAACAGGCGCTCACCATCGAGCAGTACGAACAGAACGTCGCGACCGTGCCCGGTGCGAGCGAGCGCGTGGAGTTCGCGGTGCGGCTGCCGGGGACCGAGGGCGGCGGCCCGGTGCGGCTGCCGATCGACGCCAAGTTCCCGCGCGAGGACTACGAGCGCCTGATCGACGCGCAGGAGCGCGCCGACGTCGCGGCGGTGGCCGAAGCCGCGGCCGCGCTGGAACGCCAGATCCGGGTCGAGGCCAGGCGCATCCGCGACAAGTACGTCGCCCCGCCGCACACCACCGACTTCGCGCTGCTGTTCCTGCCCACCGAGGGCCTGTACGCCGAGGTGCTGCGGCGCCCGGGCCTGTTCGAGGCGCTGCAGCGCGAGTTCCGGGTGACGGTGGCCGGACCGACCACGCTGCTGGCGCTGCTCAACAGCCTGCAGATGGGCTTCCGCACGCTGGCGATCGAGCAGCGCTCCGGCGAAGTGCGCCAGTTGCTCGGCGCGGTGAAGACCGAGTTCGGCAAGTTCGCGACCGTGCTCGAACGCGCCAACAGCCAGCTCGGCACGGTGCAGAAGAGCATCGAGGCCGCCGGCGTGCGCACCCGCGCCATCGAGCGGCAACTGCGCAAGGTCGAGGAACTGCCCGCGGACGATGCGCGGCGACTGCTCGGAGAGGATGCGGTCGATGCCGGGAAGGACCCGGCCGACGAGGACTGAGCGTCGTCGTGGCGTGCGGCCGCCGACGGTAGACGCATGCCAACGGTAGAGCGGCCTTCAGGCCGCTGCTAAACGGATGCAGACGGTAGGGCGGCCCGACCAGCCATGCGGCTGTTGGAAACCGGGCCGCTTGGTCGCTTTCTTGCACGGCGCAGCGGGCTGAAGCCCGCTCTACCGAAACGGGGCTTGCGATCGGTTACGGCGGGCTCGGCAGCGGCATCGCGCTGGCCGGCACCGTCGGCGCATCGTCGCCTTCGCGGAGGTAGTCCGGCAGCGAGTCGTCCTCGTCCGAGGCCTCGTCGCCGCGGATCTGGTAGTTGCGGCGCTGCAGCCAGGCGTCGCGGACCAGCGCGTAGTCGTCGGCCGCGCCTTCGCGCAGGCTGTCGGTCGACAGCAACTGCGCGCGCACGTCGACCAGTTGCAGGCCCTGCAGGAAGATGCGGATCTTGTCCTCCTCGATCTGCCGGGTCGGCGACAGCGGCGCGTCGCCGGCCATGCCGAACACGTCGCGCACGGTGCGCGGACCGAACAGCGGCAGTTCGACGTAGCGCGACTTCTTCCAGCCCCACACGCCGAGGGTCTGGCCGAAGTCCTCGCCGCGGTTGGGCAGGTTGGCGGAGGTCGCCGGATCGAACAGCCCGCCGATGCCCAGCGTGCTGTTGAGCAGGAACCGGCCGACGCTCTGCCCGGCCTGCTTGGGCTTGCCCTGCAGCAGCGCGTTGAGCGCGCTGACCGGCTGGCCGAGGTTGTTGAAGAAGTTGCTCACGCCCAGGCGCACCGGGCGCGGCACCACGCGGACGTAGGCGTGCGCGAGCGGCTTGGCGATCCGGCGGTCCACGACCATGTTGAAACGGTGCACGCGGCGGTTGTAGCGCTCCCACGGGTCGAAGCTCTTGGGCATCTCGGCCGGCGGCGGCAGCGTGGGGTCGGCGATCGGGTTGTAGGCGTCGGGATCGGTCGTGCCGTAGATCGCCGCGTAGTCGCGCTCGGCGTCGGTCGGCTGATCGACGGAGTCGCCGGTCGCGGTCGCCGCCGTGGCGTCCGGCGGCGGCGCTTCGGTGGTGGCGGTCGTCGCGGCATCGCCTTCGACGGCGACGGCCGGCATGGCGTCGGCATCGGTGACCGCGCCGGCGTCCGCGGGGACGGGCGTCGCCGGGGCTTCGGTCGCGGGGGCGGCGATCACCGTCGCCTGCGGCGGCGCATCGGGGCGGGGCGATTGCGCGGTGCAGCCGACGGTCAGCAGCGCCAGCGCCAGCAGCGCGGCGCGGGAGAGGGGGGAGAGGCACGTCATGGCGCGAGTGTAGTCCGTTGTCGCGTGGCGTTGCGCGGGCCGGTCGTCGCGACCGGGCTCAGTCGCGGACGAAGCCGAGGTCGGCGCCCAGCCGGTAGGCGGTGCGCAGGTCGTCGAAGCCCGGCGGCCGGCCGTCGATCGCCACGTCTGCGGCGCAGCGCTCCGCCACCCGCGAAACCAGCGCCAGGCCGGCGCTGTCGATGCCGTCGACGGCGGTCAGGTCGATGCGGTGGACGCCGTCCAGCGCGGCCGGCAGCCGCGCCCACAGCGCGGCGACCGCGTCGCGGCGCAGCGCGCCGGTGAAACGCAGGGTTCCACCGGCGAGCGCGACCGAGGCGGCGTCCGCGGCGGTCACTTCTGGTCCGCGCTCGCGCGCAACTGGCCGCTGCGCAGTTCGCCGGCGACCTCGCGGATCGACTTGCGCTGCAGTTCCGCGTCGAACTGGTTGCGGAAGGTCTGCACGTAGGACACGCCCTCGACCATCACGTCGAAGACCTTCCACTGGCTGCCGTTGCGGCGCATGAAGTAGTCGACCGGGATCGGCTCGCCGCCCTGACGCAGGAATTCGCTGGAGACCTTCACGCCCTGGCCCTGGGCCAGCGGGCGCTCGGACTTCACCCGCACCCGCAACTGCGTGTTGAAGTCCAGCAGCGACGAACCGTAGCGCTGCATCAGGTTGTCGGCGAGCGCGTCGGCGAACAGCTTGATGTCCTCGTCGGAGGCGCCGCGGCCGTGGCGCCCCAGCACCAGGCGGGCGGCGTAGTCGCGGTCGAACATTGCGTTGAACTCGGTGCTGACGAAATCGCGCAGCGCGACCCGATTCCTGGTGAACTCGGCGCGGCGCTTCTCCAGCGTGCTGAGCACGCGCTGGCTGTTGTTGAGCACGAGCTGGCTGGGCGTGCCCTGCATCATCGCCGAGGCGGGGGCCGCCGCGCGGGCCGGGGCGGCGGCCTGCTGGGCGAATACCGGCGGCGCGGCGAGGAGTGCGGCGCCGACCAGGACGGACAGGAGACGGGTCTGGGGGATCCGGGTCTGGAGCATCATGGCGTCGTGGTCTTGTCGTTGGGGGAGGAATCGGAGGCAGGATCGGCGGCCGAACCTGAATTGGAGGTGTCGTCGGCGGGCTTGGTTCCGCCGCCGCCGCCGAAGATGTACTTGCCGGCCATCTGGATCAGGTCGACCGCCGGCGTGGTGTAGGCGATCTCGTCGCCGGGCTTGAGGATCTCCGGCGCGCCGCCGGGCGATAGCCCGACGTAGCTCTCGCCGAGCAGGCCGCCGGTGAGGATGCCGGCCGAGGTGTCGATCGGCAGGTCCTTGTAGCGGCTGTCGACGTCGAGCACGACCACCGCGTCGAGGCGCTTGGGATCGAGCTCGATCGAGGCGACCTTGCCGATCGCGACGCCGCCGATCTTCACCGGCGCCATCGGTCGCAACTGGCCGAGGTTGGTGAAGCGGGCCTTGAGCGGATAGGTGTCGGCGCCGAAGCCGAACTTGCCGTTGGTGGAGGCGATCGCCAGCACCAGCAGCGAGCCCAGGGCGAGCAGCAGGAAGGCGCCGACGGCGAATTCGAGGCGGGGACCGCGTGCACTCATGGGGACGGACTCGTGGAAGCGTGGTCGGGCGTTCCGCTCAGCGGAACAGGAAGGCGGACAGGACGAAGTTGAACATCAGCACCAGCAGCGAGGCGTTGACCACGGCGCGGGTGGTGGCGACCGAGGTGCCCTCGATGGTCGGCTCCGCGTGGAAACCGACGTAGGAGGCGACCAGCGCCGCGGTGCCGCCGAACACGGCGGACTTGAGGAACGCCGGCAGGAAATCCTCGTGGAAATCCACCGCGTCCTTCATCACCTGCCAGAACGCGCCGTTGTCGATGCCCAGCACCTGCACGCCCTGGAACCAGCTCGCGGTGATCGCCAGGCTGCAGAAGATCGCGGTCAGCAGCGGCACCGTGATCACCGCGGCCCAGAACCGCGGCGCCACCGCCTTGCCGACCGGGTCGATACCCATCAGGCCGAGCGCGGTGATCTGGTCGGTGGCGCGCATCAGCCCGAGTTCGGCGGCGATCGAGCTGCCGGCGCGGCCGACGAACAGCAGCGCGGTCAGCACCGGCGCCAGTTCGCGGTACATGCCCAGGCCGATCAGCGCGCTGATCTGGTTGGCGGCGCCGTAGGTCTGCAGCGCGCGGTAGCCGAGCAGGGTGATCGACAGGCCGACGAAGGCGCCGCCGACGGCGATGATCGGCAGGCTGCGCGCGCCGATCTTGTAGATCTCGCGGGTCAGTTCCTGCCAGAAGTCGCGGGTCGGGCGGCTGGCGCGGAACACCGCCAGCGAGAACAGGCCGGCGCGACCGACGCTGCGGGTGGTCTCGGCCAGGGCCATCACGCGGCCTCCGGGCGGGCGACCGCGTCGAAGGGAATCGGCCCGTCCGGTTCGCCGCGCAGGAACTGGCGGACCAGCGGGTCGGCGCTGCCTTCCAGTTCGGCCGGGGTGCCGTCGAAGACGATGCCGCCGTTGGCGATGACCACCGCGCGATCGGCGATCGGCAGGGTCTCGTGGACGTGGTGGGTGACGATCAGGCTGGTCAGGCCGAGGCTGGCGTTGAGCCGGGCGATCAGGCTCATGATCACGCCGCTGGCGATCGGGTCCAGCCCGGTCAGCGGCTCGTCGTACAGCATCACCGGCGGGTCCAGCGCCAGCGCGCGGGCCAGCGCGACCCGGCGCGCCATGCCGCCGGAGAGTTCGCGCGGATAGAGGTCGGCGGCGGCGCGCAGGCCGACCGCGTGCAGCTTCATCTCGACCAGGCGGCGGACGACCTCGGCCGGCAGGTCGGTGTGGGTGCGCAGCGGCAGGGCGACGTTCTCGGCGGCGGTGAGGTCGGTCAGCAGGCCGTTGCCCTGCAGCAGCACGCCGATGCCCTTGCGCAGTTCCAGCAGCTCGCGCTTGCGCTCGGGCACTGGGCGACCGAGCACCTCGACCGTGCCGGCCGCCGGGGCCAGCTCGCCGGTCAGCGCCGACAGCAGGGTCGACTTGCCGCAGCCGGAGGGGCCGAGGATCGCGGTGATGCTGCCGCGCGGCACGGTCAGGTCGATGTCGCGCAGGATCGTGCGCGTCCCGCGATCGAGGCGGAGACCGGTGACCTTGACGATGGCGGGCGCGGCGGACATGGGGGCTGGACGGGCAGGGTCGAAGGGTGGGCGGGCGAGCGGGCAGGCGCAAAAACCCGTTCAGGATGGCGGCACGAGGCTGAATCGCGCGGGAGCCGGCGGGCCGCCTGGCGGGGGCGTCATTGTCCACGCCCGGGCCCGCCCGTGTCTCGCCGGGGCGGCAACGGCGTGTTCCGCGGCTTGTGCCGGGCGGCCGCAGCGGCGAGGATGGCCGCGCTGCGAACCGCGCAGCGCGGGCCGCAGGGGGCCGGGAGCATGGAATCGCCATGGAGTTGCTGACGCTGGAACATTTCGCCGGCTGCGTGAACGAGACGTTCGCCGCCGATCTCAACGACATGTCGGTGGAGTTCGTGCTGGTCGAAGCCCGGCCGCTGCCCGCGCAGCGCCAGGACGCGGCCCGCGCCCCGTTCTCTCTGCTGTTCCGCAACACCGCCCCGATCCTGTTCCCGCAGCAGATCTACGCCATGCGCCACCCGCGGGTGGGCGAGGTCGGCATCTTCCTGGTGCCGGTGGCGCAGGAGCGCGCCGGCTTCCTCTACCAGGCCGTCTTCAACTGAGGACGCCCGCGCGTCGGCGCCGCGACGGCGCGCTGCGACCCCGCGCTCAGTCCGCGTCGCGGACGAAGTAGTAGCCGCTGTAGGCCTCGACGTCGCGGCCGCGGGTCTGCGGGATGCGGCAGGAGACCTCGTGGTTGACCCAGTCGTCGACCACCCGGTAGCCGAGCGCGGTCACGCCGGCGACGAACGCCTCGCGGTTCTCGATCCGGTACGGGTGGAAGGCGCGCCCGGTGGACTGCACGGTCACGAAGGGCTCGCCGTCGTAGAGCGGCAGCTTGTTGACGAACAGGTGCCGCGGGGCGCTGCCCATCCGCGCCAGCAGGCCGGCGATCGACAGGTCCACGTACTGCAGCGAACCGGCGACCAGCAGGATGTCGGCGCCGTGGCCGTCGGCCGGATCGCTGGTGAACGACAGTCCCTCGGCGCCGCGTTCGCGGGCCATCGCCTCGCCCTCGCGCACGATCGCCGGGGTGTCGCAGACCGTCCAGCGCAGTCCCGTCGGCAGCCGCAGGTGCTCGCGCCAGCCGTAGTAGCTCACCCCGACGTGGCCGCCGAAATCGAAAACGCGCGTTGTCCGCTGCACGAGGTCGCGCATCCAGAACAGCACGGCGTAGTCGCTCTCGCAGGGCTTGCGCATGCGGTCGCGGTACATCCCGGCCATGGCGTCGTTGTCGTAGCCGACCGGCCTGCCGCGCGGGATCGCGGCCTCGGCTTCGGCGAAATCGCGGTAGACGCCGCGGAAGCGGCCGCGCGGCATCTTCGCGAAGCTGCGGGCGTCGTCCGCCGCGAGCACCCGGCCCAGGAGGGGCAGGCGCCAGGCGTTGCGGCCGGCGCGTTCGGCGAAATCGATCAGTCCCATCCGAAAAGCCTACCAGAACGATTTTCCGCCATGCGCGACGCCACGCCCCTCGTCACCCTCGATGCCGACGCGTTCGACCCCTGGCGGATCGGCGAGGTCCGTCACCGGCTGTGCGACCACCCGCTGCTGCGGATCGACGCGCTGATCGCCCTCGCGCAGCGGCTGGAGGCGCGCCGGCTGGTGCGTTCGCACAGCGACGCCGCCACCGCCGGCAGCAGCTTCGCCGATGCGCCGAACCTGCATCCCAACCGCCGCGACGCTGCGACGACCCTGTCCGACCTGGCGCACGCGCACGCCTGGACCTCGCTGCTCAACGTGCAGGCCGATCCGGTCTATCGCGAACTCGTCGACGCGGTGCTGGACGCGCTGCGGCCGGCGATCGAGCGCCGCGACCCGGGCCTGTGCTACCGCGCCGGCTGGATCTTCCTCAGCTCGCCCGGCGCGGTGACGCCGTTCCACATCGACCACGAGCACAACGTGATCCTGCAGATCGCCGGGCGCAAGCGGCTGTACGTGTGGGACCCGTTCGATCGCGAGGTGGTGTCCGAGCGCGCGCAGGAAGCGTTCCACGATCGCCATTCGCGCGAGGGCGTGGTCTGGGACGAGGCCTTCCGCGGCCGCGCGCGGGTGTTCGAGCTCGAACCGGGGATGGGCGGCTACATGCCCTCGACCGCGCCGCACATGGTCGAGAACGGCGATGCGCCGTCGATCACCGTCAGCTTCACCTACTACACCGATTCGACCCGGCGCCGCGAACTGCTCTATCGCGGCAACGCGCAGCTCCGGCGCATGGGGCTGTCGCCGCGGCCGGTGGGCGCATCGGCCGCGGGCGACGCGATCAAGGCCGCGCTGCTGACGACCTTCACCGGCGCACAGCGCGGGCTGCGGCGCGCGCTGGGGCGCGGGGTCCGCGACAACGGCCTGGCCTACGCGCCGGCCTGAGCGCCGGTCCGACGCCATCGGCCCGTTGCGCCCGCGCGAGCGGGCATGCGCGTGGCTGCGCTCAGGCCGCGCCGCGGCGGGCGCGCCAGCGCGCGGCCAGCGCGCGCAGGTAGCCGGCGTCCTCGTCGCTGAGGCAGCGGAACCACCAGGCGCAGATCGGGTACAGCAGCGCGAACACCGCGGTGCCGGCCAGCAGGCCGGTCAGCGGGCCGAGCCGCTGCGCCAGCGGGATGCACACCGCCGCCGGCACCGCGGCGGCCGCGGCGATCCGCAGCAGCCGCGCCCACGGCAGCGACGTCGCCGCGTCGCGCATCGCCAGTCGGCCGGTGGCGAGGGTGGCGAGCAGCGACAGCACCACCGTCGCCGACACCGCGCCGGGCAGGCCCCAGGCCCAGGTCGCGCCGAACACGCCGACCACCCGCAGCACGGTGAAGACGAGGGTCAGCCGCATCAGCGCGGTCTGGCGGTCGGCGCTGAGCAGGTAGGCGGTGGCGCCCTGGCCCAGCACCAGCGCGGTGCGCGCGACCAGCAGCGCCACCAGCACCGGGGCCGCGTCGGCGTAGGCCGGTCCGTAGAGCAGGCCGACCGCGTGGTCGGCGAACACGCTGCCGGCGGCGATCAGCGGCGCGCCGAGGATCCACAGCCACACCGTCATCGCCACGAACCGGCGCGCGGCCTCGCCGCCGCCGCTGCCGTGGGCGCGCGCCATCATCGGCAGCAACTGCGCGCTGAGCACGCCGGGCACCAGCAGCGCGACGCCGCCGGCCAGCGCGTTGGCGACCTTGAACAGGCCGGCGTGCGCCGAGTCGCTGAGCACGTTGAGCGCGAGCAGTTCGATCTCGCTGGTGCCGAGCGCGCCGAGCACGGTGGTGAGGCCGGCCACGCGCAGGTGGTGGCGGATGCGCGCCTCCAGTTCCGGCGGCAGCGCGCCGTCGCCGTGCGCGCCTTCCGGGAAGCGCATCGCGCGCCGGTGCGAGACGATGAAGAACACCAAACTCGACAGCGCGTAGACGACCACGAACGCCGGCAGCGTCGCCGGCACGACCTTGCCCGACCACAGCAGCGCGATCATCGCCAGGTTGGTGCCGGCGCCGAGCCCGGCGACCACCGCCGTCGACTTGAAATCCTGGCGGCCCTTGAGCACCGCGATGTTGAACATGTACGGCGCGCGCAGCGCCACCGAGCCCAGCAGCAGCGCGAACGTCCACGGCGGCACGCCGGGCGCGAGGTGGCCGTGGAAGCACAGGAACACCAGCGCCAGCGCGACGACCACGATCGCGAGCATCGTCCGCTGCATGCCGCGCAGGCGCCGGACCAGGCGCGCGGTGTCGTCCTCGTGCCCGGCGCCGCGCAGTTCGGCGATGAACTTGATCGCGCCGAGCGTGATCCCGGCGTTGGCGACGATCACGCCGTTGGCGACCAGCCAGATCAGCAGGCTGTACACGCCCATGTCGTTGGGCAGCAGCGCGCGCGCGGTCAGGATCGACGCGATCAGGCCGAACAGGTATTCGATGTAGACCGCGAACGAGGAGTAGGCGGTATCCGAGAGCGCGCGACGGCTCACGAGACGGTCGCCCGCCGCGTGGCGCGCCCGTCCGCCGAAGTCCGAGGGACCCCCGTCGCCTTCATCGTCCTGTCCGCCCCCGTCCCGTTGCCCGCGGCATCATAACGGAGCGATAGACCGGAACGATTAAGCCGGTGCGGTCAGGGCGGAGCGGTCGCCGCGCGGCGCAGCGGCAGCGCGCGGCCGGCGGCCAGCGAACGCCACAGCCATTCGGCCGGCCCCAGCCGGAACCGGGCCAGCCACCAGTGGCTGAAGCCGACCTGCGCCGCGAAGATCCCCGCCCAGGCCGCGAACCGCCCCGGCAACCCCCCGCCGGGGCCCAGCCCCAGGCCGACGCCGTAGAACAGCGCCACGCCGAGCACGCTCTGCGCGAGGTAGTGGGTCAGCGCCATCCGCCCGACCGGCGCCAGCCAGGCCAGCCGCCGATTCCAGCCGGGCCGCAGGAACAGCAGCGCGAAGCCGGCGGCGTAGCCCAGCCCCTGCGCCAGCGGCACCAGCCGGCGCAGCGTGCGCAGGCCGAACTCGGCCGCGCGCCCGGCCTCGAGCACGGCCGCGGTGCGCCCGGCGGCCTCGATCGTTTCCAGCGCGATGCCGCCGGCCAGTCCCAGCGGCACCCCGACGAGGCACACCCACCGCAGCAACCGGCGATGCGCCGCCGGGTCCTGCAGCAGGCCGCGCCGGCCGGCCCAGTCGCCGATCATCAACCGCGCGAGCACGAACGGGAACACGCTCCACAGCGCCATCCAGTTCCAGTAGGTATAGGCGAGATTGCCGCGCAGGGCGACGCCCGGATCGGACGAGGAGAACGCGGCGACGGCCAGCGCGTGCATGGTCGCCTCGTCGGCCAGGTCCGCCGGCAGCAGCCGGTACGCGATCGGCGCCAGCAGCGGCGTGAACAGCGCCAGCGCCAGCCCCGCCGCCAGCAGCGCGCGGTCCGGCAGCCGCCGCAGCGCGAGCAGCAGCAGTCCGGCGACCGCGTAGAAGGTCAGGATGTCGCCCCACCACAGCAGGTGCGCGTGGAGCAGGCCGATCGCCAGCAGCACCAGCAGCCGGCGCACCAGCGGCCCGTCGCCGAGGCCCTGCGCCCGCGCGCGCCCGGCCTGCAGCGCGATGCCGACGCCGAACAGCAGCGAGAACAGGGTGATCGCCTTGTCCTGCACCAGCAGTTGCACCGCCATCGCCAGCCACGCGTCGACCCGCGCCGTCGGCAGCGCCGCCCGCTGCGCCGGATCGAGGAAGTAGTACAGCGAGAACCCGCCGAGGTTGACCAGCAGCACCCCGGCCAGCGCCGCGCCGCGGAGCGCGTCGATCAGGGCGAGGCGCTGGCTGGCGGCGGGCGGATCGCCGCGCAAATCGAGTGGAGGCGACGGAGCTCGCACCGGGGAGGCGCCCTGCGGGTCGATGTTCGGTGGCCGAGCATGCGAAAAATCGACCGGCCGGACAAGCCGACGCCGTCCGGGCCGGCTTCGGCGTGGAGGTGCAGGCTCAGCGCGAGAGGTAGGCGCCCTTGAGCTTGCCTTCCACGAACAGCGTGCCCTGCCACTGGATGCTGCCGATGTCGGCCGGCGGCTTGGCGGTCAGGCGGGCCTCGGCGGGCTGTTGCCCGGGAGGCAGTTCCTGGAACTTGAGGACGTTCCTGCGGACCTTCTTGCCCTGCTCCAACACCGAGGCGGCCTTGCACTCGACGAACAGGCTGGCTCCGGATTCTTCGTCGCGGATGATCTGCTGGAGCTGTTCCAGCGTGTGGTCGTCGCTCGTATGCGCGTAGTACATGGCTCAATCTCCGATCTTGCATTCGTCGCCCGCGGGATACAGCCCGGCATCGACGAACGCGCTGTGGATCCTCATGTAGCGATCGTCCTCGCCGCTGCCGGTCATGCGGATGTAGGCCTGGATCTCGGTCGCGATCGCGTCGTCCCGCTGCTTCGATCGATCGCCTTCCGGAAGCAGCGACGCCGCGATCCGCAGCAGCCGGTCGTGGCGAAGCGCGGCGTCCTTGTCCTTCAGGGCTTCGCCCAGCGCGCGCGTGCTGCAGGCGCGGACGACCCGTGACGCTTCCGGGAGCACTTCCAGTTGCCGGACCGCCTTGTCGACGGCCGCCTGCTGCTTGTTCTTGTCGGACTCGGCGAGGTCCAGGATATGCATCAGCCCGCCGGGCAGTGTGCTCGCGCGCAGGTAGTCCTGCAGGTCGAGGTTCGCGGCCGAGGCCGGATAACGCTCCAGGTCGAGGCGCATCGAGGCATAGAGCCGAAGCCTGATCTCGGCGCGCTTGGCGTCCATCGCGGACACCAGTGCGGTCAACGACTGCTGGTACAGCGCGGCATTGTCGATCGAGGCGTCCCATCCCTCGGCCAGGCCCGCCGCCGCCGCCAGGTTCTTGCGCGCGGTTTCCGACCCGGTGAGCACGCCTGCGGCGCTCAGCAGCAGCTTCCCGAACTGGGTTCCGAGCTTTCCGCCGGTCCGCTCCTGGTTCAGCGCGACGACGAATCGCGTGTAGGCGTTGTCGATGTCGATCATCCGGGTGTTGATGATCGTGTCGCGCGTCGCCTTGTCGGGGTGGCAGTAGAGGGCGTCCGAGATCATCCACGACCCCGCAGGCACCTTCTGCGCGCGTGGTGCCCGGTGCTCCGTCGCGTCTCGCGCCGGCGCGATCTGCTGGTCGCCGCCGCACTGCGGATAGAGCCGCTTCGGTTCGAGGACGTCGGCGGGCACGCCGCTCAGCGTCGCGCAGCCGGAGACGAACAGGAAGGATGCCGACAGGGCCGCGTGCACCGCGTACCGGAAGGCGAACGCATTTTCCATGGTGCTTCTCCTTGGCCGCGAGCGACGCTCGCGGGAGAAACACTGCCGGTTCGGCGCGCGCCCGTGGGGCGCTTTTCGGAATCAGAACCCGTAGCGCAGGAACCCGCCGTCGACCGCGATGCATTCGCCGGTGACGTAGCTGGCCGCGGGCAGGCACAGGAAGGCGACGGCGGCGGCGACTTCCTCCGGTTCGCCGATGCGGCCCAGCGGCGTGCGCAGCAGCACTTCGTCGAGGTAGTCGGGGTCGGCGAGCTTGCCCGAAGTGCGGCGGGTGCGGATGTACCACGGCGCGACCGAGTTCACGCGCACGCCATCCTCGGCCCATTCGACCGCGAGGTTGCGGGTCATCTGGTGCAGCGCGGCCTTGCTCATGCCGTAGGGCGCGCCGCTGCGCACGTGGGTGACGCCGGACACGCTGCCGACGTTGACGATGCACGACGAAGGATGCTTCGTGAGCAGCGGGAATGCGCAGCGCGACAGCTCGAAGGCGCTGAACAGGTTGACCTCGAAGATCCCGCGCCACTCGTCCTCGTCGTAGTCGTTGGCGGGCTTGGTGAGGTTGCCGCCGGCGTTGTTGACGAGGATGTGGAGGCCGTCGCCGAGATCCTCCACCCAGTCCAGCAGCTCGCGACGCTGTTCCCCGTCGGCGACGTCGGCGGGGAAAGTGCGGACCTCGCCTTCCGGGAAGGCTTCCTCCAGCTCCAGGCGCACCGCATCGAGGCCGTTGCCGTCGCGCGCGGCGATCAGCACGCGCGCGCCGAAGCCCAGCAGTTCGCGCGCGACGGCGCGGCCGATGCCGGCGCTGCCGCCGGTGACCAGGGCGAGTTGACCGTCGAGACGCCAGCGATCGGAGGACATGGAGCGAACGTGCGCAGCCGGGGGATGCGGGTAGGATAAGCCGCAACCACCGGGAGCACGATCATGCGCCGCCTGTCGACCCTCGCCCTGCTGTCGTTCGCCTGCCTCGCCGCGGGCTGTTCCGCGCCGGAAGCGCCGCCGCACGATGTCCAGCCCGATCCCCAGGCGGCGGCGCCCGCGCAGCCCGGGGCGCTGCGCCAGGCGATCCAGCAGCCGATCGACCAGGCCAAGGACATCCGCGCGCAGACCGAACAGTCCGGCACCGACCAGCGCAAGGCGATCGACGACGCCACCGGCGGCTGAGCCGTCGCCCCCGCAGGGGCTGGGCACACCCGCACGGCCCGCAAACGACGACGCCTGGCCGGAGCCGGGCGTTGCGTGTCGTCTTCTCTCGCCTCCTCCCGTCGCGGCGCGAGGCCGTGACGGGAGGGGACGGTCCGGTCAGAACCGGCAGAAGCAGTAGGCGAAGATCCGGCCCTGCGGGCCCTTGCCGTTGTCCTCCACCGCGCGCTGGAACATCGCCAGGTCGCGTTCGGCCTGCGGCGCGGCCTTCGCCAGCAGGCCGCGGGCGAGGTCGGAGTGGCCGACCATGGCGCGACCGGCGGCGGTGCCGACGAAGCCGCCGAACCAGCGCTCCAGCGGGGTCAGTTCGCGTTCGATGTAGCGCACGTGGTAGGTGCCGGGCTTGTCGCCGAGCTTGGCGCGCTTGGCGGCGTCGTTGAGCGCGGTCTGCAGGCCGCCGAAGGCGTCGACCAGGCCGCGCTCCTTCGCCTGCGCGCCGGTCCACACGCGGCCGCGGGCGACCGCGTCCACGTCCGCGACCGGCTTCTTGCGCGCTTCCGAGACGCGCCCGGTGAAGTCGCGGTAGCCCTTCTCGATCACCGTCTGCATGACCTGCGCGACCTGCGGCGGCATCGGCCGGGTGATGTCGAACGCGCCGGCGATCGACGTGGTGGCGACGCCGTCGGTGTGCACGCCGACCTTCTCCAGCGTGTGGGTGATGTTCGGCACGAGGCCGAAGATGCCGATCGAACCGGTGATCGTCGACGGGTCGGCGTAGATGCGGTCGGCGTTCATGCTGATCCAGTAGCCGCCGGACGCGGCGAGGTCGCCCATCGACACGATCACCGGCTTGCCGGCCTTCTTCAGCGCGACCACCTCGCGGCGGATCTGCTCGGAGGCGTAGACCTCGCCGCCGGGCGAGTTCACCCGCAGCACGACGGCCTTGACGCTGTCGTCGTCGCGCGCGTCGCGCAGCAGCGCCGCGGTCGATTCGCCGCCGACGGTGCCCGGCGGCTGTTCGCCGCCTTGGATCTCGCCCTCGGCCACCACCACCGCGACGTGGCCCTGGTCGCCGAAGTCGGGCAGCGCGCCGTTGAGGCTGGCGACGTAGCGGTCCAGCGACACCTGGCGGAAACCGCCGTCGGCGCTGTCGTCGGCGACGCCGCGCTCGGTCATCAGGTCCTCGACTTCCTCCTGGGTCTTCAGTCCGTCCACCCACTTCTGGTTCAGCGCGTACTTGGCCAGGTCGCCCTGGGCGGCCTCGATGTCGGCCGGCAGTTGCTCGATGCTGGCGCCGAGCGCGGCGGCGTCGAGCTTGCGCGGCCTGGCGATGTCGGCGAGGTAGCGCTGCCACACGTCGTTCATCCAGAACAGGTCGGCTTCCTTCGCCGCCGGCGAGGCCGCGTCGAGCACGTAGGGCTCGGCCGCCGACTTGTACTCGCCGACCTTGAACAGGTGCACGTCGACGCCGAGCTTGTCCTGCAGGCCTTCGCGGTAGTACTGGCGATAGCGGCTGAGGCCTTCGAGCAGGATTCCGCCCATCGGGTCGAGGTAGACCTCGTTGGCCTGCGCCGCGAGCAGGTACTGGGCCTGGTCGAAGCTTTCGCCGAAGGCGACGATCTGCTTGCCGGAGGCGCGCAGGTCGGCCAGCGCCTGGGCGACCTCGCGGATCGAGGCGTAGCCGCTGAACCGCATGCGGTCCACGCGCAGCAGCACGCGCTCGATGCGCTTGTCGTCCTTCGCGGCGTTGATCGCGGTCAGCAGGTCGCGCAACTGCACTTCCTCGCCGCGCTTGTCGCCGAGCGCCTGCGCGAGCGCGCGGCTGGTCGGGTCGACGGTGTACTGCTCGACCAGCGCGCCTTCGGGCGCGATGACCAGGGTGCTGCGGCTCTCGACCGGCATCACCTGCGGCTTGCTGGTGCCCAGCGCGGCCAGGACCAGCAGCACCAGGCCGAAGAAGATCACGTTGAGGATCAGCCGGCGGGTGAAGTTCATCGCGTCCCACAGGCCCTTGAGCAGGCTGAGGATCGGGCCGCGGGACGGCGTGGCATTCATCGGGGACATCTCCTGGGAACGTGGTCGCTGCGGTCAGTGTGCCCGCGGCGGGCGCGGCGGTCATCCGCCATCCGTCACACGGCCGTCCGGGCGGGCCGGGAGCGCGGCCCGGACCGCGCCGCGGCGGGGCTCAGGCGGCTTCGCCGGCGGCCAGGCGGCGGTCGTCCGGGTGCGGCAGCGGCAGCCGCCGGAGCTGGCGGTGCAGGCGCAGGCCCAGCAGGGTCGCGGCCACGGTCAGGCCGGCGATCAGGCCCATCCACATCCCCCGTGGCCCCAGCGCCGGGACCAGCCCGCCCAGGCCGAGGCCGAGGACCGCCCCCAGCGGCATGCCGATGCCCCAGTAGGCGACCGCGGCCAGCAGCATCGGCACCCGGGTGTCCTTCAGCCCGCGCAGGGCGCCGACCGACAGCACCTGCACGCCGTCGGGGAACTGGAACGCCGCGGCCAGCAGCAGCAGCGAGGCGGCCAGCGCGATCACCGCCGGATCGTGGGTGTAGAGCCCGGCGATGGCGTGGTTGCCGGCCAGCAGCATCCCGGCGCTGAGCAACTGGGTGCCCAGCACCAGCGCGTAGCCGGCGAGCGCGGCGCGGCGCAGGGCGGCGCGGTCGCCGCGGCCCACCGCGTGGCCCACGCGCACCGTGGTCGCCTCGGCCAGCGCCATCGGCAGCATGAAGCACAGGCTGGCGACGTTGATCGCGATCTGGTGCGCCGCCGCCGGCACCGTGCCGAGCCGGCCGATCACCAGCGCGGTGGCGATGAACAGCCCGCCCTCCATCAGCCAGGTGATGCCGATCGGCAGCCCCAGCGCGAGCAGGCCGCGGATCGGCGGCCACCGCGGCGGGTCGCGCCACCGGAACAGGTGCAGCGACCGGAACCGGCGGGCGCGCAGCAGGTACAGCCCGAGGCCCAGCGCCTGCGTCCACAGCATCAGCGCCGAGGCCCAGCCCAGCCCGCCCGCGCCGAGCGCCGGCAGCCCGCCGACGCCGAAGGTCAGCGCCCAGCCCAGCGGCGCCAGCACCAGCAGCCCGCCCAGGCCGAAGACCATCGTCGGCACCGTGTGGTGGAGGCCGTCGCACAGATAGCGCATGCACAGGTACAGCGCCAGCGCCGGCGCGCCCCAGCGGATGCCGGAGACGAAGGCCGCGGCGCCCGGCCGGATCTCCGGCGCGATGCCCAGCCACGGCAGCGTCGACGGCAGCAGGCTGAGGAACACGAACATCCCCAGGCCCAGCGCCAGCGCCAGCCACAGCGCCTGGCGGAACAGCGGGCCGATCTCCTCGCGGCGGCCGCCGCCGTCGAGCTGCGACACCGACGCAGGCACCGCGATCAGCGTGCCCATCGGCACCAGCAGCGGCAGCCAGAACAGCGCGGTGCCCACCGACACCGCGGCCAGCGTCGCGGTGCCGTGGCGGCCGGCGATCACCGCGTCGATCAGGCCGATCAGGCCGGTCGAGAGGTGTCCGGCGATCAACGGCGCGGCCAGCCGCGCGCTGGCGCGCAGCTCGTCGCGGAAACGGGTCCGGTGGTCGGGCGAGGGAGACATGTGCGGGGACGACGGGCCGTGGGGGGGCAGGGCGCGGCGATCGCGCACGGGCTGGTATCTTAGCGCCCGACGTCCGCGCACCGGGGAACGATGTCCGACCCACACGCCCACGCCGCGCCCGCGCGGTGCGAGAACTGCGCGACCGCGCTGCAGGGCCCCTGGTGCCACGTCTGCGGCCAGCACGGACACAACCCGCTGCGCAGCGTCGCGCATGCGCTGGAAGAGGTGTTCGAGTCGTTCTGGCACGTGGACGGTCGCATCGTCCGCACCCTGCGCGACCTGTGCGTGCCCGGCCGGCTGGCCGCGAACTTCCTCGCCGGCCACCGCGTGCGCTACCTGCCGCCGCTGCGGCTGTTCCTGATCCTCACCGTGCTGACCTTCTTCGTCGGCAAGCTCGTGCTGCATTTCGATCCCGGCAACGCGATCCGGATCGACGCCGGCGATGCGGACGCGCGCAAGGGCGCCGTCGTCTCCGACGGCGGCGACGATGAGGCGGTCGATCCCGCGTTCGCCGCGGCGAAGACCGTCGACGAGGTGCTGCAGGCGCGCGTCCGCAAGCAGCGCGAACTCGCGCAGGCCCGCAACGATCCCGATGCCGGCTGGATGGTGAGCGCGATCGGCGACATCGCCCGCGAGCACATCGACGACCAGGCCCGCGACCGGATGCGCGCGCTCGGCGCCACGCCGGCGCAACTGCGCACGCTGGACACCCCGGTGGAGACGCCCGCGGCGGCCGCGGAAGGGGCCGCCCCGACCGATGCCCGGGCGAACGGATCCCCTGCGTCCGGCGCGCATGCGGCCGGCGAGGGCGGCCTGCTGCAGCGCTGGCTCGCGCACCGCGCGGACCGGCTCAAGCAGAACGCCCTGCGGGTCAAGGACAGTCCCGACGAATTCTTCAGGCTGGTGCTGGGCGCGGTGCCGGGGGCGCTGTTCCTGCTGGTGCCGCTGTTCGCCCTGTGCCTGCGGCTGCTGTACCTGCGCTCGCCCTTCGGCTACCTGGAGCATCTGGTCGTCGCGTTCTACAGCCACGCCTTCATGCTGCTGATGCTGCTGGCCGATTTCGTGCTGATCGGGCTGGGCGGTCTGCCGGGCGTCCCGGTCCCGCTGGGCGGCGCGCTGGCGGCCCTGGGCTCGGTGCTGGTGTTCCTGGTCGCGCCGCTGTACCTGCTGTGGACCCAGAAGCGGGTCTACGCGCAGGGGTGGTTCATCACGCTGGCGAAATACGCCATGCTGGGCACCGTCTACACCGTCCTGCTGAGCCTGGTGCTGGTCTACGCCGTGCTCGCGGGCATGAGCAGCTGAGGACGACGCGCATGGCCGCCAAGCGACGCGGATCGAAACAGGTGGTGTACGAGGTGAACGTGGAGGTCGACGCCGCCGTCCACGAGGCCTACCGCGCCTGGCTGCGCGACCACGTCGCGGAGATGCTCGCGCTGCCGGGCTTCAAGGGCGCGAAGACCTTCGACGTGCTCGAACCGCCGCCCAGCGCCGGACGCGTCGGCCTGTCCGTGCAGTACGTGCTGCAGGATCGGGAGGCGCTGGACGACTACCTGCGCGACCACGCGTCGCGGATGCGCGCCGAGGGCGTCGCCCGCTTCGGCGACCGCTTCGTGGCGACCCGGCGGGTGCTGCGCGGCGCGGGGTGACGCGGCGCGTCTTCGACGATCTGCCCTCGAGGTCTCCCGAAGCCCGCCGCGCGGGCCGGCGGACACCCCGCCGACGCGCTTACGACGCGGCGCCGTCGGGCGTCCAGTGCATCGGCAGGTGGGTGCCGTGGAGCGCCGGACCGGTGACGACGAAGCCGAGCCGTTCGTACAGCCGGCGCGCGCCGGGATTGGCCTGCAGCACGTGCAGGTGCATGCCGCGGCCGAGCGCCGCGGCGTCGGCCTGGCTCTGCCGGATCAGCGCCTCGCCCGCGCCCTGCCCGCGCAGCGCCGGGAACAGGCAGATGTCGACGATCAGGTGGTCCGGCGCCGACCGCTGCAGGTAGTAGCGTCCGGCCGGGCGTCCCTTGCGTTCGATCGCCAGGAAGTCGGTGTCGCCGTAGTGGGCGAGATAGTGCCGGTGCTGCAGCGCGAACTGCTGGTCGAGGAACTGGCGCTTGGCGGGCGCCGGCCACGGCACCGTGGCCATTTCCTCCGCCCGGGTCGTGGCGTACAGGTCGCGCAGCCACGGCAGGTCGTCCGCACGCAGCCAGCGCAGCGAAAACCCGCGCTCGGCGAGGCGCGCGGGCGCGGTCATGCGGTCGGGCCGTTCCGCGGGGAACGGCGCCAACCGGTCGGGAGCGGCCGCCGTCACCTCAGGGGAAGGACGGGTAGATGCCCTGCAGCGCGATGCAGAAGTTCACCCCGAGGTAGGGCTGCTGGTTCTGGTGCGGCTGGCCGCCGCCGGCGCTGGGGCTGATCATGTTCGGCGCGAACGTGGTGTTGGGCGTACCGGAAGCGAAAGGCTTGACCCCGGTCGAGCCGGGAATCGACAACCCCCCGTTCGAGGCAGGCGTCCCGACACGCTTGGTCGTGTCGTTCTGCACGTATGCGTTGATGCCGTGGTTGTGCTGCGGGATCTCGTTGCTGCTGAGCGTGACCGTGTTGACGCCGAAGCTCTGGCCCAGCGTGCGCGGCGTCAGGCCCGGGCCGTTGCCCTGCTCGCAGCCGGCGCGGCCGGCGAAATTCGGCAACTGGAAGGTCGTCTGGCCGTTGCCGCCATAGGTGACGCCGAGCAGCGAGAACAGCGCGGTGTTCTGCGAGATCGGCAGGGTGGCGCCGTTGGCGAACGCCCAGCCGCGCGGATTGAAGTTGAAGCCGAACAACTGGATTTCGCCGATGAAGGGCTGTGTCATGGGTTGGTTCCTCCGATGAGGTGGCCGCGCCGGGTGGGCGGCGGCCGCGCCTGCGTGGCGCAGTGGATGCGGTGGTCGGCGATGCGGATCAGGCCGGCGACGGGAAGATGCCGAACGTCGCGATGCAGTACTGCACCGTCAGCGTGGGCATGCAGTTCTCGTGCGGTTGGCTGCCGCCGGCGAGCGACGTGGACTGGGCGGACATGGCCAAAACGGTGGCGCCCGTGGTGTCGGACACGTAGAAGGTGTCGCCGCTGATCGAGCCGGGCAGCAGGGTGTTGCCGGGGGTCAGCGAACTCGCTGCAGCGGTCGTCGCGACGAGCGTGTGCGTATGCGCCGGCATCTGCGTCGGCAGCACGGTCACGGATTCGGTGCCGGCGCGCTGGCCGATGACGTAATTGCTCAGGCCGGGGCCCTGGCCCTGGTGGATCGGCAGGCGGCCGCGCAGATCGGGCACCGCGAACGTGGTCTGGCCGTCGCCGCCATAGGTGGTGCCTATCAGGGCGAACAGCGCGTCGTACTGCGAGATCGCCAGCAGGCTGCCGTCGCAGGCCTGCCAGCCGTTGGGCGTGCGGCCGAAACCGAACATGCGGATTTCGCCGATGTAGGGAGTGCTCATGTGTTTGTGCTCCGAATATGAGGACGTCCGCGCGGTGGTCCGGCGCAGCGCCCGTGGGTCCTTGTCGAGTCGCGGGCGGTCAGTTGCGCGACGGGAAGATGCCGCTCAGCGCGATGCAGAAGTTGATGACGCTGTACGGCTGCAGATTCGGATGCGGCTGGTTGCCGCCGACTGCGGCGACGGTCTGCGGATTCTGTGGGACGAGGGGGCCGTTGCTCGCTGCGTAGAGGTTCGGCGCAGTTGCCGTGCTCGTGCTGGTACCGAACACCCGGCCCGTCGGGATGCGATTGTCGCCGCCGGCGGTCGAGGCGTTCATCGAGTGGGTGTGCGCCGGCAGGTTGGTGCTCAGCAGGGTCACGTTCTCGACGCCGGAGGACTGGCCGATCTGCACCGAGGGCGGCTGCCAGCTCGGGTCGACCGAGGAGGCGTAGCCGATCGGCGTGCGGCTGCGCAGGTCGGGCAGCGCGAAGTTGGTGGTGCCGTTGCCCCCGTACTGCGTCCCCAGCAGCGAGAACAGGGCCTGGTTCTGGTTGATCGGCAGCAGTTGGCCGTTCGCCAGCGCCCAGAACTTCGGTGCGAAATTGAAGCCGGCCATCATGATCTGGCCGATGAAGAATTCGCTCATCGTGATCCCCCTATCTAGAAGAATAGACGGGCCGCCTCATGCGACCCGCCGGGCTACTCTGAACCAGCCCTCGCCACCCCACAAGGTCCCTACGGTGGCGTATGTGCTACGCCGCGGGCGAAACGCGGGGCTTCCCCTCGCCGGTCGATCCTGTTCCAATGCGGGTTCGTCGGTCGCGCGAACGCCGTGGCCGCGGCGCAGTCCGTCTTCCGTTGAGCAACAAGATCGCGGGACGGAACACCGCAAGGCCGTCCCGCGCCGGGACGAACCACAGGGGGAACAGGGATATGCACATGCTCACGTCGCTCTTCGCGAAAAGCCGGGGCCATTTGGCTCGAGCCAGCCTCGCCGTCGGTCTGCTGGCGCTCGCAGCGCTGTGGCCCACGCTGGCCAGCGCAGCCCACACCTCGATCGTCTGTCCCGCCAAGAGCGGTACCGTGTCCAACGGCGGCACGGTCTCCATCAACGTGACCGACTGCACGCCCCTGGGCATCGGATTCGCAGGGACTGGCCCGGTCGACGGTCCGGCGTTGCCTGCGCACGGCAGCGCCAACCTGCGCATCACCGGCTCGAACTGGTTCGTCGATTACAGCCACAACGGCGACAGCGCCACCAGCGACTTCTTCGAATTCACCGATGCGTCCGGCAACGGCGGCGGCCAGGAAACCGTGCGCGTGACGATCACCATCACGCCGCCGGCCTCGCCCATCACGGTGTCGCCGGCCTCGCTGCCGACGATGACCGCCGGCACGTCGTTCTCGCAGACCCTGACTTCCACCGGTGGCGTCGCACCCTATACCTACACGCTGCAGAGCGGCGTGCTGCCGGTCGGCCTGACGCTCTCCAGCAGCGGCGTGCTCAGCGGCACGCCCACCCAGCGCGGCGGCTACACCTTCAGCGTGCGCTCGACGGATTCGACGTCGCCCACGGCGCAGTTCGTCGACAAGGGCTACACCGGAACGGTCCAGAACCCGACCCTGACCCTCAACGTGCCCAACGGCACCGCCATCCAGAGCGCGCCGTTCTCGCAGACCCTGACCACCAGCGGCGGCGTCCCGCCCCATACCTATGCGCTCGAGACCGGCACCCTGCCGGCGGGCATCACCCTCTCCTCCTCCGGCGTGGTCAGCGGCACCACCACCGCGGCCCCGGGCAATTACCCGGTCACGATCCGGGTCACCGATTCGAGCACCGGCCCGGGCAGCTACTTCGAGGTCGAGAACTACACCCTCACCGTCAGCCCGCCGCCGAGCGTCAGCATCGCGGTGTCGCCGGCCAGCGTCAGCGAAGACGGCGCGACCAACCTCACCTACACGGTCACCCGCAGCCTCAACCTGACCTCGCCGACCGTGGTGAACATCACCACCTCCGGCACCGCCACGGCGGGCACCGACTACACCGGCAACGTCGCCACGGTCACCATCCCGGCCGGTGCGACCACCGCCACGATCGTCATCGACCCGACCGTCGACGGCACCGTCGAAGCCGACGAGACCGTCACCCTGACCGTCGCCGCCGGCTCGGGCTACACCGTCGGCGTCCCGGCCAGCGCCACCGGCACCATCCTCAACGACGACGTGCCGACCGCGACGATCACCGTCTCGCCGGCCGCGGTCGCCGAGGACGGCGCGCCGAATCTGGTCTACACCGTCACCCTGAACCAGGCGTCGTTCTCGGCGCTGTCGATCGGCTACACCATCGGCGGCACCGCCACCAACGGCACCGACTACGCCACGATCGCCTCGCCGCTGGTCATCCCGGCGGGCAGCACCACCGGCACGATCACCGTCAACCCGACCGCCGACGCCACCATCGAAGCCAACGAGACGGTCACCCTGACCCTCAACGCCGGCGCCGGCTACACCGTGGGCGTGCCCAACAGCGCCACCGGCACCATCCTCAACGACGACCTGCCGAACCTGGTGATCAACGACGTCACCGCCGCCGAAGGCAACGCCGGCACCACCAACTTCACCTTCACGGTCAGCCTGAGCGCGCCGGCCGGCCCGGGCGGCGTCACCTTCGACATCGCCACCGCCAACGGCACCGCCACGGCGGGCGTGGACTACGTCGCCCAGAGCCTGACCGGCCAGACCATCCCGGCCGGCAGCAGCACCTACACCTTTACCGTGCTGGTCAACGGTGACACGCTCAACGAGGCGACCGAGACCTTCTTCGTCAACGTCACCAACGTGGTCAACGCGGTGGTGGTCGACGGCCAGGGTGTGGGCACGATCAGCAACGACGATCCGCTGCCGAGCCTGTCGATCAACGACGTGACCGTGGTCGAAGGCAACGCCGGCACCACCAACGCGGTGTTCACCGTGACCCTGAGCGCCGCCAGCGGCCAGACCGTCACCGTCAACTACGCCACCGCCGACGGCACCGCGACCCAGCCGGCCGACTACACCAACACCTCGGGCACGCTGACCTTCACCCCGGGCCAGACCACCCGCACCATCACCGTGCCGGTGATCGGCGAGACCATCCCCGAGGCGAACGAGACCTTCTTCGTCAACCTCAGCAGCGCGACCAACGCGACGATCAGCGACAACCAGGGCGTCGGCACCATCACCAACGACGACGTGCCGGTGACGGTCAGCCCGGCCACGGTGCCCAACGGCACGGTGGCGGCGGCCTACAGCCAGACGCTGAGCGCCAGCGGCGGCATAGCCCCGTACAGCTTCTCCGTCAGTGCCGGCGCCCTGCCGGCCGGCCTGACCCTGTCCTCGGGCGGCGTGCTCAGCGGCACCCCGACCGCGGGTGGCACCTTCACCTTCACCGCCACCGCGACCGACAGCAGCCCGTTCCCGGGTCCGTTCTCGGGCAGCCAGGCCTACACGCTGACCATCGCACCGCCGACGATCGTGCTGCCGGCGACCTCGCTGGCGGGCGGCACGCTCGGTGCGCCGTACTCGGCCACGATCACCGCGGCCTCTGGCGGCACCGCGCCGTACGGCTACGCGGTCACCGCCGGCGCGCTGCCGGGCGGCCTGACCCTCAACGCCTCGACCGGCGCCATCACCGGCACGCCGAGCGCGCTGGGCACGTTCAACTTCAGCATCACCGCCACCGACAACAGCACCGGCACCGGCCCGTACACGGCGACGCAGAGCTATGCGATCACCGTGATCGACAACCCGCCGGTCGCCAACCCGGTGTCGCTGACCGTCGCCTACAACGCGCCGGCGACCAACGTCCCGCTGAACATCACCGGCGGCGCCGCGGTCACGGTCGCGGAGGTCGCGCCCTCGCAGCACGGCACGGTGATCATCACCGGCAACACGATGACCTACCAGCCCGATCCGGGCTACGCCGGCCCCGACAGCTTCACCTACAGCGCGACCAACAGCGGCGGCACCTCGGCGCCGGCGACGGTCACGATCACGGTGCAGGATCCGGTGATCACCATCACCCCGAGCGGCGGCTTCGCGGCGACGATCGGCAGCCCGTACACCCAGACCTTCAGCTTCAACGGCGGCGCCCAGCCGTGGTCGGGCTACCAGGTCACCAGCCTGCCGGCCGGCCTGTCGATCACCGGCACCACCGCCAACACGGTGACGATCTCCGGCACGCCCACGCAGGCCGGTTCGTTCAACCTCAACGTGTCCGCCACCGACAGCAGCACCGGCAACGGCCCGTACACCGTCGGCCAGGCGTTCACGCTGACCGTGGCCGCGCCGACGCTGACCCTCGCCCCGGCGGCCGGCACGTTCACGCCGACCTACGGCGCGCCGTATTCGCAGACCTTCACCGCGAGCGGCGGCATCGGGCCGTACACCTACGCCGTCACCGGCACCTTGCCGACCGGACTGACGCTGAGCGGCGACACCGTGTCGGGCACGCCGACGCAGCCGGGCAACTACATCGTGCTGATCACCGCGACCGATACCGGCTCCACCGGGACCGGCGCGCCGTTCACCGTCCAGCAGAGCTACACCTTCAACGTGGCCGCGCCGACGATCACGGTGAATCCGGCGACCCTGCCGAACCCGGTCGCCAATGCGGCCTACGCGCAGACGCTCACCGCGAGCGGCGGCGTCGCGCCCTACGGCTTCTCGGTGACCGCGGGCGCCCTGCCGCCGGGCATCACCCTGGCGGCCGGCGGCGCGCTGTCGGGCACCAGCAACCAGGTGGGCACCTACAACTTCACCGTCACCGCGACCGACAACTTCGGCCAGACCGGCAGCCGTGCGTACACCGTGAGCATCGCGGCGCCGACCCTGACCCTGACCCCGGCCGCCGGCACGCTGACCGCCGCCTACGCGGCGCCGTTCACGCAGGTCTTCACCGCCGCCGGCGGCTCGGGCAGCTTCAGCTACGCGATCACCGGCACGCTGCCGGCGGGCCTGAGCTTCAGCGGCAACACGCTGTCGGGCACGCCGACGGTCCCGGGCAGCTACCCGATCACCGTCACCGCCACCGACACCGTGCTCACCGGTGCGGGCGCGCCGTTCACCGCGTCGAACAACTACACGATCGACGTGCCGGCGCCGACGATCACGGTCGCCCCGGCGACGCTGCCGAACACCACGGCCGGCCTGGCCTACAGCCAGACGCTGGCCGCGACCGGCGGCGCGAGCCCGTACACGTTCGCCGTCACCGCGGGCAGCCTGCCGACCGGCACGTCGCTGACCGCGGCCGGTGCGCTGTCGGGCACCACCACGGCGTCGGGCACGTTCAACTTCACCGTCACCGCGACCGACGCGTTCGGCCAGACCGGCACGCAGGCCTACACGGTGGTCGTGGCGGTCCCGACCCTGACCCTGACCCCGGCGACGCTGCCGGCCGCCACCGCGGGCACCGCCTACACCCAGGTGCTGACCGTCAGCGGCGGCATCGCGCCGTACACCACGACCCTGACCGGCACGCTGCCGGCCGGCGTCACCTTCAACGCCGCGACCCGCACCTTCTCCGGCACGCCGACGCAGGCGGGCACGTTCAACCTGAGCGTGACCGTCACCGACAGCACCGGCGGCACCGCGGCCACGGTCACCAACGCCTACACGCTGACCGTCGCCGCGCCGACGCTGACCCTGACTCCGGCGGCCGGCGCGCTGCCCGGCGGCACGGCCGGCACGGCCTACAGCCAGACGTTCACCGCCAGCGGCGGCATCGCGCCGTACACCTACGCGGTCAGCGCGGGCGCGTTGCCGGCGGGCCTGACGCTCAACACGAGCACCGGCGCGCTGAGCGGCACGCCGACCGTGGCGGGCAACTTCACCTTCAGCATCCGCGCCACCGACAGCACCACCGGCACCGCCGGCACCGTCACCAACGCCTACACGCTCGCGCTGTCGGCGCCGACGATCACGGTGAACCCGCCGACGCTGCCGGGCGGCGTGCTGTTCGTGCCGTACCAGCACGTGTTCTCGGCGGTGGGCGGCACCGCGCCGTACACCTTCGCGATCAGCGCCGGTGCGCTGCCCACGGGCGTGACCCTGGCCACCACCGGTGCGCTCAGCGGGACACCGACCGTGGCCGGCACCTACACGTTCACCGTGCGGGCGACCGACGGGCTGGGCTTCACCGGCACCCGCGCCTACACCGTGACCGTGGTCGATCGCCCGGATCCCTCGCGCGATCCGGAAGTGCGCGGCCTGCTGGAATCGCAGGCCGATGCGACCCGTCGCTTCGCCCGCGGCCAGATCGACAACTTCCAGCAGCGCCTGCAGCGCCTGCACGGCGGCGGCGGCGCGAACGACCGCGTCGACGTCGGCATCTCGGCGGCCGCCTCGCGGTACTGCCCGGAAGTGGTCGGCCAGATCCCGGATCCGACCTGCGAGCGCAGCCTGCGTGGCGGCGCCGGCGGGAATGGCGGGAATGGCGGCGGCAACGGCCTGATGGGCGGCGGCAACGCCGCGAACGGCGGCGGCCAGGGCGGTCCCTTCGGCCTGTGGGCCGCCGGTTCGATCCGCTCCGGCAGCCACGACGGCCGCAACGGCAGCGCCGGCGTCGACTTCGAGACCGACGGCGTCAGCTTCGGTATCGACTACCGCGTCAACGACGTGTTCGCCTTCGGCGGCGGCATCGGTTACGGCCGCGACGGCAGCGATATCGGCGACCACGGTTCGCACAACGACGGCAACGCCTACACGATGGCCCTCTACGGCAGCTACAGCCCGGGCAACCGCGTGTTCATCGACGGCCTGTTTGGCTACCAGACGCTGGACTACGACCTGCGCCGCTACCTGACCACCAACGGCGGCTACGTCCGCGGCAGCCGCGATGGTTCGCAGTGGTTCGGGTCGGTGTCGATCGGCGGCGACTTCGAGCACGGCGCGTGGCGCTTCAGCCCGTACGTGCGCGGCGACGTGGCGCGGGCGCGGCTGAACGGGTTCACCGAAACCGGCGATCCGATCTTCGCGCTGCGCTACGAGGCGATGGACGTCGACACCGACACCGGCAGCGCCGGCCTGCGCGTCGACTACCGCCACGAAGCCACGTGGGGCGTGCTGGTGCCGAAGTTCATGCTGGAATACCAGCACGACTTCAAGGCCAGCAGCGCGCAGAGCCTGCGTTACGCCGACCTGCCGCTGGGTCCGTTCTACCGCGCGGGCCTGGACGAGTTCGACCGCACCCGCCTGCTGTTCGGCATCGGCCTGATGTTCGACATGAACAACGACTGGTCGTTCCGGGTCGACTATCGCGGCCTGATCGGCAGCGATGACCGGGACAACGGCGTGCAGGTGAACGTCGACCGCAAGTTCTGATCGACGTCCCATCGCGTGAACCCGAGCGCCGCTGCCCACGCAGCGGCGCTTTTTTTTTGCGGCCCGGGCCATTGTCCGGCGGCGCCGGATCGCGACGCGGCCCTCGGCCCCGTGGCGTCCCGACGCAGCCAGTGAGATGCGGCGATGCTAGAGTGCCGGTCCGGGGCCGAGAGGCCCCGTCGGGATACGGCGCTGGGGAAGGACATGGGTCCGGAAAACGACACTGACGGCGCGCTGCGGCGACGCCTCGCACAGGGACTGCGCGGCGCGGCGGCGCTCGCGCTCGCGGCCGTGCTGTGGCCCGCGCAGGCATGGGCGGCGCCGCTGCTGACGGTGGCCGACGTCACCGGCCCGGAAAACAACGACGCCGACCCGTACTTCCACTTCGTCGTGCGCCTGAGCGAGCCCGCGCCGCCCGGCGGCGTGCATTTCGACATCGCGACGCGCGACGGGACCGCGGACAGCGGCGACTACGCCTCCGGCATGGCGGTGACCGACGCGACCATCGCCGAAGGCGAGCAGGCGTACGCCTTCGACGTCCCGGTCTTCGGCGACAGCGACTACGAGCCCGACGAGACCTTCCACGTCGAGGTGGCCAACGTCGTCGGCGCCGACATCGGCGACGGCGAGGCGCTGGGCACGATCCTCAACGACGAGATCCTGCCCGTGATCAGGATCCACGAAACGAGCGTGATCGAAGGCGACAGCGGCGACCAGGTCGTGCCGGTGGAAGTCACGCTGGATTATCCGGCCCCGCAGGAGGTGCGTTTCGACTACCGCACCCTGGAGTGGACTGCGCATGCCTACGAGGATTTCGAACCGGTGAGCGGCACGCTCGTGTTCGCCCCCGGGGAGACGCGCAAGACCATCGACGTCATCGTCCACGGCGATGTCGACCCCGAGCGCACCGAGAGCTTCGAGTTCGAGACCGACAACATGGTCGGCGGCGAATTCATCGATCACGGGTCGGTGATCATCGTCAGCGACGACAGCAGCGGCTTCGTGCTGCAGCCGTCGTCGTTCCCGGACGGCCGCATGGGCGTGCGCTACGACGCGATCTTCTACGTCGAGACCTCCAGCACGGTCTACCCGCCGACCTTCGAGATCGTCTCCGGCAGCCTGCCGCCCGGGATCCAGGTGACGCCCTCGAACGGGCACATGTACCTGATCGGCTATCCCACCACGCCCGGCACCTATGCCTTCACGCTGAAGGCGACCGGGCGCGACGGCCCCGGCGACGTGGTGAGCAGCCGCGACTACACGATCACGATCCTCGGCCCCGACATCACCCTGCCGGCGACCACGCTGCCGCCGGCCGCGTTCGCCCAGACCTATTCGGTCGCGCTCAACCCCGCCACCGGCGGCACACCGCCGTACCACTACACCGTCACCGCCGGCGCGCTGCCGTCGGGCGTGACGCTCGGCGACAGCGGCACCCTGGTCGGCGACCCACGCGAGTCGGGCGCGTACGCCTTCACGGTCACCGTCACCGACAGCAGCGTCGGCGGGCCGTATGCCGCCAGTCGCGACTTCGAGCTGCAGGCGCAGGCGCCGGTGATCTCGTTCGAGCCGAACACGTGGTTCGGCGACGGCGACCAGGGCCAGCCGTATCGCGCGAGCTTCCGGATCGTCGGCGAACACACCGACCCGGTCACCTACGCCATCGCCGGCGGCGCGCTGCCGGCCGGCCTGCACCTGTCCACCGACGGCGTCATCAGCGGCATCCCCTCGGAGGCCGGCGACTTCACCTTCACGATGTCGCTCACCGACAGCACCCGCAGCGTGCCCGGCGTGGCGACGGACACCCTGCGCCTGTCGATCCTGCCGTCGCAGGTCTCGTTCGGGCCGGACACGCTGCCGCCGGCGGTCGTCGGCACGTTCTTCCAGCGGTTCTTCGTAGGCCAGGGCGGCGTGGGACCGTACAGCTACCGAGTGGTCGGCGGGGCGCTCCCCCCGGGACTCGTGGTCGAGTACGGCTCCGTGTACGGCGTTCCGACCACCGCGGGCAGCTACGCGTTCACGGTCGAGCTCACCGACGAGATCGGCGCGACCTACCAGCGCGCCTACACGCTCGACGTGAGCGTGGCGCCGATCAGCCACGATCCGGTCGTGCTGCCCGCCGTCACCGCGGGCCGCTACTACGCCGAATCGCTGTCGTACCGCGCCCACGGCGGCATCGCGCCGTACCGCTACCGCCTGGTCCCGGGCACGACGCTGCCCGCGGGCATGCAGTTCTCGGAGCAGGACGGCACGCTGTCGGGCACCACCACCGACATCGGCCGCTTCGACCTGCTCGTGGACGTCACCGACAGCGCGCCGCAGCCGACGACCGTGCGCTGGAGCTTCGACATCCGCGTCGTGCCGCCCGGGCTCGGCATCTACGGCCCCGACCGGCTTCGCGCCGCCGCCGTCGGCAGCGTGTACGTCGACAATTTCCAGGCCGGCGGCGGACAGGCGCCCTACACGTTCGCGATCACCGCGGGCGCGCTCCCGGCGGGCGTGACCTTGCGTCCCGACGGCTTCATGTCGGGCACGCCGACGGTCGCCGGCAGCTACGCCTTCACTGTCACCGTCACCGACAGCAGCGCGTCGAAGGGACCGTTCAGCGCGCATAGCGATTACACCCTGGTGGTCGGCGACGCGGTGCTGACGCTGGAGCCCGGCGTGCTGCCGGTCGCCCGAGAAGGCGCCGCGTATTCCGCGACCCTGCGTCCCGCGGGTGGCACGGCGCCGTACCACACCGCGATCACGACCGGCACGCTGCCGCCCGGGCTGAGCCTGAGCGACGACGGCGTGATCAGCGGCGTGCCCGGCGCGCCTTCCGCCGGATCGCTGCCGTTCTCGGACTACACCTTCACGATCGGCCTGACCGACGCCCAGGGCCACACCCTGATGCGGCGCACCTACATCACCCTGATGCCCGCGCAGACGGGCACGGGCGCCGAGGCGCTGCCGATCGCGACGGTCCGCACCCTCGACACCCAGTCCGGCGTGGAAGCGGACACGACCCTGCACGCCGGCGGCGGCGTCGCCACCGGCGCCACCCTCGTGTCGATCGCGCCGGCCACGGCGGGCGAGGCGCGGATCGAACGCGCCGGCGACGACTATCGCCTGCGCTTCCTGCCGTCGGCGACGTTCTCCGGCGTCGCCGAGGTCACCTACACGCTGACCAACGCCGCGGGCACGTCCGCACCGGCGACGATCACCTTCCGGGTCGCGGCCCGGCCCGCGCCGCTGCGCGATGCGCGGGTGAAGCGCCTGCTCGATCTGCAGGCGCGCAGCGCGCGGCGGTTCGCCGATGCGCAGATGGAGAATTTCCGCCAGCGGCTGGAACGCCTGCACGACGCGCGCGAATCGCGCGGCTTCGCCAACGGCCTGCGCGCGAACGCCGCGCCGGTGTGCGTGCGCGAGGTCGGCGCGCCGCCCGACCGCATCTGCGCCCGGCCGCCGACGGCGCGCGACGACGCGGAGGCGCCGCGCGCCGCCGCGCCCGATCCGCTGTTCGCGCTGTGGACCGCGGGCACGCTGCGCTCGGCGAACCAGGACGGCCGCAGCCCCGGCGGCGCGTTCGAGACCGACGGCGTCAGCCTCGGCGCGGACTATCGCGTCGACGGCCGCTTCGCCTTCGGCGCCGGCGTCGGCTATGCCCGCGACGGCGACATGATCGAGGACAGCGACCGCATCGCGCGCAGCCGCGGCGAGGCGCTGGCCTTCGCCACCTACGCGAGCTGGCGTCCGGGCGCGCACGGGTTCGTCGACATGCTGGCCGGATGGCAGCGGCTGGCGTTCGACCTGCGCCGCGGGGGCGCGGCCGAAGGCGCGATCGCCCGCGGCCGGCGCGACGGCCTCCAGCGGTTCGCGTCGGTGTCGGTGGGCGCCGATTACGCGCACGACCGCTGGCGGTTCGCGCCGTATGCGCGCTACGACCTCTCGCGGGCGACCCTCGCCGGCTACGCCGAAACCGGCGACGCCCTGCACGCGCTGACCTACGCGCCGCTGGCGGTCGACGCCTCCAGCGCGAACGCCGGCCTGCGCATCGACTACCGCCGCGAGACCCGCTACGGCCAGTTCGCGCCGCAGTTGCGCGTGGAGTACCAGCGCGATCTGGACGCCGGTGCGGCGCAGTGGCTGGACTATGCCGACCTCGCCATCGATCCGCGCTACCGCAGCGATCTCGCCGGCTACGACCGCAGCCGATGGCTGTTCGGCTTCGGGCTGCGCTTCGACGCCGCCAGGCGCTGGTCGTTCGGCGTGGACACGCGGCTGGTCGGCGGCAACGGCGGCTGGTCCGACCGCTCGCTGCTGCTGCGCGCCGAGAAGCGGTTCTGATCCCGGCGTCGCGGCATCCCGTCTCCGCGACGCAGTGATGCGTCGCCGCCGGCTGCCGGCGGCGGCGCAGCGGCCTAGACTGCGCATCCCCGTCGCTCCCGGATGCGCCCATGTCGCTCTCGTTCTCCCAGGATGCCGTTCCCGCCCTGTCCCGCGCCCTCGGCCAGTTGCGCCACGTGCTGCGCAAGGGCCACGCCCACGCCGAAGCGCAGGGCTGGGATCCGGCCGTGCTGCTCGCCATGCGCCTCGCGCCGGACATGTTCCCGCTGATCCGCCAGGTGCAGATCGCGACCGACATGGCCAAGAACGCGGTCGGCCGCCTCAGCGGCGGCGAAGCGCCGAAGTTCGAGGACGACGAGACCACGTTCGAGGCGCTCGACGCGCGCCTGCAGCGCGCCATCGACTATCTCGATTCGGTCCCCGCCGAGGCCTTCGACGGCGCCGAGGCGCGACCGATCGTCGTCTCCACCCGCAGCCGCGGCGATCTGCATTTCAGCGGTCGCGACTACCTGTTCGGCTGGGTGCTGCCCAACGTGCATTTCCACTGCACCACCGCCTACGCCCTGCTGCGCCACGCCGGCGTGCCGCTGGGCAAGGCCGACTACCTCGGTCCCGCCGGCCAGGGCTGAACCCCGCGTCGCTGAACCCCGCGTCGCGCGGTCCGAGACGCCTGCGCGACGTCTCCGGCATCATGGCGCGATGCCGACCGCGTCCACGCGCTTCCGACTGATCTCCGGCAACCGGCTCGACCGGTTGGCGGAGGCGCTGGGCGCGCGCCTGGCGACGCCCGCGGATCCGGCGTCGCTCGCGCCAGACGTGGTGCTGATCCCGCAGCCGACGCTGCGCCACTGGCTGCTGCAGACCCTGGCGACGCGTTACGGCATCGCCGCCAACCTCGACCTGTGCACGCCGTCGGAGTTCACCTGGCGGCTGCTGCGCGCCGCGCATCCGGCGCTGCCTGAGCACTTGCCGTGGGAGCGCGAACGCCTGCGCTGGCGGCTGTACGCGCTGCTCGACGGTGATCCCTCGACGCTGCCCGCGCCGGTCCGCCGGCACCTGCGCCGCGCGGCCGGCGAGGGCGCGGACGACGCGACCCGCGCGCTCGCGCGCGACGATCTCGCCGCCGCGCTCGCCGCCGCGTTCGATCGCTACCAGGCCTATCGCCGCGACTGGCTCGACGCCTGGCAGCGCGAGGCGCCGGGGACCCGCGACGATTGGCAGGCGCAGCTCTGGCGCACGCTGGTGCGCGGCGCACCGGACGTGCCGCATCGCGCGGCGCTGCTCGGCGACTGGCTGGCCCGCTTCGATCGCGACGCGCCGACCTTCGCCGGCGCCGCGCCGCCGGGACTGCCGCCGCGGCTGTCGGCGTTCGGCACGCTGCACGTCTCGCCCGACGTGCTCCACCTGCTGGCCGTCGCCGGGCAGTGGATCGACGTCGATTTCCACCTGCCCACGCCGTCGGCCGAATACTGGGGCGACGTCGAATCGCTGCGCGCGCGGCTGCGGCGCGACGGCGTCGGCGCGTTGCCCGCGGCGCTGGCCGAGGCCGATCGCGACAATCCGCTGCTGATGGCCTGGGGCGCCGGCGGCCGCGACATCCTCGCCCAGTTGTTCTCCTACGACATCCTGCTGCCAGAGCGCGAGATCGAGCTGTTCGTCCCGCCGGGCCGCGACAGCGTGCTGCACCGGCTGCAGCAGGACGTGTTCGATCGCGCGCCGCCGACGCCGGCCGCGCTCGATCCGGACGACGTGTCGCTGCAGGTCCATGCCTGCCACTCCAAATTGCGCGAAGTCGAGGTGCTGCACGACCGCCTGCGCGCGCTGCTCGACGAGGTCCCGCCCGACGGCGCGCCGCCCGGCGGCCGGCGCTTCGATCCGCCGCTGCAGCCGCACGAGATCGCGGTGCTGGCCCCGGACATCGCCGAGTACCTGCCGCTGGCGCGTGCGGTGTTCGGCGGCCTGTCGCCGGACGATCCGCGCTTCATCCCGTATTCGCTGGCCGATCGCCCGCAGGCGCAGTCGCATGCGCTGGCGACGCTGCTGCCGGACCTGGTCGCGCTGGCCGACGCGCCGCTCACCGCCGGCGCGTTCCGCGACCTGCTGGCGACGCCGTCGATCGCGCACGCGCTGTCGCTGGACGCGCAGCAGCGGCAGCGGCTCGACGACTGGATCGACGCCGTCGGCATCCGCTGGGGCGAGGACGCCGCCGCGCGCGAACGCGCCGGCGTCGGCCGCTGGCGCGAATACAGCTTCGCATTCGGCTTCGATCGCCTGCTCGCCGGCTACGCGACGGGCGCCGCCGCGGACATCGCGGACATCGCTCCGTACCCGGAGCTGGAAGGCGCCGACGCCGACACCCTGGATCGCGCGCTGCGGGCCTACGCCGAACTGCGCGCGCTCGCCGCGTGGATGCGCGCGCCGCATCCGGCCGACGCGTGGCGACGGCGGCTCGCGCAGACGCTGGAGACGCTGCTCGCACCGGCGCCGCTGGACGACGCCGAGGCGCAGGCGCGGCGACTGCTGCTGGAAACGCTGGACGACTTCGCGCGCGACGCCGCCGACGCCGGCGCGCTGCCCGCGGCGCTGGTGCGGCGCGCGCTGCGCGACGCGCTCGCCGCGCCGTCGGCGCATCGTCCGTGGCTGTCCGGCGGAGTGACGTTCGCCGGCATGGTGCCGCTGCGCACGGTGCCGTTCCGGGTCCTGTGCCTGCTCGGGCTGGACGCCGACGCCTACCCCCGGCGCGAACCCGCGGACGACGTCAACCGGCTGGTCGATGCGATCCAGGGCCGCGCGCCGCGCCATCTCGGCGACCGCTCCGTGCGCGACGACGACCGCTTCCTGTTCCTGCAACTGGTGTGCGCCGCGGGCGAGGTGCTGCACCTGAGCTACGGCGGCCGCGACGCCCGCGACGGCAGCCTGCGCGAACCGTCGCCGGTCATCGCCGAGCTGCTGGAAGCGGTCGAACGCATGCACGGCGAGGCCGCGCGCGAAGCGCTGTGCATCGAGCATCCGCTGCAGCCGTTCTCGCCGCGCGCGTTCGGCGCCGGCGATCCGCGCCGGTTTTCCTATCGCGGCGAGTGGCGGCTGCCGGCGGACATCGGCAGCCTCGCCCCGGAGCCGGCGTTCGTCGGCACGCGTCTGACGGCCACCGACAGCGACGACGACGACCTGCCCGATCGCGATGCGCTGCAGCGCTTCTTCGAGAATCCCGCGCGCCACTGGCTGCGCGAACGACTCGGCCTGCGCCTGCCCGGCGAGGACGACGGCGAGGTCGATCGCGAGCCGCAGGGCGAGAACGCGCTGCTGCGCTATGCCGCGGTGCGTGCGTTGATCGACGATGCGGATGCGGCCTTCGACGACGATCCCGAGCGCAGCGCGGCGCGGCTGCGCGCACGCGGCGCACTGCCGCCCGGGCGCGACGGCGTCGCGCTCGCGCACGACGCGCACGATGCGGCGGCGCGCCTGCACGCGGCGCGCGCGCGGGCCCGGGGCGATGCGCCCGCGACGGTGGTGGAAAGCGACGGCGCGTCGTCCTCGGGGATTGTGTTCCGCTTCGACGACGTGCACGACGGCGTCCGCGTCGTCCTCGAGGCCGGCAAGCCGGACGGCAAGCGCCGGCTGCGCGCGCGTATCGACCACCTGCTGCTGGCCGCCGTGCGCGGCGTGGACGCGCGCACGGTGCTGATCGGCCTGGATGCCGGCAAGGGCACGACGCTCGAAGTGGTCTACACGGGCTTCGACCGCGATGCCGCGCGCGCCGCGCTCGACGCCTTGCTGGCGCTGTGGCGCGAAGGCCGCGATGCGCCGCTGCCGTTCGCGCCGAAGTCGGCGTATGCCTACGCCGCGGCCTGGCACGCCGAACGTGATGTCGGCCGCGCGTGGAAGGCGGCCTGGACGGCGTACGCGCCATTCCAGTTCGACGGCGAACGCGAGGACCGCTGGCTGCGGATCGCGTTCCGCCCCGAAGGCCTGCTCGGCGATTTCGACGGTGAAGCGGCGCGCCGCTTCCGCGAGATCGCGCCGCGCGTGTTCGACGCACGGGAGCCGGGACCGTGACCGCGCGCGACCCGGCGCCGGTCGATGTCGGCCTGGCCCTGCCGCTGCACGGCGCGCGGCTGATCGAGGCCGGCGCCGGCACCGGCAAGACCTTCACCCTCGCCACGCTCGTGCTGCGGCTGGTGCTGGAGCGCGGCGCGTCGATGTCGCGCCTGCTGGTCGTGACCTTCACCCGCGCGGCCACCCAGGAGCTGCGGCTGCGCCTGCGTCGCCGGCTGCGCATCGCCAAGCGGCTGCTGGCCGCGGGCGACGCGCCCGCCGACGGCGAGGCGGCGATCGCCGCCGAAGTGGTGCGGTCCGCGGTCGCCCGCGACGGCGAAGCGCTGGTCCGGCAGCGGATCGAGGCCGCGCTGCTGCAGCTCGACGACGCGGTGGTCGCGACCATCCACGGCTTCTGCCATCGCGCCCTGCGCGAGTTCGGCTTCCGCGCCGGCCTGCTCGGCGAGCAGGCGGTGGTCGACGACGCCGGCGACGTCTGGGACGAGGTCGCGACCGAGCTGTGGCGGATCGCCGCCAACGCCGACGCGGCCGCCTTCGGCGGCGCCGACGTGCACGGCCTGCTCGCCGCGCTGTGGGGCGCGCCGGAGGCGCTGGCCGCCGATCTGCCCAGGCTCTGCGACCCGCTGCGCGACACGCATCCCGCGCGCGGGGAGTCGGCCGCGGCCGCTGCGCTGCACGCGCTGCGCGACGCCGCGATCGCGCGCTTCGAGGCGCGGATGGGGCGACGCGGCGAATGCACCCAGGACCAGCTCATCGAGCGGCTGTGGCGCGCGACCCGGCAGCCGGACTTCGCGGCCGCGCTGGCCGAACGCTGGCCGCTGATGCTGATCGACGAATTCCAGGACACCGATCCGCAGCAATGGGACATCTTCCGCGCGCTGTACGAGGCCGGCGCACCGGCGCAGCGCTGGCTGTGCCTGATCGGCGATCCCAAGCAGGCGATCTACCGGTTCCGCGGCGGCGATCTCGACACCTACCTGTGCGCGCGCCGCTTCGTCGAAGCGCAGGCGCAGGACGGCCCCGCGGTGGCGACGCTGGAGGCGAACTACCGATCGGCGCCCGGCGTGCTGCGCGCGATCGACGCCGTGTTCGGCGCGCACCCGCTGCCGTTCGTGGTCGAGGGTATCGCCTATCGGCCGCTGCGCGCGCAGGCCGCGGTCGCCGACGGCGATCTGACGCTCGGCGAGGCGCCGGCGCCGGCGCTGACCGTCCACTGGCTGCCGCCGGCGCCGCACGATCCCGCGGCGAAGCCGAACACCGCGCTGCGCAAGGGCGTGCGCAACAAGGACGAGGAGTTCGCGCTGATGGCCGAGGCCGCGGTGCGCGCGGTCGCGACGCTGCTGCGCGACGGCCGGCTGCGCGAGGGCGACGCCGTGCGTGCGCTGCGGCCGGCGGACATCGCCGTGCTGGTGCAGACCAACGACCAGGTCGCGCGGATGCGCGCTGCACTGGCCAGCGCCGGCATCGGCGCCGCCGCGGTGGCGACCGCCAGCGTGTTCGCGGGCGACGCGGCCGCGGACCTGCATGCGCTGCTCGCCGCGCTGGCCGAACCAGCCGACGACGGCCGCTTCCGTGCCGCACTGGCGACCCGGCTGCTCGGCTGGGTCGCCGACCGCATCGCGGCGCTCGATGCGGACGACGCCGCGGCCGAAGCGGCCGCTTCGGTGTTTTCCGCGGCGGCGGAGCGCTGGCGCACGCGCGGGCCGCTGCCGGCGCTGCTGCCGTTCGTCGTCGAGGCCGCGCCGCGCTGGCTCGGCGAAATCGGCGGTACGCGCAGGTTGACCGATGCGCTGCATCTGGCCGAACTGCTGCAGGCCGAGTCGGCGCATCGCCACGGCCCGGTGGAGCAATTGCGCTGGTTCGCGCGCCAATGCACGCTCGCCGCCGCCGACGAAGCGCGCCAGCTCCGACTCGAGTCGGACGGCGGCCTGGTGCAGATCGCGACGATCCACAAGAGCAAGGGGCTCGAATACCCGATCGTGGTGCTGCCGTTCGCGGCCTGGCAGGGCAGCCGCCGGCGCACGGGACTGGGCCACGACGATTTCCACGGCGCCGACGGGCGACCGGCGCGCGCATGGCGCGCCAAGGGCGTGCTCGAACCGGCGCAGGCCGATGCGATCGACGCCGAGGTCGAGCGCGAAGTCCGCGCCGAGGCGCAGCGCCAGCTCTACGTCGCGCTGACCCGCGCGCAGCATGCGCTGCACGTGGTCTGGAGCCGCAACGACCAGACCGAGGCCACCGCGCTGCATCATCTGCTGCACGACGGCGCGCCGGCGACCGGGAAACACGGTCTGGATCACGCGGCGATGCGGGCGCGGCTCGATGCGCTGGCCGCGGCGTCGGCCGGCAGCATCGCGGTTGCTGCATTCGATCCGGATGCAGCGCCGGCGCCGGCGCAGGCGTCGGCGCGTTCCGAAGACACCGACACGCCGCCGGCGAGGATCGCGCACCGGCGGTTCGTCGAGGTCCCGCGTCTGCACAGCTTCTCGTCGCTGCATGCGCGCAGCGGCGAGGACATCGCGCCGCGCGGCGCCGTCGACGAGGCCGGTGCGCTGGCCGAGGAAGACGCCGACGCCGCGTCGCTGGGCGGGACCGCGTTCGGCAATGCCGTGCACGACGCGCTCGAAGTCGCCGATGCCGGCGCATGGCGGTGCGCACCCGAGCGCCAGGGCGGACTGTTCGCCGGCGACGAGGTCCCGGCGTCGCAGCGCGCGCTGCTCGAGGGCGCGCTGCTGCGCCACGGACTGGCGCCGACCGCGTCGCATCTGGCGCAGACCGCGCGGCTGGTGTCGCGCGCGCTCAACGTCGTGCTGCCCGGCGGCGTGCGGCTGTGCGACCTGCCGGCAGCGCGACAGGTGCGCGAGATGCCGTTCCACTTCCGCCTGCGGCCGACCCGGGTCGACGCCGTGTTCGCCCTGCTCGACGCGCACGGCTATCCACGGCATCGGCGCGCGACGTCGGACACGCTGGACGGCCTCATGCACGGCTACATCGACCTGGTGTATCGCGACGCCGCCGGCCGGCACCACGTGCTCGACTACAAGACCAACCGGCTGGCCGCCTACGACCCCGCCTCGCTGCGCCACGCGGTCGGCGTGCGCGACTACGACCTGCAGTACCTGATCTATCTCGTCGCCCTGCGGCGCTGGCTGAAACTGCGCCACGGCGACGCCCATGACGACGCGCGATTGCTCGGCGGCGCGGTCTACCTGTTTCTGCGCGGAATCGACCCGCAGGAGACGGGAAGCGGCGACGCCTCGCGTCGCGGCGTGCATGTCGATCCGGTGTCGCCGGCGCTGCTGTCGGCGCTGGATGCGCTGCTCGACGGCGGGGAGGGCGCGCGATGACCGCGACCGACGCGCTCGATGCGGTCGCCGCCCGCGCGCTGCGGCATCTCGAGGCCGACGGCGCGCTGCGCACGGTCGATGCGGCGTTCGCGGCGCTGCTCCGCGACCGCCTCGACGCGACTCCCGCGGTGGCGCTGGCCGGTGCGCTGGCGATGCGCGCGGTGGCGATGGGCCACAGCAGCGTCGCGCTCGCCGACATGCCGGCGCTGCTGGCGGCGCTCGACGCGGACGCGGCGCTGCCCGATCCGTCGGCGTGGGCCGAAGCGATCGCCGCCTCGGCGCAGGTCGCAGCGAACGCGGCGACGGCGCCGCTGGACTTCGCCCACGGCCGCCTCGCGCTGTCGCGCTACGCACGCTACGAACAGCAGTTGTCGGAACGCCTGGCGCGGCGTGCGCGGCCGGTCGCCGACGCCGATCCGTCGCCGGCGCTGGTGTCGGCACTGGCCGACGCGGTCAAGACGCTGTTCGCGACCGTCGCGCAGCAGGACGATGTCGACCGGCAGGCGCTCGCGGCGATCGTCGCGCTGCGCCGCCGCCTGCTGCTGATCACCGGCGGTCCCGGCACCGGCAAGACCACCACCGTCGCCCGCCTGCTCGCGCTGCAGCTCGCGCATGCGCGCCTGCGCGCCGCGCCCGCGCCGCGCATCGCGCTCGCCGCGCCCACCGGGCGCGCGGCCGCGCGGCTGGGCGAAGCGATCGACGCGGTGCTGCGCGCCGACGTCGCCGCCGGCCGCATCGAACCTTCGCTCGCCGACAGCGTGCCGCACCGCGCGCGCACGCTGCATCGCCTGCTGGGCGCGCGTCCCGGCCGCGTCGGCTTCCGCCACGATGCGCGTCGTCCGCTGCCGTTCGATCTCGTCGTCGTCGACGAGGCGTCGATGGTCGATCTGCCGCTGATGGCGAAACTGGTCGAAGCGGTCCGCGACGAAGCGACGCTGGTGCTGCTCGGCGACCCGGACCAGTTGCCGGCGGTCGAGGCCGGCGACGTGCTCGGCGGGCTGTGCGAGGCCGCCGGCGATGGCCGCGGGTTGCCGCCGCGCGATGCGCAGGTCGCCGCCATGCTGCTCGATGGCGCGGTGCCGTCGACGCCCACCGCGGCGCCGCTCGCCGGTGCGCGGGTCCACCTGGTGCGCGGCTGGCGCCAGGCCGGCGCCGCGGGGCTGCGCGTGCTCGCCGATGCGGTGCAGCGCGGCGACGAGCACGCCGCGCTGGCCGTGCTCGACGGCGAGGATGCGTCGCTGGACTGGCACCAGGGCGACACCCTGGCGCTCGCGGACACGCTGCGTCGCGAGGCCCTGCCGGTCTTCGCGACGGTGCGCGATGCCGACGATCCCGCGCAGGCGCTGCAGCGCGCGACCGCGCTGCGCATCCTCACCGCACTGCGTCGCGGCCCGTTCGGCGCCGAACACTGGAACGCGTGGTGCGCCGCGGAGCTCGGCGGACGCACGCCGTATTTCCACGGTCGGCTGCTCGCGATGTTGGCGAACAGCGAGCGTCACGGCCTCTACAACGGCGATCTCGGTGTGGTCTGGCGCGACGCGCGCGGCGAGGCCGCGGTGTGGTTCGACACCGCGAACGGTCTGCGCGCGTGGCGTCCGGCGCAGCTCCCCGCGCATGCGTCGGCGTGGGCGACGACCGTGCACAAGGCGCAGGGTTCGGAATTCGAGCGCATCGCACTGATCCTGCCCGACACCGACGCCCGCGTACTCTCGCGCGAACTGCTCTACACCGCACTCACCCGCGCCCGTCATCGGGCGCTGGTGTGGGCGACGCCCGATCTCCTGCGGCGCACGATCGGGCGCCGCACCTGGCGCGATTCCGGCCTCGCCGCGCGACTGCATGCCCTGGCGTCGCCGCCCGCGGAATGAGCCGTTTCGGCGGTGCGCGCACCGGGGTCCCGGGATCGCGCTACCATGCCCGTCCCCCGCAGGAGAACCCGAGCCATGTGCGCGAACGATGCCCACGACGAGCACCCGCAGGCGACCGATGCCACCGCCGACGAACGCCACGGCGTGAGCCGAGCGCAGGCCGAGGATGCGGTCCGGGTCCTGCTGCGTTGGGCCGGCGACGATCCCGCGCGCGAAGGCCTGCTCGATACGCCCAAGCGCGTCGTGAAGGCCTACGGCGACTGGTTCAGCGGTTACGCCACCGATCCGGAGGCCTACCTGCAGCGCACCTTCGAGGAAGTCGCCGGCTACGACGAGATGGTCGTGCTGCGCGACATCGAGTTCGAGAGCCACTGCGAACACCACATGGCGCCGATCATCGGCAAGGCGCACGTCGGCTACCTGCCGAGCGGCCGCGTCGTCGGCATCAGCAAGCTCGCCCGCGTGGTCGAGGCCTATGCCCGCCGCTTCCAGGTGCAGGAGAAGATGACCGCGCAGATCGCGCGCTGCATCCAGACCGCACTGCAGCCGCGCGGCGTCGGTGTCGTCATCGAAGCCGCGCACGAATGCATGACCACCCGCGGCATCCACAAGCGCGGCGTCAGCATGGTCACCTCGAAGATGCTCGGCGACTTCCGCGACGACGCGCGCACGCGCAGCGAATTCCTGGAGCTGATCCGGGTGCGCGGCGGCAGGTGAGTCCGGCCGCGCGGGTTGACCCCGCGCGTTGCCATCGGATAGGGTGACCGGAGTCACGGAAAGTCGTCGTCCGCTTGCCGTGACCCACTGGCCTGCGCTGTGGCTCCAACATGCAACCCGGCAGGCCGTCAGGGCGGGTCGGGGGGTGGCATGTTTCCAGCGGTGAAGGCGCAGGCGCCGAGCGTGAACGATGCGCGTCGTGGACCACGACGCGGGATGTTGCAGGCGCTCCTGGCGCTGTCCATGGTCCTGCTCCCTGCGCTGCCCGCATCGGCGCAGGAAAGCGCCCGGAGCTGGACCTTCCAGTCGGTGCCCTACGACAGCCAGGCGGCCGCCGAGGCCAGGCTGCGCCTGGACTACCCGAGCTATTCCCACCTCAGGGGCATCGAGGTCCGCGAGGGCCAGACGCTGTACCACTACTGGCGCGGCGCAGCGCCGACGTCCGAGACGCCATGGGAATACACGACGCAGGGCAACAGTACGGTCTATGAGACCGAACAGGAGGCCTACGATGCGTTGAAGATTCATTACCAGATACTGAGTCATCAACGCGGATGTTCTTTCGTCACGGTCGTTGGTGAAGGTGAATGGACCTGGCTAGAGGGCATGCAAAACGGTCCCGCATCGCAAGAGAAAAAGGTCTATACCGCGACATTCAGCGGATGCTCCTACGAACCCAGCGGGACACTGATGTTCCGCAACAGACAAGTCACGTGCCCCGGCAATCTGGACTGGACGGCGGCCGAAAGCGTCTGTGGCGGCGGCACCACGACACAGACGATCGCCAGCAAGCCCCTGGCCTGCACGACAGGTTGCACAAAGATCGAGAATCCCGTCGATGTCGCCAACGGCGAGAAATACCAGCCGGAGCCTGCGGACATCGACCTCGGATGGTTCCGGTTCGCCCGGCTCTACCAGTCGGGTACAGCGACCGGCATCGGCGCGCTGGGTCGCGGTTGGAGCCATGACCATGCGGAACGTCTTTCTCTGGACGGCGCGACCCCGCGTGGCCATGTCCGTGCCGATGGCGGCGAAATCGGCCTCAAGGCCTTCACAGACCATTGGGAAGCGAACGACGGCAGTGGCGACCGCCTCGTTTCCGAAGGCGCGAACGGCTGGTGGCTGTACACCGCCAGCGACGTGTCCGCATTCGACGCGCGCGGCCGGCTCGTGGAGAAGCGTTTCGACGACGGCACGCACCTGAACTACGCCTACGACAATGCCGACCGGCTGCTGTCGATCACGCACAGCACCGGGCGCAAGGCGACCTTCCGGTACGTCGATCCGAACCTGTCGATCGAGCCGCGCATCAGCGCGATCCTGGTCGATGGGCAGACGCTCGTCAGCTACGCCTACACCGCGGGCGGAATGCTGGAGATGGTCACGTTCCCGGATGCGACCACGCGGCAGTACCACTATGAAGACGGCCGCTTTCCCTGGCATCTGACGGGCGTGAGCATCGCCGGGGCGCGCTACAGCACCTATGCCTACGATGCACGCGGTCGCGTGGTCTCCAGCAGCTATGCCGGCGGGGTGGGGGCGCGCAGCTTCGCGTGGCAGTCCAGCGGTGGCGCGGTGGTGACCGATCCGCATGGCCGCACCACGACCTACGACGTCACCGCGGACAGCGCCACGACGCCCTATCGGCAACTGTCGAGCACGGCCTACGACGGCAAGAGCGAAGCCCGGAGCTACTACGACACCAGCGTGGACTTCCGTCGCCGCCTGAAGGAATCGGTCGATCGCAACGGGACCGTCACCCGCTACGAATACGCTGAAGCGCTGGATGCGCCGAGCGACGAACAGGCCCTGGTCCGCACCGTCCGGGAAGCCTATGGCACCAGCCGGCAGCGCGACAGCGAAATCCGTTCTTCGCGGGGCACCAATCGCCTGCTGATGGCCAGGACCGGAAACCGGGAACTCCGCATCCAGCGCAATGCGCGGCTGCAGCCGATCGCCGTGCAGGTCAAGGACACGACGACCTCGGAAGCCCGGACGACGCAACTGGAATACTGCGAACAGGCGGATGTCGATGGCGGACTCTGCCCTGTGGTCGGCCTGTTGCGGAAGGTGCTCGGCCCCCGCGTCGGGGTGAGCGACGATACGACGCTGCTGTATCGCATGGCCGACGATCCCGCCTGTGCGGACGGGGTCGCGCCCTGCGGCTGGCGCAAGGGCGACCTGTGGAAGACCGTCGATGCGCACCTGCACGCGACCGAGATCCTGCGCTTCGACGCTGCCGGCCGCGTGCTGTCGGTGCGCGATGCGAACGGCGTCGTCACCGATACCGAATACGACGCCAACGGCCGCGCGATCGCGAGCAAGCGCCGGGGCGCGGACGACGGCGGCGAGGCGGACGACCGGATCTCGCGTCTGGAATACTGGCCCGACGGGTCGGTCAAGAAGATCGTGCAGCCGGACGGGGCCTATGTCCTGTTCGGCTACGATGCGGCGCGTCGGCTGACCGACATCGTCGATGGCGACGGCAACGCCATCCACTACACGCTGGACAATGCCGGGCAGCGGACGAAGGAGGAGACCTTCGACGCCGGCGGCGGCCTGCGGCGCACGCTCGAACGCAGTTTCGACACCCTGGGCCGCCTCCGCGAGGTCCGTGAGGCGGCCGCGCAGGCGCGCAATGCTTCGACCGGCGCGTATCTCCACCCGGCGACCCTCACCTACGCCTACGACGACGTCGGCAACCTGTCGCAGGTCGACGATGCGCTCGGGCGCAGGACGACCTACCAGTACGATGCGCTCGACCGCCTCCAGCAGACCCTGCGGAACGCGACCGCCGCCAGCACGGCGCAGGACCGGTCGAGCGTCGGCCTGCAATCGGACGCACTGGATCGCGTCACCCAGGTCGTCGATCCGAACGGATTGAACACGAACTACGGCTACAACGCCTTCGGCGAGCGGACCCAGTTGCAGAGTCCGGACACCGGCGCGACGAGCGCGGTCCATGACGCGGCCGGCAACGTCACCCAGTACACCGACGCCGCCGGCCGCGTGCGCACCGCAACCTACGACGCATTGAACCGCGTCACCAACATCCACTACCTGCAGGGCAACGCGCTCGACGAAACCTATACCTACGATGCGCCGCAGGCGGACTGCCAGGCGGGCGAGACGTTCCTGGTCGGCCGCCTGTCGAAGATGGAGGACGGCAGCGGCAACACGACCTTCTGCTACAACCGCTTCGGCGACCTGGTGCGCAAGGTCCAGCGTGTCGAGGGCCGGGCCTTCACCTTGGCCTGGCAGTACCTGCCGAACGGCCGCCTGGCGTCCATGAGCTATCCCGACGGCTCGCGCGTGGAGTACCAGTACGACGCACAGGGCCGGATCACGACACTCGAGCGCGTGCGTGCGAACAATCGCCAGACATTGCTGAGCAGCGCCTCCTACGGGCCGTTCGGTCCGGTGCAGTCGTGGGTGTACGGCAACGGGCTCGCCTACCGTCGCACGCTCAACGCGGACTATCGGCCGGGCGTGATCGAAGATGGCCCGGTCAACGGCGTCGGTCCCGGGATCAGCCTCGGCTACGAGTTCGACCCGGTCGGCAATCTGTGGAAGCTGCGGGACGGCAAGCAGGCCGAACCACCGCTGCGCGTCTATGTCTACGATGGACTGGATCGCCTGACCGCGGCGCGGAACGCCGCCGGCGCGGACCAGCAGACCTACGCCTACGACCGGACGGGCAACCGCACGGCGTCGGGCTACTGGCGCGTCACCGGCACCGCCGACTGCAGCGGGGTGCCGCCGGGAGACCCGTGTACCCCGGGCGAACCGCTGTCGATCTGGACGACGCGGACCTACGACTACGTTCCGCAGAAGCATCATCTGTGGACGATCGGGTACACCGAGCGGCACTACGACGCGACCGGCAACACGACCTGGATCGGACCGAAGTCGGTGGAACAGCCGCCTGGCGACGGCGATCCGGGCCCGGGCGACCCCGGCGGCGAGACCGAGAGCGCGGCGTATGCGGGCACCGAGCAGTCGATGATCGGCCTGGACGACGGCAGCGGGCCGCCGCCGGGGATCGTGGAGAAGACCTTCGCCTACAACGCGGCGAACCGGCTGGCGAGCGTGAGCGACGGCGGCGCGTTGACGATGAGCTATCGCTACAACGGCGCGGGGGAACGGGTCTATCGCACCGGCAGCGGCAAGACGGTGCATACGGTGTTCGACCCGCAGGGCCACTGGATCGGCGACTACGACGGCTACGGCCAGCCGCTGCAGCAGGCGATCTGGCTGGGCGATCTGCCGGTGGGCCTGGTGGCGCGGATCGACGGCGTGGACCGGCTGTTCTACATCGAGCCGGACGCGCTGGGCAGCCCGCGGGTGGTGATCGACCCGACCCGCGACGCCGCGAACGGCGGCACCGCCGTGTGGCGCTGGCCGCTGACGGGCGGCGCATTCGGCGAGGAAGCGCCCTACGAGGACCCCGACGGCGACGGCGCCGCGTTCGTGCTGGACCTGCGCTTCCCGGGCCAGCAGTACGACAGCGCGACGGGGTTCAACTACAACTATTTCAGGGATTACGACCCGAGCACAGGGCGGTATGTGGAGAGTGATCCGATTGGATTGGATGGGGGGCTAAGTACATACGCATATGCGGACACAAATGCATTGATAAATGCGGACTCTGATGGTCTTCAATTCTTTCCGTATTCGAGGAATCTGAACACAAGGTCGCCGCATCGGATACCGGATCAGGTTGCAAAGGAGATGAATACTGTTTGGAGCGTTGCCACAACTGGTGCTACGGTTGGAACGGTTGGCCCGATGGTGATCAGCGGAGCAGTAACTGGCGCGCCTGCTGCGACGTCGGCGGCATGGAATATGACAGCAAACGTCTGTAAGTCACCAGAGGTTAGAGATACGGTGTTTAATGTATGCGTTTTGCTTGGCGTGTGTGTCTTAGAGAGAGGGCCAAGCAGGTGGGTTGAACATATCAAAACCTCTCGTGAAATTTCGGAAACTTCGAGGCGTGGCGGTCTTCGCCGCACGATTAACATAACTCCTAAGCCAAAATGAAATACACAGAAATTCTTAATTTGGCGGAAAAGGCGATAGCCGAGGAAAGAATCGCGGAGTTGCTAAATCTGTGCGAAATCCTTATCGATTCTGAAGACGAATCAGTCCGTCCTTCAGGGTATATGCTGAAAGGAATAGCTTATGAGATCGGTGGCGACGGGGTTGATCAAGACCTTGAAAAGGCTGTTGGCTATTACAGGCAGGCCGTATATCTGCAGCCAAATGCGATGACATATGTATTCATGGCTAGGGCCTCGATGAAAAAGGGGGCGGATTCGTTCGCATCTGCTCTGCATTACCTCAAAGAGGCGGAGAAATTGAGCTACGTCCCTGAGTTGGATATTGCTTTTGGCATGTGCTATGAAAATCAGCCGGAGCAAGATTTGGGGCTTGCAAAAAAACATTATTTGAAAGCCGCGTTGCATGGCAGATTTCATGGTTTTTTTGGTTATTCATCAGTGTGCAAAAAAACGGGACAATATGGCAGGGCTCTTCTGGTAGACAGTGTTCGAATAATTATTGGCCCCATTTTGTTTTTACTGCTTGGAAAAAAGGCAAGCAGCGGGATATAAATTTAATGTAGTGAAAAACATCATCAGGAATTGTGCTTCGATGGAGAAGGGGCGGATTTCTGTCGCCCGCCTTCGGCTAAAAATGTGTAATCGCCTATACAAGTTGGAGTTGTACAAGTCTAGTAATTGCCCGACATTCGTGCTCCGGCAGAGACGGTTGCCGGCGCGCAGCCTTCCCCTGATCTGAGACATTTCGAGAGGAGAACATCTGGCAGGATAGACCTGACGGAGGTTCACATGCGCAAGAGTCGATTCACGGAGTCACAGGTCGTCGAGCTTCTCAAGGAAGCGGATGCCGGTATCCCAGTGAAGGGCGTGATCCGCAAGCACGGGATCAGCATTCCGACGTACTACAAGTGGAAGTCGCGACGCAACCTCCCCTGTCGGTGAAGGCCATAACCCGCACATAGGGCGCACCTTGGTGCGCCGCATGCGAGCGACGGAAGCATTCGCTGTTTCGTTTCTCTCCCGAAGCCCCGCACTGCGGGGTTTCGTTGTTACCGGTTCGCGTGCAGCATCGAGTGAAGCACTTGCGCTGTGGCGCGTTCTTGACGGCCGCGAATGGTGGCACGGCGCTGGTCGCTGACGGGGGATGCGTTCGGCTAAGGAAATGCCGCGAGAAGACTCGGGCGCCCGTAATCTTTCCCGTCAAACAGTGCGTCAGGAAGAAACGCTTTCCGCCTGGAAATACCGCACGATGCTGCCCGCCGCGTCGCGGCCTTCCTGCACGGCGGTGACGACGAGGTCGGCGCCGCGGACGCCGTCGCCGCCGGCGAAGAGTCTGGGGTTGGCGGTCTGGTACGGGTACACGGGATTGTCTGGATCGAAGCGCGCCGGGTGGTGCGGCGGCGGTGCGGGCGTGATCCTGATCCGGCCATCGTCGTGCAGGCTGACGCCGTGGGCGGTAAGCCACGCCGGCGGGTCGGGCTGGAAGCCGAAGGCGATCAGGACGATGTCGGCGTCGAGGTCGATCTCGCTGCCGGGCACCTGCTCGGGACGACGGCGGCCGCGGGCGTCGGGGTCGCCGAGGCGGGTCTCGGCGACGCGCACGGCGCGAACGTTGCCGGCGCCGTCGTCGAGCAGCGCCAGCGGCGCGCGCTGGAACAGGAAGCGCACGCCTTCCTCGCGCGCGTTCGCGACTTCGCGCGCGGAGCCGGGCATGCTGGCCTCGTCGCGGCGATAGACGCAGCTCACTTCGGCCGCGCCCAGGCGCACGGCGCTGCGCACGCAGTCCATGCCGGTGTCGCCGCCGCCGAGCACGACCACGCGCTTGCCGCGCAGGTCGGGCAGTTCGACGCGATCTTCCCAGCCGGCGATCGGCCGGCCGACGGCATCATTTTCGCCGACCACGATACGACCGTTCTGCACCAGGAACGGCAGCGCCGGCAGCACGTGGCGCAGGTCCTGGCCGGGCAGGTGGCCATCGGTGTAGCGATAGCTGCCGAGGCCGAGGAACACCGCGTCGAACTCGGCGAGCAGCGCGTCCAGCGACACGTCGCGGCCGATCTCGACGCCAAGCCGGAATTGGACGCCCATGCCTTCGAGCACGCGACGGCGTTCGGCGATCACGGTCTTCTCCAGCTTGAAGCTGGGGATGCCGAACTGGAGCAGGCCGCCGATCTGTTCGTAACGGTCGAACACCACGGCCTGCACGCCCGCGCGTGCGAGCCGGTCCGCGCAGGCGAGGCCCGCGGGGCCGGCGCCGACGACGGCGACGCGCTTGCCGGTGGCCGGCGCGTGGGAGAGATCGGGCGTCCAGCCTTCGGACAGCGCCTTGTCGACGATGTACTTCTCGACCGCGCCGATGGTGACCGCGCCGAAGCCGTCGTTGAGCGTGCAACTCCCCTCGCAGAGTCGATCCTGCGGGCAGACACGGCCGCAGATCTCCGGCAGCGGGTTGGTCTCGTGGCACAGCGCGGCGGCTTCGTGCACGCGGCCTTCGCGCGCGAGCTCCAGCCACTGCGGGATGAAGTTGTGCAGCGGGCAGCCCCAACTGCAGTACGGGTTGCCGCAGTCGAGGCAGCGCGACGCCTGGGTCTTCGCCTCGGTCTCGCCGAAGCGGCCGTACAGCTCGTGCCAGTCGCCGTCGCGGCGCGCCTCGACCGGCACACGGTCAGGCATCTGCCGCTGCGATTGCAGGAAGGCCTGCGGCGTCTTCTTGCTCATGCCGATGCTCCTGCGGCATTGCGGTGTGCCGTCTGGTGCCAAGCCCCCTTGGCAAGGGGGCGCGCCGAAGGCGCGGGGATCGGAAGTGCGAAGCGGGGCCCGAGATTCGCAAAGCGAATCTCGGGATGAACAGTTCGTGCGAAGCGCGAAATATTCATGCGGCCCTCCGCAGCGTCTCGCCCAGCGACTCGATGCTCACCGCCTTCGGCTTCACCAGCCAGAACTTGCCGAGATAGTCGCGGAAGTTGTCGATCAGCCGCTGCGCGAGCGCGCTGCCGGTGAACTGGCGATGCCGCTCCAGCAGGTCGAGCAGGTGCGAGCGATGGTTCTCGAAGCCTTCGTGGTTGATGCGCAGGATGTCGATCAGTTCGTGGTTGTAGCGATCGACGAAGTCGCGGTCGATGTCGAGGACGTAGGCCATGCCGCCGGTGAAGCCTGCGCCGAAGTTCAGGCCGGTGCGGCCGAGCACGGTCACGATGCCGCCAGTCATGTACTCGCAGCAGTGGTCGCCCGCGCCTTCGACGATCGCCAGCGCGCCGGAGTTGCGCACGCCGAAGCGCTCGCCGGCGCGGCCCGCGGCGTAGAGTTCGCCGCCGGTGGCGCCGTACAGGCAGGTGTTGCCGAGGATCGGCGATTCGCTGGCGACATAGCGTGCGCCCTGCGGCGGGCGGATGACGATGCGGCCGTCGGCCATGCCCTTGCCGACGTAGTCGTTGGCTTCGCCCTCGAGCGCCAGGTGCAGGCCGCCGGCGAGGAACGCGCCGAAGCTCTGGCCGGCGGTGCCGTCGAAATGCAGATCGATCGGCGCTTCGCGCATGCCGTGGTTGCCGTGCAGGCGGGCGATGCGGCCGGACAGGCGCGCGCCGATGCTGCGGTCGGTGTTGCGGATGGCGTAGCGATGCGCGCCGCCGCGGTTGTGCGCGATGGCGTCGGCAAGGTCGGCGTCCAGCGTCGCCGCGAGGCCGGTCGGCGCCGGCTGCGGCGCGCGCACGCCGCAGCGTGCGGGGCCGGCGAGGCCGTCGGTGGACAGCAGCGGCGAAAGATCGAGCAGGCGATGCACCGGCAGGGTGCCCGCGGTCTGGCGCAGCAGGTCGGTGCGGCCGACGATCTCGTCCAGCGTGCGCGCGCCGAGCTGTGCGAGGTAGCCGCGCACTTCCTCGGCGAGACCGCGGAAGAAATGCTCGACGCGCTCGGGCAGGCCGGTGAAGTGGTCCTCGCGCAGGCGATCGTCCTGCGTGGCCACGCCGGTGGCGCAGTTGTTGAGGTGGCAGATGCGCAGGTACTTGCAGCCCAGCGCGATCATCGGCGCGGTGCCGAAGCCGAACGACTCGGCGCCGAGCAGCGCGGCCTTGATCACGTCGAGGCCGGTCTTCATGCCGCCGTCGGCCTGCACGATCACGCGCTCGCGCAGGCCGTTGGCGATCAGCGACTGCCGCGCCTCGGACAGGCCGAGTTCCCACGGCGTGCCGGCATAGCGGATCGAAGAGATCGGGCTGGCGCCGGTGCCGCCGTCGTGGCCGGAGATGGTCACCAGGTCGGCGCCTGCCTTCGCGACGCCGGAGGCAATCGTGCCCACGCCGGCATGGGCGACCAGCTTCACCGAGATCAGCGCCTCGGGATTGACCTGGCGCAGGTCGTAGATGAGCTGTGCCAGGTCCTCGATCGAGTAGATGTCGTGGTGCGGCGGCGGCGAGATCAGGCCGATGCCCGGGCGCGCGTAGCGCAGCCGCGCGATCAGCGCGTTGACTTTGTGGCCGGGCAACTGGCCGCCTTCGCCGGGCTTGGCGCCCTGTGCGACCTTGATCTGCAGCACCTCGGCGTTGACCAGGTATTCGGGCGTGACGCCGAAGCGTCCCGAGGCGACCTGCTTGATCTTCGAGACCTTGTCGGTGCCGTAGCGCAGCGGATCCTCGCCGCCCTCGCCGGAATTGCTGCGGCCGCCGAGGCGGTTCATCGCGATCGCCAGCGCCTCGTGCGCTTCGGGCGACAGCGCGCCGAGGCTCATCGCCGCGGTGTCGAAGCGCTTGACGATGCGGTCGACCGGTTCGACCTCGTCGAGCGGGATGGGCGTCGTTTTCGCCGTGTCGAGTGCGAGCAGGTCGCGCAGCGCCGCCGGCGGTCGCGAATTCACCGCGTCGGCATAGGCGTTCCAGTCCTCGCGCCGGCCGCTGCGCACCGCCCGCTGCAGGGTCGTGACCACATCGGGGTTGTACTGGTGGTATTCGCCGGTCGGCGTGAACTGCAGCAGGCCGCCGATCTCCGGCAGCGCGTTGTTGTCCCAGGCGCGCGCGGCGACTTCCGCGGTCTCGGCCTGCAACTGCGCGAACGTGGCGCCGCCGATGCGCGAGGGCGCGCCGGTGAAGCACAGTTCGACGACTTCCGGGGCGAGGCCGACGATCTCGAACAACTGCGCGCCGCGATAGCTGCCGATGGTGCTGATGCCCATCTTCGAGATGATCTTCAGCAGGCCCTTCTTGATGCCGCGCCGGTAGCTGCGGCCGATCTGGGTGGCCTCGCCGTGCTTGGTCTTGAGGATGCCGCGCTCGCCGAGGTCGTGCAGCGTCTGGTAGGCGAGGTAGGGATAGACCGCGGTGGCGCCGAAGCCGATCAGGCAGGCGAAGTGGTGCGGATCGCGCGCGGTGCCGGTCTCGACGATGAGGTTGCTGTCGCAGCGCAGGCCGGTGCGCACCAGGTGCTGGTGGACCGCGCCGGTGGCCAGCAGCGCGTGGACCAGCAGGTGGTCGCGACGCGGGCGGCGATCGCTGAGGATCAGCAGCAGGATGCCGTCGCGGGCGGCGGCCTCGGCTTCGGCGCACAGGCGCTCGAGCGCGGCGCGCAGGCCTTCGGCGGGCGTGTAGTTGAGGTCGAGGTAGCGGTGCGATTCGGCGTAGGGCGCCATCGTCAGCAACTGCCGCTGCTTGCGCTGCGACAGCACCGGCGAGTTCAGCATGACGTGCGCGACCTGCTCCGGCCCGTCGGCGAACAGGTTGCCCTCGCGGCCGATCTGCGTGCCCAGCGACATCACGCAGTCCTCGCGCAGCGAGTCGATCGGCGGGTTGGTCACCTGCGCGAAAGCCTGGCGGAAGCGGTCGTACAGCGGTCGCACCTGCGCGGAGAGTGCGGCCATCGGCACGTCGTCGCCCATCGAGCCGACGGCTTCCTGCTCGGTTTCCGCCAGCGGGCGCAGGATCTGCTCGCGCTCCTCGCGGGTGAGCTGGAAGAGTTTTTGAAAACCGGACAATGTGCCTGCGTCGAACGGCACCGAGGTGAGGTTGGGATCGACCAGCTCGGTGTGGAGGTAGGTCATGCCCTGCTTGAGCCACTGCTTGTACGGGGCGCGGGCGCGGTTGATCGCGTCGATCGCATCGGAGTCGAGCAGGCGGCCGGTCTCCAGGTCCGCGGCGATCATCTGGCCGGGGCCGAGCTTGCCCTTGGCGCGGATGCGGGCGTCCTCGACGTCCCAGACGCCGGCTTCGGAGGCGACCATGAAGGTGCGGTCGTCGTCCAGTTGCCAGCGCGCCGGGCGCAGGCCGTTGCGGTCGACCGTGCAGGCGGCGTAGCGGCCGTCGAAGGCGACGATGCCGGCCGGGCCGTCCCACGGCTCGCTGTTGAGCGCGTAGTACTCGTAGAACGCGAGCAGGTCGGCGTCGCGGTATTCCAGCGACTGGGTCGCCGGCGGGATCAGGATGCGCAGCGCCTTGAGCAGGTCCATGCCGCCGGCCTGCAGCAGTTCGAGCATCGAGTCCAGGCTCTGCGAGTCCGAGCCGCGGGTCTCGATCGGCGGGTCGAACTCGGCGGGATCGAAGCCGTCCGCGTGCCACACGTGCGAACGCGCGCGCGCCCACAGCCGGTTGCCGGCGATGGTGTTGATTTCGCCGTTGTGCGCGAGCAGCCGGAACGGCTGCGCCAGCGGCCAGCGCGGGCTGGTGTTGGTCGAGAAACGCTGGTGGAAGACCACCGCGCTGCTCGCCAGGTCGGGACGCTGCAGGTCCAGGTAGAACTTCGGCAGCGACTCGGGCAGCACCATGCCCTTGTAGCCGATGCTGCTGGCCGAGAGGCTGATCACGTGCAGTTCGGGCAGGTCGCGCAGCGCCTGCTCGGCGCGGCGGCGGGCGAGGTACAGCGCGCGCTGGAATTCGGTCGCGGACATGCGCGCGCCCTCGACGTCCAGCACCGGCACCACGAAGAGCTGTTCGATCGCCGGCAGGTTGGCGCGGGCGAGCGCGCCGCAGACCGAGGCGTCGACCGGCACCTTGCGCCAGCCCGACACCGCCAGGCCCACGTTGCGGAAGGCGCGGGCGAAGGCGGCGCGGACGCGGGCGATGGCGTCCGCGTCGTGCGGCATGAATACGATTCCCGAGGCGTAGCGCTGGCCGAGGACGATGCCCGATTCGGCCGCGATCGCGCGGAGGAAGGCGTCGGGCGTCTTCAGCAGCAGGCCGCAGCCGTCGCCGGTGAGGCCGTCGGCGGCGACCCCGCCGCGGTGGGTCATGCGCGCCAGCGCTTCGAGCGCGCTGCGCACGAGCGCGGGGCCGGGCCGGTCGTCGAGCTGCGCGATCAGCCCGAAACCGCAGGCATCGCGCTCGTCGCGCGGGTCGTGGAGGGCGGCCGGGCCGCGTTGGTCGCTTTCCATCGGACAGACTCCGGGAAGGGGACGCAGGGGGATTCACGGGGAATCGGGAGGCGTGGACGCCCTCGCGGGCCGGTCGGGTCCACGGGGCGTCCATTGCGGGATGACCCGACTAAAGCACAATTGGTGCACTGCGGCAACGGGGCTGGCCGCGTCTTTCGTCGAAGGCCCGGTCCAGTCCGCGCGGTCCCCGCCGCCGGGTAGACTGCGCGTCCCGCTTCCGCCTCCCCGGTCCGTCGTGAACCTCACCCCCGCCCCCGGCCGGCGCCGCGCCGCGCTGGTCTTCATCTTCGTGACCGTGCTGATCGACGTGCTGGCGTTCGGCTCGATCATCCCGGTGCTGCCGCATCTGGTGGAACGGTTCGTCGGCGGCGACAAGTTGCATGCGGCGTACTGGGTCGGGGCGTTCAGCGTGACGTTCGCGGCGATCCAGTTCTTCAGTTCGCCGATCCAGGGGGCGCTGTCCGACCGCTTCGGCCGGCGGCCGGTGATCCTGCTGTCCTGCCTCGGCCTGGGCATCGACTTCGTGTTCATGGCGCTGGCGCCGTCGCTGGCCTGGCTGTTCGTCGGCCGGGTGATCTCGGCGATCACCTCGGCCAGCTTCAGCACCGCCAACGCCTACATCGCCGACGTCACCGCGCCCGAGGAGCGCGCCAAGGGCTACGGCATGATCGGCGCGGCGTTCGGGCTGGGCTTCATCGTCGGCCCGCTGGTTGGCGGCGAACTGCTGCACTTCGGCTTGCGCGCACCGTTCTGGTTCTCGGCGGCGCTGGCGCTGACGAATTTCCTGTACGGCCTGTTCGTACTGCCGGAGTCGCTGCCGTCGGAGAAGCGCACCGCGAGCTTCGACTGGTCTCACGCCAAGCCGATGGGAGGCATCAAGCTGCTTGGTGAATATCCGGCGATCTGGGGCCTGGTCGCGGTGGTGTTCATCGCCAACTTCGCGCATTACGTGTATCCGAGCACGTTCGTGCTGTTCGCCGACGTGCGCTACGGCTGGGACGGCCGGGCGGCCGCTCGCGTCCTCGCGGTGGTCGGCGTGATCAGCGTGATCGTCAACGTGATGCTGGTCGGCCGGCTGGTCAAGGCGCTGGGCGAACGCCGCGCGATCCTGCTCGGCCTGGCCTGCGGCGTGATCGGTTTCCTCGTCTACAGCTTCGCCGGCACCGGCGGGATGTTCCTCGCCGGCCTGCCGATCAGCGGGCTGTGGGCGATCGCGGGGCCGGCGACGATGGCGCTGATCTCGCGCGAGGTCGGGCCCGAAGTGCAGGGCCGGGTCAACGGCGCGCTGACCGGGCTGGTGTCGCTGGCCGGCATCTTCGCGCCGGGACTGTTCGCCGGCTCGTTCGGCTTCTTCATCGGCCCGAAGTCGCCGGCGCATTTCCCCGGGATCGCCTTCCTGCTCGCGGCGATCCTGCTGGCCTGCGCGTGGCTGGTGGCCTGGCGCTACGCGCGACCGAGCCCGGCGGCCGCCGCGCTCCCGGGCGTGCCCGCGGCGGCGTCCGAAACCGCGGGCGGGTGACGGCGCGCGCCGCAGCGCCGGGCAGAAGCGCCCGGCCTACGCCTCGAGCCCGTCGTGGAATTTCATCGAGGCATGGCTGCCGTCGCAGAACGGCTTGTTCGATGAGGCGCCGCAACGGCACAGGGCCTGGCGGTTGCGGATCTCGTAGCTCTCGCCGCTGGCGCTCTGCACCCGGATGCCGCCGCGCAGCACCAGCGGGCCGCTTGCGCCGATCCCGGGGTCCTCGATCAGCGACAGACTGACCGCGAGCGGTGTCTCCACCGGCTCGCCGGTCTCGCGATCCCAGACCAGCAATCGGCCCGCCGGACACTGGTGCGCCATGTAGGCGGCCAGTTCGCCGTGTTGTTCGCCCGGGATCTGGACCTCGTTCCAGATCCTTTCGCCGTTGTCGCAGAATCGCGCGAAGGCGCAGTAGCGCTCGTTGTCGGTCAAGCGGTAGCGCGGCCCGTCGATCGCCTCCGCCTCTTCCAGCATCGGCTCGAAGGTCGCGGTTTCGGCAAGATCGACGCGCACTTTGGCGTGGGTGCCGTCGCAGTAGGGCTTGTTGCGCGAATGACCGCATCGGCACAGCGCGGTCTTGTCCTGGACCGCGAACGCCTGCCCCTGGCGATAGGTCCAGGACTGTCCGTGTTCGTTGCGGACGATCGTCTGGACGTGCAGCGGCGGCGCACCGCGGACGAGATAGGGTCCATCCTCGACGACGACCACGCTGATCGACGGATCGCCTTCCACCGAGCCCTGCTGAACCTTGTGCGCATCGTCTGCTTTCATCTGTCTGCTCCGGATCCAAACCATTGGGAAACCGCGCCACGGAGCAACCGTGGCGCGGGCGCTGTATCGGAACGGTGGGGTCGAGAGGGCTCAGGCGCTGGACAGGCCGCGCAATTTGAACGCGAGCGCGGACAGCAGCACGCCCCGGAACAGGAACGCGAATCCGACCAGCGTCGCGAGGGCGACGAGCGCGGTATCGGCCGGCATGAAGAAGGCGGCCCAGGCGCCCAGCAGCACGTCGATCACGCCGAGCAGGATCAGCCAGCCCCTGTCGCTGCTCGCCCTGAAACCGGCGGCGAGTTCGAAGCCGCCCATGATCAGGAACATGATGCCGATGATCCAGACGATGGCGACCGCGCCACTGAACGGATTGACGATGCAGACGCCGGCGGCCAGCAGGCTCAGGAGGCCGAACAGGATGTCCACGGCCCGGCTTTGCCAGCCCGCATCCTTGAACGCGGCGATCAGCGAGCCGACCCCGCTGAACAGGAAGCTCACCCCGAGCAGGACGCCCATGGCCAGCCCGGTCGCCAGCGGGTGCAGCATGGCGAAGATGCCGACCACGATCAGGAAGATGCCGTACGCCAGCACCCAGCCCCAGTGACGACCAAGGCGGTGCTGTCCCATCGGACTCGTGGACATGTTGGAATTCCCCTTCAACGTGCGTGAACGTCGGAAGCGCTGGTTCCCCGACCGGCGACGCCGGTGTCTGCGGCCTGTCCGATGGCCCGGGTCGTGCGTTGCTTGTCGGGTCGGCGAGCGACCTTCAGTGGGGGGCCTTCCATCGAAGGCAGGAAGAACATCCTCTCAAACCCTCGCCCTTGTCAAGCCGGATGGTCTGCGGATCACGGACGACATCGAACGCGGCGCCGGAAGGGCCGCGCAGGATGTTGCGTCGCAAAAAAATCCGCTCGGGCGAGGGCCGTGTCGATGTCGCGGCGCAGCGTCGCGCGCGGCGCGATGTTCAAGCCTCGTCCGCGCCTTCCACCGCGGCGAGTTCGTGGCTCGGCAGCGGCAGCATCGCCCAGAACGGCACGTCGTCGTCGGCCCAGCGCGCGGCGGCGTCCTGCAGGATCTCGATCACCGCCTCGACGTCGTCCGCGGCCTGTTCGCGCCACGGGCCGATGTGTTCGAGCACCAGCAGATAGCCGGGCGCCGACAGCCACGACAGGTCGTTGAGGCAGTCGGCCAGCGCATCGAGATTGCCGCCGAACCAGTCGGGGAACGCCAGCGCTTCGGCGATCTCGCGCAGCACCGCATCGGTGTCGGTGCAGGTCCGCAGGTCCAGCGCATGCACCGAGAACCGCAGTGCGCGGCCGGCCTCGACCAGCGCCTCGCGATCGCGCGCATCGACGAAGTACGCGCCGGCGCGCTCGGGATCGCCGAGCAGCGCATGCAGCTCCATGGTGTTCATCGCGCGTCCTCCGTGCCGTCGAGGGTGAAGCGGCGGAAACTCCGGTAATGGTCGTCGGTGTAGAAGAATTCGCTTGGCGGCCGACCGCCGGCGATGATCCGGCGCGCGCCGCGATCGCGCGATCCCGGCGTCTCGACCGTGTATTCGCGGTAGTAGCCGCGCGGCTGCGGCGGCAGACGGCGTTCGCGATTGCCGAACACGCCGTCGTCCTGGCGATGCGGGTAGGGGCCGTCGTGCGCGATCAGGCGCAGCGTGTCGATCGCTTCCGGCGGGAGGAAATCGGGATAACGGGCGTCGCCATGCATGCCGCGTGCCGGCAGCGGCGGCGGCACAGCCAGCGGATTGTCCTCGGCGCGCGCCGGTGCGGTGGCGGGCGCCTGCGCGACGGGCGGCGGCGCCTGCGCCTGCGGGGGCGGGTCGCGCAGCGTGAACCACGCCACGATCGCCAGCGCGGCGAGTGCCGCCCAGAGCGTCCAGCCGGAACCCGCGCGCGTCGTCATCGACCGTCTCCCGTTGCCGTCGTCGTCCACGATGGACCCGTGCGCCGCGGCGCACGCTGATCCGTATCAATAACGGTCCGCATCGATCGCGACCCTGCAGCAATGGCGACCCGTATCCACGCAATCCGCACCCACGCGACCCGCATCGCGGCGGCGCGCGCGTCAGCCGCAGGTGACGGACAGGATCTTGCCCGCTCCGTCGATGCGCAGGTTCAGGCGATCGCCGCGGTATTCCATCGTCACCATCATGCCGGGCCGAAGCACGCGCACCACCTTCGCGCCGCTGGCGGCCATCGCGGCCTGTTGCGTATCGGCGTCCGCCTTGCGGCCGACGAAGTCCTGGGCGCGGCTGGCGTCGCAGGCCGCGCCGTCCAGGCCGGGGCCGACCCGGATCTGCGGCTCGGCGGCGGCACCGGCCGACGGGTCCGGCGGGGGCGCGTCATGCGGCGCGACCGGCGCGCAGGCGGCGACCGTGAGCAGGGCGAGCAGCGGAAGCGACGGCGACATGGCGTTTCCTTGCCACGGGCAATGCACGCAGTATGCATGCCGAACGTACGAATTCGTAAAGCGCCGCGGCCGCGCGATCGGCTCGTGCGCCGGCGTTCACGGTGCGATCCCCCGCGCCCAGGTGTGCCGCTTGCGATGCCGCGAGGGCATCCCCGCGACCGCATGCCCATAACCGCATGCCCGCGACGGCATGCCCGCGATGCCGTCTCCTGGACGCCTGGCCGATGAACGGCGGACACGGTGCTTGACAGTCGAATGGTTCAGTTCTACAAATGTAGTACTACATGTGTAGAGGAGCGCGGCCATGGCCGAAGACATCGTCCTGAGCGACCTGCAGCTCGACCTCATGCGGGTGCTGTGGCGGGCCGGGGAGCTGAACGTGGCCGACGCGACCGCGGCGCTCGCCGAGCGCGGCCTGGCCCACACCACCGTGGCGACGCTGCTCACCCGCCTGGAGAAGCGCGGCGTGGTGGAATCCCGGCGCGAGAGCCGGCTGCTGGTCTACCGGGCGTGCGTGACCGAGGCCCAGGTCAGGCGGAGCATGGTTTCCAGCCTGATCTCGCAGGTGTTCCGCGGCGACTCGAAGGCGCTGCTGGCGCATCTGGTCAGCGAACGCGAGGTCGCGCCGGGCGATCTCGAACAGGTGCGCGCGCTGCTCGCCGATGCCAATGCCGACGCGGACAAGCGAGGGACGCCCTGATGGACAGCACGATCGCCTCCCTTGTCGCCGCAGTCGCCACCCATGCGCCCACGCTGCCGGTGATGGCCGGCCTGCTCATGGCCTTCGCGCTGCACGCGACGCTGCTGCTCGGGTTCGTGTGGGCACTGGAGCGGGCCGGTGCGCTGAAGCATCCGGCCTGGGCCGAATTCGCATGGCGGCTGGCGCTGTTCGGCGCGTTCGTGTCCGCCGGACTGCAGGCGCTGCCGATGTCGACGGTCGACGCGCCGAGCGAAGCCCGCATTGCGACCGTCCCCGCGGCCATTCCCGTCATCGCGCCCGCAGACGCGCCCGCCGTGGCCTCCGCGCCTGCCGGCCCGGCGCGCGCAGCGCCCGCGATGGCGCTCGAGGCCGCGAACGCGATGCCGACCGCGCACGCGGCGATGGCGAACGACGCGCCCCCGCTGCGGAGCCCGGCGGTGATCGCGCTGCCGCTGGCGTCCGATGCGATCATGTTGGCGCTGCTCGCGTGGGCGCTCGGCACCGCCTGGTTCGCGCTGCGCCTGCTGCGGCAATGGCGCGCGCTGCAACGCCTGCGCCAGCGGGCGCTGCGCGATGGCCTCGTGGCCTCGCCGGCGCTGCAGGCGACGCTGCGCGATCTCGCGGTCGAGCTGCGCCTGCCCACGCCCGAACTCCGCCTGCTGCCGCTGTTCGACAGCCCCGTGGCGCTGCCCGGCGCCATCCTGCTGCCGCGCTGGGCCGAGGGTCTCGACGCTGCGCAGCAGCGCGCGATGCTTGCGCATGAGCTGGCGCATTTGCAGCGGCAGGACCCGCGCTGGCGCCTGCTGCAGCGCCTGGCGCTGGCGCCGCTGTTCTTCCATCCGCTGGCCTGGCTCGCCCGGCGTCGACTCGAGACCCTGGCCGAAACGCTGTGCGATCGCACGGCGGCCGGCCGCGGCGGCGCGCGGGCGCTGGCCGAATGCCTCGCCGAATGCCTCGCCCGCACCGCGCCGCCGCGGGCGCGCGCACTGCCCGCCGCCGGTCTCGCGCTGGCGATGGCCGAGCATCACGGCGGCATCGTCGAGCGTGTGCGCGCCCTGCTCGAACGCCGCGACGACAGTGCCTCCGCGCTGACCCCGCGTCGTCGCTGGCTGGTCATCGCGGCCGTGGCGCTGGTGCTGGTCGCGCTGCCCGGGGTGATCGTGATCGCCCGTCCCGGTCGGCTCGCCGACCTGCTCGACCCGCATCCGCTGTCGATCACGCTGCACAACGGCGGCAACACCTATCGCGTCGGCGGCGACATGCCGACGCCGGGCGATACGCTGACCGTGACCATCGACGGCGATGTCGCCTTCACCGACGACGAACGCGCGGTGGCCAGGCTCGGCGACGGCGCGATGCTCGATATCGCCCGTCGCCATGCCGGCGAGGCTCGGCGACTGCGGATGACCGGCGCCGCGGGAGGCGCAGCGCGCAGCTACACCATCGACGGCGTCGCGAAGCCGTTCGACGCGGCCGCACAGGCCTGGCTCGCGGAACGCATCCCCGAGATCTATCGGCTCAGCGGCTTCGACGCGGAAGCGCGCGCCGCGCGCCTGCTGTCGGCGGGCGGCGTGCCGCGGCTGCTGGCGGAGATCGCGAAGATCGACGCCGATGGCGTGCGCGCCGAATACCTCGCGCGATTCTTCGCCCAGGCCGATCCCGACGCGACCCAGATCGCACAGGCGCTGGCGCTGCTGCGCGCGATCGGTTCGGACTACGACAAGCATCGTGCGCTGGACGCCGCGCTCGCGCGCCCGGGGCTGACTCCGGACCAGCAGGTGTCGCTGCTGTCGATCGCGGCGGACATGGGGTCGGATTACGATCGTGCCGAATGGCTGATCGCCGCGACCGCCAAGCTGCCGTTCGACGGACCCGTGGCCGCGGCCTGGTCGCGGGCGTTGCAGGGCATCGGCAGCGATTACGATCGCCAGCGCACGCTGCAGGCGGCGATGACGCGCGGCACGCCGCGTCCGCAGGCGGTCGCGCTGGCGCTGGAAGCGATGCGCGGGATCGGCAGCGACTACGATCGCCGATCCGCGCTGCAGGCCGCGACGGCCAGCGGCGTGGCGCTGCCCGATGCGGCGGTCTTCCAGGTGATCGACGCGATCGGCTCCGACTATGAGAAGCGCGAGGCGCTGCTGGCGTTCGTCGACGCGTCGGCGCCGGACCTCGCCCGCAGCCGTGCGATCCTGCACAGCGCGAGCGGGATCGGCTCGGACTACGAACGCGGGCAGGTGCTCGGCGCATTGGCCGCGGTAATGCCTGCCGATCCGCGGCTTATCGACGACTACCGCGCGGTCGCGCGGACCCTGGACGATCACGAGCGCGGCCAGGCGGAGAAGGCGCTGGACCGCTTCGCCCGGCGCTGAGCGCTGCGGCACGGGTCGAGGAGCGCTTCCGGCAGATGGGCCAGAAAGGGCCGGATTGGCCCGATCATCGCCATTACTGCGGCCCGGACGCCTGCACGCCGTGCATGCGCCACTTCTACAGTGACGCCGAACGCGAGGCCGGCTATGCGCGGTGGGCGCGGCGGAAGTGAAGGCGGCGCGGCGGCTCACGCCGCCGCACGCGTCTCCGCCGGTCCGGCGTTCCACTTCGCCATGAGGTCCGCCAGGCGGGCCCTGGCCTTGTGCAGGTGCGCTTCCTTGACGTGGCCGAAGCCGCGGATGTGTTCCGGCACCGAGGCGATCTCGGCGGCGAGGGCGGCGTTGCCGGTGTCGAGCTTCGCCAGCAGCGCATCGACGGTCGCGAAGTAGTCGGCGATCAGTTGCCGTTCCATCTTCCGCTCCTCGGTGTAGCCGAACACGTCGAAGGTGCCTCCGCGCAGGCCGCGCAGCTTCGCCAGCAGGCCGAAGGCCTTGAGCATCCACGGGCCGTACTCGCGCTTGATCAGGCGGCCCTGCGCGTCCTTCTTCGCCAGCAGCGGCGGCGCGAGATGGAAGCGCACGGTGTAGTCGCCTTCGAACTGCTGCTGCAGCCGGCGCTGGAAGTCGCCGCTGGTGTAGAGCCGCGCGACTTCGTATTCGTCCTTGTACGCCATCAGCTTGAACGCGTAGCGGGCGACGGCTTCCGACAGGTCGGTGGCGCCCGGCGCCTTCGCCTGCTCGGCGGCGCGCACCTTGGCGACGAGGTCCTGGTAGCGCCTGGCGTAGGCCGCGTCCTGGTAGTCGGTGAGGAAGGCGAGGCGACGGGCGATGAGTTCGTCGAGCGAGCGCGACAGCCGGGTGTCGTCGAGCGGCGCGAACGCATCGCCGCCGCCGCTGGCCGGCACGTGGCGCAGTTCCTGAGCGTCGCGCAGGTTCGCGGCCTGGGGGTTGAGGCCGGACTCGTGGCCTTCCGACGGCGTCGGCGCCAGCAGCGGCAGGGCGTGCGGCGTCGCCTCGGCGGGGGTCGGCGCGTTCTTGACGATGCCGGCGGCCTCGACGACCGCGGCCAGGTCGATCGCGGCGAGCCGGCCCCACGCGAACGCGGTCTTGTTCATCTGCACCGCGGCGCCGTTGAGTTCGACCGCGCGCATCAGCGCGTCGAACGAGATCGGCACAAGTCCCTGCTGCCAGGCGTAGCCGAGCATGAAGAGGTTGGCCGCGATCGCGTCGCCCATCAGCGCGGTGGCGAGCTGGGTGGCGTCGACCAGCGAGGGCTCCTTGCCGCCCAGCGCGGTGCGCACCGCGGCGACGATGTCGGCCGCCGGGAACTGCATGTCCGGACGCGTGGTGAACGTGCCGGGCATCGCCTCGTAGCTGTTGAGCACGACGTTGGAGCGGTCGCCGCGGATCTTCGACAGCGCCCAGTAGTCGTTGACCACGACCATGTCGCAGCCGAGCACGAGGTCGGCCTCGCCGGCGGCGATGCGCACGGCGTGGATGTCGTCCGGCGTGCGCGCCAGGCGGATGTGCGTGGTCACGGCGCCGCCCTTCTGCGCGAGGCCGGTCTGGTCGAGCACCGTCGCGCCCTTGCCTTCGAGATGGCCCGCCATGCCCAGCAGCGCGCCGATCGTCACCACGCCGGTGCCGCCGACGCCGGTGATCAGGATGTTCCAGGGCTTGTCGAGCGCGCTCGCGAAGGTCGGCATCGGCAGGTCGCCGAGGCGATCGGCCGCATTGACTTTGTTGCCCTTGCGCAGCGTGCCGCCGTGCACGGTGACGAAGCTCGGGCAGAAGCCCTCGATGCAACTGAAGTCCTTGTTGCAGTTGCTCTGGTCGATGTCGCGCTTGCGACCGTATTCGGTCTCCTTCGGCAGCACCGACACGCAGAAGCTCTTCACGCCGCAGTCGCCGCAGCCTTCGCAGACCAGCGAATTGATCGCGACGCGCTTCTGCGGGTCCGGCAGCTTGCCGCGCTTGCGGCGGCGGCGCTTTTCGGTGGCGCAGGTCTGGTCGTAGATCATGACGCTGACGCCCCTGGTCTTGCGCAGCTTCTTCTGCACCTCGTCCAGTTCCCGGCGATCGTAGAACTCGACATCGTTCGGGAACAGGTAGCGCTGGCGCGTCCACTTCAGGATGTCGTCGCTGACGATTGCTATCGTGTAGACGCCCTCGGCGCGCATCTGCTGCGCGATCTGGGGCACGGTCAGCGTGCCGTCCACCGGCTGGCCGCCGGTCATCGCCACCGCGTCGTTGTAGAGGATCTTGTAGGTGATGTTGACCCCGGCCGCGATCGACTGGCGGATCGCCAGCGAACCGGAGTGGAAGTAGGTGCCGTCGCCGAGGTTCTGGAACACGTGCTCGGTGTCGGTGAACGCGGCCTGGCCGCACCAGGTCACGCCTTCCCCGCCCATGTGGGTGAAGGTGTCGGTGCTGCGGTCCATCCACGTGACCATGTAGTGGCAACCGATGCCGCCCAGCGCCCGCGAACCCTCGGGCACCTTGGTCGAGGTGTTGTGCGGGCAGCCGCTGCAGTAGTGCGGCACGCGCGGGAAGCTGGCCCGCGGCAGCGCGAGTTCGCCTTCCTTCTCGGCCATCCAGCGCATCACGTTCTCGATGTGCTCGCTGGCGTGGAAGCGCTGGATGCGCCGTCCGATCACGCCGGCGATCGTCGCCGGCGTCAGCTCGCCGGTGCTGGGCAGGATCCACGCGCCGCTCTCGTCGAACTTGCCGACGATGCTGGGCCGGTCGCCCTCGAAGTTGTAGAACAGCTCCTTCATCTGGCTCTCGATGAAGCCGAGCTTCTCCTCGACCACCACGATGTCGCGCAGCCCGCGCGCGAAGGCGCGGATGCCCATCGGCTCCAGCGGCCAGGTCATGCCGACCTTGTACACGCGGATGCCCAGGTCCGCGCAGGCGCGCGCGTCGAGGCCCAGGTATTCCAGCGCCTGCAGTACGTCGAGGTAGCTTTTGCCGGTGGTGACGATGCCCAGTCGCGGGTTCGGCGAATCGATCACCACGCGGTCGAGGCGATTGGCGCGCGCGAACGCCTGCGCGGCCTTCACCGCGTAGCGATGCAGGCGCATCTCCTGGTCCAGCGGCGGATCCGGCCAGCGGATGTTGAGGCCGCCCGGCGGGATCTCGAAGTCGTCCGGCGTCACGATCTGCAGCGCGAGCGGATTCACGTCCACCGACGCCGAGGATTCCACCGTTTCCGCGATCGTCTTGAAGCCCACCCAGCGGCCGGTGTAGCGCGACATCGCCCAGCCGATCAGGCCCATGTCGAGGATGTCCTGCACGCCGGCGGGGTTCAGCACGGGCATCAGCGCCGACTGGAACTCGCCCTCGCTGCCGTGCGGCAGGGTCGAACTGCGGCAGGCGTGGTCGTCGGCCGCCAGCGCCAGCACGCCGCCGAACTTCGAGGTGCCCGCCGCGTTGGCGTGCTTGAACACGTCGCCGCAGCGGTCCACGCCCGGACCCTTGCCGTACCACATGCCGAACACGCCATCGACCTTGGCGCCCGGGAACAGATTGGTCTGCTGGGTGCCCCAGACCATGGTCGCGCCGAGGTCCTCGTTGAGGCCGGGGGTGAACTTCACGCCGGCGGCGGCTAGGTGCTTCTTCGCCTTCCACAGCTCCAGGTCGAAGCCGCCCAGCGGGCTGCCGCGATAGCCGCTGATGAAGCCGGCGGTGGCCAGGCCGGCGGCCTGGTCGCGCAGCCGCTGCATCAGCGGCAGCCGGACCAGCGCCTGGACGCCCGAGAGGTAGATGCGACCCTCGGTCCGGGTGAACTTGTCGTCCAAGGTGTAGGCGTGGTCGACGGCCGGCGAAACGGCCGGGCGAAGGGCGGAGGGCTGCGACATAGGGGAAGCGTCCTCGGCGGCGACCGCGGACGGTCGGCGCATGGCGAAAGCGTGGGAGTGGCCGGGAAGCCGGATGCAAAAATTCTAGCAGGAACAGGGGCTTGGGCGATCGTGGCCTCGCCGTTCCGGTGCGGGCGGGCATACGCCAGCGGACGGAAGCGCGGGTCGAAGCGGGACGTGGTCGGCATAAATGGTGCAAAATGTGACCAAATACGCTGACACCAGGGCATCGATGGTGGACTTTTCGCCAAGATGAAAACCTGCCAAGGATCAGCGGGTTGCACGGTTTCGTGACGAAGTTCCGGGATTTGGCACGAATCTTGTTTACCGCGCCATGGCAACGGCGGAAAAGCAGAACCGCAGTTGAAAGCCGGCGGCAGCCTGTCCATCGGGCCAGCACAAGGCAACGCCTCATCCGCCTCAAGGGCCCCGTGCTCGACGGGCCGTCTGCATGGCAATCGACAACATGGCGCCGCGCGGGGAATTGCGTCGCTTCAACGGGTGAACGGGGCGACCGGATCGCGGTCGACCCAGGGGGAGTTTCAGTGCTGGCCAAACCGACTTGCATCGCCGAAATCGCGCGCCGTTCGATCGCCGCCTTCGCCCTGTTCGCCGCCGCACTCGTCGCGAGTCCGGCCGCCTGGTCGCAGACCGCGGTCAACACCGCGTCGATCACGCCGCCGGCCACGGTCACCGACCCCAACACCGCGAACAACAGCGCCACCGACAGCGACACCGTCGTGCGCAGCACCAACCTCGCGCTCTCCAAGACAGCGACGCCGAATCCGGTGGTCGTCGGCCAGACGCTGACCTACACCCTCACGGTCACCAACGGCGGTCCGAGCGCCATCCTTGCCAGCGACACCTTCTCCATCCAGGAAAGCCTCCCCGCCGGTCTGGCCAGTTGCACCTACACGCCTTCCGGCGGCACCTTCACTGTCGGCAGCATCGCCCCCGGCGCCACCGGGACCGGCACGTGGACGGGTCTTGCGATCCCCAGCGGCGGCACCGCGACGCTGACCATTGCCTGCAACGTCGGCAGTTCGGCCGCCGCCAGCATCTCCAACACCGCCACCGTGCTGCCGCCCACCGGCGTCAGCGACCCCGACTGCTCGGGTTCGCCGGTCACCTGCGCCGGCAACAACACCAGTACGGTCACCACCACGGTCAATCGTCCGCAGTTGACGATGACGAAGACGGCGAGCGCCGCCTCGTTCACGGTCGGCGTGCCTGCGAGCTACACGCTGCAGGTGAGCAACACCGGCACGGCGGCGACGACGGCGACGAGCACCATCACCGACACGATCCCGACGGGCCTGACGATCGGCACGCTGCCGGCCGGCTGCACGGCGGCGGGTCAGACCGTGACCTGCACGATCGCGTCCGGCCTGGCTGCGGGTTCGAGCACGAGCTTCGTGATCCCGGTGACGCCGACGACCGCGGCGCAGCCGAGCGTGACCAACACGGCGAGCGTTTCCGGCGGCGGCGACACGACGTGTCCTGCGGCGGCGCGCTGCACCAGCACGGTCGGTCCGACGCCGGTCAATGCCCCGGTGCTGACGCTGACCAAGACCGCGTCGGCGGCGAGCTTCACGGTGGGCGTGCCTGCGAGCTACACGCTGCAGGTGTCGAACACCGGCACGTCGGCGACCAATGCCGTGTCGACGATCACCGACACGATCCCGACGGGTCTGACCATCGGTACGCTGCCGGCGGGTTGCACCGCGGCCGGCCAGACGGTGACCTGCACGATCGCGTCCGGCCTCGCGGCCGGTAGCAGCACTTCGTTCGTGATCCCGGTGACGCCGACGCTGGCGGCCGGTACGAGCGTGACCAACACCGCCACCGTGACCGGCGGCGGTGATCCGACCTGTCCGGCGGCGGCCCACTGCACGAGCACGGCCGGCCCGACGCCGGTCAATGCGCCGGTGCTGACGCTGACCAAGACCGCCTCGGCGGCGAGCTTCACGGTCGGTGTCCCGGCGTCGTACACGCTGCAGGTGTCGAACACCGGCACGGCGGCGACGACGGCGACGAGCACCATCACCGATACGATCCCGACCGGTCTGACCATCGGCACGCTGCCTGCGGGTTGCACCGCGGCGGGCCAGACGGTGACCTGCACCATCGCTGCCGGCCTCGCGGCCGGCAGCAGCACCTCGTTCGTGATCCCCGTGACGCCGACCACGGCGGCCCAGCCGAGTGTGACCAACACGGCAACGGTGTCCGGCGGCGGCGATCCGACCTGTCCGGCGGCGGCGCACTGCACGAGCACGGCCGGCCCGACGCCGGTCAATGCCCCGGTGCTGACGCTGACGAAGACGGCATCTGCCGCTTCGTTCACCGTCGGTGTCCCGGCGTCGTACACGCTGCAGGCGAGCAACACCGGTACGGCGGCGACGACGGCGACGAGCACCATCACCGACACGATCCCGACCGGTCTGACGATCGGCACGCTGCCGGCGGGCTGCACCAGCGCTGGCCAGACCGTGACCTGCACGATCGCGTCCGGCCTGGCGGCGGGTTCGAGCACGAGCTTCGTGATCCCGGTGACCCCGACGACGACGGCACAGCCGAGCGTGACGAATACGGCGACGGTGTCCGGCGGCGGTGATCCGACCTGCCCGGCGGCCGCGCACTGCACGAGCACGGCCGGCCCGACGCCGGTCAATGCCCCGGTGCTGACGCTGACGAAGACGGCGTCCGCCGCCTCGTTCACGGTGGGCGTGCCTGCGAGCTACACGTTGCAGGTGTCGAACACAGGCACGGCGGCGACCAATGCCGTGTCGACGATCACCGACACGATCCCGACCGGTCTGACGATCGGCACGCTGCCGGCGGGTTGCACCGCGGCGGGCCAGACGGTGACCTGCACCATCGCTGCGGGCCTTGCGGCCGGCAGCAGCACCTCGTTCGTGATCCCGGTGACGCCGACGACGGCGGCACAGCCGAGCGTGACGAATACGGCGACGGTGTCCGGCGGCGGTGATCCGACCTGCCCGGCGGCGGCGCACTGCACGAGCACGGCCGGCCCGACGCCGGTCAATGCCCCGGTGCTGACGCTGACGAAGACGGCATCTGCCGCTTCGTTCACCGTCGGCGTCCCGGCGTCGTACACGCTGCAAGTGTCGAACACCGGCACGGCGGCGACGAACGCCGTCTCCACGATCACCGACACGATCCCGACGGGTCTGACCATCGGCACGCTGCCTGCGGGCTGCACCGCGGCCGGCCAGACGGTGACCTGCGCCATCGCGTCCGGCCTGGCGGCCGGCAGCAGCACTTCGTTCGTGATCCCGGTGACCCCGACGACGGCGGCGCAGCCGAGCGTGACCAACACGGCGACGGTGTCCGGCGGCGGTGATCCGACCTGCCCGGCGGCGGCCCACTGCACGAGCACGGCCGGTCCGACGCCGGTCAATGCCCCGGTGCTGACGCTGACGAAGACGGCATCTGCCGCTTCGTTCACCGTCGGCGTCCCGGCGTCGTACACGCTGCAGGTGTCGAACACCGGCACGGTGGCGACCAATGCTGTCTCGACGATCACCGACACGATCCCGACCGGTCTGACGATCGGCACGCTGCCGGCGGGCTGCACCAGCGCCGGCCAGACCGTGACCTGCACGATCGCTGCCGGCCTGGCTGCGGGTTCGAGCACGAGCTTAGTGATCCCGGTGACCCCGACGACGGCGGCACAGCCGAGCGTGACCAACACGGCGACGGTGACGGGCGGTGGTGATCCGACCTGTCCGGCGGCCGCGCACTGCACGAGCACGGCCGGCCCGACGCCGGTCAATGCGCCGGTGCTGACGCTGACGAAGACGGCGAGCGCCGCCTCGTTCACCGTCGGCGTCCCGGCGTCTTACACGCTGCAGGTGAGCAACACCGGTACGGCGTCGACCAATGCCGTGTCGACGATCACCGACACGATCCCGACCGGTCTGACGATCGGCACGCTGCCGGCGGGTTGCACCAGCGCCGGCCAGACGGTGACCTGCACGATTCCGAGCGGTCTGGCGACTTCCGCCAGCGCGAGCTTCGTGATCCCGGTGACCCCGACGACGGCGGCGCAGCCGAGCGTGACCAACACGGCGACGGTGACGGGCGGTGGCGACACCACCTGCCCGGCGGCGGCGCACTGCACGAGCACGGCCGGCCCGACGCCGGTCAATGCCCCGGTGCTGACGCTGACCAAGACCGCCTCGGCGGCGAGCTTCACGGTGGGTGTCCCGGCGTCGTACACGCTGCAGGTGTCGAACACGGGCACGGCGGCGACGAACGCCGTCTCCACGATCACCGACACGATCCCGACCGGTCTGACCATCGGCACGCTGCCTGCGGGTT
>JAEKKX010000027.1 GCA_019510125.1 Lysobacterales bacterium
TGCCGCGGGTGGGCGCGCTGTGGAACATGTACGGCCCGACCGAGACGACGGTGTGGTCGACCTGCGTGCAGGTGCGGCCGGGGCAGGGCGACATCCTGATCGGCCGGCCGATCGCGAACACCCGCGTCCACGTCGTCGATGCGGCGGGCGCGCCGGTGCCGATCGGCGTCGCCGGCGAACTGGTCATTGCCGGCGCCGGGGTCACCCTGGGCTACCACGCGCGGCCGGAACTGACGGCGGAGAAGTTCGTCGCCGACCCGGATGCGCCGGGCGCGACGATGTACCGCACCGGCGACCTCGGCCTCTGGCGGCCGGACGGCATGCTGCAGCACCTGGGCCGGCTGGACCATCAGGTCAAGCTGCGCGGCTATCGCATCGAGACCGGCGAAATAGAGACTGTGCTCGCGCGGCATCCGGACGTGGCGCAGGCGGTCGTGGTGCTGGCCGAGCGCGCCGGCGACGCGGTGCTGGCCGCCTACGTGAAGCCGCGCGCCGGCGCGGGGCTCGATCCCGAGGCGCTGCGCGCGCACGTGCGCGCGACGCTGCCGGAGTACATGCTGCCCGGCGCGTGGGTGGCGCTGGACACGGTGCCGATGACGCCCAACGGCAAGGTCGACCGCAAGGCGCTGCCGGCGCTGTCGAACGCCGTGCCCGACGCCGTCGAGGCCGGCGACGCCGACGACGGCGCTGCGCTCGACGCGCCGTATGCGACCGAGGTCGCGGCGGCGTTCCGCGAGGCGCTCGGTTTGCCGCACGTGCCGGCGCAGGGCGATTTCTTCCGCCTCGGCGGCCATTCGCTCTCGGCCGCACAGCTCGCGGTGCGGCTCGGCCGCACGCTCGGCCGCAGCGTGCCGCTGCGCGCGGTGTTCGACCATCCGACCGTCGCCGCGCTCGCCGCGCACCTGCACGGCGAGGACGCCGCCGCGCCGCCGACCGTGCCGATCCTCGCCGACGGCGTGCGCGCGCCGCTGTCGCTGATGCAGCAGCGGCTGTGGTACCTCGAACAACTGCATCCGGGCCGCACTGTCTACAGCGTGCCGTCGGCGCACCGCCTGCGCGGGGCGCTGGACCGCGACGCGCTGCAGGCCGCGTTCGCGGCGATGGTCGAACGCCAGCCGGCGCTGCGCACGCGGCTGCCGGCGATCGACGGCGAGCCGTGGCAGGAGGTGCTCGACGCCGTCGACGCCACAATCCCGCTTGACGACCTCACCGGCCTGCCCGCCAACGCCCGCGAGGCCGAGGCGATGCGGCGGATCGAGGACGCCATCGCCGAGCCGTTCGACCTCGCCCGTGGACCGCTGTTCCGGGTCCGGCTGTACGCGCTGGCGGCGGACGAACACGTGCTGTTCTTCATGGCCCACCACGCGATCTGGGACGGCTGGTCGTTCGACCTGTTCTACGAGGAGATGGCCTCGCTGTACGCCGACCTGCGGAGCGGACGGGCGCCGACCCGGCCGCGGCCGCCGGTGCGCTACGTCGATTTCGCCGCCTGGCATCGCGACTGGATGGCCGGCCCCGAACTCGCGCGCCAGCTCGACTACTGGACCGGCAAGCTGCAGGGCGCGCCCGAGGCGCTGGCGCTGCCGACCGACCTGCCGCGTCCGGCGACCCAGACCGGCGACGGCGCCACCGCCTGGCTGCGCGTGCCCGAGGCCACCGCTTCGGCGCTGCGCCTGCTGGCCCAGCGCGAGGGCACGACCCTGTTCACGGTGCTGCTGTCGGCGTGGGCGCTGCTGCTGCACCAGGCGACCGGCCAGCGCGACCTGCTGATCGGCACGCCGATGCGCGGGCGCAATCTGCCCGAGCTCGAGCCGGTGATGGGCTTCTTCGTCAACGCGCTTCCGCTGCGGCTGACGCTCGACCCGGGCGGTGCGTTCCGCGAACTGCTGCGCAGGACGCGCGCGGAGACGGTCGAGGCGTTCGGTTGCCAGGACGTGCCGTTCGAGCATCTGGTGCGGGTGCTCAGCGGCAGCGCCGACGGCATCCGCCGCGACACCAGCCGGTTCCCGCTGTACCAGGCGTTCTTCTCGTACCAGGACGCGCGCGGCCGCCCGGATCGCTGGGACGACCTGCACCACGCCAACGTGCCGGTGTTCCAGGCCGCGGCGGCGCAGGACGTGGCGCTGTGGTTCCTCGACGGCGCCGACGGCCTGGTCGGCGGCCTGAACTACAACACCGACGTCCTGCTCGCGCAGAGCGGCGAACGCTTCGCGTCGCGCTACCTCGCGCTGCTCGACGCGCTCGCCGCCGGCGGCGACGGCGCCGCGCTGCGTACGCTGCTGGCGACGCCGGCGGCGGAGGCCGCGCAGCTCGCGCGCTGGAACGCGACCGCAGCGGCGCTGCCGGACGATCCGTCGCTGTCGCACTGCCTCGACGCCGCGCTGTCGGCGCACGGCGAACGCACCGCGGTCGTCTTCGGCGGCCAGACGCTGACCTACGCGGACCTGTCGGCGCAGGCCGACCGGATCGCCAACGCGCTGCGCGACCGCGGGGTCGCGCCGGGCGACGTGGTCGGGCTGTACCTGCAGCGCACGCCGGCGATGCTGGCCGCGCTGCTGGGCGTGCTGCGCGCGGGGGCGGCCTACCTGCCGATGGACCCGTACTTCCCGGCGGAGCGGCTGCGCTTCA
>JAEKKX010000015.1 GCA_019510125.1 Lysobacterales bacterium
CGGTGCAGTCGGAGTCGGCGGTCGCGCCGTCGCCCAGCAGCAGCATGCCGGCGATCTGGCTGGCCGCACCGATCAGCAGGCCACCGATCAGGATCGGCGCCACGTCCGAGATGCGCTTGTGGGCGAAGGCGATCTGGTAACCGGCGATGATCACCGCGATGGTCACGATCGCGACCGACGCCATGTTCAGCAGGCCGCGGATGTCGTCGAAGAAGCCGCAGACGCGCTGGTCGGCGCCTTCGAAGGTCTGCGCGAACAGGACGTTCGGCACGGCGAGGACGGCGACGAACAGCGCAGCCATCAGGAACGAGGAAATGCGGCGGTTGTTGAGTTTCATCGAGTTGCTCTCCATGGATTGACGGGGGTGGAACGATTGCTTGGGTGGTGCATCTGCAGACGTGCCCATGGCGGGACGCTGCAGGAAAGGGGTCAGAACACGAAGGCGTCGTCCTGGTTCGGGTCGCTCGCGACGAAGGCCTGGTCGGACCCGCGCGCGCGACGCTTCGATTCGGTGGGCGCCCCGGCGGCCGGGTCGGCCGGCGCCGGGTCGGCCTGGGCGACGACTGCCCGTGCCGCGACCGAGCCCGTGGGCACGGCCCGGCCGATCGGCGGGAAGTTGTCCGCCGGGGGGGCCGGCGCGGCGGCGACCGCCTGCGGCAGTGCGGCCGGAACCGGCGGCTCGGCCATGGCCGCCGCCGGTGCGGGCGCCGCGACGGCGGCGACCGACTCGTAACGGGAAGGCACGGCTTCGGCCCTGGACGGGCGACCCGCGGCGGGATCGACCGCGGCGACGGCCGCCGGGGCGGCCTGGGCAGGCCCGGGCTCGCCGCCGTAGAGCGGGTAGCGGCTCACCGGCACCGAACGCCTGGCCGCACGGCCGACGACCTCGATGGCCGGACCGTCCGCCGCGACCCCGGACGCACGGCCCTCGCGCAGGGAGGCGTAGATCTTCTGGACGTAGCCGTGGCGGAAGCCGGTGGAGAAATTGCCGGAGTAGTAGCAACTGAAGGACTTGCCCCAGTCGCCCCCGGCGCGGTGGTAGCACTCGGCCAGGATCTTCGAACCGGCGGTGAGGTTGGCGCAGGGCTCGAACGCCTTTTCGTAGGACTCCAGGCCGTACTTGCCGAGGTTGTAGCGGTTGACCTGGGCCAGGCCGATCGAGAAGTTGAAGCCGCGCCCTTCCAGCATCCGGACGGTGGCGAGGGCTTCGGGGAGGTTGCGGGGCTGGCGCACGAGGCGGCCGCCCACGACGCCGATGGCGTAGGGATTGAAGGCCGATTCGACCTGCACCACGTGGTGCATGACTTCGTTGGGCACGGACAGCCCCTGGCAGCCCATCAGCTCCATTCCCGGCAACAAGGCAGCCCCCTCCTGTGTGCGTCTGCGTCCATCGTGCAGCGATTGTGATCGATGAAACGGGGCATGCCCTGTTTCTCCCTTATCCCCTCGGCAATGGTCCACAGGCCCGCGGGGACTGTCAACGAAACTTGCGAGACAATCATAATTCAAAACAGGCAATGCGTCTCAGATTCTGCTTGTAACGCACGGCCGCGTATGCACCCGGCCACCGTGCCGCGGCGCGCCGCCGAAACGGTTGCGACCGCCCCCTGCGGATGGATTAAGATCGATGCCGGTCGACAGGGGATTGCGGCATGGGGTGTGCGCTGGAAACGGTTGCAACTGAAACCATCGGCACCGCCACGCCACGCTGCATGCATCCTGCCCGCTCCCGGTCTCGCGACCTGCGACGCATCGACATCCGGCGGCATGCCCCGGCAGGCCCGCCGGCGCCCCGACCGACCTCCCCTTCCCGGACCCCTGGACCATCGCAGGACGCCGTTTCGTGAGCAACCAGAATTCCAACACCAAGGCCAAAGTGGCCTTCCTCAGCATCCTCCTGGTCGCGGCCGTGGCGATGGGACTGTACCTGTCGGGCTACATCATCCTGATGATGCTCAAGCTGCACGGCCACAAGCCGCACTGGGACACCTGGCTGAGCTATTACAAGGCGATGCACACGCCGCAGGTCCTGCCCTACGCCAAGAAGATCAAGATGAGCGGCGCCATCGGCTTCGGCCTGCCGCTGGTCGGCTGGCTGGTGCTGACGATCATGGCCCTGATCCCCCGGCAGCGGGCGCTGCACGGCGACGCGCGCTTCGCCACCGCCGGCGACCTGTCGGCGAAGGACATGTTCAAGCCGCACAAGAACGGCATCGTGGTCGGCAAGTTCGGCGGCAAGCTGGTGCGGCTGGGCGGCCAGCAGTTCGTGATCCTCGCCGCGCCGACCCGTTCGGGCAAGGGCGTGGGCATCGTCATCCCGAACCTGCTCGACTACCAGGAATCGATGGTGGTCCTGGACATCAAGCAGGAGAACTTCGACCTGACCAGCGGCTGGCGCGCCAGCGTCGGCCACGAGATCTACCTGTTCAACCCGTTCGCCGAGGACCGGCGGAGCCATCGCTGGAACCCGCTGACCTACGTCTCCAGCGACCCGGCGTTCCGCGTGTCCGACCTGATGAGCATCGCGGCGATGCTCTATCCGGACGGCGCCGAGGACCAGAAGTTCTGGGTGAGCCAGGCCCGCAACGCGTTCATGGCGTTCGCCCTGTACCTGTTCGAGAAGTACGACGACGACCAGAAGATCGGCTTCCCCTTCTCCAAGCCGCCGACCATCGGCGCGATCTATCGCCTGTCCTCCGGCGACGGCAAGCAGGAGCTCAAGCCGTTCCTGAAGGACCTGTCGCAGCGCCCGTTCCTCAGCAGCCACGCCAAGACCGCGTTCGCCGGCATGCTGTCGCAGGCGGACGAGACCTTCGCCTCGATCCTAGGCACCTTCAAGGAGCCGCTGAACGCCTGGATCAACCCGATCCTCGACGCCGTGACCAGCGCCGACGACTTCCTGCTCACCGACGTGCGCAAGAAGAAGATGACGATCTACATCGGCATCCAGCCGAACAAGCTGGCGGAGAGCCGGCTGATCATCAACCTGTTCTTCAGCCAGCTCATCAACATCAACACCAAGGAGCTGCCGCAGAACAACAAGGAGCTGAAGCACCAGTGCCTGCTGCTGATGGACGAGTTCACCTCCATCGGCAAGGTCGACATCATCTCGACCGCGGTGTCGTACATGGCGGGCTACAACATCCGCCTGCTGCCGATCATCCAGAGCATGTCGCAGCTCGACGCGACCTACGGCAAGGACCTGTCGCGGACGATGATCACCAACCACGCGCTGCAGATCGTCTACGCGCCGCGCGAGCAGCAGGACGCCAACGACTACTCCGAGATGCTCGGCTACACCACCGTGCGCAAGGACAGCTTCACCCGCGGGCGCGAATTCAGCCGCAGCGAGTCCGAGGAGCGTCGCGCGCTGATGCTGCCGCAGGAACTGAAGGCGATCGGCTTCGACAAGGAGATCTTCTTCTACGAAGGCATCCCGCACCCGGTGATGTGCGACAAGATCAAGTACTTCCAGGACAAGTACTTCACCCAGCGGCTGATGCCGGCGGTCGAGGTGAAGCCGATGGAAGTCAAGGTCTGACCGGCGGCCGCTGATGGGTGCGCGCCGGCCCTGATGCGCCGGCCCTGATGCGCCGGCCCTGATGCGCTCGTCCGGATGATCTGATCGTGGCGACCGGTCGCGACCTGCGCGACCGGCTATGATCGCGGGACGTCCCCGGGGAGTCCCGCCATGCACCGCACCGCCCTCGCCGCCGCGCTCGCCCTCGCCGCCTGCGCACCCGCCGTCGCGTCCGCCGAAGACTTCAGCCTGCACTGCGGACGATTGTTCGACAGCCGGGCCGGGAAGCTGCTCGATGCGAGGACCGTGGTGGTGCGCGCGGGCAGGATCGCCGAAGTGGTGCCCGGCGCCGTCGACGCCCCGGGCACGACGCCGGTCGACCTGTCCGGCCAGACCTGCACGCCGGGCTGGACCGACCTGCACGTGCATCTCAGCGACCAGTCCAGCCCGAAGTCCTACGAGGACGAGTTCCGCCTCGACCAGGTGGACTTCGCGCTGCGCGGCGTCGCCTACGCCCGGCGCACGCTGATGGCCGGTTTCACCAGCGTGCGCGACCTCGGCGGCACGCCTGCGCTGCACATCCGCGACGCGGTCAACCAGGGGCTGATCCCGGGCCCGCGCATCTGGGCGGCCGGCACCGCGATCGCCACCACCGGCGGCCATGCCGACCCCACCAACGGCTACAACGCCACGCTGTCGCACCTGGTCGGCCCGCCCGGCCCCACCGAAGGCGTGATCAATTCGGTGGACGAGGCCCGCCAGGCCGTGCGCCAGCGCTACAAGGACGGCAGCGACGTCATCAAGATCACCGCCACCGGCGGCGTGCTGAGCTACGCCCGCTCCGGCGACGCGCCGCAGTTCACGGTCGACGAGATCCGCTCGGTCGTGGACACCGCGAAGGACTACGGCTACCGCGTCGCCGCGCACGCGCACGGCGCCGAGGGCATGAAGCGCGCGGTGCTGGCCGGGGTCACCAGCATCGAGCACGGCACCTACATGAACGACGAGATCATGGCCCTGATGAAGCTGAAGGGCACCTGGTACGTGCCGACCATCACCGCCGGCCGCTTCGTCGCCGACAAGGCGAAGATCGACGGCTACTTCCCCGACGTGATCCGGCCCAAGGCCGCGCGCATCGGCGCGCTGATCCAGGAGACCGCGGCGAAGGCCTACAAGGCCGGCGTGAAGATCGCCTTCGGCACCGACATGGGCGTCGGCCCGCACGGCGAGAACGCCCGCGAATTCGGCTACATGGTCGATGCCGGCATCCCGGCGTCGTACGCGCTGCAGTCGGCGACGTTCTACGCCGCGCAGGTGCTGGGCGTGGACGACCAGGGCGTGATCGAGCCGGGCAAGCGCGCCGACATCGTCGCCGTGCCCGGCGACCCGCTGGCCGACATCTCGGTGACGATGAAGGTCGACTTCGTGATGAAGGACGGCGTGGTGTATCGAGACGACAAGGGTCGCCACGACGCCGGAAGCGACGACGCCAAGGGCAACGGAGCGCGCTGATGTCGATGGAATGGGCCGGCTACGTCGCGGCGACGATGACCACCCTCTCCTTCGTGCCGCAGGCGGCCAAGACCATCCGCACCCGCGACACCCGCAGCATCTCGCTGGGCATGTACGTGGTGTTCACCGCCGGCATCGCGATGTGGCTGGTCTACGGCATCGCGCTGCATTCGATCCCGATGATCCTGTCCAACATCGTGACCTTCGTGCTGTCGGCGACGATCCTGGGGCTCAAGCTCCGCCACGGCTGAACGGCGTGCGGCCGACGCTCCACGCGGCCCACGCCAGCCACAGCCCGAACGCGCACCGCTCCGCCAGCGCGGGCGGCATCGCCGCGGCGCCGGCCACCGCGCACAGCGGCGCCAGCAGGCCCGCGCAGGCGGCCAACCACGCGGCCGCGCCCGACGCGACGTGGCGGGACAGCGCCCACAGCGGACTCCCCGCGGCGAACGCCAGCCACCACAGTGTCCAGACCACGCCGTGCAGCCCGGTGGCGGCGTCGTCGGGATGCTGCGGATCGATCGGCCACAGGCCCTGCGCCGCGAACGCGAGCGCCGACAGCACCAGCAGCCGCGCGCCGATCCGCGCGCCCCACCCCGCCCGCGCCGGCAGGCGTGCGCGCAGCGTCGCCAGCGCGGCGGCCATCAGCAGGCCAGTCGCGCCGAACCCGAGCGCATTGAACGCGGCCGCGCCGGGCACGCCGATCGCGCCGAGCCAGGCCAGCGGATGCGTGCGCTGGGCGAACCCGGTCGCGCGCACCTCCGGCAGGGCGCCGCAGACGAGCGCGGCGGCGATGAACACCGCGATCGCGAGCGCGGCGACGACGATCGGCCAGCGGGGACGGGGGCGGACATCGGAAACTTGCAGCGGACGATCCTCGGGCCGGAGACGGAAACGCGACGGGCCGGGCCCGACGCGCGGCGGAGTATAGCCAGCCCGCGCGCCCCGCCCATGCGCGCCCGCGATGGACCCGGACGACGCTCGCGTCCCGGGATTGCGCCTTGGAATCGCGCCCGGGCGTCGCCATAGTGACGGCTCGTTCCCACGGATGCCGCCATGATCGCCCCCCACGTTTTCGACGCCACCGCACAGAACTTCGAGACCGAGGTCCTGCAGCGCTCCCTGCAGACCCCCGTGCTGGTCGATTTCTGGGCGGAATGGTGCGGGCCGTGCAAGACGCTGGGGCCGATCCTGGAGAAGCTCGCCGGCGAGTACGGCGGGGCGTTCCGATTGGCCAAGATCGATGTCGAGGCCGAGCAGGAACTCGGCGCGGCCTTCCAGATCCGGTCGATCCCGACCGTCGTGCTGGTCAAGGACGGGCAACTGGTCGACGGCTTCCAGGGCGCGCTGCCCGAAGGCCAGCTCCGCGAATTCCTGAAGCACCACGGCATCGAACCCGGCGCCGACGCCGGCATCGCCGGCGACGCGGAGGAGGACGCCCCGGCCCCGGTCGATCCGCAGGCCGAAGTCGCCCGCCTGCGCGAAGCCGCCGCCGCCGAGCCGGACAAGGCGGAGCTGAAGCTCGACCTCGCCCTCGCCCTGCTCCAGACCGGCGAGGCCGACGAGGCCGAACGCCTGCTCGACGCGCTGCCCGCCAATCTCGCCACCGACGACCGCACCGTGCGCGCCCGCGCGCGCCTGGGCTTCGCCGCGCTGCTCAAGGACGCGCCGCCGGTCGAACAACTGGAGGCGGCCGTCGCCATGGACGGCGGCGATCTGCAGGCCCGGCACCTGCTCGGGGTGCGCCACCTCGTCGCCGGCCGGTCCGAGGAAGGCCTCGAAGAGTTCATCGAAATGCTGCGCCGCGATCGCGCCTACGCCGACGGGCTGCCGCGCCGGGCCCTGATCGACGCCTTCCGGGTGATCGAGGACGAGGACCTGGTCGGCCGCTACCGCCGCAAGATGTCGTCGCTGCTGCTGGTCTGACCGGCGATGCCGCGCGACCCGTCGCCGCGCACGCTGCGGCGCATCCTCAACCTGTGGCCGCCCTACCTGTTCGCCGGGGTGCGGGTGCGCGCGATCGGCGAGGACTGGCGCAGCGCCGAGGTCGAACTGCGCGCCCACTGGTGGAACCGCAACTACGTCGGGACCCACTTCGGCGGCAGCCTGTTCTCGATGACCGACCCGTTCTGGATGCTGCTGGCGCTGCGCGCGCTGGGCCGCGACTACATCGTGTGGGACAAGGCCGGCGAGATCGTCTTCCGCAAGCCCGGGCGCGGCACCGTGCACGCCCGCTTCGTGCTGGACGACGCCGTGCTCGACGAGATCCGCGCCGCCACCGCGGGCGGCGAGAAGTACCTGCGCTGGTTCGACACCGACGTGGTCGACGCCGACGGCGAAGTCGTCGCACGCACCCGCAAACAGCTCTACATCCGCCGCAAGCAGCGCGAACCGGCGGCGGACGGCGTGTCAGGGTGACGTCGCGGCGGAGTCCGGTCTGCCAGGTTCCGGCCTGACGGGTTCGGGCGCGGTCGATTCCGGCGTCGCGAAGTACGGCGGCAGCGGCACGTCCCAGCACGCCGTCGGCGTCGTCCTGTAGTTCTCCAGGCACAGCGCCCGGCCATCGTCGATGCGGCGGAGACTGCGCTGGTCCGAGCCGAAGGCGGCGTGTTGCGCCTGCAGCCGCTCGAAGATCGGACGCGGGTCCGACACATCGGCGCGCAGCCGCAGCAGCAACGCGACGAACCGCAACCGGGCGTGGGTGTCCTGGATCTGCTCGGGGTAATCGTAGGTGGCGTCCACCATGCCCCCGAGCAGGCAGGCGCGCGGGTTCGACACACATTCCAGCCGCAGCAGACCGGAAAGCCCCTCGTCCCCGAGCGGAGGAAGGTCGGCGCGAATCCGCCGCTCGAGCGCCGGCGAGCACAGGCGCGCGAGCGGCATCGCCGCTTCGGCCAGTGCCGGGTCCGCGTCGGCAGGCAGCTTATCCGCTGCCCGCGCACCGGCCGCCCGGTCGCGCCGCGCCTGCCACGCGAGCTTCGCGCGTCGGTACTGGAACTCGCCGCGGGCGGCGTCGCACAGCGTGAATTCGCGGTCGGTCGGCGGGGCGAACGCCGCTGCGCAGGAGGCCGGCAACGGCCAGTCGCGTGGCAGCCGCGCCAGCATCTCGACGAAGAAGCTCGCGTACGTCGCACGCACGGCGGCGGCGGCGACCAGGCGTTCGATCAGCGTGTCGCTGTCGGCCCCGAGCCGACGCCAGGTGACGATGGCGGTGCAGGTCCCGTCGAGCGCTTCGTCGCGGCGCCCCTGCACGAACGCGAGCGCGTAGCGCGTCAGCGGCAAGTGTCCGTACTGCAGTTCCGGCAGCGGCATCGCTGCGGGATAGCCGAACGGATCGCGGATGCCGGCATCGCCCGACAAGGCCTCGATGCGGTCAAGGAGCGCCGCGTGGCGCGCCACGAGTTCGGCATGGCCGGCGGGATCGGCTTCGACCGCGGCCAGGCATCCCGATCCTTTCGGGCAGAACCGGGCGCGATCCTCTTCGCCCAGGCTGGGCGGGTAACGCCCTTCGGCGATGCTCGCAGGGCGGAGCGTCGGCGCCTCATCGCCCGTCGGCGGCGCCGCGGCCAGCGCCTTCCAGCGGCGGACGTCCTCGGCGAACACCGCCGCCCGCGCCTGTTCCGGAATGGCGTAGGGAAGCTGCCACAGGGTCTGGAAGGCATTGCGGCCGGCCAGCGGCGGCGGCGGCGAGAGCTGCGCCAGCGCCACCCGCCGGACGGACGAAGGGCCGCGCATGCCCGACACCGCCCAGGCCAGCATCGCCAGTCCGACCAGGGCCAGGACACCCCAGCCCAGCCCCGATCGCCATCGTTTCGACACGCGTTTCGTCCCGGGTTTCACGGATGAGCATCCTGTCATGGATTTGCCTGAACAGGCGCATTCACTCCGCCCCGGCGGACCGGTATGCTCACCGGCGAAACAGGGGAAAAACGAGATGGGTTCGACGCGAACGGAGCCGCCGCAGGAGGGCATGCCGGAGATTCCCGGCTACCGCCTGCTGCGCATACTCGGACATGGCGGCATGTCGACCGTCTACCTGGGCCAGCAGTTGTCGCTGGGCCGCGAGGTGGCGATCAAGGTAATGCGCCAGGAAGTGGTGACCGACGAGATCGGCCGCCGCCGGTTCGAGAACGAGGCCCGCACCATCGCCCGCCTCGACCATCCGCACATCGTGCGCATCCACGAGGTCGGGCGCACCGAGGAAGGCCAGCCCTTCTACGTGATGCCGGTGTTCCCGCGCGGGCACCTCGGCCGCCGCAACCTCACCCGAGACGAGGGCCGGGTGCGCGAGATCGTCGAGGTGCTGCTGTCGGCGCTCGCCTACGCCCACGGCCGCGGCGTGGTCCATCGCGACGTGAAGGCCGAGAACGTGCTGTTCGACGAAGCCGAACGGCCGATGCTCACCGACTTCGGCATCGCCCTGCGCCGCGGCTACGGTTCGCGCGTCACCACCGCCGGCGTCGCCGTCGGCAGCACCGCCTACATGGCGCCGGAGCAGGCCCGCGGCGGCGACGTCGATCTGCGCGCCGATCTCTACAGCCTCGGCGTGCTGACCTGGGAGATGCTGACCGGCAGCCTGCCCTACCGGGCCAACGACGGCCTGTCGATGGCGCTGAAGCACGTGCAGGATCCGATCCCGCGACTGCCGCCGCATCTGGCGCAGTGGCAGCGCTTCTTCGACCGCGCGCTGGGCAAATCGCCGGGCGAGCGTTTCTCCGACGCCCAGGAAATGCTGGAGTCGATGCGCAGTGTGCCGCATGCGCAGAAGCAACCGCTGCGCGCCGCGATCGCGCGCCTGCGCAGCCGCACCGGCCCGCGCCAGATCGCAATCGGGGCGGTCGCGATCGCCGCCCTGGTCGGCGGCATCGCGCTGCTGGCGCAACTGGACGAGCGCAACGCGCAGCGCCGGCTGGCAGAGCTCACGCCCGCGGCGACGCAGACGCCGGCGACCGCCGGACCCGCGACCGCACTCGATCCGACCCTGGGCGCGCCGGAGGCCGATCCCTCCGAATCGCTGCTGCGCGCGGCCCCCGAATCCGCCGCCCAGGGCTTCATCGACGCCGCCAGGCGCCAACTGCAGCAGAAGCGGTTGATCGCGCCCGCCGGCGACAACGCCTACGAAAGCGTGATGACCGCGTGGCGGACCGACCCTTCGCACATCGGGCTGCAGGACACCAGCGGCCGCGTGTTCTCGGCGCTGCTCGAGGACACCGAACAGCATCTGGGCAAGGGCGAGGAACCGGCGATCCGCGACCTGATGAGCCGGATGACCCGGCTGGCCGAACAGGACCGCGGCAGCGCGCAGATGACCCAGGCCCGCAAGCGGCTGGCGACGACGCTGTCGACGCGGCTGGACCAGGCGCAGGCCAAGGCCGACCGCAATGCCGCGCAGCGCCTGCTCGCCTCGGCCAGGACCATCGGCCTGGACAACGCCCAGATCGCGTCGCTGCAGAACCGCGCGGGCAAGATCGCGCAGCCGGGCGACCGGCTCGCCGACACCATCGGCGACATGACCCTGGTGCAGGCCGGCGGCAAGCTGGTCGCGGTGTCGCGCGCCTCGGTCAGCCGTTCGGAATACGCCGAGTTCGCCAAGGCCACCAACCGCGCGGCCGCGCTGTGCCGCGAGAAGGCCTCGCTGCTGCGCGTGCTGGCGCCGCGCACCTGGGATGCACCGGGGTTCGAGCAGAGCGGCGGCCAGCCGGTGGTCTGCGTGTCGTGGCAGGACGCCGAGGCCTACGCCCGCTGGCAGAGCCAGCGCGGCCGCTACCGCTACCGCCTGCCGACCGCGACCGAAGCCCAGGCCGCGGCCCGCAACGACGGCGGCAAGCCGGTGGCGGAATGGCTCAACGATTGCGCCGGCGGCAGTTGCACGCGGCGCATGACCTCGGGCCGCAGTTGGCGCGGCGCCGGCGGCGGTCGCCCGCTGGACACCACCCGCGGTTACGACGACGTCGGCTTCCGGCTGGTGCGGGAGATGTGACTACAATCGCCCCATGTCGCCCAACCCCACGCTCGGCCGCCGTCTGCAGGGCCTGTTCATCGCCGGATTGCTGACCCTGCTGCCGATCTGGCTGACCTGGGTCGTGATCAAGTTCGTGTTCGTGCTGCTGTCCGACGTCAGCCGGCCGTTCATCGACCCGCTGCTGCAGTCGCTGGCGACGTCGTCGCCCGCGACGCTGGGCTGGCTCGCGCAGGCGTGGGTGAAGACCGCGCTCGGGCTGATCGCCACGGTCGCGACAGTGCTGATCGCCGGCTGGCTGACCCGGCGCGTGCTCGGCCAGCGGCTGCTGCGCTGGTTCGAGGCCCTGATCGGTCGCGTCCCGCTGGCCAACACCGTCTACGGCAGCGCGCGCAAGCTGCTCGACATCCTGCAGACCAAGCCCGACGGCACCCAGCGCGTGGTCCTCATCGACTTCCCGCACAACGACATGAAGACGCTGGGCTTCGTCACCCGGGTCATGCGCGAGGCCGGCACCGGGCGCGAGCTGGCCGCGGTCTACGTCCCGACCACGCCCAACCCGACTTCGGGCTACCTGGAGATCGTGCCGGTGGAGCGCATGACCCCGACCGACTGGACCGTGGACCAGGCGATGAGCTTCATCATCAGCGGCGGCGCCGTGGCGCCGGAGACCATTCCCTTCTCGCCGCCGGGCGACCGGGACCGCGAGGCATGAGCGCGCACCTGCTGCAGGACCGCGCGACCCGGCTGTTCATCGCGCTCGCCGCGTTCTTCTGCGTCAACGCGGTGCTGGCCGAGTTCATCGGGGTCAAGATCTTCGCGCTCGAGGACACCCTCGGGATCGCGCCGCTGGAGTGGAACCTGTTCGGCCAGACCGGCTCGCTGACGTTCACCGCGGGCACGCTGCTGTGGCCGATCGTGTTCGTGTTCACCGACGTGATCAACGAGTTCTTCGGCAGCCGCGGCGTGCGCATGATCTCGTGGATCGCGGTGGCGCTGATCCTCTACGCCTTCCTGTTCGCGTTCGCGGCGATCCATCTCGCGCCCGCGGGCTGGTGGGTGGAGGCGGCGCAGTCGCAGGGCGTGCCGGACTACCAGAAGGCCTACGCCGCGGTGTTCGGCCAGGGGCTGTGGACCATCGCCGGCTCGGTGCTTGCGTTCATGCTCGGCCAGTTGATCGACGTCTCGGTGTTCCACCGCATCCGCCGCGCCACCGGCGAACGCCACGTCTGGCTGCGCGCCACCGGCTCCACCGCGGTGTCGCAGCTCATCGACAGTTTCGTGGTGCTGTACATCGCCTTCGTGCTGGGGCCGCAGCACTGGCCGATGTCGCTGTTCTTCGCGGTGAGCACCGTCAACTACCTCTACAAGATGCTGGCGGCGGTCGCGCTGATCCCGCTGCTCTACCTCATGCGGCGCGCGATCGACGGCTACCTCGGCGCCGAGCGCGCCGAACAGTTGCGGCACCAGGCCGCGCAGTAACCCGACCGCGGTCGGCATGCGCCGCCCACCCCCGCCTGTCGCGCGTTCGCCGCGCCCGGCCGCCGCGCATCGCCAGTGACCTTTGGCCGATGCCCCGCGCGCGTTTTGGCGCGACCCTCCCGGCATCGCCCCTGCCCGGAGTCCTTCGATGTCCCCTCGCGTTCCGTTCCGCCGGCCTGCGCTGATCGCGCTCGCCGTCGCTTTCGCGCTGGCCGGCGCCGCCGCCCTGCCCGCCTTCGCCGCGGACGCGCCGCAGGCTGCCGCCAAGGCCGGCACACAGGTTGAAACCAAGGCGCAGACGCTCGACCGCCTGTACGAGGCCTACTGGGAGGAGACCCTCAAGCTCAATCCGCTGCAGGCGACGTTCCAGGGCGATCCCCGCTACAACGACCAGTTGCCGAATTTCCTGACCGCCGAGTTCCGCAAGCAGGGCCACGACTTCACCGTGCGCTGGCTGGAGAAGATCGAGGCGATCGGCCCCGAGGGCCTCAGCGGCCAGGACCGCCTGAGCTACGACATCTTCGTCAAGAACGCGAAGGATTCGCTGGAAGGCGAGCGCTTTCCCGGTTACCTGATGCCGATGAACCAGTTCACCAACCTCGCCGGCTTCGCCGCACAGTTGGGCTCGGGCACCGGCCCGCAACCCTTCAAGACGGTGAAGGACTACGACGACTGGCGCGCCCGCGGCAGGCAGGTGCCGGCGATCCTGGACCAGGCGATCGCCAACATGCGCGAAGGCATGCGCGCCGGCGTGGTGCAGCCGAAGGCGCTGATGGTGAAGGTGCTGCCGCAGCTCGACGCGCTGACCAGCGACGATCCCGAGAAGACCCTGTTCTGGGGGCCGATCAAGAACATGCCGGCGGGTTTCTCCGACGCCGACAAGGCGCGGATCACCGCCGAATACCGCACGATGATCGCGCAAGAGATCATGCCGGCGTTCAAGCGCATGCGCGCGTTCATCGCCACCGACTACCTGCCCGCCTGCCGCGACAGCGCCGGCATGGGCGACCTGCCGGACGGCAAGGCGTGGTACGCGTTCAACGCCTACCAGAGCATGTCGATCCGCCGCTCGCCCGAGGAAGTGCACAGGATCGGGCTCGCCGAAGTGGCGCGCATCCACGGCGAGATGCGCAAGGTGATGGCCCAGGTCGGTTTCAAGGGCACGCTGCAGGAATTCTTCCACGTCCTCAACACCGACAAGAAGTTCGAGTTCGCGTCGGAGGAGGCGCTGCTCGCGCACTACCGCGGCATCGAGGCGAAGCTCGAACCCGGCCTCAAGCGCGAATTCAACCTGATGCCGAAAGCCGGCTTCGAGATCCGCCCGGTGGAGGCGTTCCGCGCGCAGTCCGCCGCCGGCGGCGAATACCAGTCGCCGAGCGAGGACGGCAGCCGCCCGGGCATCTTCTACGTCAACACCTACGACCTGCCCAGCCGCAAGACCTGGGACAGCGAAGACCTGTTCCTGCACGAGGCCAAGCCCGGCCACCATTTCCAGATCGCGATCCAGCAGGAACTCACCGGCATCCCGAAGTTCCGCCGCTTCGGCGGCGAGACCGCGTTCACCGAGGGCTGGGGCCTGTATTCGGAGACGATCGGCAAGGAGCTGGGGCTGCTCGACGAGCCCTACTCGTACGTCGGCATGCTCCAGAACGAACTGTGGCGCGCGATCCGCCTGGTGGTCGACACCGGCTTCCACAGCAAGGGCTGGACCCGGGACCAGGTGATCGCCTACATGCGCGAGAACTCGGCCGTCAGCGAAGTCGATGCCGTCGCCGAGGCCGAGCGCTACATGGCCATCCCCGGCCAGGCGCTGGCGTACAAGACCGGCCAGATGAAGATCACCGAACTGCGGGCCCGCGCCGAGAAGGCCCTCGGCGACCGCTTCGACGTCCGCGCCTTCCACGACGAGATCCTCAAGGACGGTTCGGTGCCGCTGGACATCCTCGACGCCAAGGTCGACCGCTGGATCGAGGGCCAGAAGAAGCCGTGATCCCGAAGCGGCGCTGCGACACGCGAAGGGCGGCCTCGGCCGCCCTTCGTGCGTCCGGACGGGCGATCCGCCCTCGGCGGCAACGTGACAACGTCGAACGCTACCACTCCGTCAAGCGAAAAAAAGCGCCAAGCCCGCATGGTCCCCGACACCTGCGTCTTCCTTCTGCCCGCCCGCGGGGAGAAGGTGCCCGAAGGGCGGATGAGGGGCTAGGCGCGATCCGCCGCTGCGCCGCGGCGCGATCGGAAGGCCGTCAGCGCGCCTTGCTGCCCCGCATCGCGCCCAGCCGCTCCGGCGGCGCGAAGCTGTCGCTGCGGGCATCCGCCCAGTAATCGTGGAACACGGCGTGGTCGCTGATGCGCCCGCCCAGCAGCTCGCCGGGCTCGAGGAACCGGTACAGCGCGTTGAGCGCGCGCACTTCGGTCGGCGACACCCGGCGCAGGATGTGTTCCGGCCCGAGCTGCGACGGATGCTCCAGGCCCGCCGCGCACAGCAGCTCGCGCAGCGCCTTGAGCGTGTGCGCGTGGAAATTGTGGACCCGCGTCGCCTTGTCCGGCACGTCGAGCTTGCGCCATCGGCTGGCGTCCTGCGTCGCGACGCCGGTCGGGCAACGATCGGTGTGGCAGCTCTGGGCCTGGATGCAGCCCAGTGCGAACATGAAGCCGCGTGCGGCGTTGCACCAGTCGGCGCCCAGCGCCAGGGTCCGCGCGATGTCGAACGCACTGGTGATGCGCCCGGCCGCGCCGACGCGCACGCGATCGCGCAACCCGAGACCGACCAGCGTGTTGTGGACCAGCATCAGGCCCTCGTGCATCGGCACGCCGACGTGGTCGATGAACTCCGCCGGCGCCGCACCGGTGCCGCCCTCGCCGCCATCGACGACGATGAAGTCCGGCAGCAGGCCGGTCTCCTGCATCGCCCTGGCGATCGCGAACCACTCCCAGGGATGGCCGATCGCCAGCTTGAAGCCGGCCGGCTTGCCGCCCGACAGGGTGCGCATCTTCGCGACGAATTCCAGCAGGCCGACCGGCGTCGAGAACGCCGAATGCCGCGACGGCGACACACAGTCCACGCCCTGACGGACCCCGCGCGTCGCGGCGATCTCGGCGCTGACCTTGGCCGCCGGCAGCACCCCGCCGTGGCCGGGCTTGGCGCCCTGCGACAGCTTCAGTTCGACCATCTTCACCTGCGGGTCGGCGGCGTTCGCGGCGAAGCGCTCGTCGCTGAAGGTGCCGTCCTCGTTGCGGCAGCCGAAGTAGCCGCTGCCGATTTCCCAGACCAGGTCGCCGCCGTTCTCGCGATGGTACGGCGAGATCGAGCCCTCGCCCGTGTCGTGGTAGAACCCGCCCCGCTTCGCGCCCGCGTTGAGGGCGCGGATCGCGTTCGCCGACAGCGCGCCGAAGCTCATCGCCGAGATGTTGAACACGCTGGCGTCGTAGGCGGCGTCGCCATCGCCGCCGATGCGGATCCGGAAATCGTCGGAGTCGATCTTCGTCGGCATCACCGAATGGTTGATCCACTCGTATTCCTCGCCGTACACGTCCTGCTGGGTGCCGAACGGACGGGTGTCGTTGACCGCCTTCGCGCGCTGGTAGACCAGCGCGCGCTGCTGGCGCGAGTACGGCACCTCGGCGGTGTCCGACTCGATGAAGTACTGGCGCATCTCCGGGCCGATCGACTCCAGCCCGTAGCGGAAATGGGCGAGGATCGGATAGTTGCGGCGCAGGGTGCTGCGGGTCTGCAGCAGGTCCCAGGTGCCGAGCGCCGCCAGCGCGGCGAACACCGCGAACGCCCACCACCAGCCGTCGCCGAACAGCAGCGCCGCGGACGCGGTCAGCAGGGTCAGGAGCAGGCTGGCGAAATAGGCGGCGAAGCGCGACATGCGGACGATCCCGAGGCGGCGTGCGGAGCGATGCGGGATCGCCCGCTCGCCATGGTGCCCGGGGTGGGACTCGAACCCACACGACCCTCGCGGGCCGGGGGATTTTAAGTCCCCTGCGTCTACCGTTTCGCCACCCGGGCCTGCGTCATCCGGAGCAACGCGCCGGAACCGGCCGAGTATAAGCGTCGATGGTGCGGAGGCGCCCCGCGGACGCACGACCGCGCCTGCAGCGGCTCAGGCGGTCCGCAGCGTCCCCAGCAGGCCCCGGAGGCGCGCCTGCCAGCCGACGGCGGTGGGGCGCCGGCGTCCGGGCGCATCGTCCAGTACGCGCGCTTCCCCTTCGTGGACGCGGACGGATTCGGCGCCGACGACGTCGAGATGGACGTGGTCGTGGTCGTGCCCGGCGTCCGGCCGCGCATGGCGCGCGGCCAGACTCACCTCGATCCCGCCGACGAGGAAGGCGCGGACGTTGAGCAGGGAAAAGAGGTACCAGCAGCCACCGCCCGGGTCCCGCGCCGGCCTGAGCGCGACGCCGTCGAGCAGCACTTCGCGATGCCAGGGCGCCACCACCCCGAACGTCACCCGCTCGCCGAGGCGGGCGTGGACGACGACGCGGATATCGTCGCCGAGGTGGAGCGTGCTGCCGACGCGGCAGACCAGATGCTGCATGATGCACCTCCCTGTGGATCCTCCGCCCGCCCGCGACCCGGCCTGGGCCGGTGGCGCCGCGAGGGCGACCCGTGCGCCGGCGATTCCGGCGTTCGTGATCTCCGTGATATCGGAATGCGCGATCCGCGCTGTCCCCGGCGCCCGGAGAATCCCCGGGAAACGCGGCGCGCCACGTCTCTTCCGATAGCGTTAGTTAGCCAATAGTTAGCACTGACGGATGGCTTGTCAAGCGGTAGGCTATGATCCGGGAGGAAGCCGGACGAATACGCAGCGACGGGAATGGACAAGTACGCACAAGCCTTCGCGGATGCCATGAACGAGACGGGCATGCGGAACACCACGGTGGCCGCGCAGTTGGAGGGCATCGGGTACAACAACGTGTCGCAGTGGCGTACCGGCAGGCGTCCGATCCCCGCCGACCACGCGCCGGCGATCGCCGCGCTGCTGGACGTCCCGCCCGAGCGCATCAGCAAGGCCTACGCGCGCAGGATGCATGCCGAATCGGCGAGGATGGCGATGGCCTCGGGCGGGCCCGACCGGGGCATCGTGCCCATCGAGCACGTCGCGATCCAGCATCTGCCCGGCTTCGGTCGCGGCGACGGCTGCGAACGCATCCTGCTTCCGGAATTCATCGTGCGCAGGGAGCTCGGGCCGACGCCGATCGAGAACGTGCGCTGGGCGGTGCAGCTCTCGCGCGCGATGGAACCCGAGATCAAACGCTTCGCGCTGGTCCTGGTCGACACCTCGATCAGCAGGCACGAAGATGTGGTCGACGGCGGCATCTACGCCTACACCCTCTGGGGAAGACCGGACATCCGCCGTCTCCTGGTGCGGCGGGACGCGTGGTGCCTCGTCGGTCAGGGCGGCGGGAGCGAACGGATCGACGTGTCCACGACGGATCTGTCGAACATTCGCATCCACGGCGCCGTGACCGGTTGGCTATGATGCGCACCGGTCGTCCGGAAGCGGGTTTCGGGGTTTGACGAACCTGTTTTTTTGTGCGAATAGCTTCTGCGCGGTATCTCAAGGACGGAATTCCGGCAGGCGACACAGAGGAAACAGGGAGAAGCCATGGAAGCTGCGAAATGGACCGACGCGGCCAAGGGGCTTGCGCTCGGTACCGGGTACTGTGTCGCCTACCTGGCGATGCGATACCTGTCCTTCGACCAGTGGTTCCTGCCGGCTGGGCTTCGTGCCGCCTGCTTTTTGCTCCTCCCCTACCGCCTGTGGCCGTTCCTCCTCGCCGGCGACATCGCGGCGCTGTCGATCGTGCGTTTCCCGATGGTCGGGAAGTACGGTCCGCTGTGGTCCTACGCGAGCCCGTTCCTGCTGATCGGCCTGATCGCGCCGGCGGTGCGCGCGCTGCGCCGGCGACTGGGCGAACCGCGCGACATCGCGCGCTGGCTGCCGCTGGCCGCCGTCGCGCTCGCGCTGTGGTCCTCGCTGTGCAACCTCGGCCTCAACTACTTCCTGCACGGGCCGCGCGCGCTGGTCACGGCGACGAAGTTCGGCAGCTACTTCATCGGCGACTTCCTCGGCATCCTGATGGTCACGCTGCCGGCGCTGTTGTGGTGCCTGCGCAGGCAGGAGGCGTTCTCCCCGCGCCGCTTCGTGCGCGACGTCGCGGTCGCGCTGCTCGCGGTGGCCGCGCTGTATGCCGGCATCCTGATGCAGGGGCACATCGAGCGGCCGCTGCAGTTGTCGCTGCTGATGATGATGATCGTGCCGGCGGTGTTCCTGACCTTCTTCCACGGCTGGCGCGGGTCGGCGGTGGGCGTCGTCGCGGTCAACCTGGCCATCGCCCAGACGCTGACCTACACCGGCATCCCGGGCGCGCACGACACCACCGTGTTCCTCGCGCAGCAGGCGCTGGCGATCACCGCGGTGACCCTGCTCGCGCTCGGCACCGTGATCTCAGAGCACTACGACACCGCCCGGCGCTCGGGCATCGCCGAAGCGCATGCGCTGAAGATGGCGCGCAGCAGTTTCCTGTCCACCGAGCGCGTGCTGCGCGAGCACCTGCTGTACATGGCGCAGATGCAGTTGCTGCTGGACGACGAGCGCAAGGACCTCGCGGCGTCGCTCAAGGCCCACGGCAACTACACGGCGGCGCTCGACCTGAACAGCGACGCGGTGCGGCACCGACGCGTGTTCGACGAGCAGGCGCAGGCGCTCTATCCGATCCGGATCGAGGAGCAGGGCCTGTATGCGGTCGTCCACTCCGAAGCCTTCACCGGCTTCTGGGCGGGCGGCGCGGACGTGATCTATTCGCTGCGCGGCCAGCCGCGGGTGCTGTCGATGGAACTGCAGCTCGTGGCCTACCGGTGCATCTGCAACGCGATGGCGCTGCTGTCGGAGTGCGATCCGGACGAATACCGGATCAGGATGCGCGTCTGGTCCGGCCGCCGGACGCGCGGCATCGCCCTGTTCGTCTCCGCTTCGCCCACGGCGCCGGCGCACGCGAGCCAGGCGGGCGCGGCGGCCGACTCGCTGCTGCTGGCGCGGGTGAAAGCGCATGGCGGCATTCTTCGCCGCCATGCGCACCGCGTGTGCGTGCTGCTCTCCGAGCCGGCGGATTCGCCATCATCCGCTCACTGAACCTGCGAGAGGACGCGCACGGTCCACACCGGCCTGCCCTTCGCATCGAGGACGTAGTCGACAGCGAGTTCCGCATTGCCGTAGACCCTGCGGGCGCGCGCCGTCGGCAGGCTCCTGCCCGTGGCGATGCGCACGCGTTCGGCGTCGATGCCCATGGGCAGCACCCACGCCGTGCCGTCGATGCGGCCGACCGCGGCGCGGACGTTGCCGACGCGATCGTTGATCTGCAGGTAGCGCACGCCGTCGCGCTGGAACTCGTAGACCTGCCAGGTCGTGTCCTGGGCGGTGGGAGCCACGGTCGGAAACGATTGTCCGAGGCTATTGCCGGACTTTGACGGGGTGCCGTGTCCGTCGTCGCTGCAGCCGCACTGCGCGAGCGCGAGGGGGCTGGCGGCCAGGCCGCAAACGAAGACCAAGACCGGGAACGAGGCATGCAGGTGGCGCTTCAACATGGAGTTTCTCCTTGGGACAGATTTTTTTTGGAGACGTTAGCGATTCCGCTTGAAAAAGCGGCTTTGCTAACGATCAGGGATACCCGTCGGGCCCTCCTTCCGGGCCCTTCGACGGTAGCATCTGATTCCGTCCCGCTGCTCCGGGCCCCGGCCGGGACCCCCGGCCGGGCGTGACGCCATCGATTCCGGAGGTCCGGGCGATGCATCGAAGGCCGGCGGCGGACGGCGCGCCGGTCGAATGGAGGCCTGCATCGGAAGCGGGAATGAAAACGATGGCGGCCGGCCGGTATGGGGCGGTCTTGCGGGCGATCTTGCGGGCGATCGTGGTTCGATGCGGGCGGCGCAGACGCGCGGCGAAGGCCGGCGGTCGAACCCGGGCGGGCGGCGCGTTGCTGCGGAAGCGTCCGCCCCTTTCGTTCAGGCGGTCGCGAGGCGGGGACCGCGCAGGCAACAAAAAACCCGCCGAAGCGGGCTGTCTGTCGATACTGGAGGCTTGGGTCGGAATCGAACCGGCGTACGCGGATTTGCAGTCCGCTGCATGACCACTCTGCCACCAAGCCGGGTGACGGGTGCGACCCGATTGTACATGCGCATGCGCGCACGGACATCCCTGGGTCCGAAACAACGAACCCCGGCAAGCCGGGGTTCGCAGGAAACTGGAGCGGGAAACGAGACTCGAACTCGCGACCCCGACCTTGGCAAGGTCGTGCTCTACCAACTGAGCTATTCCCGCGGAGGAGCCGAAATTCTAGCGTCTGTTGCGGCCGTGTCAACACTCTTTTTTTCGTCGGCCATCAGCGCCGGCCAGGCGGCGATCAGGTACTGGGCGCCGGACCACAGCGTCAGCAGGGCCGCGACCGCCAGCATCCAGTCGCCGACGTGGAACACCGGATCGCCCGGCCACGGCGCCGGACGCTGGCCCGGGACCACCGAATACAGCAGCGCCAGCAGCGCCAGCATCTGCACCACGGTCTTGATCTTGCCGATCGTGGCGACCTTGACCGTGGCGCGCTGGCCGATCTCCGCCATCCACTCGCGCAGCGCCGACACCGCGATCTCGCGGCCGACGATCACCGCCGCCCAGAACGCCATCCACGGGGTCGGATGGCCCTGCACGATCAGGAACAGCGCCACCGCGACCATGAGCTTGTCGGCCACCGGGTCGAGGAACGCGCCGAACGCCGAGTGCAGGCCGTAGCGACGGGCGATCCAGCCGTCCAGCCAGTCGGTGACGGCGGCCAGCGCGAACACCGCCGCGGTCGCGAAGTTGCTCCACCGGTAGGGCAGATAGAAGACCAGCACCAGCACCGGGATCATCACGATCCGGGCGAGCGTCAGCATGGTCGGTACCGTCAGCTTCATGGAACTCCTCAGGACTCCAGGCCGTGGAGGGCCGCATAGATGCGCCCGGCGAGCGCGGCGTCGATACCCTCGACCCGGGCGATCTCCTCGACGCCGGCCGCCCGAAGGCCGCCCAGTCCGCCGAAATGCCGCAACAGATTAGCGCGTCGGCGCGGTCCGATTCCGGGAATTTCTTCCAGTCGGCTCGTCGTCCGCGCCTTTTGCCGCCGTCCGCGATGGCCGGTGATGGCGAAACGGTGCGCTTCGTCGCGAACCTGCTGGACCAGTTGCAGGCCCGGCGAACCCGCGCCGGGATGCAGTTCGCGGCCGTCGGGCAGCAGCAGCGTCTCGTCGCCGGGACGACGCGCCTCGCCCTTGGCGACGCCGACCACGCGCACGTCGGCGATGCCCAGGTCCGCCAGCACCGCGTGCGCCTGCGCCACCTGTCCGCCGCCGCCGTCGATCAGCAGCAGGTCGGGCAGCACGCCCTCTCCGTCCGCGGCCTCGGCGGCCTTGCGGAAGCGCCTCTGCAACGCCTGGTGCATGGCCGCGTAGTCGTCGCCGGGCGCGACGCCCTCGATGTTGTAGCGCCGGTACTGGCTGCGCACCGGGCCGTCGGCGTCGAACACCACGCAGGAGGCCACGGTCGCCTCGCCCATGGTGTGGCTGATGTCGAAGCATTCGATCCGGCGCGGCAGGTCGTCCAGGCCCAGCAGGTCGCGCAGCGCCTCGGCGCGGGCGCGCTGCGCGGCGTTGCTGCCCTGCTCCGTCGCCAGCGCCAGTTCGGCGTTGCGCCGGACCAGGTCGACGTAGCCGGCGCGTTCGCCGCGAACGCTGGCCTTGAGCGCCACCCGGCGCCCGGCGGAAGCGCCCAGCGCCTCCTCGATCAGCTCGCGGTCCGGGATATCGCGGTCGAGCACGATCTCCTTCGGCGGCGGCTGCTCGCCGTAGTACTGCGAGACGAACGCGCCCAGCACCGCCTCGGCGCTGTCCTCGCCGTTGGTCTTCGGGAAGAAGGTGCGGGTGCCGAGATTGCGGCCGTCGCGGAAGGCCAGCAGCATCACGCAGGCGTGGACGCCCTGCATCGCGACGCCGAGCACGTCGAGATCCGCGACCTGGCCATCGACGTACTGCCGCGACTGCAGCTTGCGGATCGCCGCGACCAGGTCGCGCAGCCGCGCCGCCTCCTCGAAATCGAGCCGCGCGCTGGCCTCCTCCATCGTCGCGGTCAGTTCGGCGGTCAGCTCGTCGCTGCGGCCGTCGAGGAAGAGGGTCGCCCGGCGCACGGCGTCGGCGTAGTCGCGCGCCGGCACCAGGCCGACGCAGGGCGCGCTGCAGCGGCCGATCTGGTACTGAAGGCACGGCCGCGAACGGTTGCGGAACACGCTGTCCTCGCAGCTTCGCAACCGGAAGATGCGGTGCATCAGGTTGAGCGTCTCGCGCACCGCGGGCACGCTCGGGTACGGGCCGAAATAGCGACCGGGCAGCGACCGCGCGCCGCGGTGGAACGCGATCCGCGGCCAGGCCTCGCGGGTCAGCACCACGTACGGATAGCTCTTGTCGTCGCGCAGCAGCACGTTGTAGCGCGGCTTCAGCGACTTGATGAGCTGGTTCTCCAGCAGCAGCGCCTCGGCCGGCGTGCGCGTGACCGTGACCTCCATCCGCGCGATCTGCGCCACCATCGCCGCGGTGCGGGTCGGCAGCGCCTTGGTGAAATAGCTGGCGACGCGCTTCTTCAGCGAAGCCGCCTTGCCGACGTACAGCAGGCTGTCGTCGCTCGCGTACATGCGGTACACGCCCGGCGCGGGCGTCAGGTCGCGGGCGAAGGCGCGGCCGTCGAAAGGCGGCGTCCCGGGCGTTTCGGTGCGCGGCGCGGTCATCGGCGCGGGACGTCGTCGGGGGCGTAGCGGCGGGCGATCGCCAGGGCGAGCCACAGCGCCGAACCGGCGGCGAGCGCGAACCAGCCGAGCCCCGCGGTGAAATCCGAGACCCAGAAATAGCCCATGCCGGGATTGAAGATGTTCAATCGCAACAACCGTCCGGCGGGCAAATCATCGTTCGCCGCCGAAATCCTGACCACGTAGTGTCCGCTTTCCGGCAAATCGAAAGGCGGGGAGGAATACAGTCCGATCGTTTCCTGGCCGATCGCGGAAAGGAAATCGAAGTGATCGATATCGACCGTCGTTGTCGCACCGCCCTCGTGCGCGAATTGAACGCGCAGCGCGGCAGGCATCGGCGTGCGCTCGCGATCCGACGATCCACCAGACTCCGCTTTCGCGAGCGGCACGAGAAGCTCGAGATTGCGCGCGCCCGGCTGCCACACGCTCACATAGCCGGTCACCGATGCGTGCGGCCCGGGTGCAGGCAGGACCAGCGAATCCCGGCCCACCGCCCGCTCCCAGCGCGCGCTCTGCGCGAAACACAGCGCCGCCCCCGCCAGGCACAGCACGCTCACCCACCGCATTCCTTCCAGCGTCCGCGACCGCATCGGATCGCGCTCACTCGCCGATCGGGATCTGCCGCAGGCTGCCGTCGCCGGGATCGAAGCGCAGCACCGCGTGGGCGTCGGTGTCGGCGATCCAGACCACGCCGTTGTGCACGGCCAGGCCCGCCGGCGCGTGCAGGCGCTGGGGCAGATTGATCGTGCTCAGTTCGCCGCCGCCCAGGCGCAGGGTGCGCAACTGGTCGTTGCCGCTGTCGGCGATCCACAGCACCGGCGTCTTGCCGTCGAGCGCGATCGCCTGCGGCTGCTGCAGCAGCGCGTCGGCGCGCGAGCCTTCGAGGTTGCCGAAGCGCCACGCGCCCTGCCCGACCAGCGTGGTGACCTGGCGGCTGCGCAGGTGGACGCTGCGGATCGCGGAACCGGCCTCGTCGCAGACGTAGAGGATCTGCTGGACCAGCGCCAGCGCGCCCGGGCCGACGAACCCGGCCTTCGGGCCCTCGCCGTCGACCAGCGCCATCTCGCCCGACCCCGCCAGCAGCCGCAGCGTGCGGTCGCCGAGGTCGTAGGTCCAGATGCGATTGTCGCCGGCGGTGGAGATGCAGACGACGTTCGCCGGCGACACCGCCACCCCGCGCGGATGGTCCAGCGCGACCGCGCGCGGGTCGACCACGCTGCCTTCGCTGGGCGTCCCCGGACGGCCGGCGCCGACCAGGGTGTCGATGTCGCCGGTGCCGAGCTTGATCCGGCGCACCGCGTGGTTGCCGGCGTCGGCCACGTAGAGCACGTCGCGCTGCAGGCTCAGGCCCTGCGGATACTGGAAGGCGGCCAGTTCCATCGGACCGTCGATGAAGCCAGGGCCGCCGCTGCCGAACTGGCGGTGGATGCGGCCGGCGGGCGTGCATTCGAGCACCCGGTGGTGCCCGGAGTCGGCCACGTAGATGTACTGGTCGCCGACGGCGATGCCGACCGGGTAGCGCAGCGGCAGGTCCGGCTCGCGGCTGCGGCGGACCTCGAACGGTTCGGGCTGGATCGACTGCGGCGCTTCCTCGCCGCGCAGCTTCGCGATCGCCGCCTCCAGGTCGCGCAGGGGCGTGTCGCCGACGATCCGGGCGCGGATACGGCCCAGGCCGTCGATCAGCACCACGGTCGGCCAGGCGTCGATGCCGAAGTGCTGCCACGCGACCCAGTCGGCGTCGTGCGCGACCGGGAACTCCAGCGGCTGCCGCTGCAGGCGCTTGAACGCCCGCTTGGGATCGCGCTCGTGGTCGAACCGGGGCACGTGGATCGCGACCACGTGGAGGTGGTCGCCGTAGCGCTTGCGCAGGGTGGCGAGGTCGGTCAGGCGCTGCTGGGACCAGGCAGACCCGGCGTTGACGAAGACCAGCGCGGCCACCTTGCCCCGCAACTGCGCCATGCGCAGCGGGGCGGCGAGGTTCAGCCAGTCCAGCGAAGCGGGAAATTCGGGGGCGAGCGGCATATCCATGAGCCGCCCAGCATCCCCAGTCCGGACCCGAGCGTCAACCTGTCGTCACCGAAGGGGCGCGTCGCGGGCGAGCCGGGCGACGCCGGCCTCGGCCGCCGCATCGACCATGGCCCACACCGCGCGGAAGTCCTCGGCGTCGCCGGTGTAGGGGTCCGGGATTTCCGCGCCCGCGCCCTGCCCGGCCCATTCCAGCAGCAGCGCCGCCTGCGCGCTCGCCCCCGCGGGCGCGAGCGCGCGCACGTCGCGCAGGACGCTGCGATCGGCGCAGAGCAGCCAGTCGAAGGCCTCGAAGTCGGCCGCCCGCAGCTTGCGCGCGCGCTGGCCGCGGATGTCCACCCCGGCCGCGGCGGCGACCGCGATGCTGCGCCGGTCCGGCGGCTCGCCGGCGTGCCAGCCGCCGGTGCCGGCCGAATCGACCTCGATCCAGTCCAGCCCGCGGCGGTCGAGGTGCGCGCGGAACGCGCCCTCGGCCAGCGGCGACCGGCAGATGTTGCCGAGGCAGACCATCAGCAGCCGCATCTCAGCCGGCCCGCTGCGCGGCGAGATGGCGTTCGGCACGCGCGAGGTCCTCGGGGGTGTCGATCCCCGGCGGGAACGGCGCCGGGGTGATCGCCACCGCGATCCGGTGGCCGGCCTCCAGCGCGCGCAACTGCTCCAGCGACTCGATCCGCTCCAGCGGCGACGGCGGCAGCGCGGCGAACTGCCTGAGGAACCCGGCGCGGTAGCCGTAGATGCCGATGTGCCGCAGCCAAGGGCCGTCCGCCGGCAGCGCCGTGCGGTCGCGGGCGAAGGCGTCGCGCGCCCACGGGATCGGCGCCCGGCTGAAGTACAGCGCATCGCCGTTCGCGGCGCGCACCAGCTTGACCGTGTTGGGGTCGAACAACGGGTCGGCGTCGGCGATGGCGGTCGCCAGCGTGCTCATCGGCGCGCCCGAGGCGACCAGGGTCGCGGCGACCGCACGGATGCCGGCGGCCGGGGCGAAGGGCTCGTCGCCCTGCAGGTTCACGACGACGGTGCCGTCGTCCCAGCCGGCCTGCGCCGCGCAGTCGGCGAGGCGATCGGTGCCCGAGGCGTGGTCGGGCGAGGTCATGGCGATGCGCACCCCGCTGCCGGCGAGGGCCTCGGCGATGCGCGCGTCGTCCGTCGCCACCCACACCTCGCGCGCGCCGGCGGCGAGCGCGCGGCGGGCGACGTGCAGGACCAGCGGTTCGCCGCCGAGCGGGCGCAGCGGCTTGCCGGGCAGGCGGCTGGCGGCGTAGCGGGCGGGAATGGCGACGACGAAATCGGAAGTGTCCATGCGCGGAGCATAGCCGGGCGACCGCCTCGTGCGGTCGTGCGCGGGCGGTCGTGCGGGCGCGGGCGCGGACAACGCAGGCGATCGTGCGCCCACGCGGGCGGTCAGACGCGACCGCGCAGGCGCTCGAGCAGCGCCACCCAGAACGCTTCGGGCAGTTCGGCGCGGATCGGCACCGACCAGCCGCGGCCGTCCACGAGCGCGGCCGCCTTCACCGCGTCCTTCTCGGTCATCAGCACCGGCAGGTCGCTGCCGAAGTCGAAGTCCTCGGCGCGGTAGGCGTGGTGGTCGGGGAACGCATGCGGCACGACCGCGATCCCCTTCCCGCGCAGCATCGCGAAGAAACGCTCGGGGTCGCCGATGCCGGCGACGGCGTGCACGCGCTGGCCGGCGAACGCCGACAGCGACGCGGTGCGTGCGCCGCGCATCGCGACCACCGCGTCCGACACCAGCCGCATCGGCCACTCGCCGAAGCCGGCCTCGCCGTCGTCGCTGCCGAGGTTGAGCACCCGGAAGTCGCAGCGCGCACCGCGCGCGGCGGGTTCGCGCATCGGCCCGGCGGGGATCGGCAGGCCGTTGCCGTAGCGGCGGCGGCCGTCGATGACTTCGATCTCGACGTCGCGCGCCAGCCGGTAATGCTGCAGGCCGTCGTCGCAGACGATCACGTCGCAACCGGCCCCGACCAGCGCCTGCGCCGCGGCGACACGATCGGCGTCGACCCGCACCGGCGCGCCGGTGCGGCGCGCGATCAGCACCGGCTCGTCGCCGCCGAGGCGGGGATCGAGCGCGGCGTCCACCCAGCGCGGCGTGCCCGCGTCGTCGCGGCCGTAGCCGCGGCTGGCGACGCCGGGCGCGAAGCCTTCGGCGCGCAGGCGCTCGACCAGCGCGATGGTCAGCGGCGTCTTGCCGCTGCCGCCGGCGATGAGGTTGCCGACCACCAGCACCGGCTTGCCGGGGTGCCGGCTGCGCAGCAGGCCGCGGCGGAACAGCGCCGCGCGCGCCGCGACCATGCCCGCGTACAGGTGCGCCAGCGCGCGCGCGGGCAGCGGTGCGCGACCGCCTTCGAACCAGTACCGGGGCGGCTGACGGCCGCGACCGCTCACGGCGCGGCGTCCGCGGCGCCCGGTTCGCGGAACTGCATCCGGTGCAGGTGCGCGTAGAGCCCGTCGCGGGCCAGCAGTTCGGCGTGGGTGCCCTGCTCGACCAGCCGCCCGCGATCGAGCACCAGCACCTGGTCGGCGTGTTCGATCGTGGACAGCCGGTGCGCGATGACCAGCGTCGTGCGGTCGGGCATCAGCCGGTCGAGCGCGTCCTGCACCAGCCGCTCGGATTCGGTGTCGAGCGCCGCGGTGGCCTCGTCGAGGATCAGGATCGGCGCGTCCTTGAGGATCGCGCGGGCGATCGCCAGGCGCTGGCGCTGGCCGCCCGACAGGCGTCCGCCGCGGGCGCCGATGCCGGTGCCGGCGCCTTCGCTCATCGCATCGACGAACTCGCTGGCGTTGGCCGCGTCCAGCGCGGCGCGCACGCGCTCGCCGTCGTTGTCCGCCATCTCGCCGTAGGCCACGTTGTCGGCGACGCTGCCGTCGAACAGCATCACCTGCTGGCCGACCAGCGCGATCTGCCGGCGCAGGTCGGCGAGCCGGTATTCGTCCAATGGATGCCCGTCCAGCAGGATCTCGCCCGACGACGGCTCGTAGAAGCGCGGGATCAGCTTGACCAGGCTCGACTTGCCGCTGCCGGAGCGGCCCACGATCGCGGTCACCGTGCCCGGCCGCGCCACGAACGACACGTCCTCCAGCGCCGGCGCGTTCTGCCCCGGGTAGTGCGCACCGACGCCGCGGAACGCCAGCTCGCCGCGCGCGCGGTCGAGCGTCCGGGTGCCGGCATCGCGCTCCTCCTCGGCGTCGAGCACCGAGAACAGGCGCTCGGCCGAGGCCACGCCGCGCTGCAGCATGTTCTGCACGTTGGTCAGTTGCTTGAGCGCCGGGATCATCGCCATCATCGAGGTCATCAGGCTGACGAACGCGCCCGCGGTCAGGCGCCCCTGCATCGCCTCGCGCCCGGCGAAGAACAGCAGCAGCGCCAGGCCGACCGACCCCATCAACTGGATCACCGCCGAGGTCACGCTGCGGGTCGCCTCGACCTTCATCGACAGGCGCATGTTCTCGCCGGCGAGTTCGCGATAGCGCCCCAGCTCGGCCGACTGCGCGCCGTAGACCTTCACTTCCTGCTGGCCGCTGAGGGTCTGGTCGGCGGCCTGCAGCAGGCGCGCGCCGCTCTCCTGGATGCGATGGCCGTAGCGGCGGTAGCGGCGGCCGACCCGGTCCATCATCCACGCCATGATCGGCGCGATCAGCAGGATCGCGATGGTCACCCGCCAACTGGTCCACAGCATCACCGCCAGCATCGCGACGATCTGCAGCGACTGCTGCAGCATCACCTTCGCCGCGTCCACCGCCGCCTGCGCGACCTGGTCGCTGTCCGAGCCCAGCCGCATCTGCATCGTGCCGACCGATTCGCGGTCGAAGTGGGTGCCGGGCATGCGCAGGTACTTGTCGAACACCCGCACCCGCATGTCGCGGGCGATGCTGCGCGCGGCGCGGGCCATGAACACGTCCGAGACGTAGCCGGCCAGGCCGCGGACGACGAAGATCGCCACGATGATCAGCGGCATCCGCCACAGCATCGCCTCGTCCGGGTGCGACAGGCCATCGGTGATCGGCTTCATCATGAAGGTGAAGCCGCCGCCGGCCGCAGCCTCGAGCAGCATGCCCAGCAGCGCCACCGCCAGCAGGCCGCGGTACGGGCGGGCGTAGCCCTGCAGCCGGCGGTAGATCGGCCACGCGGGCGCGCGGTCGGCTGGGCTCATCGCTTGGCCCCGGCGGCGGCGGGCGCGGCGGCGCGTGCCTCGGGCGCGGTCGCGATGCTGATCCGGCGGAACCCGAGCTGGCCGAGCGCGTCCAGCGCGGTGACCACCGACTGGTGCGGGGTGCGGGCGTCGGCGCGCAGCAGCACCGGGCGACTGCGGTCGTCGCCGGCGACCTCGGCGATGGTGCGCTTGAGCGACTCGACGTCGGTGCGCAGCGCTTCGCGGTCCTGCACGAAATAGCGGCCGTCGGCATTGACCAGCACGCTCAGCGATTTCGACGCCGCCTCGCTGGCCTCGCCCTCGGCCTTCGGCAACTGCAGCTTGAGCACCGAGCGCGCGTCGAAGGTGGTGGTGATGACGAAGAAGATGATCAGGCACAGCACCACGTCGATCAGCGGGATCAGGTTGATCTCGGGTTCGTCGTCGGCGCGGAAGTCGCGGATGCGCATGGGGCGGGATCTCGGGAAGGTCGGGTCAGGCCAGCGCGCGCTGCACGCCCAGGACGGCGCCGTAGCCCAACAGCGCCAGCATCGCCAGGAACGCGGCCATCAGCGCCCAGAAGCCGACCGGGCGTTCGCTGCGCACCAGTTCGGCGCGGTTGCCGGTGTGCGGCAGGCGTCCGGTGCGCAGGCCGGCGAGCATGGCATGCGCCACCGGCCAGGCGACCAGCGCCACGCAGGCGACCACCACGGCGACGCGCAGCGCGACCACGGCTCAGTCCGCGCGGACCGGCGGCACGATGCCGCGGCCGCCGGACGCCACCGGCGCGCCGGGACGGACCGGATCGAGGGTGTCGAGCAACTGGATCGCCTCGTGCTCCATGTCGACGATGTAGCCGGCGATGCGGCCGCGGAAGTAGCGGTGGAAGATCAGCGCCGGGATCGCCACGATCATGCCGGTCGCGGTGCAGACCAGGGCCTTGCCGATGCCGCCGGCGAGCTGGTTCACGTCGCCGATGCCGCTGTCGAGGATGCCCAGGAACATCTGGATCATGCCGACGACGGTGCCGAACAGGCCCAGCAGCGGGCCGGCGGCGGCGATCGTGCCGAGGGTGTTGAGGAAGCGCTCCATCCGGTGCACGAGATGGCGGCCGACGTCCTCGATGCGTTCGCGGATCTGGTCGCGCGGACGCTGGCGCACGTCCAGCGCGGCGGCCAGCAGCGCGCCCAGCGGCGAAGTGCGGCGCAGCGATTCGATGTGCGCGGGGTCGAGGTTGCCGCGGGCCGCCCAGGCCCGGACCTCGTCGCCCAGCCCCGGCGGCAGCACGACCTTGCGGCGCAGGCTCCAGAACCGCTCCAGCACGATGGCCACGGCCAGCACCGTCAGCAGCAGCAGCGGAATCATGGGCCAGCCGCCCGCCTTCACCAGTTCCAGCACGTCGTATCCTCCGGCCCGCGGCCGTCATCGTTCGGGGAGCGCATCGCGGCCATAGGATAGCCCAGCGGCGGAGCCCCCACCGCGCGGCTGCCGACGCAGCGCCGCGGCGTCCCACAGCCGCGGATGGCGGCCGCGTTCGGTCGCCAGCGACACCCCGTCCGCCGCCAGCCGGAAGCGCAGCGCGCCGCCGTCGGCGGTCAGCGGCGCACGCGCACCGTGCCGCCGCCACCGCGCGACGACCGCCGGCCGCGGATGGCGGAAGCGGTTGCCGTCGCCCGCGGACAGCGCCGCGAAGCGGGCGCCGGTGGCCGCGACGAACCCCGGGTCCGATGAGGACGCGCTGCCGTGGTGGGCGACCACGACGACCTCGGCGCGCACCGCGTCGGCGTCCAGGCGCAGCAGGTCGCGCTCGATCACCTGGCCGATGTCGCCGGTCAGCAGCGCCGCGCCGTGCGCGGTTTCGATCCGCAGCACGCAGCTCGATTCGTTGCGCAGGTACGGGAAGTACCGCGGCGGATGCAGGAAACGGAAGCGCACCCCGTCCCAGGTCCAGCCCTCGCCGGCGCGGCAGTCGCGGAGGCGGTCGATCTCCGCGTCGAGCCCGCTGTCGGGCGGTCCGAAGCGGCGGTCGACCGCGAACTCGGCGGCGACCGCGCCGAACCCGCCGGCATGGTCGTTGTCGCCGTGGCTGACCACCGCCGCATCCAGCGCGGGCACGCCCAGCGCATGCAGCGCCGGCGACACCGCGCGTTCGCCGGCGTCGAAACCGTCGGGCTGCGCCGGGCCCATGTCGAACAGCAGCGCGTGGCCGCGGGTGCGCACCAGCACCGACAGGCCCTGACCGACGTCGAGCACCACCACCTCGGCCTCGCCGGCTCGCGGCAGCCTGCGGTCCGGCCACAGCAGCGGCAGCCACAGCAGCAGCGCCAGCGCCCGCCCGGGCACCCCGCGCGGCAGCAGCATCCAGAACGCGGCGAGCAGCGCGAGCGGCGCGGCGAACCACGCCGGCTCCGGCAGCCACCACAGCGACAGCGGGCCGTCGGTCAGCCAGCCGAAGAATCGCCAGCTCGGTTCGAAACAGGCTGCCGCCAGGCGCCACAACGGCACGCCCCAGCCGGCGTGGACGGCGTCCAGCGCGGTGCCGAGCAGCGACAGCGGCACCACCACCAGGCTCCACCAGGGAATCGCGAGCGGGTTCGCCAGCGGCGCGGCGAACGAGGCCTGGCCGAACAGCGCCACGCCCAGCGGCAGCAGGCCGAGCGTCGCCACGCCCTGGGCGGCGAAGAATTCGCGCAGCGGCCGACCCTCGCCGCGCGGCAGGCACCACAGCAGCCAGGCGACGCCGCCGAAGCTCAGCCAGAAGCCCGCCGACAGCGCCGACAGCGGGTCGAACAGCAGCACCGCGATCGTCGCCAGCGCCAGCGTGTCCGCGGGACGCTGCGCGCGGCGCAGGCTGCGCGCCGCCGCCACCACCGCGATCATCAGCACGGTGCGCACCGTCGGCAGCGCGAAGCCGGCGAGCGCCGCGTAGCCCAGCGCGCCCGCGGTCGCCGCCAGCAGCGCCGCCTGCGGCCGGACAAGCCGCCCGCCCAGCCATCGGCCCGGCGCCGGCCACAGCCACCACAGCCCGCGCAGCGCCAGCGCCGCCGCGCCGGCGACGAGGCCGACGTGGAACCCGGAAATCGCGATCAGATGGGTCAGGCCCGCCGCCCGCAACCGGGTCCAGTCCGCGTCGTCTAGGCCGCGGGTGTCGCCCAGCGCGAGCGCCTGCACGAAGCGCGCCCCCGCGCCGGGCACAGCGGCCGCGATGCGCGCGGACAGGCGTTCGCGCCAGGCGTCGATCCCGCGCGGCGGCGCCAGCCGCGTCGCCGACGCCTCGTCGCGGACGTGGCCGGTCGCCACGATCCGGTCGATCAGCATGTGCTTCTCGGCGTCGCCCGCACCGGGATTGCGCAGTCCCCGAGGCGCACGGATCTTCGCCGCGAACGCCCAGCGGCTGCCGGCGGCGACCTGCCGGCGCGGCGCATCGGCCGCGTCGGCCCGATCCGGCGGCACGTCGAAGCCGTCGTACCACGACAGCCGCAGGCGTCGTCCACGCAGCGCCGGCGGCTGGTCCGCGGCATCGTCGACGACCAGCGTGAAGCGGGTGCGGCGGGGCTCGTGCGACGGCAGGTCGACCACCGTGCCGCGCAGCGCGACCCCGGCCGCCACCGGCGACGACGGCCACTGCCGCGACAGCGCCCGGTCCGCGCGCAGCCCGGCCAGCACGAAGCCGGCGCAGCACACGGCCACCCACAGCGGCGCGCGCGGCGCCGGCCAGCGCAGCAGCGCCGCCGCCGTCGCCAGGCAGAGCAGGGCCCAGGGGGCGGGCGTCGCCGGCAGCCACAGGCAGGCCAGGGTGCCGGCGAGCAGCGCCAGGGCGAAACGCGGATCGAGCACGGCGGCCTCCTTCGGCGAGACCCGGGCAGGTTCCCGCGTCGGCGCGGCCGGGCCCATCGGCGCACGCCGCGGCGACGGGTCGGGAAATTCCGAAGGCGGCCAGCGGTCCGCCGGCGGGTCGTGCGCAATGCCGGGTCGCCGGGCATTTCGCCTGAGGCGCGGCTAAACACCGGCGTCGGCGAGGCCCGTTGGCGTTAAAAATTCAGCAACGCGTTACTCCCCGGGCCCTACGGTGCCCCTCGCGCCATCCCGGCGCCCGGAGCCGACCATGCCTCGCATCACTGCCACGATCCTCGCGTCCGCCCTGATCGCCGCCACCGGGATCGCCTCCGCGCAGACCGGCGGCGCGCCCGCCCCGGTCCAGGACCGCTACGCCTCCGCCGAGGGCCCCTACTACGACTACGCCCGCGTGCTGCGCGTCGATCCGGTGCTGCAGCAGACCGCGCCGACCCGCGTCTCGTCCAACCGCTGCTACAGCGAGAGCGACCAGTACGCGTCCAACGACGGCTACTACGACGATCGTTACGACGGCCGGAGCTATGACGGTCGCGGCTATGACAGCCGGGGCTATGACGACCGCCGCTACGACGACCGCTACGACAGTCGCTATGGCGACCGCTACGACAACCGCGGCTACGGCACCGAGACCGGGCGCAACGTCGCCACCGTGATCGGCGGCATCGTCGGCGCGGCGCTGGGCAGCAAGGTCGGCGGCGGCTCCGCGCGCTACGCCACCGCGGCCGTGGGCTCGATGGTCGGCGGCATGGCCGGTCGCAGCGTCTACGAACAGGCGCAGCGCAGCAAGCAGCCGCCGCGCCGGGCCACGGTCAGCGTCTGCGACCCGGTCGACGCCCGCGACGACGGCCGCTATTCCACTTCGGCGGTGACCATGTACGACGTGACCTACGAATATGCCGGCCGCCAGTACGTCACCCGCACCGACCACCACCCCGGCGACCGCATGCGCGTCCGCGTGGACGTGCGCCCGGAGTGATCGCCGCGATGCGCTGATCGCGCGACGCCTCCGATGCGGCGCCATGACGACAAGCGCCGATCCGATGACGGGGCCCTGCAAGGGGCCCCGTTTTCTTGTGCCGGCGATCTCGTCCCGCGTCAGTGCGAGACGGCGCCGGCGCTGGGATGCGCCGACGGATACGGCGACAGGTACGCCGCTTCCTGGCGGCGCAGTTCCTCGCCCAGCGCGGTGGCCACCGCGACGATCGCCTCGGCGGTCACGCCATCCGGCAGCGCGTCGATCGGGGTCGGGAACGCCGCGTCGAACACCAGCAGGTTGACCCGCTCGATCGGGTCGCGATGAAGGTCGTACAGTTCCCACTGGTCCGCGACCGGGCGTTCGCTCCACGGGTCGCAGTAGCGCACCAGCTTCCAGCGGCCGCTGCGCAGCGCGCGCACGTGCGCCGGCTGCGCGACCGCGCCCGGCGCCAGCGCAGGCACCCGCGAGGCGGCGCCGTCGCCGCCCCGGCGCAGCAGGTCGACCGTCGCCGCGTACACCGCGTACTGCTGCCACGACTGGACGTTGTGCGGATCGTCGTCGCGCGGCAGCGGTTCGGTGATCAGGTCGTCGGTGACGAACAGCACGCCCTTGCGCTCGCGGCCGTCGGGACCGATCACCGGCCCCGCGCCGCCGCGCAGCAGCGGGACCAGGTCGGCCCCCGGCAACGGCGCCGCCGCGTGCGTCTTCGACAGTTCGCGGCGGGCGCGCTCGAGCGCGTGGTCGGTCGCGCCGGCCAGCCGCAGCAGCGTCGGCAGCACGTCGATGTGACTGGTCTGCGCGGCGATCGCGCGGGTCGCGCCGCGCGATTCGGCGAGCCGCGGCCAGCTCACCAGGAACGGCACGTGCACCACTTCCTGGTACGCGCCGTGCCACTTCTCGATCTGCATCCCGTGCGCCGCGCCGTACTCGCCGTGGTCGGAGGCGAACACGACGATGGTGTCCTCGCGCAGGCCGCTCGCCTCCAGCGTCTCCAGCACGCGCAGGATATGGCGGTCGACCATCGAGATCATGTAGGCGTAGTACTGCAGGAAGCCGGTCGCCGCGGCGTCGGGATCGCGCTGCAACTGGAACGGGATGGCGATGCCCAGCGTCGCCTTCACCGCGTTCGCGAGCACCGTCTGCGGATCGCCGCCGATGCCCTGCCCGATCGCCAGCCCGGTCTTTGCCGCCAGCCCCAGCGCGACCTTGTACGAGGTCTCGTACTGCGCGCGCGGCTTGTTGTTGGCGAGAAGGTCCTCGTCCTGCGTGGGCGAGGCCGTCGCGCACGCCTGCGGCAGTCCGGTCGGATTCAGCGGCACCCGGAACGTGCCCTCGGTCGGCGTCACGCTGACCGTGCCCTGCGGCGGGATCGGCACCGAGCCGCCGGGGCCGACCGGCGGGACCGCGGTCTGGTCGTCGCCCGGGACGCTCGGCTGCAGCCCGCGCGACAGGGTCGGATAGGTCGCGATGTCGTGCGGATTGGTGAACGAGCACACCGCGAAGAACGGCGCGGTGCGCGGCGTGCGCGGGTCCAGCGGCGCATCCATGCCCTGCTGCGACATCGCGCGGTTGTACGGCACGCCGAGCCCGCGCGCCTGCAGGAACGCGCAGGCGAGGTCGGCGAACTGGTAGTCGCGGAAGGTGCCGAGGTTGTTGATCGAGGCGCCGTGCGGCTCCGGCCACGACAGTTCCCAGTCGCCGAACCCGTACTGCTGCAGCGTGTGCTCCGGCGGCTCGCTGACGTGCCACTTGCCGAAGTAGTGGGTGGTGTAGCCCAGCGCGCGGAACCAGTCGCCGGCGGTCGGCGTGCCGTTGGGCGGCAGCCACGGGAAGTTGCGCGCGTCGCCGCTCTTGAACAGCCCGTCGGTCTGGGTGACGCCGGTGCGCGGCCCGTACTGGCCGGTCATCAGGCTCGCGCGGCTGGGGATGCAGGCCGACTCGGCGATGGTGTGGTCGGTGAACACCGTCGCGTACTCGCGCAGCTTGCAGAACCCGGGGAAATGCCGCGCCCACGGATTCGTCGCCGGGTCGATGTCGCCGACGAAATCCAGCACCTGCTTGATCCCGTTCGCGAATCCCGCGTCGCCGTAGCCCGCGTCCGGGTAGTACAACTGGTCGACGAGGATCATCAGGATGTTCGGACGCGCGTCGCGCGCCGCTTCGATCGATTGCACCGCATCGCGGATCGGCTGGTCTTCGCCGCTGTCGCCGCCACCGCCATTGCCGCCCTGTCCGCCCGCTCCCTGCCCTGTCACTGCCGTCATGGCCGTCTCCGTGTCCTTTGGGATACCGTCGCGCCCGGCCGCGTGCCGGGTCGCCGCCGATCATGCCCGGAACGCGACGACCGCGCAGCCGCGGCGCGCCCGCGAAAGCGACGAGATCGCCGCCGCGCCTCGTCGGTCCGCCGTCGCCGGCGGCGCCTTCCGGGGGTGCCGGGGGGCCCCAAGCCTGCGATAATGCGGGGCTTCGGCCCCGTAGCTCAGTTGGATAGAGCGGTCCCCTCCTAAGGGACAGGTCGCACGTTCGAATCGTGTCGGGGCCGCCAGCTTCACCTCCGTTGTCCACCTGTTCGTTTCGCTTTCCCTTCCGTTCGAGGCCGGCGCGCGCCGTCGCGCCGCCTGCCAGCACTCCAGGAGTTCCCCCGATGACCCACCCAGTCCTGTCCTCCCTCGGCCTCGGCGCCACCGAATCCGGCACCTACCTCGGCAACGGGGAATGGTCGAAGACCGCCGACGCCGGCGTGCTGGAGCCGGTCAACCCGACCACGGGCGAGGTGCTGGGCCGGGTCCACGCGTCCTCGCAGGCCGATTACGACCTGCTGGTCGAGCGCGCGCAGGCTGCCTTCCGGATCTGGCGCACCACCCCGGCGCCGCGCCGCGGCGAAGCCATCCGCCTGTGCGCCGACGCCCTGCGCACGCACAAGGACGCGCTGGGTTCGCTGGTCGCGCTGGAGATGGGCAAGTCCAAGCCCGAGGGCGACGGCGAAGTGCAGGAAATGATCGACATCGGCGAGTTCGCGGTCGGCCTGTCGCGCCAGCTCTACGGCCTGACCATGCATTCCGAGCGCCCGGGCCACCGCATGTACGAGCAGTGGCACCCGATCGGCCTGGTCGGCGTGATCTCGGCGTTCAATTTCCCGGTCGCGGTGTGGGCGTGGAACAGCTTCATCGCCGCCATCTGCGGCGACATCACGATCTGGAAGCCGTCGCCGAAGACCCCGCTCTCGGCGATCGCGTCGATGAAGATCTGCAACGAGGCGCTGCAGGCCGGCGGCTTCCCGGACATCTTCTTCCTGTTCAACGACGCCGGCAGCGAGCTGGCGCAGCAGTTCGTCGACGACAGGCGCATCCCGCTGATCAGCTTCACCGGCTCGACCAAGGTCGGGCGCATGGTCGGCGAGCGCGTCGCGCGCCGCATGGGCCGTTCGCTGCTGGAACTGGGCGGCAACAACGCGATCATCGTCGACCCGACCGCCGACCTGAAGCTGGCGATCCCGGCGATCGTGTTCGGCGCGGTCGGCACCGCCGGCCAGCGCTGCACCACCACCCGCCGCCTGATCGTGCACGAAAGCCTCTACGACGACGTGCTGGCGAAGCTGGTCGCCGCCTACAAGCAGGTCGAGGGCAAGATCGGCGATCCGACCGACCCGAAGAACCTGATGGGCCCGCTCAACAGCAAGGACGCCGTGGACGCGTTCCTCGACGCCATCGCGAAGGCGAAGGCGTCCGGCGGCACCGTCGAGACCGGCGGCACCGCGATCGACGGCCCGGGCAACTTCGTGCGCCCGGCGATCGTCACCGGCCTGACCAACGACGCCGAGATCGTGCAGCACGAGACCTTCGCGCCGATCCTGTACGTGATGAAGTACACGACGCTGGACGAAGCCATCGACATGCAGAACGCCGTGCCGCAAGGCCTGTCGTCGTCGATCTTCACCACCAACCTCAAGGCCGCGGAAGCGTTCCTCTCGGCGGCGGGCAGCGACTGCGGCATCGCCAACGTCAACATCGGCACCAGCGGCGCGGAGATCGGCGGCGCGTTCGGCGGCGAGAAGGAGACCGGCGGCGGCCGCGAGTCCGGTTCGGACGCGTGGAAGGCCTACATGCGCCGCCAGACCAATACCATCAACTACTCGGACGCGCTGCCGCTGGCCCAGGGCATCAAGTTCGACCTGTAACCCGGACCCGGCGCACCGGCCGCCGGTGCGCCCCGGGCCCGCGTCGCTCCGCTGAAGGATTCCGCGCATGAACACCCAGAGGCAAACCAGTTCGCTCGCCGTCGTCAGCCTGGTCGCCGGCATCCTCGGCTGGACCCTGCTGCCGTTCCTCGGCAGCCTCGGCGCGATCGTCGCCGGGCACATGGCGCGACGCGAGATCCGCCGCTCGGCGGGCGCGCTCGACGGCGACGGCCTCGCCGTCACCGGCCTGGTCCTGGGCTGGGCCTCGGTGCTGTTCACCGTGCTCGGCATCCTGGTCGCGATCCTGTTCTTCGGCGGCATCGCCGCGCTGCTGGCCTGGCTGGGCCTCTCCGGCCAGCTCCACTGAGGCCGGCGCGCATGTACGGCCTCGCCCGCCCGTTCCTGTTCCGCATGGATGCCGAGCGCGCGCACGCGCTGGGCCTGTCGATGCTGGAAGCGGCCTACCGCACCGGCATGAATCCGCTGCTTTCGCGCGGCACACCGGCGTTCCCGGTGAAGGTGATGAACCTGACCTTCCCGAATCCGGTCGGCCTGGCCGCGGGCCTGGACAAGAACGGCGCGCACATCGACGCGCTGTTCGCGCTGGGCTTCGGGTTCGTCGAGATCGGCACGGTCACGCCGAAACCGCAGCCGGGCAACCCGAAGCCGCGGATGTTCCGGCTGCCCGAGCACCGCGCGATCATCAACCGGCTGGGCTTCAACAACGACGGCGTCGATGCGCTGGTGCGCAACGTCGAGAAGGCCAAGCGCAAGGGCAACGGACTGCTCGGCATCAACATCGGCAAGAACAAGGACACCCCGAACGAAGACGCGTCGCTGGACTACCTGCAGTGCTTCGAGAAGGTCTATCCGCTGGCCGACTACGTCACCATCAACATCTCCTCGCCGAACACCGCCGGCCTGCGCGAGCTGCAGGAGGAGCAGCAGTTGCGCCGCCTGCTCGGCCACCTGCGCGAGGCGCAGGAGCGCCTGTGGACGCGCCACGGCCGCCGCGTGCCGATGCTGGTCAAGGTCGCGCCGGACCTCGCCGACGAGGACATCGACGTCACCGCCCGGGTGCTGGGCGAACTGCAGGTCGACGGCGTGATCGCGACCAACACCACGGTGTCGCGGATCGCGGTCCACCAGCATCCGCTGTCGAAGGAGACCGGCGGCCTGTCCGGCGAACCGCTGATGGCGAAATCGACCGCGGTGCTGCGGATGCTGCGCACCCGCCTGCCCGAGCAGATCCCGCTGATCGGCGTGGGCGGCATCCTCAGCGGCGCGGACGCGGTCAAGAAGATGGCCGCCGGCGCCAGCCTGGTGCAGTGCTACACCGGCCTGATCTACCGCGGCCCGGGGCTGATCCACGAATGCGTGGACGCCATCCGCCGCCGCAAGGAAGCGCCGAGCCGCGGACACCTGCCGCCGACCACATGACCGTCCGCATCACCGAGCGCGCCGTGCTGCGCAACACCTTCGGGATCGAGGCGCACGCCGGTGCGCTGCTAGAGACCGACGACGCGGGCGACCTGCCCGCGCTGTTCGAGGACACCCTGCGCGGGGTCTCGCCGCTGGTGTTCGGCGGCGGCAGCAACCTGCTGATCGTCGAGGGGCCGCGGGTCGCGCTGCGTTTCGACGGCCGCGACACCCGGGTGCTCGACGACGCCGGCGAACTGGCGATCGTCCGCGCCGAGGGCGGCGCCGAATGGCACGGCTTCGTGCTGTGGACGCTGGAACAGGGCCTCGCCGGGCTCGAGAACCTGGCGCTGATCCCCGGCACCGTCGGCGCCGCGCCGATCCAGAACATCGGCGCCTACGGCGTGGAGGTCGGCGAGCGCATCCACGCGGTCGAGGCGTTCGAGCGCTCGAGCGGGGCGTTCCGCCGCTTCAGCGCCGCCGAGTGCGGCTTCGCCTACCGCGACAGCGCGTTCAAGCGCGCGCCCGAGCGCTGGCTGATCGTCGCGGTCGAGTTCGCGCTGCCGAAGGCCGCGTCGCAGCCGGCGGACGCGCTGAAGCTCGACTACGCCGGCATCGGCGACGAACTCCGGGCGCTGGGCGTCGCCGCGCCGACCCCGCGCGACGTGGCCGAGGCGGTGATCGCGCTGCGCCGGCGCAAGCTTCCCGACCCCGCCGTGGTCGGCAACGCCGGCAGCTTCTTCAAGAACCCGATCGTCCCGGCGTCGCAGGCCGAAGCACTGCAGATCCTGCATCCCGGCCTGCCGGTGTTCCGCGGCGCGGACGCGGACACGCGCAAGCTGTCGGCGGCCTGGCTGATCGAACAGTGCGGCTGGAAGGGCGCGCGCAGCGACGAAGGCTCCGGCGACGCCGGGGTCTCCGACCGTCACGCGCTGGTGCTGGTGAACCACGGCCGCGCCACCGGCCGCGAACTGCTGTCGCTGGCGCGCCGCATCGCCGACAGCGTACGCGCGCGCTTCGGCGTCGCCATCGAACCGGAACCGCGCCTCGTCGGCGCGACCTGGTGACGGCGGCGGCGCGATGACCGCCCTCGTCGCCCTCACCCGCCTCCCCGCGCAGCGCCTCGCCGACGGCTGCGAGCTGACCTTTCTCGAACGCACGCCGATCGGCGCCGATCGCCTGCACGCCGAGCATCGCGCCTACCGGGACGCGCTCGCCGCCGCCGGCGCCCGGGTGATCGCGCTCGACCCGATCGAAGCGCTGCCCGACAGCGCCTTCGTCGAGGACGCGGCGGTGGTGCTGGACGAGGTCGCGGTGCTGACCCGTCCCGGCGCCGCCTCGCGTCGCGACGAGCCCGCGCATGTCGAGGCGCCGCTGCGCACGCATCGCCGGCGGGTCGAATCCCTGCCCGGACCCGGCACGCTCGAGGGCGGCGACGTGCTGCGCATCGGCGACACGCTCTACGTCGGCCAGAGCGTGCGCACCGACCGCGCCGGCGTCGAAGCCTTCGCCGCGCTGGTCGGCGGCTTCGGCTACCGCGTCGTGCCGGTGCCGGTCCACGGCAGCCTCCACCTGAAGACGGCGTGCACCGCGCTCGACGCCGGCACCGTGCTGGTCAATCCGGCGTGGCTGGACGCCGACGCCTTCGCCGGCTTCGCGCGGATCGAAGTCGACGCCGACGAGCCGTTCGCGGCGAACGTGCTGGCGCTGGGCGACGCGCTGATCGCCAACGCCGCGTTCCCGGGCACGCTGGCGCGGGTGCGCGCGCACGCGGCGCGCGGCGGCCGGCGCGTGCTGCCGGTGGACCTGTCCGAATTCGGCAAGGCCGAGGCCGGCCTCACCTGCCTGAGCCTGGTCTTCTCCGTCGCGGCAGGCCGGGCATGAGCGCGGTGGCGCGCAGCCCGCACGTGCGCGCGGCGCTGCTGATGCTCGGCAGCACGCTGCTGTTCGGGCTGATGGCCGTCGCCATCCGGCTGGCGTCGCAGACCCTGCACACGTTCGAGATCGCGTTCTTCCGCAATTTCTTCGGGCTGGTCGCGGCGACGCCGCTGGTGCTGCGCCACGGCCCGGACCTGCTGCGCACCTCGCAGTTGCCGCGCTACCTGTTCCGCTGCGCGGTCGGCGTGGTCTCGATGATGGCCGGCTTCTGGGCGATCGGCCACCTGCCGCTGGCGCAGGCGGTGGCGCTGTCGTACTCGACGCCGATCTTCGTGACCATCGCCGCGGTGCTGTTCCTGCACGAGCAGGTGCGCGCGCGGCGCTGGGCGGCGGTGGCGCTGGGCTTCGTCGGGGTGATGGTCATCGTGCGCCCGGGCAGTGCGGGCTTCAGCGCCGGCACCCTGGTCGCGCTGGCCGCGGCGGTGCTCAGCGGGATCGTGTCGATCCAGATCAAGCAACTGTCGCGGGTCGATCCGGCCGACCGCATCGTCGTGTTCACCACCCTGCTGTGGGTGCCGATGTCGCTGCTGCCGGCGCTGACCGTGTGGCGCTGGCCCGAGGGCGTCACCTGGGCGTGGGTGATCGCGGCCGGGTTCCTCGGCACCGGCGGGCACATGCTGTGGACGCGGGCGCTGAAGCTCGGCGACGTCTCGGCGCTGACCCCGATCAGCTTCATGCAGTTGCCGGTGGTGGCGCTGGCGGGCTGGTGGCTGTTCCAGGAGCCGGTGGATCGCTGGACCGCGACCGGCGCGGCGATCATCTTCGCCGCCAACGCCTACATCGCGCACCGCGAGGCGGCGCTGGCGCGGCGCGCGGCGACGCACGCGCCGGTGGAAGCGGCCACGCCCGGCGACTGACTGCGCCATCGACTGCACGATCGAGGCCTGGATCGCCCCGCGCGCCTGCGGCGCCGCCGCATTGACCCCCGCCCCGCCCGCGGTGTACACCGGCGGGCGGCCCGCGACGACGGGCCGCGCGGCACGGCACAGGGGACGTGGCCGCCTCGTCACCGAGCAGTCCCAACCGAAAGGAGCATCGGCGCATGACCGCATCCCGTTCCGCCCGTCCGCAGCCCCGCATCGCCCTCGCCGTCGCGGTCGCCACCGCCCTGTCCGGCCTGTCGTTCGCCGCCCCGTCGCGGGCCGAGGAGGGCGACTATTCCGCCTGGCAGACGCTGGTGAACCTGGTGTCGCCACCGAAGGCGGACAACCGGGTGACCGCCGCGCAGCGCACCGGCGACTACCCGCTGCTGGCCAATCCGTCGGGGTTCGCCGACGGCTTCAGGCCCGGCGCGTACAACCAGTGGCAGACCGTGCAACTGGCCCCCGAGACCGGCGCCATCTGCGGCAACGGCTCGGCCTACAAGTTCTTCGTCAACCGCGTGCCCAACACCCGCAACACGATCATCTACATGGAAGGCGGCGGCGCCTGCTGGGACTACGCGAGCTGCACCGGCCAGGCCGGCATCCGCGGCGCGCGCAATCCGGACGGCATCCCCGACGACTACATGAGCCTGCTGAACCCCGGCGCGAGCCTGGTCAGCCCGTTCGTGACCCGGATCAGCCCGTTCGATGCGGTGAAGACCCAGCAGTGGAACATGGTCTACGTGCCCTACTGCACCGGCGACATCTACAGCGGCGACAAGGTCGCGGTGTATCCCGACCCCACCGGCGCCCACGCGCCGCTGATCTGGCACCACAACGGCGTGCGCAACGTGCGCGCCGTCGTCGGCTGGCTCAAGGACAACCTGCCGCGGCCGACCCAGATGCTCTCCACCGGCTGCAGCGCCGGCGGCGCGGGCAGCCTCACCAACTACGCCACCCTGCGCCGCGACCTGGCGCCGACCCGCGGCTTCCTGATCGACGACTCCGGCCCGATCTTCGACGCCCCGGTCGGCGGCGATCCGCAGGTGTGGCCGCAGGCGCCGCTGCAGGCCCAGATCCGCCAGGCCTGGGGCCTGTCGCGTCCGAACGGTCCGCTGGCCTACATGGCCGCGACCCTGCCCCGGCTCGACCAGAACCAGCTCGGCACGCTCTACGACGCGCTGTCGGCGAAGTATCCGGGCGACCGCCTCGGCCAGACCCACTTCTGGCAGGACCTGAACTATTCGTCGTACTCGTACGAGCGGTTCTTCTCCGACATCGCCAACGCGCCCGACCAGGCGACGAAGGAAGCGCTGATCCACGCCCGCTGGGGCACGGACACCGCGCGCCTGCGCGACCGCCTGAACGGCCTGGGCAACTTCGGCGGCTACTTCCCGCAGTACCGCGCGCTGAACGAGAGCCACTGCACCACGATCGTCGACTTCAAGAACGGTGACGTCCAGACCATGAGCCTGGAACTGCGCCACTTCATCGACAGCGTGCTGGACGGATCGGGCAACGTGCTGGACGCGTCCGAGGCCAGCGACGCCGCGGACCGGGCCAAACCCTTCAACCTGCTGTACTGGACGGTCGACCAACTGGTCTGACGACCGCCACGCCGCTGCGGCGGACGGGCCCACCACGGCCCGTCCGGTGTAGCCTATCCCCACCCCCGTCAACGCCGCGGACACGAGCGCGCCATGAAATTGCGACTGCTGCACATCGGACTCGGCCTCGCCATCGTCACCACCCTGGCGATCGTCGTCTCCGTGCGCATCCAGCAGGACGCGATGTCGCGCGCGGTGCAGGCCAAGGCCGCCGCCGCGCCCGCCGCCGGCGCGCCCGCGGCGGACCCGGCCCTCGCCTCGACCCCGGAGGCCCGCGCCTACCAGGACCGGCTGGCGTTCGAGCGCCAGACCCGCAGCTTCCTGCGCGACGCGCCGAACCTCGACGACAAGACCCGGATCAAGCGCGCGCAGGCGCTCAGCCGCGAGATCGACCGCCGCGAGCAGGCGCGCGAGCTGTCGGCGAGCGAAGCGGTGATGATGCGGATCGGGCTGATCCACGCCGCGGTCCAGGACGAGGGCCAGCGCATCTCGCAGTCGCAGGAAGTGATCGACCGCTATCGCAAGCAGGCGTCGGAACGGCAGGCCGCCTTCGCGGCGAAGCAGAAGGAGGACGCGCGCTTCCAGGCCTACAAGGCCGCCGAGTCGCGGATCGTGTCCGAAGTGCTGGCGATGCAGAGCTACCCCGGCGGCCTCAGCCGCGACGACTACCTGCGCCTGCGCCTGCAGGAAGCCCGGGAAACGATCTACAACGCACCCGAGCCCGCGCAGAAGACGCCGGCGACGCCGTGAATGCACGCATCGCCCTGACCCTGTCGAGCTGACCCTGTCGAACTGACCCTGTCGAACTGGTCTTGCCGATACGATCCTGCCGGTCTGATCCGCGCGCCATCCCGATCCGCACGCCGCCACGATCGGCACAGCGCCCACGACCTTCGGCACTGGCCCGGTCGGCGCTGCCCACCGACCCTGCAGGTTCGTCCGTCTTCACGAATCCCGGCATGAACAAGACCCTGCTTTCCCTGGGCATCGCCCTGACCTGCTTCGCGTCCGTCGGCGCCGCCGACGACACCCGCACGCCGCAACTGGGCACGTTCGGCGTCGAACTGTCGAACCGCGACCTGTCGACCCGGCCCGGCGACGACTTCGCCCGCTACGCCAACGGCCATTGGTTCGACAGCTACCAGCTCAAGGATTACGAAACGCGCTACGGCTCGTTCAACACGCTCGCCGACCGCGCCGAACTGCAGACGCGCGAGATCATCGAAGGCCTGCAGGCGCGCCGCGACCTCGCGCCGGGCAGCGACGAGCAGAAGATCCGCGACTTCTACGCCAGCTACATGGACACCGCCGCGCGCGACGCCGCCGGCATCGCGCCGCTGCGGCCGGTGCTGGACCGGATCGCCGCGATCGACTCCTACGCCGCGCTGACCGCCGCGTTCGGCCGCGCCGACATCGACGGCACGGACGCGCCGATCGGCGCCGGCATCGGCGTCGACCGCAAGAACCCCGATCGCTACCTGGTCGGCGTGGGCGTCGGCGGCCTGGGCCTGCCCGACAAGGATTTCTACCTCAATCCCGAACCGCGCTTCGAGAAGATCCGCGCCGCCTACCTCGACCACATCGTCACGATGCTCGGCTTCGCCGGGGTGCCGGCCGACGCGGCGAAGCCGCGCGCCGAGGCGATCCTCGCGCTGGAAACCGCGCTGGCGAAGCAGCAGTGGGATCGCGCCCAGATGCGCGACCGCGACAAGACCTACAACCTGCGCACGTTCGCGCAGTTGACCTCCGAATTCCCCGGCTACGACTGGGCTGCCTTCTTCGCCGCGCAGGGCATCCCGCAGCCCGGCGAAGTGAACATCGTCACCCCCAGCGCGGTCGCGCCGGTGCTGGCGGTGGTGAAGGCGACCCCGCTGCCGGTGTGGCGCGACTACCTGACCTTCCACGCGGTGCGCAACCAAGCGCCGCTGCTGAGCACGCAGATCGACGAGGCCGCCTTCGCCTTCACCGGCAAGGTGCTCACCGGCCAGCTCGCGCAGAAGGAGCCGTGGAAGCGCGCGGTGGCGGTCGTCGGCGGCCGCGGCGGCTTGGGCGATGCGGTCGGCAGGCTGTACGTGGCCCGCCATTTCCGGCCCGAATCCAAGGCGGCGATGGACGCGCTGGTCGAGAACCTGCGCACCGCGCTGCGCCAGAACATCGACCACATCGACTGGATGGGCGACGCCACCAAGGCCGAGGCCCGGCGCAAGCTGTCCACGTTCAACCCGAAGATCGGCTACCCGAAAAAGTGGCGCGACTATTCCAGCGTGACCATCGTCCCGAACGACCTGGTCGCCAACGCGATGGCGATGCGCAAGTACAACCTCGACGACGAGATCGCCCGCCTCGGCCGCAAGCCCGACCGCGACGAGTGGTTCATGACTCCGCAGACGGTCAACGCCTACTACAACGCCTCGTTCAACGAGATCGTGTTCCCGGCCGCGATCCTGCAGCCGCCGTTCTTCGACGTGAACGCCGACCCGGCGGTCAACTACGGCGCCATCGGCGGCGTGATCGGCCACGAGATGGGCCACGGCTTCGACGACCAGGGCTCGAAGTCGGACTACGCCGGCATCCAGCGCAACTGGTGGACCGACGAGGACCGCGCCCGCTTCGACGCGCGCACCAAGGCGCTGGGCGCGCAGTACGACGGCTACTGCCCGATCGAGAAGCAGTGCGTGAACGGCCAGTTGACGATGGGCGAGAACATCGGCGACCTCGGCGGCCTGTCGATGGCCTACACCGCGTACAAGCTCAGCCTCAAGGGCAAGCCGGCGCCGGTGATCGACGGCCTGACCGGCGACCAGCGCTTCTTCCTGGCCTGGGCGCAGGTGTGGAAGGCGAAGTATCGCGAGGAAGCGGTGGTCAACCAGCTCAAGACCGATCCGCATTCGCCGCCGCAGTACCGAATCAACGGCCCGCTGCGCAATCTCGACGAATGGTACGCGGCCTTCGACGTGAAGCCGGGCGACAAGCTCTACCTGCCGCCGGAGCAGCGCGTCCGCATCTGGTGACGCGCACCGCCCCGGAGCACCGACACGGCCGCCGCGAGGCGGCCGTGTCGCATCCGGCGGCCGGCATGCCCTTCCGTCGCCCGGAGCGACGCCGCCCGGCCGCCTTGCCGTCGCCGGAAGCCGCTGCAGCCTCGTCGCGCCCGCCGCAGGCGACGACGGCGCAGCGGACCGCCGTCCGATCGATCGCTCCGCTTCGTGCGCCGCGTCGCCGGCGACGCGTCCCGGCGCGTCCGCCGCGCGGGGAACGCCCGGCGCTGCCGCGACTAGCGCGCCGACAGGCGCTGCCGCGACTAGCGCGCCGACAGGCGCTGCGCGTGCAGTTCGGCTTCCTTCGCTTCCACGAATTCGCGCAGTTGCTGGTGCGCGACCGCCTTGTTGTGCCACAGGGCATGGCAGGTCTCGCGCAGTTCGGGCGCCTCGCCGCCGCGCGGGTGCGCGGCCAGCGCACTGTCGTACCAGACGATCGCGCCGCGGGCGTTGCCCACGCGCAGGCAGGCGTCCCCCTGCGCGAGGCGTTCGCGAAGAAACGCGAGGACGGCTGCGCCGCCCTGCGGGATGTCGGTCATGGTGCGTGCGCCCTGGCCCGGGACTACGGCTGACAACGCCGGAGACGGCACGGTCCGGCCACGACGCACAAAAGAAAGGGGCCCGGATGTCCGGGCCCCTTCTGGATGCAAGCGGATCGATGCTGGCGAATCGATCCTGGCGGTCAGGGAGGGCTGACCACGGTGAACGTGATCGGCACAGCCACGGTCGGCGATACCGGATCGTTGCTGTTGACGCAGAGGTTGGCGCGGTACGTCGCCGCGGACAGCCCGCTCGCGTCGAGGATCACCTGATGGGTGCGGGTCTCGGTCGGGAACAACGAGCCGGACGCCGGGAACGCGGTGCCCAGCCACGGCGCGCCGCAGCCCGCCCGTCCGCGGATCTCCATCGACAGGCCGGCGAAGGCACTGTTCGATGTCCAGTTGCCGGTGCCGAGGGTGGTGACCGTGAGCGAGGCGAACGAGCCGTTGCCGGTCGTCGAGCCGAAATGCGCCCAGCGGTTGGCGAACGTGCCGCGGGTGTTCGCCAACAACCAGTATTTGCCGGGCGGCAGGGTCACGTTCTGGCCAGCGGCGATGAGGTCCAGGCGGATGCTGCCGGAACCGACGGTGGTCACCCCGGTCGAGGTCGGCGTGGCGGTATAGGTCCACACCGCGGCGCCGGGGTTCGTCAGCGGGTTGCCGGCCGGCAGGCCGGCCGCGTCGGGATAGATGCTCCAGGTGATGTTCACCGCCGCCGTCGTGAGCGCCGCGCCGCTGACCGTGAAGCCGGTGGTCGCCAGCGACGTGATCTGGGTCGCTTCGGTCACGTCGAAGTCGTCCGCGGCGAACTGCCCCTGGCTGCCGGCCGTCGCGGGGTCGGTGTAGACGGTGTTGCGGAAGCCCGAGCTGACGCCGGTGCTGGTGGCGGAGTACACGCCGATGGCGCCCTGGCCGCTGTTCGAGACCGTGTAGTCGAGCGCCGAACCGCCGCTGTTGCCGATGGTGAACGAGGCGTTGGCGGTGCCGCCGGCCTGGGCGCTGCCGCTGCCAGGGCTGACGACGGTGGCGACCGGCGGCTGCACGGCGACGGCGACCGGGAGGTGCAGTTCGCCGGCGGGATCGGTCACGCCGCCGGAGTAGCGTGGCATCAGCCCGACGCGCCCGAAACGCCAGCTCCCGTCGGCGGGGATCAGCCACGAGAAGACCGTGAACTTGACCGAGCGGGTCGCGCCCGCCGGGACCACGAGCAGGGGCGTGCTCGGCGCGCCCGGCACGCCCTCGAGCGTCACCCGCCACACCGACGTGCTGGTGCCCGGATTGCGGAAGGTGCGGGTGAATTCGCAGACCGGGAAGCACGAGCCGTTGGCCAGGCTGGCGATGTTCAGCCGGGTCGGATCACCGCCGGTGGCCGGATCGGCGGCCTGGTAGTTGGCGGTGGTTTCGTCGAGCAACAGCCCGGCGCGGATCGCGCGATCCACGCGGATGCGGCCGGCGCCGCGCGCGAACGGGTCCGCGGGGGTGACGGTGTCTTCCAGCAGCACCGCTTCCTTGGAGGTCATCATCAGCGCCGACTTGACTTCGGACGGGGTCCAGGACGGCCGCGCCTGGCGGACCAGCAGTGCCGAACCGGCGTTGTGCGGCGAAGCCATCGAGGTACCGTCGTAGAGCGCCAGCGCGTTCTCGGAGCCGGTCAGGGTGGTGCCCGAGACGGCGGCGAGGATGCTCACGCCAGGTGCGGTGACGTCGGGCTTGAGCAGGTTGTAGCCGACGACCGGGCCGCGCGAGCTGAACGCGCCCAGGGCGTCGGCCACGTTCGGCAGGCCGACCGCCGGGTACGAGATCTGCGCGGTCGCGGTGGTCGGATTGGCCTGCCCGAAATCGCGCAGCGCATCGCCGTCGGCCTGGGTCACGCCGAAGACCGGGATGGTGGTGCCCGGGACCGAAGGAATGATCCCGCCGGCCTGGTTGTTGGCGATCACCACCGCCACCGCACCCGCGGCCGCAGCGTTGTTGGTCTTGATCGAGAAACTGCAGGTGCCGCGGCGCACGACCGCGATGGCGCCGGCGAAGGTGTTGGCCGGGTAGGCCGCGCAGCCGTCGCTGGTGGTGCTGATGCCGGCGCTGATCCGCAGCGGCGTGGTGCCGGGGAGGGTCGCCGACAGTGGGGTGCCGCCGGTGCCTTCGTTCACGGTCAGCGGCTGCAGCGCGGCCGGGACCGGCGCCGGTCCGGTGACCTGCATCAGGATGGCGAAGGCGCCACGGCCATGCTGCGCCGCCGCGGTGCTGGACACCCAGGGCTCGACGTGGCCGAGGCTGAACGCCGCCGGGCCGCTGTTGCCGGCCGAGGCCGCGACATAGATGCCGGCATCGGTGGCAGAAAGGAAGGCCAGGGAGACCGATTCGGCCCACGGCGAGGTGCCGCCGCCGATCGAGTAGTTGATCACGTCGACGATGCCGTCGGCGGTCGCCTGGTTGATCGCGGCCACCGCCGAGACGTTGGGGCACAGGCCCTGGCCGGTGCTGGTGTTCGTGTAGCACACGTCGTAGGCGATGATGTTCGCCCGCGGGGCCACGCCGGTGATCCGCAGCGGCGCGCCGCTGAAGATCACGTCGCGGCGATTGCCGGCGGCGGTCGAGGCGGTGTGGGTGCCGTGGCCGTTGGTGTCGCCGAAGCCCGGCTCCTCGCGGATGTTCGCGGTGCCGCAGGTATTGCCCGGGGCGCCGCAGACGAAGTCGTAGCCGCCGATCAGCTTGGCGTTGCAGCGACCCTCGTCGACGCCGCCGGCGGCGCAGGTCCCCAGGTAGGTGCCGGCGCCCAGGGGATTGACGTGGACGTAGCCGTCGACCGGATCGGTGGCCGCGAACGACGGCGCGCCGAAGTTGATGCCCGAGTCGATGACGCCGATGACCATGCCCTCGCCCTGCACGCCGGGCGCGCCGCCGGGCGTGCCCGCACTGCCTGCCCACGCGACGGGCGCGCCGATCAGGGTCGGGCCGACGTCGGTGTTCATCGCGTACTCGCGATAGGGTTCGACCAGGCGCACGCCGGCGATCTTGCCCACGCGGGCCGCCTCGTCGGGCGTCAGGTCGGTGACGATGCCGTTGACCGCGTGCTGCATGCGGCGGCGCACGTCCAGCGAACGCCCGACCATGCCCGACATCTGGCGCTCCATCTGCTGCTGCCTGCGCTGCAGGTAGCCGACGTATTCGAGGGAGGCCTGGCTCTTCACGTCGATCCGCGGGCGGCCGACCATGCCGGCCTTGGATTGCGGCGCCGTCAGGCCCGCGATCCCGCCGCGATAGGACGCCAGCGGCGCATCGGAGAACAGCACGAGGTAGGTGCCGCGCGCACTGCGCTGGGACGCCACCGGCGCCCGGGCCGCGGTGCGGATGTCGCCGGTGCCGGCGTTGAAGCGTTCCATGACCGGATAACGATTGGTCTGCACCATCGAAAAGGTGCGCTGCGACGCCTGGACGGCGGCGACGCGGGCGACTTCGGGCTCGGCGCGCTTGCGCTCGAGCAGCGCCTGCCGCCAGGAGGCGGCGCTGGCCAACATCGCGACCGCGCACAGCGCGACGGCGATCCCCCACTTTCTCGACTTCGGCATGATGGACTCCCCTACTTGATTTGTATTGCATGGACGATCGCTGACGATCGGTCGACGTTGTGCTGCAACGCACTTCGGCCTGTCAACCCGACCGACGACCGACCGAGTCTAGGTGATATTGCGACGCAACACCCATTGTTCCCGCGTTCTCGCCCCGCGGACGCGGTCCGCGGGGCCGGTTTCGATGCGCGCCGTCAGGGCCGGGCGCCCGGACGCCGCGGCCCGCCCGTGGCGGCGGCTTCGCCGGCGGACCACAGCGACACGCCCGGACGGAACGGCTGCGAGGCGAAGGCGGTCGTCCTGATCACGCCGATCGGCAGGTGCAGTTCGGACTGCGCGTCGACGCCGTTGACCGTGAAGCGCTCGCGCATGACCAGCTTGCCGAAGCGCCAGTTGCCGTCGGCGACCAGCGGGTTCGCGTCGATGGTGACCGTCAGCGACCGCGAGCTTCCCGCCGGCACCCACAGCAACGACGGCACGGTGCCGGCGAGCCCTTCCAGCGACACCGACCACAGCGCGCCGTAGGTGCGGGTGTTGCGGAAGGTGCGGGTGAAGCTGCAGGACGGCGGATTGCAGGTCGTGTCGGCCATGCTCGCCAGGTTCAGCCCCACCGTGCTGCCGCCGCTGTTGGGGTTCGCCGCCTGGAAATTGGCCTTGGTCTCGTTCAGCACCAGCCCGGCGGAGACCGCGCGGTCGACCCGGACCCGGCCCGAGCCGCGGGCGTTGGGATCGCCCAGGGTCACCCCGTCCTCGAGGTAGACCTGGTCGGTCGAGGTCATCATCAGCGCCGACTTCACCTCCATCGGCGTCCAGTCCGGGCGCACCTGGCGCACCAGCAGCGCCGCGCCGGCGTTGTGCGGCGACGCCATCGAGGTGCCGTCGTAGATGTCCACGGCCTGCTCGGACCCGGTGAGCGTGGTGCCCGACACCGCCGCGAGGATCGCGACGCCGGGCGCGGCGATGTCCGGCTTGAGCAATTCGTAGCCGCTGGGGCCGCGCGAGCTGAAGGCGGCCAGCACGTCCGGCGTGTTGGGCACGCCGACCGGCGGGTACGGCAACTGCGCGGTGGCGTTGGACGGATGGGCCTGGCCGAAATTGCGGACCGCGTCGCCGTCGGCCTGGGTCAGCGCGAACACCGGGATGGTGGCGCCCGGGACCGAGGGAATGACCACGCCGGTCTGGTTGTTGGCGATGACGATCGCGATCGCGCCGGCGGTGGCGGCGTTGCCGGCCTTGACCGTGAAGTTGCAGGTGCCGCGCCGGACCACCGCGATCGCGCCGCTGAAGCTGTTCGCCGGGAAGGCCGCGCAGCCGTCGTTGGTGGTGTCGATGCCGGCGCTGATGCGCAGCGGCGTGCTGGCCGGGATCGTGCTGGAGAAGGCGACGCCGCCGGTGCCCTGGGTGGCGACGAGCGCGGTGACGCTCGCCGGGACCGGGGTCGGGCCGGTCGCCGAGAACAGCACGGAGAAGGCGCCGCGGCCGTGCTGGACGGCGGCGGTGGTGGAGACCCACGGCTCGTTGTGGTTGACGCTGCTCGCGGCGGGGCCGTCGTTGCCCGCCGCCGCGGCGACGAAGATGCCGGCGTCGGCGGCGTTGAGGAACGCCAGCGAGACCGTGTCGGACCACGGGCTGGTGCCGCCGCCGATCGAGAAGTTCAGCGCATCGACGACGCCGTTGGCGATCGCCTGGTTGACCGCCGCGGCCGAGGACGAACTCGGGCACAGGCCCTGTCCGGTCGAGGTGTCGGTGTAGCAGACGTCGTAGGCGATGATGTTGGCGTGCGGCGCGACGCCGGAGATGCGCAGCGAGGCGCCCTGGTAGGTCACGTCGCGGCTGTTGCCCGCGGCCGTGGACGCGACGTGGCTGCCGTGGCCGTTGGTGTCGCCGAAGCCGGGCTCCTCGCGGACGTTGGCCTGGTTGCACTTGTTGCCCGGCGTGCCGCAGACGAAATCGTAGCCGCCGACCAGCTTGTCGTTGCAGCGGCCCTGGTCGACGCCGCCGGTCGCGCAGGTGCCGACGTAGACGCCGGCGCCGAACGGATCGACGTGGGTGTAGCCGTCGACCGGCCCGGTCGCCGAGAACGACGGCGAGCCGAAATTGATGCCCGAGTCGATGATGCCGACGACCATGCCCTCGCCGCGATGGTTGACGCCGCCGGCCGGCGCCTGCCCGGTCCACACCGGCACCGCGCCGATGAAGGTCGGGCCGACGTCGGTGGCCTGCTTCTCCTCGCGATCGGCCTCGACCAGCTTCACCCCCGGCATCCGCGCCACGCGCGCGGCCTGGGCCGGGGTCATGTCGACGATGATGCCGTTGAGCGCGTGCTGCATGCGCAGCCGCACCGGCAACGAGATGCCCAGCGACTGGCCGATGCGCTGTTCCATCGCGCGCTGGCGGCGCGCGAGGTAGTCGACGTAGGCGACCGCTTCGGCGCTCTTGACGTCCAGCCGCTGGCGGCCGCCGGGCGACAGCGCGCGCTTGGGCACCGGCAGGCCGGCGATGCCGCCGCGGTACGACGCCAGCGGCTCGTCGGCGAACAGCACCGTGTAGGTGGCGCGCATGCCGGACTGGCCGGCCTTCGGCGCCACCGCGGGCGGCGCGCCCGGCAGATCGCCGATGTCGTGGGACCAGCGGCTGTCGTGGGCGACGCCGGCCGCGCCGAGCTGCCCGGAGACCGCCAGGGCCAGCGGCGAAGCCGCCGGCGTCCGCTGCACCGCCGGCGATGCCGGCCGCAGGCCGCGGAAATGGAAGGAAGAAGTCGCGGCCGCCGCCGCTGCGACCGTTGCGACCGCCGCAACGGAGATCCACGCACGCCCCTGGAATTTCGCTTTGCTCATGTTGGCCCTCGACGCCGGTTCGATCGGTACGGCCCGTACGGCGCCCCCCGGCGCCGCTCCCGCGTCCGGGCGGGGGGCAGGCTCGCGGTCACGGGCGCATGGCGTCCCGTCGCGATCCCCGGAGTGTACGCGTTTGCATCCCGACGGGAACCCGAGGCGCCGGATTCAGGCCGCGGACGCGGGGCGATGCGCCGGTTTCGCGGAGCGGAACGCGGTCCACGACAGCGCCGGCCAGGCGACGCCCATCGCCCAGCCCGCGATCACGTCGCTGGGATGGTGCGCGCCGAGCAGGACCCGCGACACCCCGACCAGCAGCGCGAAGCCCCAGGCGATCGCGATCACCGGCCAGCGCCGACGCGAAGGCCAGGCCAGCAGCGCCAGCGTGGTCGCCAGCGCCGCGGTCGCCATCGCGTGGCCGCTGGGGAACGCGAAGCTCGCCGGCACCGCTCCGACCGGCCACTCGAGCACCGGCCGCGGCCGCGCGAAGGCCAGCTTCAGCGCCTTGTTCAACAGCAGGCCGCCGCCGAGCGCGACCACGGCGAACGCCGCGTCGCGCCGACGCCGCCGGGCCAGCAGCGCCAGCGCCAGCAGCGCATCGAACGGCAGCACCCCGCGGCCGTAGCCGGCATGCGCCAGCCACCGCGCCGCCGCCTCCAGCGACGGGGTGGCGTGGACGTGCAGCCAGCGCAGGCCGAGGTCGTCGAAACGGGCGGTCGCGCCGGTCGCCATCGCGATCGCGCAGGCCGCGAACGCCAGCAGCGCGGCGACCGCGATCCGCGCGACGCAGGCGACACGCGGGATCCGCGCGGCCCCGGGCGCATGCGCTTCGCCCCGCGCCGGCGGCGTCATTCGCGCGACGGCACGGCCCCGTAGTGGCGCTCGACGTAGTCGTCGATGATGCGCACGAAGTCCTGCGCGATGCCCTCGCCGCGCAGGGTCACGGTCTTCTCGCCGTCGATGAACACCGGCGCCGCCGGCGCCTCGCCGGTGCCGGGCAGCGAGATGCCGATGTTGGCGTGGCGCGATTCGCCCGGACCGTTGACCACGCAGCCCATCACCGCGAGGGTGAGGTTCTCGGCGCCGGGCCGGGTGATCTTCCATTCCGGCATCTTCGCGCGGACGTGTTCCTGCACGGTCTGCGCCAGTTCCTGGAAGAACGTGCTGGTGGTGCGGCCGCAGCCCGGGCAGGCGGTGACCATCGGCGTGAACGCGCGCAGGCCGAGGGTCTGCAGCAGTTCCTGGGCGACGATCACCTCCTGGGTGCGCGACGCGCCGGGCTCGGGCGTCAGCGAAATCCGGATGGTGTCGCCGATGCCTTCCTGCAGCAGCACCGCGAGCGCCGCGCTGGAGGCGACGATGCCCTTGCTGCCGATGCCGGCCTCGGTCAGCCCCAGGTGCAGCGCGAAGTCCGAACGCCGGGCGAGGTCGCGGTACACGGCGACGAGTTCCTGCACGCCGCTGACCTTGGCGCTGAGCACGATGCGCTCGCGCGGCAGGCCGAGCTCGACCGCGCGTTCGGCGGAATCGACCGCGGAGCGGATCAGCGCCTCGCGCAGCACCCGGCCGGCGTCCCAGGGTTCGGCGCGGGCGTGGTTCTCGTCCATGAGCTGCGCCGCCAACGCCTGGTCCAGCGAGCCCCAGTTGGCGCCGATCCGCACCGGCTTGCCGTAGCGGCACGCGAATTCGATCAGTTGCGCGAACTGGGTGTCCTTCTTCTTGCCGAAGCCGACGTTGCCCGGGTTGATGCGGTATTTCGCCAGCGCCTCGGCGCAGGCCGGCTCGGCGGCGAGCAACTGGTGTCCGTTGTAGTGGAAGTCGCCGATGATCGGCACCGACACGCCCATCATCGCCAGCCGGTCGACGATCCGCGGCACCGCGGCGGCGGACTCGGGGTTGTTCACCGTCACCCGCACCAGTTCGGAACCGGCGCGCCACAGTTCGGCGACCTGCTTCGCGGTGGCGGCGACGTCGGCGGTGTCGGTGTTGGTCATCGACTGCACGACCACCGGCGCGGCGCCGCCGACGAGGACGCGGCCGATCGGGACCTGGCGGGTGGAACGGCGCGGCGCGGGGCCGTACGCGGGCGCCGCGTCGTCGCGGCAGGGCATGGACTGGTCGGACATGGCGGGATTCTACCCGCCCGCCGCCGCCCCGGGCCCGGTAGAGCGGCCTTCAGGCCGCTGCGCTGGCGTCATTGCCCAGGAGCAGCGGCCTGGTGTTCAACAGCCGGATGGCGGGTCAGGCCGCTCTACCGCCGGGCGCCGTGCGTGGGCCGCACAGGGAGATCCCGTGACGCGCGGGCGACCGCCGTCTCGGCCGGCGCGACCCGGGTCCCGTATCCTGTGCCGGATGTTCGACCCGCCCGCCCCCGCCGACCGCACGCCGTACACGCCCAGCCAGCTCAACGCCCTCGCCCGCAACCTGCTCGAGGACGCGTTCCCGCTGATCTGGGTCGAGGGCGAACTGGGCAACCTGTCGCGCCCGGCGTCCGGCCACCTGTACTTCACGCTCAAGGACGAACGCGCCCAGGTCCGCTGCGCGCTGTTCAAGCCCAAGAGCCAGTGGCTGAAGTTCGTCCCGCGCGAGGGCCTGCGCGTGCTCGCGCGCGGCCGGCTGACGCTGTACGAGGCGCGCGGCGACTACCAGTTGATCCTCGACACCCTGGAGGAGGCCGGCGAAGGCGCGCTGCGGCGGGCGTTCGAGCAGTTGAAGGCGAAGCTCCAGGCCGAGGGCCTGTTCGACCAGGCGCGCAAGCGGCCGCTGCCGACGCACGTCCGCCGGCTCGGGGTGCTGACCTCGCCGTCCGGTGCGGCGGTGCGCGACGTGCTCAGCGTGCTGCGCCGGCGCTTCCCGCTGGTCGAGGTGGAAATCCTGCCGGTGCCGGTGCAGGGCGACGCCGCGGCGGCGCAGATCGTGCGCATGCTGCAGGCCGCCGGCCGCGCCGGCCGCCACGACGCGCTGCTGCTCACCCGCGGCGGCGGTTCGCTGGAAGACCTGTGGGCGTTCAACGACGAAGCGCTGGCGCGGGCGATCGCCGCCTCGCCGATCCCGGTGGTGTCGGCGGTGGGCCACGAGGTCGACGTCACCCTCGCCGATTTCGCCGCCGACCTGCGCGCGCCGACGCCGTCGGTGGCGGCCGAACTGCTGGTGCCCGATCGCGCCGACGTGGCGGCGCGGCTGCGCGCGCTCGCCCGCCGGCTGCGGGCGCTGCAGGCGCACCGCCTGCGCGAGGCCGCGCAGCGCGCCGATCGCGCCGCCCTGCGCCTGCAGGCGCTGCGGCCGCAGGCCCGGCTCGAAGCCCTGCGCCGACGCCAGGACGAGGCCCTGCGACGGCTGCATGCGACCTGGCGCGAGGACGACCTGCTGCGCCGCGCGCGGCTGCGCCACGCCGCCGCCGTGCTGCGCGCGGCGCGGCCGCAGCGGCGGCTGGCGCAGTTGCGCGAGCGACTGCACGCGCTGGCGCCGCGGCCGCAGGCGGCGACCGTGCGCCTGCTGCAGCGCCATGCCCTGCACCTGCAGGGGCTGGCGCGCTCGCTGGAAGCGGTCAGCCCGCTGGCGACGGTCGGCCGCGGCTACGCCATCCTGCTGCGCGAGGACGGCCGCGCGGTGCGCAGCGTCGCCGACGCGCGGCCCGGCGACCGGCTCGAAGCGCGGCTGCGCGACGGCCGCCTGCACGTACGCGTCGAAGGCGAGGACTGAGCCGGCTCAACCGACCCGGCGATAGTCCACTTCCACCGCCTTCGCCTCCTCGCCCGCCGGGGAAATGTTGGTCATCACGATGAGCAGGCGGTCGTCGTCGGGCTGTTCGATCTCGGTGCGCCAGCCCCAGCGCGGCCCCGGCGGATGGCGACCGTCGCCGTAGTCGCCGAGCACCGCGAAATACGCCGGCCCGCCGGGCTGCGTGGCCCGCGACGACAGGATCGACGTACCGGTGTGGAAGCTGTCGACCCAGGCGCATTCCCAGCGGCGTTCGTCCAGGTGATGCCCGAGCAGCGCGAGCCCGGCGTAGCTGCGGTCGTCGAAGTGCCAGGTGTATTCGTGGAGCAGGAAGCGGCCGCCGAGCACGCTGCGCAGGCAACCGCGCTGCGCCGACTCGGACGCCAGCATGTCGCGTTCGAACCACAGCCGGTACACGCCTTCCCACTCGCCGACCATTCGCGCGAGCAGGCGGTGCGGCGCGTCCCGGAGCGCGGTGCCGGCCGCGGCGCGGGCCGCGGCGGCGTTCGCCTGCTGGTCGACGCCGTTCGCGGCGGCCTCGACATCGACGGTCGGGATTCCGGTGGTCATCGCGAGCCCCCTGTCTCCGGTCGCGCCAGCCTACGCCCGCCCCGCCCGCTGAACAACGGCGCGGCGACCGCAACCCCGTTCCCGGCGATGGCGCGTTTTCCGGTCCGCCCTTCACGGAGAACCGACATGCGCCGCACCGCCACGCTCAGCCTGCTCGCCACCGGCATCACCGCCGTCCTCGCCCTGTCCGCCTGCCATCGCGGCGACACCGTCGCCCAGGCGCCCGCCGCCGACGCGGCGCAGCCCGCGGACAAATCCGCGCCGATGCGCGAAGCGGCGCCGATCGACGCCGGCGTCGCCGACGCCGCCGCGGCCGAACCCGAGGCGGTCGTCGTCACCGGTTCGCGCCTGCCGCGGGCCCGCAAGGACGAAGCCGCGGCGCCGGCCGCGACGCTGTCGCGGCGGGACCTGCGTGGCCAGGCGGCGAAGTCCACCGCCGAGCGGTCGCTGGCGCAGGCGAACTACGCGCCCGCTCCGTCCGCGCCGCCGCCCCCGCCGCCGCTGTCGGTGGCTGCGCCGTCGATGCCCGCGCAGGGCCTGATCGCCGGCGTCCCCGCGCAGCCCGAGGCGGCCAATACCGAGCGCTACGCCGAACACGACGACAACCCGGTCAAGCGCGTGACCGAGGCGCCGGTCTCCACGTTTTCGATCGACGTCGACACCGGCAGCTACAGCAACGTCCGCCGCATGCTGCGCCAGGGCGTGCGCCCGCCGGCCGACGCGGTCCGCGCCGAGGAAATGATCAACTACTTCGACTACGGCCACCCCGGCCCGTCGTCGCTGGCGACGCCGTTCCGGGTGACCACGGAACTCGCGCCGGCGCCGTGGAACGGCAAGCGCCAGTTGCTGATGATCGGCATCAAGGGCTACGACGTGCCGAAGACCGAACTGCCGCCGGCCAACCTGGTGTTCCTGATCGACACCTCCGGCTCGATGCAGAGCGCGGACAAGCTGCCGCTGCTGAAGCAGTCGTTCGCGCAACTGGTCGAACAGTTGCGCCCGCAGGACCGCGTGTCGATCGTGGTGTACGCCGGTTCGGCCGGGCTCGTGCTGGCGCCGACCTCGGGCGCCGAGAAGGACACGATCCTCGCCGCGCTCGACAATCTGAGCGCCGGCGGCAGCACCAACGGCGGCGCCGGCATCCAGCTCGCCTACGCCACCGCGAAGCAGGCGTTCGTGAAGCACGGCGTCAACCGCGTGATCCTCGCCACCGACGGCGACTTCAACGTCGGCACCACCGACCGGAAGGCGCTGGAGACGCTGGTCGGCGACCAGCGCAAGAGCGGCATCGCGCTGACCACGCTCGGCTTCGGCCAGGGCAACTACAACGACACGATGGCCGAACGCCTGGCCGACGTCGGCGACGGCAGCCACGCCTACATCGACACCCTGCAGGAAGCGCGCAAGGTGCTGGTGCAGGAAATGCAGTCGACCCTGCTGACCATCGCCAAGGACGTGAAGATCCAGATCGAGTTCAACCCGGCGCAGGTCGCCGAATATCGCCTGATCGGCTACGAGAACCGGCTGCTCGCCCGCGAGGATTTCGCCAACGACAAGGTCGACGCTGGCGACATCGGCGCCGGCCACGAGGTTACCGCGCTGTACGAGCTGACCCTGACCGGTTCCGGCGGCGATCGCCTGCCGGCGCTGCGCTACGCGCTGCCCGAAGCGATCGGCGGCGCCAGGTCCGCGGAGCTCGCGCACCTGCGCCTGCGCTACAAGCGCCCCGGCGAGGACGCCAGCCGTCTGATCGAGACCCCGATCGCCCGCCCGCACGAACCGCGCCGCGCTGCGCCGAGCGCCGCCATGCGCTTCGCCACCGCGGTCGCCGCCTATGCCGACGCCCTGCGCGGCGGCAAGAACATCGACGGCTGGACCTGGACCGACATCGCCCGCGCCGCGCGCGAGGCCGCGGGCGCCGACCCGTGGAAGCAGCGCGCCGAATTCATCGGACTGGTCGACGACGCGCGCCGGATCACCGCCGGCGACGCGCCGCAGGTCGGGATGATCGCCGACTGAGCGCACGGCGACGGCGGCCGCCGCGCCGCCGTCGCCGGCCTCCGGCCGCCGCCATGTCCGCCCGTCCGCTCGCCCGCGCCGTCCCGCATCGCCGCCCCCCGCAACATGCGACAGGCTTCACCTCGCGGTTCCCAGCGCTTACCCTGATCCGCATGAACGACGTGGCGGATGTCAGCGACGAAAGCCTCATGCTCGCCTACGCGGCGGGCGATGCGGCGGCGTTCGCGCGCCTCTACGAGCGGCACCGCGGCAAGCTCTACCGCTTCCTCGCCCGCCAGTTGCACGGCAACGGCGCGCTGGCGGACGAACTGTTCCAGGACGTGTGGCAGCGGGTGATCGCCGCACGCCAGGGCTGGAAGCCCGACGCGGCCTTCAGCACCTGGTTGTACCGGATCGCGCACAATCGGCTGGCCGACCACTGGCGGGCGCTCTCGCACCGGCCGCCCGCGCCGGAGGACGGCGACGAACGGGCCGCCCGGATCCCCGATCCGGACACGCCCGAACGCCACCTGTCGGAATTCGAGGAACGCCGGCGCCTGCGGATGGCGCTGGACGAACTGCCGGAAGAACAGCGGGAAGTGGTCCTGCTGCGGCTCGAACAGGACCTGAGTCTGGAGGAAATCGGCGAGATCACCGGCGTCGGCCGGGAGACCGTGAAATCGCGCCTGCGCTACGCGATGGACAAACTGCGCCAGAGGCTGAACCCATGAACCGCCGCATCGATCCCCTGTCGCCGGAAGAACGCGACCTCGCCGAGCGCCTCGCGCGCCTGGGCGGGCCGCGCGAGCCTGCGCCCGCGCTCGATGCCGCGATCCTCGCCGCCGCCCGCGCCGCGGTGGACGCGGACGGGGCCAGCGCCGCCGTGCCGCCGGTCGCGCCCGCGGCCGCGCCGCCGGGCGATCCGCTGCAAAAGACCGATCCGCCGCAGACCGATCCGCCGCAAGTCCCCGCATCTCCCGACGTCGCGCCGTTCCGCCCCCGGCGCACCGTGCCGCGCTGGCCGCTGGGCCTGAGCGTGGCCGCGACCGTCGTGCTCGCCGCCGGCATCGGCTGGAAGCTGCAGGGCGACGGCGAAGGCAGTTCCGCCGACAAGGCCATGGCCCCGGCCGCCGCACCGGTCGCCGAGGAAGACGCCGTGCTGCTCGATCCGTCGCTGGATCGCGCGCCGGTGCAGCCGCCGCCCCTGCCGCCGCCGCTGGAGAATGCACAAGACGCGCTGCAGACGCGCCGCGGCGCGGCCGACACCGTCGCCCGCCAGGTCGCGGCCAAGCCTGCCGCGCCCGCAGCGGACGCCGGTTTCGCGGCCGACGCCGCGCCCGCGCCCGCGCCGGTGCGCGAGTCGCCCGCGCCCGCATCGGCGCCGGCAGCGGCGGCCGACCTCGAAGGCGGGGCATTGGACAAGGTCGAGGTCACCGGCAGCCGGGTGCCGCGGGCCAGCGCCGGCCAGACCGACGGGCGCGATGTCGGCGCCGCCGAGTACACCCGCACGCCGCTGGACCAGCGTCGCCAGGAATCGCGCGCCAACCGGCTGGCCGAACAACCCGCGGTCACGGTGCCGGCACCGGCTGCGGCACCGCCACCGCCGCCGCCGGCGGTCGTGCAGGAAGCCTCGCCGGCCCGCGATCGCGCCCGCAAGGCCAATGGCGTCGCCATCGGCGGCACCACCGGGGCCGGGGCCGCCGCGGACGCAGCGGCGTCCGCCGAACGCTACGACGACCGCCCGCCGGTGTCCGCGGATTCGCCGGAGTTCCGCCAGGCTTGGCTGCAGCGCATCCGCGCCCTGCTCGCCGCCGGCGAGACGTCCGCCGCGGCCGAGAGCCTGCAGGAGTTCCGTCGCCGTTACCGGTCGGTCGAACTGCCGGAAGACCTGCGCAAGTTCGCGGCCACCCTGCCGCCGCCCGCGCCCTGACCCGGCCCCGGTCGGGCCGCCGCTCCGCGCATGTCGTCGCAGACCCTCGCCGGTCCCGCCTCGCATCTGCTCGAGGTCAAGCACAGCCGCTTCCTCGCCCGGGCGCTGCCGGTCGACTCGGCCGAGGCCGCGATGGCCGCCCTGCCCGGGCTGTCCGAGCCCGACGCCACCCACAACTGCTGGGCCTGGCGGGTCGGGGACGGCTACCGCTCGAGCGACGACGGCGAACCCGCCGGCACCGCCGGCCGGCCGATCCTCGCCGCCATCGACGGCCAGGGCTGCGATCGGGTGCTGGTGGTGGTCACCCGCTGGTTCGGCGGGATCAAGCTCGGCGCCGGCGGCCTGGTCCGCGCCTACGGCGCAGCCGCCGCCGAATGCCTGAGACTGGCGGAGAAACGCACGCTGATCGAACAGGTCGAACTCGCATTCGCCTGCCCGTTCGACCATCTCGGCGACGCCCACGCCGCGCTGCAGGCGTTCGCCGCGGAAAAGCTCGACGAGGCGTTCGACGCCGACGGCGCGGTGCTGCGGGTGCGACTGCCCGCCGATCGCGCCGACGCCTTGAAAACCCGCCTGCGCGACACCACCCGGAACCGAATCCGCTTCGCGGCGCCCCGCTGATCGCCGCATCGCCGGCGCGGCGCGCCCCCCCCCCCGTCTCCCGTCCCTGACCGCCGCGCATGAGCTCTCCCGAACCGATCGCCACGTCCAAGAAAGCCCCCCTCGGCAGCCTGCGCGCGCTGTGGCCCTTCGTCCGCCGGCACATGGGGCTGTTCGTCGGCTGGCTGGTCGCGCTGGCGGTGTCCTCGGCGGCGTCGCTGAGCCTGCCGGTGGCCTTCCGCACCATGATCGACGAAGGCTTCAAGCGCGGCAGCGCCGGCGACATCGACCGCGCCTTCCTGCTGCTGTTCGCGGTGGCGCTGGTGCTGGCGCTGGGCACGGCCGCCCGGTTCTTCTTCGTCTCGCTGCTGGGCGAGCGGGTGGTCGCCGACCTGCGCGAGCGGCTGTACGCGCACCTGATCGGCCTCGACGCCGGCTTCCACGAGCGCAACCGCAGCGGCGAACTGGTCTCGCGGCTCACCGCCGACGTCGAACTGGTGCGCAACGTGGTCGGCAGCGTGATGTCGATCGCCCTGCGCAGCGGGATCACCGTGATCGGCGCGGTGGTGATGCTGTTCGTGACCAGTCCGCGGCTCGCCGCCTGGGCGCTGGTCGGGATCCCGCTGGCGGTGCTGCCGGTGATCGTCGGCGCACGCCGCATCCGCAAGGTCGCGCGCAGCAGCCAGGACCGTGTCGCCGACGCCAACGCGCTCGCCGCCGAGACCCTCGGCGCGGTGCGCACGGTGCAGGCGCACGCGCGCGAGGACTACGAGCGCGGACGCTTCGTCGATGCGGTCGCGAACGCCGTGGGCACCGCGCGCAAGCGGATCAGCGCGCAGGCGCTGATGACCGGCTCGACGATCGTGCTGTTCTTCGGCGCGATCACCCTCGTGCTGTGGTCCGGCGCGCACGACGTGATCGCCCACCGCATGACCGCCGGCACCCTGATCCAGTTCGTGCTGTACGCGCTGTTCGGCGGCGGCTCGGTGGCGGCGCTCGCCGAAGTGTTCAACGAACTGCAGCGCGCCGCCGGCGGCATGAGCCGGATCGACGAACTGCTGCAGGAATCGCCGGGCATCGTCGCCCCGAAGCATCCGCAGCGGCTGCCCGACCCGCTGCGCGGCGAGGTCGCGCTGGAGGCCGTCGACTTCCGCTACCCGATGCGGCCCGACGCGCCGGCGCTGCAGGACTTCACCCTGCACGTGCGGCCCGGCGAGACGGTCGCGCTGGTCGGCCCGTCCGGCGCCGGCAAGAGCACGGTGCTGTCGCTGCTGCTGCGCTTCCACGACCCGCAGTCCGGGCGGGTGCTGGTCGACGGCGTCGACGTGCGCGACTGCGACCCGCTGGAACTGCGCGAACGCATCGCGCTGGTGCCGCAGCAACCGACCCTGTTCGCGGCCAGCGCGCGCGACAACATCCGCTACGGCCGCCTCGACGCCAGCGACGCCGAAGTCGAGGCCGCGGCGCGCTCGGCCGAGGCGCACGAGTTCGTCACCGCGCTGCCGAACGGCTACGACGAACAGCTCGGCGAACGCGGCGCCAGCCTCTCCGGCGGCCAGCAGCAGCGGATCGCGATCGCCCGCGCGCTGCTCAAGGACGCGCCGATCCTGCTGTTGGACGAAGCGACCTCCGCGCTCGACGCGCAGAGCGAGCGCGCGGTGCAGCACGCGCTGGAGAACCTGATGCGCGGCCGCACCACGCTGGTGATCGCGCACCGCCTGGCGACCGTGCTCAAGGCCGACCGCATCGTGGTCATGGACAAGGGCCGGATCGTCGCCGAAGGCACCCACGAAAGCCTGCTCGCCCAGGGCGGGCTGTACGCGGAACTGGCGAAGCTGCAGTTCCTCGACTGAAGCGCGCCGCGGCGGGGGCATGTGCGTATGATCGCCGCATCGCGCGCAGGCCGCGCAGGACGCACGCTCGAAGGAACCGGACCATGACGCAGGACGAAGACAAGACCCGCTACCAGGTCGTGATGAACCACGAGGAGCAGTATTCGCTCTGGCCCGCCGACCGCGAACTGCCGCTCGGCTGGGAGGCCGCGGGATTCAGCGGTACCAAGGCGGCGTGCCTCGGTTACATCGAGGAGGTCTGGACCGACATGCGGCCGCTGTCGCTGCGTCGGCGCATGCAGGACGACGCCGGGCAGCCCTGAGATCGGGCGGCGCCGGGACCGGACGCCACCGGCACCGCAAATTTCCGGGAGACAAGAAAAAAGCCGGCGATCGCTCGCCGGCTTTTTTCTTTCTTGTGTGGCGCGCCCGGAAGGATTCGAACCTCCGACCCCCAAGTTCGTAGCCTGGTGCTCTATCCAACTGAGCTACGGGCGCGTTGTGCAGAAGCGGAATTGTGCCAATCGCGATCTGACTGGTCAATCCCCATTTTCATCGTTCCGTCGCGCCGGGTCCCTGTTGCGTTCACCAGGCGCTGCGCTCTCGAGGCAGCGTGGACGCGAGGCGATCCGGGCGGCGCCGGTCGCATCGGGACATCGGGCATGACGGTGGCGGAGAGTGAGGGATTCGAACCCTCGATGGAGCTTTTGACCCCATACTCCCTTAGCAGGGGAGCCCCTTCGGCCTCTCGGGCAACTCTCCGTCGGCAAAAACTGCGGCGGGAAGGATAACGGCTCAGTCGTCCTGCGGCAAACCGGAATTCGGACCGTGGCCTTCGCCGCGCTGGATGCGGTGGTAGATCTCTTCACGGTGCACGGCCACGTCCTTCGGCGCGGTGATGCCGATTCGGACCTGGTTGCCCTTCACTCCGAGCACCGTCACCGTCACGGTGTCGCCGATCATCAGCGTTTCGCCAACCCGGCGAGTCAGGATAAGCATTGCTTGTCTCCGTAGGCCGGCGTCCCCCTCGCCGTGCCCTTTGTCATGTCTTTCGCGGTCTCACCAACGGGGATGGAGCTCAGACCACGAACGCAATAAATTAGCATACCCGGATTCGTCCAACACCGGGTGGTGCCTGAAGTCATGCCCCGGCGCGGACGCGCTGGCCGACCCAGTCGCGGACGCCGGCCAGCGCCGCGGGCAGTGCGGGGCTGTCCTCGCCGCCGCCCTGGGCCATGTCCGGGCGGCCACCGCCCTTGCCCCCCACCTGTCCGGCCACGTGCGCCAGCAGCTCGCCGGCCTTGACCTGGCCCAGCGCCGCGCCGCTGACGCCCGCGATCAGCGCGACTTTACCATCGGCCGCGCCGGCCAACAGGACGACTGCGTCACGGAGTTCGGCCTTGAGGCGGTCCACGGCGTCGCGCAGGGCCTTGGCGTCGAGCCCTTCCAGGCGCGCGGCCAGGACCTTGACGCCGCCGACATCGACCGCCGAGGCGCCGAGATCGGCCACGGCCGCGCCGGCGGCCTTCGCCTTCAGGGCCTCCAGCTCGCGTTCCAGCCGCTTCTGGCGGTCCAGCAGGGCGCGCAGCTTGTCGCCGACGTCGGCCGGGTTGCCGCCGAGCAGGCCCGCCGCCTCGGCCAGGCGATGCTCCTCGGTGGCGATGTGGTCCAGCGCGCCCTGCCCGGTGACGGCCTCGATCCTGCGCACGCCGGCCTGGGTGCCGCCCTCGGAGACGATCTTGAACACGCCGATGTCGCCGGTGCGGCGCACGTGGGTGCCGCCGCACAGTTCGGTCGAGGTGTCGCCCATGCGCAGCACCCGCACGCGCTCGCCGTACTTCTCGCCGAACAGCGCCATCGCGCCGAAGTCCAGCGCTTCCTGCATGCCCATCTGGTGGACTTCGGCCGCGCTGTTGGCGCGGATCTCGGCGTTCACCCGGCGTTCGATCTCGGCCAGCTCCGCCGGCGTCACCGGCTGGAAATGCGCGAAGTCGAAGCGCAGGCGATCCGGCGCCACCAGCGAGCCCTTCTGGGTCACGTGGGTGCCGAGCACGTCGCGCAGCGCCGCGTGCAGCAGGTGGGTGGCGCTGTGGTTGAGGACGATCGCGCCGCGGCGGGCGGCGTCGACGCGGCCGGCCAGGCGGTCGCCGCGCTTGAGGCTGCCGGCGGTCAGCGCGCCGACGTGGCCGAAGAACTGGCCGGCCAGCTTCTGGGTGTCGGCGACGGCGAACTCGGCGCTCTCGCCCGCCAGCGTGCCGGTGTCGCCGACCTGGCCGCCGGATTCGGCGTAGAACGGCGTGCGATCGAGCAGCACGATCGCGTCGTCGCCGGCGGCGATCGCCTCGACCGGCTTGCCGTCCTTCAGCAGCGCGACGACCTCGAGGCCGTCGGCGTCGAGGGCGTCGTAGCCGAGGAACGCGGTGGGGGCGAGCTGGGCGATGAGTTCGGCGGGGAGCGCGGTCTTGACGTCGAAACCGCCCTTTTCCTTGCTGCGCTCCTTCTGTTCCTTCATGAAGCGGCGATAGTCCGCCATCACCGATTCGGGAATCTCGCCCAGTTCGCGCTCGCGCAGGATGTCGGCGATCAGATCGGGCGGGCAGCCGTAGGTGTCGTGCAGGAGGAACAACTGGTGACCGTCGATGCGGCCGTCGCCCTGCGCCAGGTAGCCCTCCAGACGCACCATGCCGGCATCGAGCGTCTGCGAGAACGCCGCTTCCTCCGACTTCAGCGCACGCTCGATCAGCGCGCGCTTCTCGATCAGTTCGGGATAGGCCTCGCCCATCACCTCGATCAAGGGCTGCAGCATGCGCCAGAAGTTGCCTTCCGCGCTGAGCGCACCGAGCTTCCAGAAATGGCGAACGGCGCGGCGGATGATCCGGCGCAGCACGTAGCCGCGCTCCTGGTTGCTGGGCAGCACGCCGTCGACGATCAGGAAGCTGCACGCGCGGGTGTGGTCGGCGATCACGCGCAGCGACTTGTGTTCGAGGTCGGTCGTGTCCGTGATCGCGGCCGCGGCCTTGATCAGGTGCTGGAACAGGTCGATCTCGTAGTTGCTGTGCACGTGCTGCAGCACGGCCGCGATGCGCTCCAGGCCCATGCCGGTGTCGACGCACGGCGCCGGCAGCGGCAGCAGGGTGCCGTCGGGCTGGCGGTCGAACTGCATGAAGACGTTGTTCCAGATCTCGATGAAGCGGTCGCCGTCCTCGTCGGCCGAGCCGGGCGGGCCGCCGGGGATGTGCTCGCCGTGGTCGTAGAAGATCTCGGTGCAGGGGCCGCAGGGGCCGGTGTCGGCCATCTGCCAGAAGTTGTCGGAGGCGTACGGCGCGCCCTTGTTGTCGCCGATGCGGATGATGCGGTCCGCCGGCAGGCCGATCTGCCGGTGCCAGATGTCGAAGGCTTCGTCGTCGGTGTGGTAGATCGTGACCAGCAGCTTGTCCTTCGGCAGCTTCCACACGCCGGTCAGCAGTTCCCACGCGTAGGCGATGGCGTCCTGCTTGAAGTAGTCGCCGAAGCTGAAGTTGCCCAGCATCTCGAAGAAGGTGTGGTGGCGCGCGGTGTAGCCGACCTGGTCGAGGTCGTTGTGCTTGCCGCCGGCGCGCACGCAGCGCTGGCTCGACGCCGCGCGGGTGTAGCTGCGCTTCTCGGCGCCCAGGAACACGTCCTTGAACTGGACCATGCCGGCGTTGGTGAACAGCAGGGTCGGATCGTTGCCCGGGACGAGCGGGCTCGACGGCACGATGGTGTGGCCCTTCGAGCGGAAGAATTCCAGGAAGTCGCGGCGGATGTTCGCGGTGGTGTGGTCGGCTGTGGTGTTCATGGCGATTCGGATGACGGGTGCGGACCGCCCCCGCGGACCGGCAGGATGCCGGCGCGGAATCGAGCGAACCACCCAGGATTCCCTAGATTAACAGGCGGCAACGGATTCCGGCGGCCGCCGCATGGCCGTCATGTCGGGGGCGCGGTCCGGCGGTTCGACCGAACCCTCCGATCGCGTCCTTCGATCATGCCCATCGATGGCCCCACCCGATCGCGCGGTCCGATCGCGCCGGCTCAGTCCTCGTCCGGGTCGAAGCGCACGGCGGCGCGGACCTGGTCGCCGTCGAAGCCGCGCCTGGCCAGGAAATCGGCGGCCTTGCGCCGCTGGGCGAGGTCCTCCGCGCCACGCGGGAACCGGCGGCGGACGAGATCGCGGGCGTTCTCGGTCCAGTCGCCGTCGTAGGCGTCCATCGCGGCGGCGACCGCATCGCGGTCGAGGCCGTGGGTGCCCAGTTCGGCGCGGATCCGCACCGGGCCGTAACCGTTGTTCGCGCGGCTGCGGACCAGTTGTTCGGCGAAGCGGTCGTCGCTTTGCCAGCCTTCGGCGGTCATCCGCTCGACCGCCGCCTGCGCCGCGTCCTGCTCGACCCCGCGGGCGGCCAGCTTGCGCGCCAGCTCCTTGCGCGAATGCTCGCGCCGGACCAGCAGCCCCAGCGCGCGCTGCTGCGGCGTGGGTTCGGGGCGGCGGCGCTTGCGCGGCGCGGGGCTGTCGCCGTCGCCGTCGGGCGGTTCGATCTCGTCGCTCATCCCGGGAGTGTAAGGCGGACCGCTCAGCGCGGCCGCCAGTCCTCGCCCTTGCGCACGAACAGCCGATCGGTCAGCGCATAGGTGGCTTCGACCCGCATCCGGGTCGCGAGGTCCTGCAACTGGGCGACGGCGTCGGCGTCGGCGCCGTCGGCGAACAGCAGCAGGTCGCGCGCAGGCACCGCCGCCACCATCGCCCCGCGGAGACGCTCGCCCTCGCGCGCCCACAGGTCGTCGAACAGCAGCAGCGAGGCCTCGTAGTTGCCGTCGGCGACGACCATGCCGAGCTTCTCGCCGCGCTGCACCTCGATCCCCGGCAGCAGCCCGCGCAGGTTGCGCACGGCCAGGGCGCGGAGTTCGGCGCGCTCGACGCCCAGTGTCTCGAGCATGCCGGGCGAGAGGTAGGCGATGTTGTGGGGCGTGTCGATGGCGTAGACCACGGCGAGGTGGTCGTTGAGCGGCTCGAACACCTTGGCCTGCGATTCGCCGCCCTGGGCGCGGACCGAAGCCTCGATCTCGTCGAGCCAGGCCCGGTCCTTGACGATCGGGATGATCGCCTCGCGGGTCGGCTCGAAGCCCCGGGTCGCATCGGCGAAGGAGCGCACGAAGCGCTCGATCATCTCCTCGCGCTCGGCCGGCGCCAGCCCGCGGTACATCCGGTAGGCGTTCTCGAGGTAGATCCTGCCGCCGCCGTCGGGACCGGACGCGATTTCCAGTTCCAGTTCGCCGGCGACGCGGACCTGGGCGTCGGGAGCGGCGGCGCGGACCCGCCGGGCCATGTCCTCGCTGAAAGCGGCGGGTGCGAGGCCGGCATCTTCGCCACGCCCACCCCGCAACAGCGCGCGTACAGCCGAAAACAGACCCATGACGCCGGCTCCAGCGGTGAAGACCTGTTCAGGATACGGCACGCAGGGCCGCCCACCGCGGCCCCGCCACCGCGCCCACCGCGCCCCCGGCGGCCATCCCGGCCGCGCTCCGGGCGGTCGCGGCCGGGACGATTGCGAATCGCCGGACGCATCGTTCTATTTGCACGAACAACATTTGCATTGACAAATATTGTCCCGACGACAAAATCTGCGCCCCATGAACACCCCTTGCCCCGCCTCCCGTCCCTCCTCGTCCGAAGCCGGCACCCAGCTCGGCCTGCTGTTCCGGCAGGTCCGCGATGCGATGTGGGCGCGGATGGAACGCGAGCTGGCCGGCGCCGGCCACAGCCTCACCTTCAGCCAGTTCGTGACCCTCAAGCGCCTCGCCCACGGCGAGGCCAGCGCCTCCGAACTGGCGCGCAAGGCCGAACTGAACCCGGGCGCGATGACCCGGCTGCTCGACCGGCTGGAGGAGCGCGGCCTCACCGTCCGCGTCGCCGACCCGGCCGACCGCCGCGCGCTGCTGGTCAGCCTGACCGAGGCCGGGTGGACGATGTGGGCGGACATCGACCAGTGCGGGGCGCGGGTCCGCAGCCGCGCCTTCGAAGGCCTCTCCGACGCCGAACAGGACGCCCTCGTCCGCCTGCTGCGGCAGGTCCGCGACAACCTCACCCGTGAAGACTGACATGCGCCCTCTCCCCCCTCCCCGCTTCGTCCGGCCGCTGTCCGCCGCGCTCGCACTGGCCCTGCTCGCCGGCTGCGCCAGCACGCATGGCCTGGCGCCGGCCTCATCGCCGCGCGACCCCGATGCGCTGACCGCCACCGAGACGTTCTCGGGAACCCTCTCGCCGGCGGCGTGGCCGTCGCCGCAGTGGTGGCGCGCCTGGAACGATCCGCAGCTCGACGCGCTGATGACCGAGGCCCTCGCCGGCACGCCGTCGCTCGCGGCAGCGGACGCCCGCGTGCGCAAGGCGGCGGCGCAGGCCGAGCTGACCGATGCCGCGCGGCAGCCGTCCACGACCGGCTCGGTGCGCTATTCCGGGGCCTATCTGCCCGAATCGCTGGTGCCGGCGCCCTTCGGCGGCGAGTACAAGGGCGTCGAACTGGGCATGGTCCAGTTCGCCTACGCGCCCGACCTGTGGGGCGGCCAGCGCGCGCGCTGGGAAGCCGCGGTCGACCTCGCCCGCGCCGCCGAAATCGATGCGCAGCAGGCGCGGTTGCTGCTGTCGGCGAACATCGCCCGCGCCTACGTCGGCCTGGCCCAGGCGTTCGATGCGAAGGCGGTGGCCGAAAGCGAAGCCGCCCGCGCCTCGCGCCAGCTCGAACTCGCCCGCAGCCGCGCCCGCGCCGGGCTCGACAACGCCCTGCAGACCCGCCAGTCCGAAGGCGCCGTCGCCGCCGCCACGCAGCAGGCGCAGGCCGCGCAGCAGCGGATCGACGCGCTGCGCAACGCGCTGGCCGCGCTGCTCGGCCAGGGGCCGGACCGCGGCCTGTCGATCGCGGCCCCGGCGCTGCTGGAGACCGATGCCCCGGCCCTGCCCTCGGCGCTGCCGAGCGAACTGCTGGGCCATCGTCCCGACGTGGTCGCCGCGCGCTGGCGCGTCGAAGCGGCGTCGCGCGGCATCGACGCGAGCAAGGCCGAGTTCTATCCCAGCGTGAACCTCTCGGCGATGGTCGGCCTGGCCGCGGGCAAGCTGTCGGACCTGTTCACCCGCGATGCCGCCTTCGGCACCGGCGGCCCGGCGATCAGCCTGCCGATCTTCAACGGCCGCCGCCTGCGCGGCCAGCTCGCGACCAGCGACGCCGACTACGACCTCGCCGTCGCGCAGTACGACCAGAGCCTGGTCGGCGCGCTGCGCGAAGTCGCCGATGCGCTGCAGGGCGCGCGCGCGCTGGACACCCAGCTCGCCGCGCTCGCCGACGCCCGCGAAGCCGCGCGCAAGGCTCGCGCGCTGGCCGAGACCCGGCAGCGCGCCGGGCTCGGCACCCGCCTCGATGTCCTCGCCGCGCAGAAGCCGGTGCTGCAACTGGATGCGCAGATCGCCGCGCTGCGCGCCGAACGCCGCAACGCCGCCGCCGACCTCGCCGTCGCCCTCGGCGGCGGCGCCACCCCCTCCTCTCCCGATTCGTCTTCCCGGACCGCCCCATGACCACCGAAACCACGCCCGCTCCCGCACCGGCCGCGCCGAAGAACGGCAAGCGGCGCCGGGCCCTGACGATCCTCGCCGCCATCGTCGTCGCCGGCGGCGTCGGCTTCCTCGCCTGGCACCTGCTGGTCGGCCGCTGGCACGAAGCCACCGACGACGCCTACGTGCAGGGCAACATCGTCGCGATCGCGCCGCAGACCGTCGGCACGGTCGTCGCCATCGGCGCCGACGACGGCGACCGCGTGCTCGCCGGCCAGGTGCTGGTGAAGCTCGATCCCAACGACGCCGAAGTCGCCTACGAACAGGCGGTCGCGAACCTCGCCGGCACCGTCCGCCAGGTCCGCGGCCTGTTCAACGCGGTGCAGGCCGGCGAGGCCGATCTCCAGGCGCGCGAAGTCGCGGTCAGGCAGGCCCGCGCCGACGTCGCGCGGCGCACCGGCCTGGTCGGCGAAGGCGCGGTGTCCGCCGAGGAACTGGCGCATGCGAAGGCGCAGCTCGAAGCGGCCGAAGCCGCGCTGTCATCCACCCGCGGCCAGTTGTCGCGCAACCGCGCGCTGGTCGACGACACCACGCTGGCGAAGCAGCCGCAGGTGCTGGCCGCGGCCGCGCAACTGCGCCAGGCCTACCTCAACCTGCAGCGCGGCGAGATCGTCTCGCCGATCGCCGGCTACGTCGCCCGCCGCAGCGTGCAGCTCGGCCAGCGCGTGCAGCCGGGCACCACGCTGATGACGGTGGTGCCGCTGGAGCAGGTGTGGGTGGAGGCGAACTTCAAGGAGACCCAGTTGGCGAAGATGCGCCTCGGCCAGCCGGTGGAACTGACCTCCGACCTGTACGGCGGCGACGTCACCTACACCGGCAAGCTGTCGAGCATCGGCCTGGGCACCGGCAGCGCGTTCGCCCTGCTGCCGGCGCAGAACGCCAGCGGCAACTGGATCAAGATCGTGCAGCGCGTGCCGGTGCGGATCGCGCTGGATCCGAAGCAGCTCGCCGAGCACCCGCTGCGGATCGGCATGAGCATGTCCGCCGACGTGTCGCTGCGCGAGGCCGGCAACGGCGTGCTGCCGGCGACGCCGAGCCAGGCGCCGGGCCTGCGCACCGAGGCCTATGCGAAGCAACTGGCCGACGCCGACGCGCTGATCGCGAAGATCGTGCGCGAGAACCTCGCCGGCGGCCGCTGAGCGCCGCCGCAACCGCCCGATGAGGTCGTCGCCATGAGCGCCACCACCGCCGACGCCGGCGCAGCCCCCGCCGCACCGGCGCCCGCCGCCGCCGGCCCCTTCCGCCCCGCGAACGTGCCGCTGACCACCGTCGGCCTCGCGCTGGCGTCGTTCATGCAGGTGCTCGACACCACGATCGCCAACGTCTCGCTGCCGACCATCTCCGGCAACCTCGGCGGCAGCGCCAACCAGGCGACCTGGGTGATCACCTCGTTCGCGGTGAGCAACGCCATCGCACTGCCGCTGACCGGCTGGCTCACCCGCCACTTCGGCGAGCGCAAGCTGTTCATGTGGTCGACGCTGGCCTTCGTGATCGCGTCGTTCCTGTGCGGCATCGCCGAGAGCATGGGCATGCTGGTCGCGGCGCGCGCGCTGCAGGGCTTCGTCGCCGGGCCGATGTACCCGGTGACCCAGGCGCTGCTGCTGTCGATCTATCCGCCGCACAAGCGCGGGCAGGCGATCGCGCTGCTGGCGATGGTGACGGTGGTCGCGCCGATCGCCGGCCCGATCCTCGGCGGCTGGATCACCGACAACTACAGTTGGGAATGGATCTTCTTCATCAACATCCCCATCGGCATCTTCGCCAGTTTCACCGTCGGCAGGCAGCTCAAGGGCCGGCCGGAGCGGCTGGAGAAGCCGAAGATGGACTACATCGGCCTCGCCACGCTGGTGCTGGGCGTGGGCGCGCTGCAGATCCTGCTCGACCTGGGCAACGACGAGGACTGGTTCCACTCGAGCACCATCGTCATCCTGGCGATCGTGTCCGCGATCTCGCTGGCGGTGTTCGTGATCTGGGAACTGACCGACCGCGACCCGATCGTCAACCTGCGCCTGTTCCGCCACCGCAACTTCAGCGCCGGCACCGCGGCGATGGTGGTGGCCTACGCGGCCTTCTTCAGCGTCGGCATCCTGGTGCCGCTGTGGCTGCAGCGCAACCTCGGCTACACCGCGATCTGGGCCGGCTTCGCGAGCGCGCCGATCGGCATCCTGCCGGTGCTGCTGACGCCGTTCGTGGGCAAGTACGCCAACCGCTTCGACCTGCGCATCCTCGCCAGCGTCGCGTTCGTGGCGATGTCGCTGACCAGCTTCGCGCGCTCGGACTTCAACCTCGACGTCGATTTCCGCACGGTGGCGCTGGTGCAGTTGTTCCAGGGCCTGGGCGTGGCGCTGTTCTTCATGCCGGTGCTGACGATCCTGCTGTCCGACCTCGAACCGCACGAGATCGCCGCGGGCTCGGGCCTGGCGACGTTCATGCGCACCCTGGGCGGCAGCTTCGCGGCGTCGCTGACCACCTACGCGTGGACCAGCCGCAGCGCGGTCCACCATGCGCAATTGGCCGACGCGGTGTCCACCACCGACCCGGCGACGATGGCGCAGGTCGCGGCGATGGGCGGCGGCAACCTCCAGCGCGGTGCGGCGGTGCTGGAGCGGATGATCGGAAACCAGGCGGCCCAGATCGGCTTCAACGAGATCTTCCACCTGCTCGGGATCATCTTCCTGTCGGTGATCCTGTTCGTGTGGCTGGCGAAGCCGCCGTTCTCGGCGAAGGCGGGGCCGGCCGCGGCCGGCGGGCACTGACGCTCAGCGCTCGGCCGCCGCCTCCAGCGCGTCGGCCAGCCGCTCCACGGCGATCACCTCCATGCCCTTGTAGGCGCCGGCGCGCGGCGCGTTGGCCTTGGGCACGATCGCACGCTTGAACCCGTGGGTCGCGGCTTCCTTCAGCCGCTCCTCGCCGTTGGGCACCGGGCGGATCTCGCCCGACAGCCCGACCTCGCCGAACGCGATCGTCTTCTCCGGCAGCGGCCGGTCGCGCAGCGACGACAGCACCGCCAGCAGCACCGGCAGGTCGGCCGCGGTTTCCTGCACGCGGATGCCGCCGACCACGTTCACGAACACGTCCTGGTCGCCGACCATGATCCCGCCGTGGCGATGCAGCACCGCCAGCAGCATCGCGAGCCGGTTCTGTTCGAGTCCGACCGCGACCCGGCGCGGATTCGACAGCGGCGAGGCGTCGACCAGCGCCTGCACCTCGACCAGCAGCGGCCGCGTGCCCTCGCGTGTGACCATCACGCAACTGCCCGGCTGGTGGCCGCTGCCGGAAAGGAAGATCGCCGACGGGTTCGGCACCTCGCGCAGGCCCTTGTCGCCCATCGCGAACACGCCCAGCTCGTTGACCGCGCCGAAGCGGTTCTTGAACGCGCGCAGCACCCGGAAACGGCTGCCGCCGTCGCCCTCGAAATACAGCACCGCATCGACCATGTGCTCGAGCACGCGCGGGCCGGCGATGCCGCCCTCCTTGGTGACGTGGCCGACGAGGAAGATCGCGGTGCCGGTCTCCTTCGCGTAGCGCACCAGGCGCGCGGCGCTCTCGCGGACCTGGCTGACCGAGCCGGGCGCGGCGGTCAGCGTCTCGGTCCACAGCGTCTGCACCGAGTCGGCGACCAGCAGTTTCGGCCGCATCGTCGCGGCCTGTTCGAGGATGCGCTCGACGCCGGTCTCGGCCAGCGCGCTGAGGCCGTCGAGCGGCAACCCGAGCCGCGCGGCGCGGCCGGCGACCTGCGCCAGCGACTCCTCGCCGGTGACGTACAACGCCGGCAATCGCCCAGCCATGCTCGCCAGCGCCTGCAGCAGCAGCGTCGACTTGCCGATGCCCGGATCGCCGCCGATCAGCACCACCGCGCCCTCGACGAGACCGCCGCCGAGCACCCGGTCGAACTCGCCGATGCCGGTCGTGGTGCGCTGATCCTCGTGCTGCAGCACGTCCCGCAGCGCGGTGATCTTCGGCGGCTCGACCTGCCCGGCCCAACTACCGCGGCGCGCGGCCACCGGCGCGCTCGCCGCGGTTTCCAGCACGATCTGGCTGAGCGTGTTCCAGGCGCCGCATTCGCCGCACTGTCCCTGCCACTTGCCGTGCTCGGCGCCGCACTCGGCGCAGACGTAGGCGGTGCGCGACTTCGCGGCAGGCTTGCCGGGGGCTTTGCTCACGTGCGATTCCGGGGAAGGCGGCACACTACTGTAGCCGGCGACGGTCGCATGCGGCGAGACGCGAGCCGGGAATCGGCGCCGCTTGCCGGCACCCCGTCATCCTCGCGAACGCGAGGACCCAACCCTCACCGCCAATCACCTTGGGTCCCCGCCTGCGCGGGGATGACGGCAAAAAAAAGTGGCGACACCGCACTCTCATTTCATCCCATCCCTCGCCCCACCCCTCGTCCCATCATCCCCAACACCCCGTCATCCTCGCGAATGCGAGGACCCAACCCTCACCGCCGATCACGCTCGGGTCCCCGCCTGCGCGGGGACGACGGCAAAAAAAAGTCACTCGCACGCCCGCGCTAAAAAGGATTCCAGGCCTTCCCCGAAGCGCACGACAACCCAGCGTCGCGAATCCGAAGACCACCCCGGCGCACAACACGTCCCGACCCGGAAGTCGAACCGCGATCAACCACGCGCCTGCCGCCTCTCAACCCGCCTTCGGCAGCGACACCCGCGCATTGCTCCGCCACGCCAGCAGCAGCATCGGCGCACTGATCCCCGCGATCACCGGAAACGCGATCGCGACGAGGGAGGGAGCCCCCATCCCCGGCCAATCGGCCGTCAGCATCGGCCACAGCCCCAGCACGACCAGGCGCGCCGCTTCCAGCGCCAACCCCCACGCACGGCTTTCCAGCAGCGCGCCCAGCGCACACAGGCCGGCCGTGAGGAAGGCCGCGAACCCCAGCGCCTGCCACCCGTGCAGCGCGGACGCGTGCGACAGGAACTGCGTGCCCAGCCCCAGCAACAGCGCGAAGTGGAACAGCGCATAGGCCTGCATCGGCCACGACAGCGGCGGATCGTACTCGTCGCGCCCGATGTCGAACGCCGGCTTCGGGAAACGTTCGGCCACGTCGGCCGGACGCCAGCCCGGCGGCTTGAGCCAGACCCGGAGCTTGTCGCCCCACCGCCGCGCATGCCAGGCGTCCTTCGCCAGCGCCGAATAGACCTCGACGTTCGCCCACAGCGGGTTCCAGCTCCGCAGCGGCGCGCGGGTGCCGAACACCGGCGGCTCCGCGTCGTCCTCCTCGATGAAGGTGCCGAACAACCGGTCCCACAGGATGAGGATGCCGCCGTAGTTCCGGTCGAGGTAGCGATCGTTGACCGCGTGGTGCACGCGATGGTTCGACGGCGAGGCGAACACCCGGTCGAACCAGCCCAGCTTCGGCACCAGCTCGGTGTGGATCCAGTACTGGTAGATCAGGTCGATCACCGCGACCACCGCGAACACTTCCAACGGCACGCCGAGCACCGCGAGCGGGAGGTAGAACAGCCAGCCCAGCAGCACGCCGGAGCCGGTCTGGCGCAGCGCCGTGCTGAGGTTGTAGCGCTCGCTCTGGTGGTGGACGACGTGCGCCGCCCACAGGATCCCGACCTCGTGCCCGGCCCGGTGCAGCCAGTAGTAGCAGAAGTCGTAGAGCACCAGCGCGCCCAGCCACACCGCCGGGCTGTCGGCGGGCAGATCGAACAGCGCGACGCGCGGCACGATCCAGGCGTAGAGGCCGATCGTCAGCACCTTCGCGAACACGCCCACCACCTGCGACAGCACGCCCAGGCCGACGCTCGCGATCGCGTCGTTGATCCGGTAGACGCGGCGCCCGAGCCAGGCCGAAACCGCCAGCTCGATCGCCATCAGCGCGAAGAAGCCCGGGATCGCGACCAGCATGATCGCCTCGGCGGTCGGCAGCGTCATCGCGCGGCCACCGAACGCGCGATGCACCACTGCGCGCCCCAGTAGGTCGCGAGGATCATCGGCTGCGCCAGCGGCAGGCCGCCGCCGAACTTGTCCCACGCAAGGAGGCTGTCGCTGAGCACGAACGCCAGCCCGCCCGCGGCCGCGAAGCGCGCGCTGCGCGGCATCGCCTGCACGATCGCCGGCGTCCACGCGCGCGCCAGCGCGAAGGCGGCCATCGTCGCCAGCACCGCGACGTAGGCGAGCACGGGTCCCTTCAGGTCGGCGCCGATGTGCGGCAGCAGGCCGGCGAGGTTCGCGCCGGCCACCAGCGCGAGCGCACCGCCGGCCGCGATGCGCGCCTTCGCCGACGACCCCGGCGCGAACGCGACGATGTAGCCCAGGTGCGCGAGCAGGAAGGCGATCAGGCCCGGCACGAACAGATCGACGGGCAGCATCAGCAGCACGTCGCCGACCAGCGACAGCGCCATGCCCGCCAGCACCGCAATGCGGTAGCGCCTGCCGATCGACGGCGCGGCCGAGGCCGCCAGCAGCAGCACCAGCAGGGTCGTCAGCGGCTTGCCGACGTAGAGCAGCCACGTCGCGCCGCCGCCGAGCATGGCGCCGGCGATGGCGGCGACGGCGGAGAGGAGGATGGCGATGGAGAGGGTCCGGGACGACATCGGCGGGCTCGGGACGGGGCCCATACCTTAGCGTATGCCGTCGACGCACGGGATCGCGCACGGCCCGGTACCGGGCGTGCAACGGTCGCGAATCCTCACTTCGACCAGCCGATCTCCGCCGCCGTCCTCGCCCCGATCACCGCCTGGCGCAGGCTGTCGGGCATGACCGCATCGGTCTCGGACCGCGGAATGCGGCCGCCCATGATTTCGGCCAGCGTCTGCGGGTAGCGCGGACGGCGATCCGGGTCGGCGTAGCCGTCCGGGAACAGCGGCAGCGTGGTCGCGAGGTCGTAGCGGTCCTGCGCGCCGACGGTGTGCAGGAACTCGTGCGCGATCACGAAGGCGTTCTGGCCGTCCATCTCCGGCGCGGCGAACGCGTTGACCACGCCGATCAGCCCCTTCTCCAGCCCCAGCGAGTGCGCGAGTCGCGGATTCAGCGCGGGATCGTGGTACAGCACGAACATGCGGATCTGGCCCGGACCGGTCTTGTAGTCGCCGTGCTTCCAGGCCCAGTAGCGCAGCTTGAGGCTCCAGAAGGCCACCGACAGCGGATTGCCGTTCGCCGGCGGTGTCGGGGGCCGTTCGCGCACTTCCGGCGCGACCTGCACCCGGACGGGCGGCTGGTCGTAGGCCAGGTGCACGTCGTAGCGGCCGGCCTGCGCCGAGAAGAAGGCCGGCAGCGCGTCGAACCGCTCCGGGGTCAGCCCGGCGATGTAGCGCGCGCTGGCCTCGCTGCCGTCGCCGTTGATCGGGTAGACGACGAGGTTCAGCGAATACTTCCAGGCCGTGGCCTGGGCCTTGTCGCGCCAGGCGCCGATTCCGACGATCAGCAGCGCCATCAGCAGGAGGAAGATGCGGATCTTCTTGAACATGCGGGCTCCGGCGCGGGATGGCGGGACGCGGAAACGAAAAACCCCGCGGGGGCGGGGTTTTCGATAGTTCAGGCTGACACGAGAACCCCGCGCGTCCGGGCTTCCCCTCGTGACGACTCGTTTGTCGTCGTCGTTGCCTGGACTCTGCATGGCGTGGTGCCGGAAACAGGAGTCGAACCTGCGACCTACGCATTACGAATGCGCCGCTCTACCAACTGAGCTATTCCGGCGTTTGGTGCTGCGGCCGCGGGCGGACCTGCGGCGGGAGGGGAATTCTAGGTTTCCGGGGCGCTTGCGGTCAATCGACCAGTTGCACCCGCAGCTCCTTGGGCAGGGCGAAGACCATGCTCTCGGGCTCGCCGTCCAGTTCGCGCAGGCCGCCGGCGCCGAGGTCGCGCAAGCGCGCGATGACGCCCTGGACCAGCACGTCCGGGGCCGAGGCCCCCGCGGTGACGCCGATGTGGCGGCGGCCCTCGACCCAGCGCGGGTCGATCTCCTCCGCGCCGTCGATCAGGTAGGCCTCCACCCCTTCCCGCTCGGCCAGTTCGCGCAGGCGGTTGGAGTTGGAGCTGTTGGGCGAACCGACCACCAGCACCAAGTCGCACTGGGCGGCGAGTTCGCGCACGGCGTCCTGGCGGTTCTGGGTGGCGTAGCAGATGTCGTCGTTGCGCGGCCCCTGCATCGCCGGGTACTTCTCGCGCAGGGCGGCGATGATGTCGCGGGTATCGTCCACCGACAGCGTGGTCTGGGTGGTGTAGGCCAGGTGTTCGGGCTGGGCGACGGCGAGCTTCGCGACGTCGTCGATGTCCTCGACCAGGTGGATGGTGCCGGTGCCCGCCTGGGCCAGCCACTGGCCCATCGTGCCCTCGACTTCGGGATGCCCGGCGTGGCCGATCAGCACCACGTCGCGCCCGGCGCGGCAGTGCCGGGCCACTTCCAGGTGCACCTTGGTCACCAGCGGGCACGTCGCGTCGAAGATCTTGAGGCCACGCTGCTCGGCCTCGCGGCGGACGGCCTGCGAAACGCCGTGGGCGCTGAAGATGACCGTGGCGTCGTCGGGCACCTCGTCCAGTTCCTCGACGAAGATCGCGCCGCGCTGGCGCAGGTCGTCGACCACGAACCGGTTGTGGACCACTTCGTGGCGGACGTAGATCGGCGCGCCCAGCAGTTCGATCGCGCGCTTGACGATCTCGATCGCGCGGTCGACGCCGGCGCAGAAACCGCGGGGATTGGCGAGGACGATTTCCATGCCGGGATTATCCCCCCTTTCCGGCCGCGGCGTCGCGGTGGCCGAACAGGCCGAACAGCGCCAGCGCGATCGCCCCGCACACCAGCGCCGAATCGGCGATGTTGAACGAGGGGTAGTAGTAGGCGTCCTTCCAGTGCCACTGGATGAAATCGACGACGTGGCCGTGCATCAGGCGGTCGATCAGGTTGCCGACCGCGCCCCCGACCACCAGCGAGAACGGCAGCGCGTCGCGCCAGCGCCCGCGCGGGGTGCGCGCGAGCATGGCGATCATCGCGAGGCTGATGACCACCGCCAGCGCCGCGAACACGTGGCGGCCCCAGGTGGTGTCGGCGAGGAAGCTGAATGCGGCGCCGGTGTTGTAGCTGCGGTACCAGTTCCAGACACCGTCGATCACCACCACCGGCTGGTATTCGGGCAGCGAGGACAGCACCCAGGCCTTGCTCCACTGGTCGAGGCCGATCACGACCGCCGACAGCAGCAGCCAGATCAGGGCGTTGGGTTTGGGCAATGGCGACATCGTGGCTTCGGTGCTCGGTAGAGCGGCCTTCAGGCCGCTGATGATCGATCTCGACGGCAAAGCGGCCTGAAGGCCGCTCTACCGGTCAGAACCAGCGGCGATCCTCGCCCGGGCCGTCGACGTTGCTCACGCAGCGGCCGCACAGGTCCGGATGCGCGGCATGCGTGCCGACGTCGGCGCGACGGTGCCAGCAGCGGACGCACTTGGGCTTGGCGCTGACCGCGGCCTCCACGCCCGCCGGTCCCTGCGTCACCGTCACGTCGCCGCTGATGAACAGGAACCGCAGTTCTTCCGCCAGCGGCGCCAGCCAGGCGAAGGTCGCGGGGTCGCAGCGGATCGCGATCTCCGCGTCCAGCGCCGCGCCGATCTCGCCGCTGGCGCGCATCGGCTCCAGGGTCTTCGCGACCTGCTCGCGCAGCGCCAGCAGGCGATCGAACTTCGCGCCGTCGAGCGGACCTTCGGCCGCCATCGGCGCCAGTCCGTCGTACCACGTCGCGAACAGCACGTGGCCGTCGCGCGTGCCCGGCAGGTACGCCCACATCTCGTCGGCGGTGAAGGCCAGGATCGGCGCGATCCAGCGCACGAAGGCCTCGGCGATGCGGTACATCGCGCTCTGCGCGCTGCGCCGGCCGCGCGAATCCTCGCGCATCGTGTACAGCCGGTCCTTGGTGACGTCCAGGTACAGCGAACCGAGGTCGACGCTGCAGAAGTTCACCAGCGCCTGCACCACTTCCGGGAAGTCGTAGCGGCCGTAGGCGTTGGCGATCTGGTGCTGCAGCGCGTCGGCGCGATGCACCGCCCAGCGGTCCAGCGCCAGCATGTCGTCCAGCGGCAGCAGGTCGCGCGCAGGGTCGAAGCCGTTGAGGTTGGCGAGCAGGAACCGCGCGGTGTTGCGCAGGCGCCGGTAGACGTCGGCGCTGCGCTTGAGGATTTCCTTCGACACCGACATCTCGTTGCGGTAGTCGGCCGAGGCCACCCACAGGCGCAGCACGTCGGCGCCGAGTTCGTCGATGACCTTCTGCGGCTCGACCACGTTGCCGAGCGACTTCGACATCTTCTTGCCGTGCTCGTCCACCGTGAAGCCGTGGGTGAGCACCTGCCGGTACGGCGCATGGCCGTCCATCGCGACGCCGGTGAGCAGCGCGCTGTGGAACCAGCCGCGATGCTGGTCCGAGCCTTCCAGGTACATGTCCGCCGGCTTGCGCAGCCCGTCCTCCGGGCGCGCGGCGAGCACGCACTCGTGGCTGACGCCGGAGTCGAACCACACGTCGAGGATGTCGGTGACCTTGTCGTAGTCCTGCGCCTGCGGGCCCAGCAGTTCGGACGCGTCCAGCGCGTACCACGCGTCGGCGCCGGCCGCCTGCACGCGATCGGCGACCTGGCGCATCAGCGCCGGCGAATTCGGATGCGGCTCGCCGGTCTCGCGATGGATGAACAGCGCGATCGGGACGCCCCAGGTGCGCTGGCGCGAGATCGTCCAGTCCGGGCGGTTGTCGATCATGCCGGTGATGCGCGCCTGGCCCCAGTCGGGGAACCATTCGACCTGCTTGATCGCGTCCAGCGCGTCGGCGCGGAGGTTCGCCTGGTCCATCGAGATGAACCACTGCGGCGTGGCGCGGAACGCCACCGGCGACTTGTGCCGCCAGCAGTGCGGATAGCTGTGCACGAGCGGGAAGTAGGCCAGCAGCGCGCCGTTGCCGCGCAGCGCGTCGACGAGGACCTTGTTCGCCTTCCAGATGTGCAGGCCGGCGAGCACGACATCGCCGTCCGCCGTCGGACCATTCCGGAGAGGGAACGGCGGCGTCGACGGCAGGTACACGCCCTTGCCGTCCACCGGGTTGAGCTGCGCGGCGGTGTACTTGTCGATCAGGCCGTAGGCCTTGCCGACCACGAAGTCTTCCTGGCCGTGGCCGGGCGCGGTGTGGACGGCGCCGGTGCCGTCCTCGGCGCTGACGTGGTCGCCGAGGATCAGCGGGATGTCGCGTTCGGCGTAGAACGGATGCGCGAGGACCAGGTTCTCGAGCGCGGCGCCGTGGGCGCGGCCCAGCACCACCGCCTCGTCGACGCCGTAGCGCTTCAGCGCCTTCGCGGCGAGGGCCTCGGCCAGCACCAGCAGGCGGCGCTTGCCGTCGTGCGCCGGGCCTTCGACCAGCGCGTATTCGAGGTCCGGCCCCAGCGACACCGCCAGCGAGGCCGGCAGCGTCCACGGCGTGGTGGTCCAGATCGGCACCGCGACTTCGGTGTCGTCGTCGAGGCCGACGCCGAACTTCGCGGCGAGCGCGTGCGGGTCGCGCGCCGCATAGGCGACGTCGACCGCGGGCGATTCCTTGTCGGCGTACTCGATCTCGGCCTCGGCCAGCGCCGAGCCGCAGTCGAAGCACCAGTGGACCGGCTTCACCCCGCGCGCGAGGTGGCCGCGATCGACGATCTTCGCCAGCGCGCGCAGCATGTCCGCCTCGTAGCGGAAATCCATGGTGCGATAGGGGTTGTCCCAGTCGCCGAGCACGCCGAGGCGCTTGAAGTCCCTGCGCTGCAGGTCGATCTGCTCGGCCGCGTATTCGCGGCAGCGCTTGCGGAACTCGGCGGCGTCGATCTTCTCGCCGACCTTGCCGAACTTCTTCTCGACCTGCAGCTCGATCGGCAGGCCGTGGCAGTCCCAGCCGGGCACGTAGGGCGCGTCGAAGCCGGCCATCAGCTTCGACTTGACCACGATGTCCTTGAGGATCTTGTTGACCGCGTGGCCGATGTGGATCGCGCCGTTGGCGTACGGCGGGCCGTCGTGCAGCACGAAGCGCTTGTCGCGCGCCTGCGTGTGCGCACGCACCTGCGCGTACAGGCCGGCGTCCTGCCAGCGCGCCAGCGTGGCCGGCTCGCGCTTCGGCAGGTCGCCGCGCATCGGGAAGTCCGTGGCCGGCAGATGGAGGGTGGCCTTGTAGCGGTTGTTGTCCTGTTCGCTCACGCGCTGACTCGTTCTGTCGTCTGTGTGGTGTCCGCGAGCGCCAGCAGGCGGCGGGCCTGGGCGGCGTCGCGGTCCATCTGCGCGACCAGGGCCGGCAGATCGGGGAATTTCTCTTCGTCGCGCAGGCGGGCGACGAACTCGACCTCGATGTGCGCGCCGTACAGGTCGCCGTCGAAATCGAACAGGTGGGCTTCCAGCAGCGGCTCGCGGCCGCCGACCGTCGGCCGGGTGCCGAAGCTGGACACCGACGGCCAGGGCCGGTCGGCGACGCCGTGCACGCGGGTGGCGTAGATGCCGCGCAGCGCCGGCGTGCCGTACGGGAAGCGCAGGTTCGCGGTCGGATAGCCAAGGGTGCGGCCGAGCTGCTGGCCGCGGACCACCCGGCCGGAGATCGCGTAGGGCTTGCCGAGCAGGCGCGAGGCGGCGGTGAAGTCGCCGGCCTGCAGCGCGGCGCGGATGCGGGTGCTCGACACCGGCTGGCCGCCGAGCGTCACCGGCGCGATGGTGCCGGCGGTGAAGCCGTTCTCCGGGCCCAGCGCGGACAGCAGTTCGAGGTTGCCGGCGCGGGCGCGGCCGAAGCGGAAGTCGGGTCCGACCCAGACCTCGCGGGCATGCAGGCGGGCGGCCAGCAGCCGGCGCACGAAGTCCTCAGGCGACAGCGCCGCGACCGCCGCGTTGAAGCGCAGCAGGCCGACCTTGTCCACCCCGAGTTCGCGGAAGCCGTCGAGCTTGCTCCGCGGCAACTGCAGCCGCGGCGGCGGCGCGGCCGGGGAGAAGAATTCGCGCGGCAGCGGCTCGAAGCTCAGCGCCACCGCCGGCAGGCCCAGCGCGCGCGCGCGCTCGACCGCGCGGGTCACCAGCGCGCGATGGCCCAGGTGCAGGCCGTCGAAGGCGCCGATGCACACCACGCTGCCGTCCGGGCACAGCGGCCCGCCGTCGAGATCGCGGAACAGATCGGTCATCGGGACATCGGAAGCGGCCGCGCCGGGGGACCGGGACGACCGCAGGGAAACCGGAAAGACCCGAGTATAGCCGGGCGCGCGCGGGCTCGGGTCGGGCTCAATGCTCGCGCAGCTCCCGCGGCCGGAAGCCCATCGCCACCATCGCCACGGCGTAGACCAGCACGCCGCCGGCGACCAGCCCCAGCAGCCAGCCGATCCGCTGCCACAGGCCGACGACGGTGAAGTCCGGCGCCCAGTGCAGGCCGAGCAGCACCGCGGCGGTCATCGCCGTGCAACTGACCAGCAGCCGCACCGTGTAGCGACCCCAGCCCGGCAGCGGCCGGTAGACGCCGTCGCGGCGCAGCCAGCGCCACAGCAGCCACAGGTTCAGGTAGCTGGCCAGGGCGCTGGCCAGTCCGAGCGCCAGGTGCAGGCCGCGGGTCTTCGCGAGCGCCTCCAGGATCGGGCCGTCCTTGAGCGCCGGTTCGACCCACAGCACGTACAGCACCGCGAGGATGGCGACGTTGAAGACCATGTTCGCGATCATCGACGCCAGCCCCGCCTTGACCGGGGTGCGGGTGTCCTGGCGGGCGTAGAACGCCGGCAGCAGCACCTTCACCAGCGCGAAGGACGGCAGGCCGAAGCTCAGGCCGAACACCGACATCGCGGTCATGTGGGTGTCGATCGCGGTGAACGCGCGGTGCTGGAACAGGGTCGCGACCAGCGGCACCGACAGCAGCATCAGCCCGAGCATCGCCGGCACCGCGATCATCAGCGTCGTGCGCAGGCCCCAGTCCAGCGCGCGCGAGAAGCCGGCGTGGTCGGTGTTGACGTGGTGGCGGGACAGGGTCGGCAGGATCACCGTGCCCAGGGCGATGCCGAACACCCCCAGCGGCAGCTCCAGGAAGCGGTCGGCCTGCGACAGCCAGGTCTGCGAGCCGACGAACAGCAGCGCCGCGATCACCGTGTCCAGCAGCAGGTTGATCTGCGCCACCGACGAGCCGAACAGGGTCGGCACCATCAGTCGCATCACCTTGCGCACGTCGGGGTGGCGCCAGCCCCACTTCGGCAGCGCCAGCAGGTCCAGCCGGCGCAGCGACGGCAACTGGAACAGCAACTGCAGCACGCCCGCCGCCAGCACCGCCCAGCCCAGCGCGGTGATCGGCACCGCCAGCCGCGGCGCCAGCCACAGCGCGCCGGCGATCATGCACAGGTTGAGGATCACCGGGGTGAAGGCCGGGATGCCGAAGCGGTGGAAGCTGTTGAGCGCCCCGCCCGCCAGCGCGGTCAGCGACACGAACAGGATGAACGGGAAGGTCAGGCGCAGCAGGTCGACGGTCAGCCCGAAGCGCTCCGGGGCGGCGTCGCCGAGGTTGAACAGCATCGCGATCTGCGGGGTGAACACCATCCCCAGCGCGGTGACCACCAGCAGCACCCCGCCGAGGGTGCCGGAAACCCGGGCCATCAGTTCCCTGAGGTCGGCGTGCGGCCGGGTTTCCTTGATCTCGGTGAACACCGGGACGAAGGCGGTCGAGAACGAGCCCTCGGCGAACAGCCGGCGCATGAAGTTGGGGATCCGGAACGCCACCCAGAAGGCGTCGGTGCCGGCGTTGGCGCCGAAGGTGGTGCCGATCGTGATGTCCCGGACCAGCCCCAGGACCCGCGAGACCAGGGTCATGCTGCTGAACGAGAGCAGCCCGCGGAGCATCCCGCCCCGGGGCGCCCCCCCCATCGCCGGCCCGCTCATCGGCGGCCCCCGGCCCGGTTGACGCAACCCACTGAATCGCCCATAATTTTCTGTCTAGCTGTCCGCATGGCGGCAGTCTGCTCCCCGATTTCCAGACCCAGTTTCCATCGTTCCCACGGGATCGAGCGGCCGGCGCCGCCGGTTCCCACCGTCAACCCCAGGATTCCATCGTGGCCAACATCAAGTCCGCCAAGAAGCGCGCCAAGCAGACCGTCGTGCGCAACGCCCGCAACACCGCCCAGCGCTCGCAGCTGCGCACCGCCGTCAAGAAGGTCCTCAAGGCCCTCGACTCGAACGACGCCGCCGGCGCCGAAGCCGCCTTCGCGGTCGCCCAGCCGATCCTCGACCGTTTCAGCTCGCGCGGCCTGATCCACAAGAACAAGGCCGCCCGCCACAAGAGCCGCCTCACCGCGCGCATCAAGGCGCTCAAGGCCGGCTGATCCGCCCGCGCCGATCGGCACACCGAAAAACCCGGCTCCGGCCGGGTTTTTCGTTGCCGGCAGGCGCCGACGCACGACGATATTGGTAGAGCGGGCTTCAGCCCGCTGCGACGCCCGGGAGCAAGCGAAGCGGCCTGAAGGCCGCGCTACCGGGAAACCCGAAGGCGCATCAGGCATCGGGCGTGCGGCCCGCGGCTTTCGCCTCGGCCTCCGCTTCGCGTTCCGTCTCGCGCAGGCGATCGAAGAAGTGCTGGACTTCCAGCATGATCGGCCAGGTGCCTTCGCGCGACAGCGCCGACACCATGAACCACGGGGCGTCCCAGCCCAACTCGGCGACGATCGCCTCGGCGCGTTCCCGGGCCTCGTCCTCGAACATCAGGTCGGCCTTGTTGAGGATCAGCCAGCGCGGCTTCTCCAGCATGCCGGGGTCGTACTTGCGCAGTTCGTGCTCGATCGCGCGCACCTGCTCGGCCGGCGAGACGGTCACGCCGCCGCTGCCGCCCTCGTGCAGGCCGTCCTCGCCCATCGGCGCCATGTCGACCAGGTGCAGCAGCAGCCGGGTGCGCTGGACGTGGCGCAGGAACAGGCTGCCCAGCCCGGCGCCCTCGGCCGCGCCCTCGATCAGACCGGGGATGTCGGCGATCACGAAGCTGCGGTGCGGCTCGACGCTGACCACGCCGAGGTTCGGGTACAGCGTGGTGAACGGGTAGTCCGCCACCTTCGGCGTCGCCGCCGACACCGCGCGGATGAAGGTGCTCTTGCCGGCGTTTGGGAAGCCCAGCAGGCCGACGTCGGCCAGCAGCTTCAGCTCCAGCCTGAGCGTGCGCTCCTCGCCCGGCAGGCCCGGCAGCGCCTTGCGCGGGGCGCGGTTCACCGAACTCTTGAAATGCATGTTGCCCAGGCCGCCCTTGCCGCCCTTCGCTACCAGCAGGCGCTCGCCGTGGCGGGTCAGGTCGCCGATCACCTCGTCGGTCTCGACATTGGTGACCACCGTGCCCACCGGCACGGTGACGGTCAGGTCCTCGCCGCCCTTGCCGTACATCTGCCTGCCCATGCCGTTCTCGCCGCGCTGGGCGCGGAAGCGCTTCTCGTGGCGGAAGTCGACCAGGGTGTTGAGGTTCTCGTCGGCCTGCAGCCAGACGCTGCCGCCGTCGCCGCCGTCGCCGCCGTCGGGGCCGCCCAGCGGGATGAACTTCTCGCGCCGGAAACCGACGCAGCCGTTGCCGCCGTTGCCGGCAGCGACGTGGATTTCTGCTTCGTCGACGAGTTTCATGGCGGGCTCCCGGAGCGCACGAGTCTGGCAGGGAAAAGTGAGGCGAAGGCGAAGCCGGCGTCCGCAGAAACGAAAAACCCCGCCGGAGCGGGGCCTTTCGCGGACTGCGCGCGGCGGGTCAGACGATGCTGACGGTGCGGCGCTTGTTCGGGCCCTTGACCGAGAACGCGACCTTGCCGTCGACCAGCGCGAACAGCGTGTGGTCGCGGCCGAGGCCGACGCCCGGACCCGGGTGGAACTGGGTGCCGCGCTGACGGACGATGATGTTGCCGGCTTCGACGGCCTGGCCGCCGAACAGCTTCACGCCCAGGTATTTCGGGTTGGAGTCGCGGCCGTTGCGCGAGGAACCTACGCCCTTTTTATGTGCCATGGCGGCTTCTCCTTACTTGTTGCCACCGGCGATGCCGGTGATCTGGATTTCGGTGTAGTGCTGCCGGTGGCCCATCTGCTTGCGATGGTGCTTGCGGCGGCGGAACTTGACGATGCGGACCTTGTCGGCGCGGCCGTGGCCGAGCACCTTCGCGGTGACGCTGGCGCCCTTGAGCGCGTCGCCGAGGGTCACGCCCTCGCCGTCGCCGAGCATCAGCACGTTGTCGAAGGTGATCTCGCTGCCGGCGTCGGCTTCGAGCAGCTCGACGCGCAGCGTCTCGCCCTGCATCACGCGGTACTGCTTACCGCCGGTGACCAGAATTGCGTACATGAACGGATTCCTCTGTCGTTATTGGGTGTCGCGGGTGACGCAAAAACCGCCCAGGCGGGCGGAAAGAAGCGGAATTCTAATGACTTGCGGCCGCCGTCGCAAGCCGCGGGAGCCCCCGAGGCGGGCGGCGGCGGCCCGGGGCGGGCCGGAAAGACGAACGAGATGGCGCGATCCCTGCCCGGTTCGGAGGCCCTCGAAGACACTTGCGAGCGTGCTCGACACCGGCTTAGCCTCGGTCCGAACGTGCAAATTCGTGATCGGCGGCACAGGGGGCGTGGCCGCATTTCCGGTGCCCGGGCGAGTCCGCGAAGCGGCGCCCGGGGACCGGCCGTCAGTGCCGGCAGCACAGGGAACCCGCTTCGATGATCCAACGCCTCGGCCGCTTCTCCGCCTCCCGTCGCCCCGCGCGGCGCACCGTGCCCGGACAGGCCCTTCGGTCCGCACCCGGACCCCTCGGCACGCGCTGCGTCCGCGCCAGCCGCGCACACGTCCCCTGACCCCCGATCGACGCCCGTCGCCGGCAGCGTCCGGCGCCGGGCGTTTCCCGCTCTCCGGACAAGGCCGGTGGGCGGATTCCCCCGCGCCGGCAGACGCCGGCGTCATCCCGGGGCCGTCGGCGTCACTGTTCCGCGCCCGGCCCCCCATCAAGGAGCGAAAGCAAGATGATCCGTCCGAACAAGCACCACGTCCTCAGGCTGTCCGCACTGGCCGTCGCCGCCGCCGCGATCGTCGCGCCGGTGGCCTGGTCCGGCGGCCGCGCGCCGGTGGCGAACCGGGCCCCGATGCTCAAGACCGCCGCCACGCAGGAACAACCCAACGACCGCTTCATCGTGACCTACCGCGCCGGCGCCAGGGCGGTCGCGGCCAACGCGCAGAACCGGTTCGCGACCGCCGCGACCACGCTGGGCACGAACATCCGCGGCCTGCGCACCCTGTCCACGGGCGCCGACGTGATCCGCGTCGACCGCGCCCTGGACAAGGCCCAGAGCAAGCAGCTCATGGCCGAGATCCTCAAGGATCCGAACGTGCTGTCGGTCGAACCCGACGTCCGCATGAAGCCGCTGTTCGTCCCGAACGACCCGCTGTACGCGCAGCAGTGGCACTACAAGAACGGCCCCGGCGGCATCAACGCCGAACCGGCCTGGGACATCACCAGGGGCAGCGGCATCGTGGTCGGCGTGATCGACACCGGCATCACCCCGCACTCGGAGTTCGCCGGCCAACTGGTGCCGGGCTACGACTTCATCTCCGACATCGACACCGCGATCGACGGCGACGGCCGCGACGCGGACCCGAACGATCCGGGCGACTGGCACGACGGCGAATGCAACATCTTCGGCATCCCCGAGGACAGCAGTTGGCACGGCACCCACGTCGCCGGCACCATCGCCGCCCTCACCGACAACGGCAGCGGCGTCGCCGGCGTGGCCCCGAACGCGAAGGTCCAGCCGCTGCGCGCGCTCGGCAAGTGCGGCGGCTACCTGTCCGACATCATCGACGCGATCACCTGGGGCTCGGGCGGCACCGTCGCCGGCATCCCGGCGAACGCCAACCCGGCCGAAGTGCTGAACATGAGCCTCGGCGGCGGCGGCACCTGCGGCGTGGCGCTGCAGAGCGCGATCGACGCCGCGGTGGGTCGCGGCACCACGGTCGTGGTCGCGGCGGGCAACTCCGGCGGCGATGCCGCCAGCGAGCAGCCGGCGAGCTGCAACAACGTGATCACGGTGTCCGCGGTCGGTCCGACCGGCGCCCTGGCCGACTATTCGAACTACGGCGAGAAGGTCGACGTCGCCGCGCCGGGCGGCAGCGGCGCAGCGCCCGCCGCGGACAACGTGCTGTCGACGCTGAACCTCGGCACCACCGTCCAGGGCGCCGAAGGCTACGCCTGGTACGCCGGCACCTCGATGGCGGCCCCGCACGTGGCCGGCGTGGTCGCGCTGATGCAGTCCGCCGCGGGTACGCCCAAGACCCCGGCCCAGATCGAGAAGATCCTGCGCAACACCGCCTACGCCAACGGCGGCTTCCCGGGCGGCTGCTCCTACGACCTGCCCTGCGGCACCGGCATCATCGACGCCACCGCCGCGGTCCGCGTCGCCAACGGCACCGATCCGCTGCCGTCCGATCCGCCGGGCCCGCCGCCGCCCCCGCCGGCCACCGAGCTGTTCAACGGCGTCACCGTGACCGGCATCACCGTCGCCGCCAACGGCGAGGTCAAGTACCAGCTCGAAGTCCCGAACGGCGCCAGCAACCTGCTGTTCGCGATGTACGGCGGCACCGGCGACGCCGACATGTACGTCAAGTACGGCTCGGCGCCGACCAACACGTCGTTCGACTGCCGTCCGTACGCCTTCGGCAACAGCGAAACGTGCTTCTTCCCGGCCCCGCAGGCCGGTACGTGGTACGTCACGCTGAAGGGCTACAGCACCGCCGCCGGCGTCTCGCTGTACCCGAGCTTCGTCGACGCCAACTACCCGTACAAGCAGGCGGCCACGGTCGAGCAACTGGCCAACCATCGCACCCGCGTCACCCTGACCTGGGAGCACGGCAAGAAGCAGGTGGACATCTACCGCAACGGCCTGATCTACAACAGCCGCCGCAACAACCACACCTTCACCGACACGTTCCGCATCGTCGGCAGCGGCACCATGACCTACAAGATCTGCAACCAGGGCACCAGCGAGTGCTCGAACGAGGTCTCGGTCGACTACGTGTCCGCCAAGCGCAACTAAGCGCCACGCCCGCCGCGTCGCCCGGTTCCCGCCGGGCGGCGCGGCGGTTCTTCCCTCCGGGCCCGCCACGGCCCGCGCCAAGACCGACCGATGCCCCGCATGTACCGTTTCACCCTGACGCTCGCCGCGTCGCTCGCGCTCGCCGCGACCGCCTGCCAGCGTACCGAAGACACACCCAAGCCGAAGTCCGCAGCGCCGACCGCGGCGCGCGCCGCCTTCGACGCCACTCTCACCGTCGCCGACAACAGCGGCACCGTGCGTTTCGACGCCACCGTCGACAGCGCCGACACCAAGACGCGGCTGGAGCAGGCCCTGCTCGCCGCCTACGGCCCCGGCCGCGCCTCCGGCGCGATCGGCGTCGACGCCGCCGCCCGCCCCGCGCGATGGCTCGGCGGGCTGGCGGCCTTCCTGCCCGCGTTCGCCGACACCACCGGCGCCAGCCTGCGCTTCGAGGGCGACGCCATCGTCCTCAACGGCACGCTCGACGTCGAACGCCGCCGCGCGCTGCGCGCTGCCGCCGAGCAGGCCTTCCCCGGCGCCCGGCTCGAAGGCCTGTTCGTGCTGCCGGAGGCGACCGCGGGCGGGGCCGACGCCAGGCCGATCGCGCCGCAGCAACTGGAGAAGGCCCTCAACACCCTGCCGGTCGCCTTCGAGGCCGGTCGCGGCAACGTCAGCGACGACAGCCTGGCGCTGGTCGCGCAGGCCGCGGACGCCATCCGCCGCGCGCCGGCGGGCACGAAGCTGCGGATCGTCGGCCCGGTGGTCGCCACCGCCGACGCCGGCAACGATGTGTTCCTGTCGAAACAGCGCGCCGAGGCGCTGAAGGTGCAATTGATCCTGAACGGGGTGAACCCGGCCGCGATCGAGACCCGAGGCTGGGGCGAAGGCGACGCCGGGGCCGGGGACGCCCCCGGAGCAGAGCCGGCGGCCGCGCCCGCGCCGCCGCCGGGCGGTGCGCCGATGCGGTTCGAGCTGGTGCGCTGATCCGGGGCGACGGCTGTCCGCCGGACGGCGTCCGGCGGATTTGCTCCGCCTGCGGGGGCTCGGTACGCTTCCGGATTGCCTTTCGCGCACCGCGGCACCATCTCCGCTGCGCAAAGGGCGACTCCCCCCACGCCCGGACCTCCCCCGCCCCATGGCCATGGACACCATCCGCATCCGCGGAGCGCGTACCCACAACCTCAAGAACATCGATCTCGACCTGCCGCGCGACAAGCTGATCGTGATCACCGGGCTGTCCGGCTCGGGCAAGTCCTCGCTGGCGTTCGACACCATCTACGCCGAGGGCCAGCGCCGCTACGTCGAATCGCTGTCGGCGTACGCGCGGCAGTTCCTGAGCGTGATGGAAAAGCCCGACGTCGACCACATCGAGGGCCTGAGCCCGGCGATCTCGATCGAGCAGAAGTCGACCTCGCACAATCCGCGCTCGACGGTCGGCACGATCACCGAGATCTACGACTACCTGCGCCTGCTCTACGCCCGCGTCGGCACCCCGCGCTGCCCCGACCACCACTTCCCGCTGGAAGCGCAGACGGTCAGCCAGATGGTCGACCAGGTGATCACGCTGGCCGACGACCCGAAGACCGCCGAGCAGCGCTGGATGCTGCTCGCGCCGGTGGTGCGCGAGCGCAAGGGCGAGCACGCGCAGGTGTTCGAGCAACTGCGCGCGCAGGGCTACGTGCGCGTGCGCGTGGACGGCGTGCTGCACGAGATCGACGCGGTGCCGCCGCTGGCGCTGCGCCAGAAGCACACGATCGAGGCGGTGGTCGACCGCTTCAAGCCGCGCGACGACCTGCGCCAGCGCCTCGCCGAATCGTTCGAGACCGCGCTGAAGATCGGCGACGGCATGGCCATGGTGCTGTCGATCGACGACGCCGGCGCCGAGCCGCTGCTGTTCTCCTCGAAATACAGTTGCCCGGTCTGCGACTACGCGCTGCCGGAGCTGGAGCCGCGGCTGTTCTCGTTCAACTCGCCGATCGGCGCCTGCCCGAGCTGCGACGGCCTGGGCGTGACCCAGTTCTTCGACCCGGCGCGGGTGGTCGTGCATCCGGAGCTGTCGCTGGCGGCCGGCGCGATCCGCGGCTGGGATCGCCGCAACGTCTACTACTTCCAGCTCATCCAGTCGCTGGCGAAGCACTACCGCTTCGCCGTCGACACGCCGTGGCAGGACCTCGACGCCGGCACCCAGGCCGCGATCCTGCACGGCAGCGGCGAAGAGGTGATCGCCTTCACCTACCTCACCGACGCCGGCGGCCGCAGCCAGCGCAAGCATCGCTTCGAGGGCATCATCCCCAACCTCGAGCGTCGCTACCGCGAGACCGAGTCGGCCGCGGTGCGCGAGGAACTGGCGAAGTACATCAGCGAGCGGCCCTGCCCCGACTGCGGCGGCGCGCGCCTGAACCGGGCCGCGCGCAACGTGTTCGTGGCCGACCGCGCGCTGTCGTCGATCGTGGTGCTGCCGATCGACGAGGCGCTGGACTTCTTCGGCAAGCTCGCGCTCAGCGGCTGGCGCGGCGAGATCGCGGCCAAGATCGTCAAGGAGATCCGCGAGCGCCTGAACTTCCTGGTCGATGTCGGCCTCGACTACCTGACCCTGGAGCGCAAGGCCGACACGCTGTCCGGCGGCGAGGCCCAGCGCATCCGTCTGGCGTCGCAGATCGGCGCCGGCCTGGTCGGCGTGATGTACGTGCTGGACGAGCCGTCGATCGGCCTGCACCAGCGCGACAACGAGCGCCTGCTCGGCACCCTGACCCGGCTGCGCGACCTCGGCAACACGGTGATCGTGGTCGAGCACGACGAGGACGCGATCCGGCTCGCCGACCACGTCGTCGACATCGGCCCGGGCGCCGGCGTCCACGGCGGCGAGGTCATCGCCGAAGGCACCCTCGACGACGTGCTGAAGGCGCCGCGCTCGCTCACCGGCCAGTACCTGAGCGGCGCCAAGCGGATCGAGATCCCGGCGCACCGGCACAGGCCGAACCCGAAGATGAAGCTGCAGTTGCGCGGCGCCTCGGGCAACAACCTGAAGAACGTCGACCTGACCCTGCACGCGGGGCTGTTCACCGCGATCACCGGCGTGTCGGGTTCGGGCAAGTCGACGCTGATCAACGACACCCTGTACGCGCTGGCCGCGAACGAGATCAACGGCGCCTCGCACAAGCCGGCGCCGCACCGCGAGGTGAAGGGCCTCGACCTGTTCGACAAGGTCGTGGACATCGACCAGTCGCCGATCGGGCGCACGCCGCGCTCCAATCCGGCGACCTACACCGGCCTGTTCACGCCGCTGCGCGAGCTGTTCGCGCAGGTGCCGGAGGCGCGCGCCCGCGGCTACTCGCCGGGCCGCTTCAGCTTCAACGTGCGCGGCGGCCGCTGCGAGGCCTGCCAGGGCGACGGCCTGATCAAGGTCGAGATGCACTTCCTGCCCGACGTGTACGTGCCCTGCGACGTCTGCCACGGCAAGCGCTACAACCGCGAGACGCTGGAGATCCTCTACAAGGGCCACAGCATCCACGACGTGCTGGAGATGACCGTCGAGGACGCGCTGCGGCTGTTCGAGCCGGTGCCGGCGATCGCGCGCAAGCTGGAGACGCTGGTGGACGTGGGCCTGAGCTACATCCGCCTCGGCCAGCCGGCGACCACGCTGTCCGGCGGCGAGGCCCAGCGCGTCAAGCTGTCGAAGGAGCTGTCCCGGCGCGACACCGGGCGCACGCTCTACATCCTCGACGAGCCCACCACCGGCCTGCACTTCCACGACATCGAGCACCTGCTCGCGGTGCTGCACAAGCTGCGCGACGAGGGCAACACCATCGTCGTGATCGAGCACAACCTCGACGTGATCAAGACCGCCGACTGGGTGGTCGATCTCGGTCCCGAGGGCGGCCATCGCGGCGGCCAGATCATCGCCGAGGGCACGCCCGAGGACGTGGCCGCGATGCCGCAGTCGCACACCGGCCGGTTCCTGGCGCGGCTGCTGTCGCCGCCCGAGGCCGCGCCCGCCGCCACGAAGAAGAAATCCCCCCGCAGGAAGACGACCTCGGCATGACCTCCACCTCCGACGCCCCCCTCGACGACGACGACGCGCCGCGGACCCTGTTCCGCATGCCGATGGACCTGCGCTGGCGCGACCTGGACGCGTTCAACCACGTCAACAACGCCAATTTCATGACCTTCCTGGAAGAGGCGCGGATCCGCTGGTTCGAGAGCACCGGCCGCGAATGGATCACGCCGGTGTACATCCCGCTGCTCGCCGCGGTGCAGATGAACTACCGGCTGCCGATCCCCTACCCGTCCAGCGTGTTCATCGAACTGTTCGCCGAGCGTATCGGCAGCACCAGCCTGACCCTCGGCCATCGCATCGTCGACGACGCCGACCGGGTCCACGCCGACGGCCACTGCGTGCTGGTCTGGATCGACCGTGGCAGCGGCCGCCCGGTGCCGCTGCCGGACGCGATCCGCGCGGCGGCGGAGCTGAGCTGAGCTGAGCTGAGCGCGATCAGCGCACGACATCGTGGATGACACCCTTGGCCATGCCGGCAAGGATGGCTTCGTCCAGCGACGCGCGGGCAATGCGCACGCGCTGCGCCGATGAGACCGGTTCGTCGCCTGCGCCAGGAGTGTTTTCCCAGTAAAGCCCCACCGACGGCGTCGCGCCCGAGGCCATGACCGCGTCGATCAGCGCGACCCATGCGGCGAGCGGGGTCGGCGCAGGCTCGCCGCCGGGCCGCGGCGGTCGCGCATCGGCTTCCGCGCGCTGTTCGACTGCGCGAGCGATCTTCGCCTCGCTCCAGCCCTTGCGACGCAGGCGCGCGGCCATGTCGGCAGACAGGTCCCGGCCGGAAGACAGCGTCGCCCGACCCAACGGGGTACCGCAATCGCAGTGGCCGAGCGTCGTATGGAATGCGCGCTCCCCGGCCGCCAGGAAGCCGGCACGCGTGGCGTACATCGCCCCGGGGATGAAGGCGCGGCCATGCGCCCGGAAGATCGCCGCCACGGCGTCCGCATCGGCGGAAGCCGGCAGGACGGCCGTGATGAAGGTGCGCATCGGCTCGACCGAAGCGCGGCGGGATCGCCTACGGCTCGGCCTTGCGCACCTCGAATTCGCCGAGCACGGTGCCGCCGCCGGCGAGTTCGAACTGCACCACCACCCGACTGCCCGGGTTGAGCTTCGCCCCGGGCCGCATCAGCATCAGATGCAGGCCGCCGGGCTTGAGCACGGCGCTGGCGTCGGGCGCGATGCGCAGTTCGGGCACCGGGCGCATGCGATTGACGCCGCCGACCGTGCGGGTCTCGTGCAGTTCGACGCCGGCGAACGACGGACTCTTCGCGCCGACGATCGTCACCGGCATCGGACAGGTGTTCACGATCCGGCCGAAGCCGGCGAGCATCGGCATCGCCGACGCCGCGCCGGCGGGCGGCATCCGCACCCAGCCGTCGCGCACCTGCGGCGCGCAGTCGCGCGCGGAGGAACAGCCGGTCGCGAGCGCCGCGGCGACGGCGCACAGGAGGACGAGGAGCGGGCGGTAGGCGAGGTTGCGCATGCCGCCTATGATAGCCGTTCCTTCCCCGCCGACAGGACCGCGATGACTCCGTTGATCGAGACCCAGGACATCGGCGCGATCCGCTGCCTGCGCCTGGCGCGGCCGCCGGTGAACGCGCTCAACCCGGACCTGTGCCGGGCGCTGATCGCGGCGCTCGAACACGCCCTGGCCGACGACGTCCGCGGCGTGGTCCTCGCCGGCAGCCCGAAGATCTTCTCGGCCGGCCTCGATGTGCCCTACCTGATGTCGCTCGGCGACCAGCGCGGCGCGCTGCTGGAGGCCTGGCAGGCGTTCTTCGGCGCGGCCCGGCGGCTGGGCGAACTGCGCATCCCGGTGGTGGCCGCGATCACCGGCCACGCCCCGGCCGGCGGCTGCGTGCTGGCGCTGTGCTGCGACTACCGGATCATGGCCTGCAGCGAGGACCCGCAGCGGCCGTTCGCGATCGGCCTGAACGAGACCCAGGTCGGCCTGGTGGTGCCCGAGGGCATCCAGATGCTGATGCGCCGGGTGGTCGGCGAGCATCGCGCCGAGCGCCTGCTGGTCGCCGGCGAAATGGTCCCCGACGAACACGCCCTGGCGATCGGCCTGGTCGACGAACTGGCCGGGATCGACGCGGTGGTGCCGCGCGCGATCGCCTGGCTGCAGGCGCTGCTGGCGCTGCCGCACCAGCCGATGCTGCAGACCCGCGCGATCGCCCGCCGCGCGGTGGTCGAAGCGCTGTCGCCGACGTACATCCAGCTCGAAGCCTTCGTCGACCAGTGGTGGGAAGCGGGCACCCAGGCCGCGCTGCAGGGGCTGCTGGCGAAGCTGAAGAAATAAGCCTCGGGGGCCGCGGAGCGCGGTAGAGCGGCCTTCAGGCCGCTGTCGTCCGAATCGCAATGAAGAGCAGCGGCCTTAAGGCCGCTCTACCGACGGCGGGGATCAGCGGACGCGCTTGCCGTCCGCGTCGATGACGACTTCGCCGTCCTCCTTCGCGAACGGCCGGTCGCTGGGCGGCAGCAGGTCGAGCACGACTTCCGACGGCCGGCACAGGCGCACGCCGGCGGGCGCGAACACGAACGGCCGATTGATCAGCACCGGATGCGCGACCATCGCGTCGAGCAGCGCGTCGTCGGACAGCGCCGCGTCGTCGAGGCCGAGTACGGCGTGGACCGCTTCCTTCGCCCGGATCGCCTCGCGCACCGACAGCCCGGCCGCGGCGATGGCGTCGGCGAGCCGCGCCTTCGTCGGCGGCGTCGCCAGGTAGTCGATCACCGTCGGCTCGATCCCGGCGTGGCGGATCAGCGCCAGGGTGTTGCGCGACGTGCCGCACTTGGGGTTGTGCCAGATGTCGACCTGCATGTGGTGTTCCTCGTGGTTCAGGCGTCGCCGGTCGCCACCGGGCGTGCCGGGTCCTCGATCCAGCCGCTCCAGGAGCCGGTGAACAGCGCGGCGCCGTCGCGGCCGGCATGCGCCATCGCCAACAGGTGATGGCAGGCGGTCACGCCCGAGCCGCACATCGCGATCGCCGCGGACGGTGCGCGGCCGGCGAGCAGCGCGTCGAATTCGGCGGCGAGTTCGGCCGCGGGCCTGAAGCGGCCGTCGCGCAGGTTGAGCGGGTACGGGCGGCTGCGTGCGCCGGGCACGTGCCCGGCGACGCGGTCGATCGGCTCGACTTCGCCGCGGAAGCGTTCGCTCCCGCGGGCGTCGATCAACAGGTCGCCGGCGGCGACGCGCGCGGCGACCGCGGCCGCGTCGAGCAGGCGTTCGCCGGCGAACCGGCCCGGATACGGCGCGGCCGGATCGGTCACATGATCGATTGCCGGCGCGGCGACCGCCAGCGGCAGGCCGGCCGCGGTCCAGGCGGCGAGTCCGCCGTCCAGCACAGCGACCCGCGCGTGGCCGAAGCTGCGCAGCAGCCACCACAGCCGCGCCGCGAACGCGCCGTCGCCGGCGTCGTACGCCACGACCCGGCTCGCGGGCGTCACCCCGGCCCGGCCGAGCCACGCGGCGAACGCGTCCGCCTGCGGCCACGGGTGCCGCCCGGCGCCCGGGGCGTGCGGGCCGGACAGGTCGTGCTCCAGGTGCGCATGCTGCGCGCCGGGCAGGTGGCCGGCGCGCCACGCGGCCTCGCCGGCGCCGGTGTCGGCGAGCGAGGCGCGGCAGTCGAACAGGCGCAGCGCCGGGTCGTCGAGCGACGCGGCGAGGTCGGCAACGGACACCAGCGTGGAGCCATCGGTCATGGCATCGTCCCTCCGACGCCGGCCAGGCGCTCGCGCAGGTTGAACAGGATCGCCGCGGTCACGCCCCAGATGCGGTACTGCGGGGCGCGCGGGGCACGGTGGAATTCGAGCACGTGGCGCACGCGGCCGCGATAGTCCATGCCGATCCGCTGCAGGCTCTCGGGCGCGAGCAGGAAGTCGAGATCGACCTCGAACACGTCGTCCACTTCGTTCGGATCGGGGATGGCGACATAGCCCGGATCGACCCGCGCCACCACCGGCAGCACGCGGAACCCGGTGACGGTGAGCATCGGATCGAGGAAGCCGATCGGCGCGACCAGCGACGGCGCGACGCCGATCTCCTCCTGCGCCTCGCGCAGCGCCGCGGCGACCGCGCTGGCGTCGTCGGGTTCGATCCGGCCACCGGGAAAACTGACCTGTCCGGCGTGGTGGCGCAGGCTGTCGGTGCGCCGGGTCAGCAGCACCTGCAGGCCGTCGTCGCGCGGCACGAGGCCGACCAGCACGGCGGCCTCGACCGGCGTCGCATCGCCGAGCAGGTCGGCCAGCTCGTCGCGGTTCCACGGCGCGGCGGAAGGCGGCGAAGCCAGCGGGTGCAGGGCCCGGGCGAGGCCGGGCAACGGGGACGCCCCGTTCATCGCACCGGCCTCATCGCCGCGGCCTCACGCCCGCGTCCCCGCGGCGTGGCGCGCCTCGCGCGCGGGCAGGACGACGTCCATGAACCGCTGGCGCTCCTCGTCGGACAGCGACGTCCACGCCGCGATCTCGTCGCCGGTGCGGAAACAGCCGTCGCAGTGGCCGTCGGGGGCCAGCGTGCAGACGCCGATGCAGGGAGTGAGGAGGGCGGGCATGGTCGCGGGGTCGGAGCGGAAGCGGGCGCTGAAGCCGGAAGGGAGATGGACGGGAGATCGACAGGAGGTGGAACCGGGTGTCGAAATCCGGGTCCCGAAAAACATCACGCCGGCGCGAGGCCGGCGTGACGGATGCAGCATGGTACGCGTCGCCGGCCGGTTTCAGCGACCCTGGCCGGCGCCCTGCGGCGCCGGCGCCGGCAGCACCGGGCCCACGCTGAGCAGCTTGATGTTGAAGATCAGCACCTGGTTGGCCATGCGGCCGGCGCGCTCGACGGTGGTGCCGTAGGCGGCGCTGCCCGGGAGGGCGACTTCCCAGCGCGAACCGGCCGGCATCATCTGCAGCGCCTCGCGCAGGCCCGGCATCGGGATCTCGCTCAGGCGGATGGTGACGGGACCCGGCGCCTGGCCGTTGATCGCCTTGTTGGTGTTCTCCACTTCGGTGCCGTCCGGCAGCGTGGTGACGAACTCGACGGTGATCTGGTTGGCCTGGGTCGGCTTGGCGCCGCTGCCGGACTCGATCACACGGTACTGGACGCCGCTGGGCAGGACCTTCACGCCCGCCTTGCCCTTGTTCTGGGCCAGGAACGCGTCGCCCTTGGTCTTGTTGTCGGCGGCGCGCTTCTCGAGCTCGGCCTTGGCCTTGGCGACGATCCGGTTCTGCAGCGCCTGCATGACGGGAGCGGCCTGCTCGGGCGAGATCGCCGGCTCCTTGTTGCCGACGGAGTCCTGGAAGGCCTTCATCACGGTGGCCATGTCGAGCTGTTCGCCGCTGGACAGGACCTGGGCGATCTCGCCACCGGCGCGGTAGCCGAGCGCATAGCTCATCTTGCCCTTGTCGGACGTGATGTCCTGGGCGGACGCCGCACCGGCGGTCAGGGCCAGGGCCGCCAGGGTGCCGGCGGCGAGCAGACGCAACTTCATTCAGTCACTCTCCAGATGAGGGGGGATCTTGCCGGGGACCGGCATGGAACGGGCGGCTTGGACCGCCCGGTATGGACTCGACAAACGACGGGCTAGGATACTGTCCGGCGCACTTAACCGCCACTGAGGCCGCCCCTGTGACCGGAGCGCGGCCCACAAGTTCCCCGCCCCCGCCGACCTCCGGGCCTGCCGCAGACGCCCGCGGCGACGGCGCGAACCGCCCTTCCCACCTGCCGATGCGACCCATGCCATGACCCAGGACACCGCCCCCGCCGCCCCGCTGCTCATCGACGACCTGCCCGTGCCGGGCGGCGCCGTCCGCCGGATCGCCGTCCACCGGCCGGAGCGGCTGAACGCGCTGGATTCGAACACCCTCGACGCCCTGCACGCGGCCTTCGACGCCGCCGCGGCCGACCCCGCGGTGCGGGTGGTGGTCCTCACCGGCAGCGGCCCCAAGGCCTTCGTCGCCGGCGCCGACATCGCCGAAATGCGCGGCCTGACCCCGGCCGAGGGCCGCGATTTCTCGCTGCGCGGCACCCGGATGATGCGCCGGATCGAAAAGATGCCGAAGCCGGTGATCGCGATGGTCAACGGGTTCGCCCTCGGCGGCGGACTGGAGCTGGCGATGTCCTGCCACCTGCGCATCGCCGCGGACACCGCGAAGGTCGGCCAGCCGGAGATCAACCTCGGCCTGATCCCGGGGTTCGGTGGCACCCAGCGCCTGCTGCGCCTGTGCGGCCGCGCCGCGACCCTCGAACTGTGCCTGCTCGGTGCGCCGATCGACGCCGCCCGCGCCGCGCAGCTCGGCATCGTCAACCGGGTGGTGCCGGCGGCCGAGCTCGAAGCCGAGACCATGAAGCTCGCCGAACAGCTCGCCGCCTCCGCGCCGCTGGCGCTGCGCGGGATGCTCGACTGCGTCAACGTCGGCGGCGAATGCGGGCTGGAGGAAGGCCTGGAGTACGAATCCGCGCAGTTCGGCCTGGTGTTCTCGACCGACGACATGCGCGAAGGCACGTCGGCGTTCCTGGAGCGGCGCAAGGCGGCCTTCGTCGGGAAATGAGCGAACCGGTCGATCCCCTGCGGTCGCCGCAGGCCGCGCCCAGCCGATTGTTCCTCGTCGCGCTGGCCGCGCCGGCATCGGCCGTGCGCTACGTCGCCGGCCATGTCGCGCTGGTCGTCGTGCCCGTGCTGGTGCTGCTCGCATCTGCCCCCTTCATCGAAGCCGGATGGACGCGCTCGCTGTTGCTGATGATCCTCACGCTGGCGATCTGGCACCGGCTCGTCGCGCGTCAGCAGCCTCGCCAGGTGCAGGTGCAGTGGCAGCCGGGCGAAGGACCGCGCCTGTCCGGCCGATTCGACGAGCGCGAGATCGCGATCCGCGCGCCCGTCGTTCCCGCCTCCGTGGGCATCGAGGACGATCGGCTGGTGTTCCGGACCGCGTCGGCGGACGCGGCCGGGACCCTGTCCACCGCGTGCGCGGCGTTCGCCTCGACCGGCGCGGACAAGCTGCGCTCGGCCTGCGCGATGGTGATGGCGGGGGATGCGACCTCGCTCGGCGCCTTCGCCGAGGCGAATGGCCTCAAATGCCGCAAACGCCCGGGCAGCCTCGGATTGCTCATCGTCGAAGCCCGCTGGGCGCATGTCGTGCCGATGCTGACCGCAGTCGCGGCGGTCACTCTGGTCGTCGTCTTCAGGCAGGCTCTTTTCGGATGACCTCGCCACCGCTCCCCTGCCCGTTCCGCATGACGCCCGACCTCCATGCCCTCGCCGAGGCCGTGGCATCCGACGACCTCGATCGCGCGATCGCGCTCGGCCTGCTGGCGTTCGATCCCGGTCCGCATCGCTGCGACGACTGCCGCGAGGCGATCGACGCGCTCCTCGCCGCCCGCGACGCCCGCCTGCGCGCGCTCGCCGCGCGCGAGCGCTTCCGCGCCCGCGAGGCGCGGCTGGCCGCGCGGGCGGAAGCCCGGGCCCGCCGG
>JAEKKX010000016.1 GCA_019510125.1 Lysobacterales bacterium
CACGCGGTCGTCCGATGGCACGCGTCGCACGACTGCGTCGTCGGCAGGTGGTTCGACGGCTTCCCGGTCGCCGTGGTGCCGTTGTGGCAGGTCGCGCACGAACCGGCGGTCACGCCGCTGTGATTGAACGTCGCCGGGATCCACGCGGTCGTCCGATGGCACGCGTCGCACGACTGCGTCGTCGGCAGATGGTTCGACGGTTTCCCGGTTGCGGTCGTGCCGTTGTGGCAGGTCGCACACGAACCGGCGGTCACACCGCTGTGGTTGAACGTCGCCGGCGTCCACGCTGTCGTGCGGTGGCAGGCGTCGCAGCTCTGCGTCGTCGGAAGGTGGTTCGACGGCTTCCCGGTTGCCGTCGTGCCGTTGTGGCAGGTCGCACACGAACCGGCGGTCACACCGCTGTGGTTGAACGTCGCCGGCGTCCACGCGGTCGTGCGGTGGCACGCGTCGCACGACTGCGTCGTCGGCAGATGGTTCGAGGGCTTCCCGGTCGCGGTCGTGCCGTTGTGACAGGTCGCGCACGAACCGGCGGTCACACCGCTGTGGTTGAACGTCGCCGGCGTCCACGCGGTCGTGCGGTGGCACGCGTCGCAGCTCTGCGTCGTCGGCAGATGGTTCGACGGCTTACCGGTCGCCGTCGTGCCGTTGTGGCAGGTCGCACACGAACCTGCGGTCACGCCGCTGTGGTTGAACGTCGCCGGCGTCCACGCCGTCGTACGATGGCAGGCGTCGCACGACTGCGTCGTCGGCAGATGGTTCGACGGCTTACCGGTCGCCGTCGTGCCGTTGTGACAGGTCGCGCACGAACCGGCCGCGACGCCGTTGTGGTTGAAGCTCGCGGGCAGCCAGGCGCTGGTGCGATGGCACGCATCGCAGCTCTGCGTCGTCGGGATATGGTTGGCCGGTTTGCCGGTGGAGATCGTGCCGTTGTGGCAGGTCGCGCACGAACCGGCCGCGACACCGTTGTGGTTGAAGCTCGCGGGCAGCCAGGCATTGGTGCGATGGCAGGCGTCGCAGCTCTGCGTCGTCGCGATGTGGTTCGACGGTTTGCCGGCGGCGGCGGTGCCGTTGTGGCAGGTGGCGCAACTGCCGGCGGCGACGCTGCGGTGATCGAACTTGGCCGGCGACCACGCCGTGGTGCGATGGCAACTGTCGCAGGACTGGCTGGTGACGATGTGGCCCGCCGGTTTTCCCGCCGCCGTGGCGCCGTTGTGGCAACTGGCGCAGGTGCGATCGGCCACCGTGGCATGATCGAAGATCGCGGGAATCCAGCCGCTGGTGCGATGACACGCCTCGCAACCGGCGGAAACCGGAATGTGGGTGACGGACGGCCGCGTCGCGTCGGGCAGGCGGCTGCCGTTGCCGTGGCAGCTCGCGCAATCCTTGGGCGTGCCCCGCAGGATGCCGCGATCGTGGCAGCCCTCGCAGCGCGCGGTGCGATGCGCGCCGGTCAGCGGGAAACCCGTCTTCGCGTGATCGAACGCCGCCGGCGCCGCGTTCGCACGCGTCGCCGCGGTGGCCCACGCGGGCAGGACGACGCACAGCAATGCGATCAGCGCGATCAGCGCGATGCGTCGGAAATCGTTTGCGATGGCATGCGGTCGCGTCTGGGTCATGGGACGTCAACGTGCTGTGGGCAACAGGTCTTTGAACGAGGTGCTGGTGTGGCAACGCTCGCACCGGTTGCCGAACGACCCGTTATGGATGTCGTCCCCGCTGTGGCAGCTCCCGCATGCAAGCGGCAACGCTATCCTCCCTTTTTGCGGTGTTTTGTGACATGCCGCGCACTTCAAACTTGCGTGTGCACCCGTTAACGCGAAACGAGTTTCATTCGCGTGGTCGAATTGCCAGAGCGTCCATGCGCGCGCGTTGTGGCAGGTTTCGCATGCCCTTCCCATCCGCTCTTGATGGGCGTCGTCCTTCGCATGGCAACCGACGCACGCCTTCGATGCGCCCTGGTAAAGCTTGTCCGCATGGCAGCCCGTGCATGCGACCAATCGATGGCGACCGAGCAGCGGAAATGCCGTGCGATTGTGGTCGACCACGACCTGCTTCCACGCATCGGCGACATGGCAGCGCGCGCAATCGTTTCCGAGCTTGCCGCGATGCGGATCCTTCGCGGCGTGGCAGGACACGCATTGCATGTCGAGCTTCTCGCGATGCGCATCGTTCCTGTGGCAGGCGTTGCAGGCCAGCGGACGGTGGCCCCCGACCAGCGGAAACCGGGTCGACTTGTCGTGGTCGAAGCTGATCTGCTTCCACGACGACGCGTTGTGGCAGCTCCTGCAGTCGGGACCGTTGCGTCCCTTGTGCGGGTCGTCCTTCGCGTGGCAGTCGTTGCAGCCCGAGGCGATGCCGCGGAAGGCCTTCGGCCCGCGATGGCAACCCGAGCACGCCGCTTCGCGATGGCGTCCGAACAGCGAGAACGCGGTCTTCGAATGATCGAAACCGACCGCGGGCTTCCAGCCGCGCGGCTGGTGGCAACCCTTGCAGTCCTCGCCGAGCGTGCCGGCGTGCGCGTCGTCCTTGCGGTGGCAGGCGATGCAGTCGGTCGGCGCGCCGCGGAACACGTTCGGCTGGCGATGGCAGGCGGAGCACAGCGCCGATGCATGCTGGCCGAGCAGCGGGAAGCGCGTACTGCCGTGGTCGAACTTCGCTTCCTTCCAGGCATTCTCGGTGTGGCAGTTGCCGCAGTTCGCGCCCATTCCGCCCTTGTGCGCATCGTCCTTGCGATGGCAGTCGATGCACGTGTCGCCGAGCTTCGCTTCGGCCGGCGGCCGCGCGTGGCAGGCGACGCAGCGCGCCAGCGCGTGGCGGCCACGCAACGCGAAGCCGGTCTTGCCGTGGTCTAACCGGCCTTCCTTCCATGTCGTGACCGCATGGCAACTCGCGCAGTCGCGTCCCAGCGCGCCCTTGTGCGCGTCGTCGTCGCGATGGCAGCCGACGCAGGTCGATGCCGCGGCGCGGAACCTGGCGGGGGCCGCGTGGCAGCGGTCGCAGGCGACCGCGCGATGCGCGCCGACCAGGGCGAAGTCGGTGAGCTGGTCGTGCCGGAACGCGGCACGGTCGAGCCGGGCGATGCTGGCGTCGCGGCCCTTGTGGTCGGTGTGGCAATTGCGGCAGGTCTTCGCCGCGCTGCGTCCGTGGAAGCCGCGCCGCGCCGCGAGGTCGGCGCCGACGTCCTTGTGGCAGGCGATGCACAGCGCCGGCTGGGCGTTCTTGTCGAACGAACGATGGCACGCGGAACAGGTGCTCTCGGTCTTCGCGTGGGCGCGGATGACCTGCCCCGGCATCAGCATGTCCTCGAGCCCCGACCCGCCGGCCGAGACCGCGCCCGGCACCGCGAACGCGCAGACCAGCGCGAACAGCGCGGGAAGGACACGTCGCAGCAGGGGCCGGAGGCTGCGCATGGATTCAATACATGTGCACGGCGACGATGTGCGCGATCACGCTGAAGGCGAGCAGCACGACCAGCGGCACGTGGAGGACGTGCCACAGGGCGAACAGGCGCTCCAGCGGAAGGAACTGCGCCGAACGCTGCACGGCGGCGATCGTGTCGACGGCCATCGCCTGCGCGTCGATGCGCAGGGTCGCCCGCAGGGCGGTGCGCCGGCGCGCGAGGCTGCGCGCGCGCACCTGCGCCAGCCACGCGCGCGGCGCGAGCAGGAGCATCGCATCCGGACGCGCCCAGCCGCGCGCATCGACGACGACGGCGGTGCGCGCGAAGTCCTCGACGATCGCGAGCACGTCGCCCGCGTCGTCCGCGCGCAGGCGATCGCGCAGCTTGCCCAGCGCGGTCGCGGCGTCGGTGCGGACTTCGCCCAGGCTCAGCGGCCGGCCGTAGAGACCCACGTGCAAATGGCGGTACAGGAAACGACCGAGCAGGCCGCTGCCGGCGACGATGACCATGCACCAGAAGGCGATGGCGGCGTTGAGCGAACGCCACTGCAGGGTGCAGTGGAGCAGGATCAGGGTCGGGCCGGCCACGCCCAGGACCATGTGCACGGAAAACCAGCGGCTGACCCGACCGAGCGACGATAGCCGGCGCACGCGCTTGCGCAGCGGATAACCGAGCAGCGCGAGCATCATCAGCGCGCCGCACAGGCCGAGGTAGTAGCCGACGTCCGAACCCGGCGTGTAAAGCCCGGATCGCGACAGCCACCAGATCGCGCCCGCCCACAGGGCGGTGAGCAGCAGGCCGGCGAGCAGGCGCATGCGCGATCCGCGGACTTCGTTGGACGCCGGGAGTTTCGACGCGACGTCGTCCCGCGACGCAACGCGGGACGACGCATCGACGGCATTGCGAAGAGCGGAGTCGGGGCTGGACATGCGCAGGATTTGCGATCGACGCCATCGGCGACGGGAACGCACGCCCCCTGCGTGCCTTTGTTCACAATAATCGATCGCGCCTCGTCCTGCCTTAAGGAATGGCTTGCAATCGATCAGACGATCGTCGACAACTCCTCTCCGGCCGGGATCCCCACCCACCGAATACGTTTTCTTGCGAATGACTATCAATTTCGCTTACGCGTTCTACATCGTACCGCTCGCGATCGCGGTCGCGCTGTACCTGCGCGGTCGCCATCGCGCGGAACGCGGCCATGTCGAGACGCTCGAGTCCTCGATCCAGTCCGGCCTGACCGAACCGCCATCGCTGCATCCGGTGATCGACACCGAACGCTGCATCGGGTCGGGCTCCTGCGTGCGCGCCTGCCCGGAAGGCGCGCTGGGCCTGATCGCGGGCAAGGCGGTACTGGCCAATCCCAGCGCCTGCATCGGTCATGGCGCCTGCCACGCCGCGTGCCCGGTCGACGGCATCACCCTGGTGTTCGGCACCGAGCGCCGCGGCGTGGACATTCCCGACGTGCGTCCGAATTTCGAATCGAACGTGCCGGGCGTGTTCATCGCCGGCGAGCTCGGCGGCATGGGCCTGATCCGCAAGGCGGCCGAACAGGGCCGGCAGGCGATCGAGTCGATCGCGCGGATGCAGGGCGGCCATGCCGACCACGATGTGGTGATCGTCGGCTCCGGGCCCGCGGGCATCTCCGCCGGCCTGTGTGCGATCGAGAAGGGGCTGCGCTACGTGCTGCTGGAGCAGGAGCGCTCGCTGGGCGGCTCGGTGTTCCACTACCCGCGCAACAAGGTCGCGATGACCGCGCCGGTGAACCTGTCGCTGGTCGGCAGGATGAAGTTCACCGAGGTCGGCAAGGAAAAGCTGCTGGAGTTCTGGGAGAACGTGGTGCTGCGCACCCGCCTGAAGATCCACTACGGCGAGCGCATGGAGTCTGTCGTCCGCGAAGGCGACGCGTTCGTGGTGCAGACGCCGAACGGCCGCTACCGCACCCGCGCGGTGCTGCTGGCGATCGGCCGGCGCGGCAGTCCGCGCACCCTGGACGTGCCCGGCGAGGAGCTGCCGAAGGTCAGCTACCGGCTGGCCGATCCGGCGCGGGTCGCACGCGAACGCGTGCTGGTCGTCGGCGGCGGCGACAGCGCGGTGGAGGCGGCGATCGCCTGCGCCGACCATGCGCGCAGCGTGCACCTGAGCTATCGCGGCGACGCCTTCAACCGGGTGAAGCCGAAGAACCGCGACACGCTGGAACGGCTGCGCGCGGAAGGCCGCGTGCAGGTGCTGCTGGGTTCGGAGGTGACCGCGATCCGTCCGCACGAGGTCGCGCTGACGGTGCGCGGCGAGGCCACGACCCTGCCCAACGACGCGGTCGTCATCTCGATCGGCGGGGTGCTGCCGACCGACCTGCTCAAGCGCATCGGCATCCGCTTCGAGACGAAGTACGGCGAGAAGGCCTGAGCCCGCCGCGCACGCGGCGGCGACTCAGGGCACGACGCCGTCGATCGTCAGCGACAGCGTCGCCGAACCCGAAGTCGAGGCCTCGACCGGTTTCGCCTGCAGGTCGCCGCTGTGCGCGATCGCATCGCCGCTCTTCGAGATGCGCGCCGACACCGTCACCTTCGGGAATCCCGACAGCCTCATCGTCGGCACCATCGCGTCGGCGTCGCTCAGCACCACGTCGGCCGGCAGCGCCGACACCTGGAGTCGCTTGATCGCGACCGGCATCGGCGGGCCGCCGACGGCCCTGGCGAAGACGAACACCGTGTCGCGCGGCGCCGCGCGCGTGCGCAATGCCTCCGCCAGCGACACGCGCAGGCGCAGCTCGCCCACGCCTGCGGCCGCGACCGCCTGCGCGGGGGCGGCCGTGGCCGGCGTCGCGGCGGCGGCGGTGCCGTCCAGGTGGGCCTTGGCATCGGCGATCATCCCGGTCACCGACTGCAGCACGTCGGAGTCCGGACCGAGCTGCGCGCGGATCTTCTCCCACGCGGCGATCGCCTCGGCGTATCGCCCCTGCTGGTAGTGGCTCATGCCGAGCAGCCACAGGCCGTCCTGGTTGTCCGGTTCGACCTGCAGCGCGTGGCGGATCATACGCAGCGGTTCGCCGTCGATGCGGCGGTCGGCGCGGCCCAGCGCCAGCGCCTCGGCGTAGGCGATCTCCACCGCCGGCTTGTCCGGCGCCAGCGCATACGCCTTTTCCAGCGCCTTGCGACCGTCGTCGTTGCGGCCGACCGATTCGTAGGCGCGGCCGAGCAGCAGCCAGCCGTCGGCGTCGCCCGGGTTCTTGTCGAGCTTCGCGCGCAGGCTGCCGATCGCGGCCTCCATGTCCATCCCGGGCTTCTGCCCGGCGGCGGGCGGCACGCCGTCCGCGGCCTGCGACGACGCCGCGGACGATGTTGCGGAAGTCGACAGCGCGTCGGGTCGCCCGATCGCGAAATACAGTGCGATCGCGGCCAGCGGCAGCGCCGCCGCCAGCGCGACCAGCAAGCGCCGGGAACCGCTGCGGCCGCGATCCGTCGGCGTCGGCGTCACTGCTTCGGCCGCGAGCGCGGCGGACTTGGCGTCGAATTCATCCTTCGACAGCACGCCCGAGGCGTACGCCTCCTGCAGCGCCTTGCGTCGCGCGCGCAGGGGATCGGCGCCCCGGCCCAACGCCGGCCAGAGCAGCGCGGCCCCGGCGATCAGCACCAACGCAAGCACGGCGACGACGAACACGGTCATGCTTCCCAGTCTCCCGAGACGGGATCCGCAGCGGGATCCGGAGGTGTGCCCGCGGCCGGCTTCGACCGGCGCAGGATGCGCGACAAGACGATCCCGGCGACGATCACCATCGCCAGCGGCCCGAACCACAGCGCCCAGGTCGCGGGCTTCATCGGCGGGCGGTAGAGGATGAAGTCGCCGTAGCGGTCGGTGAGATAGCGCTTGATCTGTTCGTCGCTGGCGCCGCTGCGGATCTGCCCGATCAGGTCACGGCGCAGGTCCTGGGCCAATCCGGCGGACGAGTCGGCGAGGCTCTCGTTCTGGCAGACCAGGCAGCGCAGTTCCTTCGCCAGCGCCTGGAAGCGCGCTTCCTCGGCATCGTCGCGGAACCGGATCGGGTCGATCGCCTGCGCCGCGAACGCGACGAGGACCAGCAGCAACGCGAGCCAGCGGCGCGTGTTCATCGTGCGGCCTCCTTGCGCATGCGATCGATCACCGGGCGCAGTTCGGTCGCGACCGCTTCTGAGGTCAGCGGCCCGATGTACTTGTGGCGGACGCGGCCGTCGGCGTCGATCAGGAACAGTTCCGGCGCGCCGTAGACGCCGAGGTCGATCGCGACATCGCCCTCGAGATCGGCGAGGACCATGGCATACGGATTGCCGTACTGCGCCAGCCAGCGCTTCGCATCGACCGGATCGTCCTTGTAGTCGTAGCCGATCATCGGAATGCCCAGCGTCGGCGTTTCGCGTGCGAGCACCGCGCTCTCTTCGCGGCAGACGTAGCACCAGCTCGCGAACACGTGCAGCGCGTAGGGCTTGCCGCGGAACGAACGACTGTCGACCTTGAGTTCCGGCGCGTCCAGCCGCGGCAGCGAGAACTGCGGCGCGGGCTTGCCGACCAGCGGGGACGGCACCGCGCTCGGATCGTGGGTGCGGTTGTAGACCAGCCCGGCGCCGAGCAGCGCGAACAGCGCCGCGAAACCGGCGAACGGCAGCAGCCGCGCGTTCATGCCGCGCTCCCGGCCAGTGCCGGCGCGGGCGACGGATCGGGGATCGGTACGGGCGCCGCGCCGGGGGCGGTGGCGGTCAATCGGCGGAAGCGCGGATCGGCGGCGACGCACAGCCCGCCGAGCATCATCAGGATCGCACCGCCCCAGACCCAGCGGATGAAGGTCTTGAGATACACCCGCACCGCCCAGGCGTCGTCGGCGCCGCCCAGCGGTTCGCCCAGCGCGACGTAGATGTCGCGGAACGCGCCGGGTTCGATGCCGGCCTCGGTCTGGACGTTGGTGCCTTCGGAATACTGCCGCTTCTGCGGCCGCAGTTCGGCCACGACGCGGCCGTCGCGCGAGGCGCGGATCAGCGCTTCCTCGGCGATGTAGTTCGGGCCCTCGACGCGGCTGAGCGACTCGAAGCGGAAGCTGTAGCCGCCGACCTCGACCGAATGCCCCGGCGCCAGGCGCAAATCCTTCTCGACGCTGGTGCCCTCGGTGACCAGCACGCCGGCGAAGAACATCGCCACGCCCGCGTGCGCGAGCAGCATGCCGACCATCTCCGGTGTGAACCGGCGTCCGGCCGGACGCTCGCGCAGGCGCAGCATCGCGAACCGCAGGGTGCCGACCGCGACCCAGCCGCCGGCCGCGGCGCCGAGCAGCGGCTTCCACGACGGCGACGGCAGCAGCGCCCACGCCAGCACGACCGCGGCGACGGCCGCCGCGAACGCCGGCGCGAGCCGGCGCGCGACCGCGCGGATGTCGTCCATGCCCCAGCGCAGCAGCGGACCGAACGGCAGCATCAGTGCGATCGGCACCATCATCCACAGGAACATCGTGCCGAAGTAAGGCGGCCCGACCGACAGCTTGCCCAGGCCCAGCACGTCGCCGATCAGCGGGTACAGCGTGCCCAGCAGCACCATGCCCGCGGCGCAGACGAACACGAGGTTGTTCGCCAGCAGCACCGCCTCGCGCGAGAACGGTCCGAACGGCTGGCCGCCGGCGACCTTCGGCGCGCGGATCGAATACAGCAGCAGCGAACCGCCGACGACGATGCCGAGGAACACGAGGATGAACATGCCGCGCTCGGGATCGCTGGCGAAGGCGTGCACCGAGGTCAGCACGCCCGAACGCACCAGGAACGTGCCGAGCAGGCTGAAGGAGAAGGCGAAGATCGCGAGCAGTTGGGTCCATGCGCGGAAGCCGCCGCGCTTCTCGGTCACCGCCTGCGAATGGATCAGCGCGGTGCCGGCGAGCCACGGCATGAAGCTGGCGTTCTCGACCGGGTCCCAGAACCACCAGCCGCCCCAGCCGAGTTCGTAATACGCCCACCAGCTCCCCATCGCGATGCCGAGGGTGAGCGCGGCCCAGGCGACGTTGGTCCACGGCCGCGACCAGCGCACCCACTGGCGATCGACCTCGCCGCCGAGCAGCGCGGCGATGGCGAAGGCGAACGCCACCGAGAAGCCGACGTAGCCGGTGTAGAGCATCGGCGGATGCACGATCAGGCCGAAATCCTGCAGCAGCGGATTGAGGTCGTTGCCGTCGGGCACCGCGGGGAGCAGCCGCGCGAACGGATTGGAGGTGAACGCGGTGAAGGCGAGGAAACCGACGCCGATCAGGCCGAGGATCGCCAGCACCCGCGCGTGGAACACGGCCGGCAGCCGCTTGCCCAGCACCGCGACCGCCACCGTCCACAGATTGAGGATCAGCACCCACAGCAGCAGCGATCCCTCGTGCGCGCCCCACACGCCGGAGAGCCGGTAGTACCAGGGCAGCCGCAGATTCGAGTTCTGCGCGACGTAGACGACCGAGAAGTCGTGGTCGAGCATCAGCCAGGCGAGGATCGCGAACGCGGTCGCCACGAAGAAGGCCTGCGCGAACGCCGCCGGCCGCGCCACCGCCATCAGCAGCGCATCGTTGCGCCAGGCGCCGATCAGCGGCACCACGCCCTGGACGATGGCCATGAGCAGGCCGAGGATCAGGGCGAGTTGGCCGAGCTCGGGGATCATGCAGGCACTCCGGGGGTGGGGGTCGGGCACGCGTGGACGATCCGCATCGCCCGTGTCGCACGCGCATTCCCTCGCATCCGGCGCCCCTGTACGCCGACATCCGCGACGGCGCCAGCGCAGGACGATGGGCCGTGGTCACCGCCCGTGGCGGCCGGCGACGCGCCACGATGCCGATGACTTCAACCTTAAACCGTGACGGACGCCACGGAACATCACGGCGCCGTTCAGCGAACGACAACATCCCACGACGCCCGGTGTCGCTCAAGCGCGACCGCCTGCGACCTTGGTCGATCGAGGTTGTCCGACGTCGCGGCCGTCCCGATCCGACCCGACTCGTATCCGACCTGGCTTGTCCCGACCGCGCGCGACTCAGCCCGTCGCGCCGCGGGCCTGCTGCTCCAGCGTCGCCTTCAGCCCGTCGTCGAGCCGCAACTGGCGCGCCAGCTCGTCGAGATAGGTGCGTTCCATGAAGTTCTGCTCGTCGACCACCATCACGCTGGCGGCGTACATCTCGGCGGCGAGTTCGGGCGAAGCCGCCGCGGCGGCGATGTCGGCGGGATCGAGCGGCTTCTGCAGTTCCGCCTGCAGCCACTGGCGGGTGTCGGCGTCGGCGCCGAGGCGGACGAACTCGCCTTCGATCGTCGCGCGTTCGCGCGCGTCGACGTGGCCGTCGGCCTTGGCCGCGGCGATCAGGGCCTTGAGCAGCGCCTGGCTGTGGCTCTCGGCATCGGGGGCGGGCAGCGACTGCGGGACGTGCGCGGCCATCGATGCATCGGCTGCGCCCTGCTGACGCTTCCAATCGCCGTAGGCGCGATAGGCCAGCGCACCGACGGCGGCGAGCCCGCCCAGCGTCGCCATCTTCCGCGCGCGGCGGTTGCCGAGCAGCAGCGCGAGCGCGCCGCCGGCCAGCGCGCCCTTGCCGAAGTCGGCGGTGCTGCCGATGCCGGCGCTGCCGGCGAGGTCGCCCGCACTCTGCTTCGCGGTCTTGAGCAACTGGTCGAGGAATCCGCGGGTGTCCATGGGCGCTCCGGTCGGGGGAAGGATCGACCCGCATTGTGCCCCGGCGGCGGACGCCGCCATCGGCCGGAGGTCATGCCGGACCCGCGGCGTCCGCTCGCGTTCATGCAAACCGACGACGTCGAAGGCACCATCGCTTCCCGGGGGAGTCCGGAGGCGGCGGCCACGCACGATGCCGCCGCGTCCTCCCTTTCGCGAACAGGAGTTCCCGGCCATGCGCGCCCTGCCCCTCGCCCTGCTCTGCATCGCCCTGCTGCCGACCGGCTGCATCCAGTCGCACGAACGCGACGCCGCCGACAAGGGCGTCGCGCGCGAGCGCACCGCGCGCGACGCGGGCGCGCCCGCGCGCCCGGCCGCGTCCGCGCCCGCCGCCGCAGGCAAGCCGCGGCTCACCGGCGGCAACCAGCAGGCGCGGCGCCTGCCGAACCCGCCGTTCACGGTCACTCCGTTCGCCAGCTTCAACGAACCGTGGGCGATGACCTTCCTGCCCGACGGCCGCCTGCTGGTGACCGAGAAGCCGGGCCAGTTGCGGCTGTTCGATCCCGCAACGAAGACGACCGGCACGATCACCGGCCTCCCGACCGTCGCCTACGGCGGTCAGGGCGGCCTCGGCGACGTGATCCTGCATCCGAATTACGCGACCAACCGGCTGGTGTATTTCAGCTACGCCGAGGCCGGCAACGGCGACACCCGCGGCGCCGCGGTCGCGCGCGCCGTGCTCACCCTGGACGGCGCCGGCGGCGGCAGCCTGTCGACGCCGCAGGTGATCTGGCGCCAGGCGCCGAAGGTCAGCGGCACCGGCCACTACAGCCATCGCCTCGCGTTCGGCCCCGACGGCAAGCTGTGGATCACCTCCGGCGAGCGCCAGCAGGGCGCGCCGGCGCAGGACATGACCACCAACCTCGGCAAGGTCATCCGCCTGTTCGACGACGGCAGCGTGCCCACCGACAACCCGTTCTTCGCGCAGGGCGGCGTCGCCGCGCAGGTCTGGACGCTGGGCCACCGCAACCTGCTCGGCATCGCCTTCGACGGCGCCGGGCGGCTGTGGACGCACGAGATGGGCCCGATGGGCGGCGACGAGCTCAACCTGATCGAACGCGGCAGCAACTACGGCTGGCCGATCGTCTCCAACGGCGACAACTACGACGGCTCGCCGATCCCGCGGCACAGCACCCGCCCCGACTTCAACGCCCCGGAAGCGTGGTGGACGCCGGTGATCGCGCCGGCCGGCTTCGTCATCTACAGCGGCGACCTGTTCCCGTACTTCCGCGGCCAGGGCTTCATCGGCGGCCTCGCCTCGCAGTCGCTGGTGCGCATCCAGTTCGACGGCGTCACCGCCCGCGAAGCCGAACGCTACCCCATGGGCCGCCGCATCCGCGAAGTCGAACAGGGCCCCGACGGCGCGCTGTGGCTGCTGGAGGACGGCGCCGGCGGACGCCTGCTGAAGCTGATGCCGGTGCCGCTGTAACCGCGACGCCGCGGACGCGGCGTGTGCGCCGTGAGGACGAGCGTGCGGCCGCGTGCCGTCAGTCGAGCGGATGCAGGCCGCGCAGGGCGACGTCCAGCGCCTCGCGCAGCAGGCCGAAGTCCATCTCCGGATGCCGCGCCTGGCGCATCTTCAGGCCGTCGAACAGGCTGCGCACGATCAGCACGCGCGCCGGCAGCAGCGCTTCGGGCACGCCGTAGCCGCCCTGCTCCCGCGGCCGCGCCAGCCACGCCGCGAGCGCCTCGTCGACATGGCGGTCGAGGGCGTCGAACGCATCGGCGATCACCGGGTCGCGCCCGGACTCGGCGACGATCTCGAGGATCAGGGCCGGTTCCAGCATGCGCGCCGGTGCGCCGTCCCGGTGGACGGCGACGTCTTCGCGGAAGCGCTCGACGATGAGGTCGAGGGCCTGGTGGCCGCCGTTCTGGATGGCGTCGAGGTCGTCGGCCATCAGCTCGATCTGCCGCGACACGATGCCGTGGATCAGCTCCGACTTGCCGGCGAAGTAGCGATAGATGAGCCCCGGGCTCATCTGCGCCGTCTCCGCGATCTGCGCCATGCTGGCGCCGTGGAAGCCGCGCTCGGTGAAGCACTTCTGGGCGGCGTCGAGGATCCGGTTGCGCTGCGCCCGGGCGCGTTCGTCGCGGCGGACCCGGGGGGCGGCCTGGTTCATGGCGCAGCCCCGGCGAAGGCGGTGTACGCCCGCCTGCCGCTGCGCGCCCGCGGCGGCGGGGCGGAGGCGACGGTGGTCGTCGCCTCCGCGCGGACGGCGGCCCGTCGGTACGACTCAGCCATGGGGGGACGCTCCATCACCCGGCGCGGCGTCATCCGCCGGCGCCGGCCGCTTGGGCGCGAACAGCCGCACGACCACCAGGTAGAACAGCGGGATGAAGAACAGGCCGAGCGAGGTGCCGACGATCATGCCGCCGAGCACGCTGGTGCCGATCACGTTCTGCGCGCCGGAGCCGGCGCCGCTGGCGATGGCCAGCGGCAGCACGCCCAGGCCGAACGCGAGCGAAGTCATCACGATCGGGCGCAGGCGATCGCGCACGGCCTGCAGGATCGCCGGGATCAGCTTCATGCCGTACAGCTCGTAGTTCTGCTTGGCGAACTCGATGATCAGCACCGCGTTCTTGCTGGTCAGGCCCACCGTGGTCAGCATGCCGACCTGGAAATACACGTCCAGTTGGTAGCCGCGCAGCATCGCCGCCAGCACCGCGCCCAGCACGCCCAGCGGCGCCATCATCAGCACCGCGGTCGGCACGTTCCAGCTTTCGTACAGCGCGGCCAGCGCCAGGAACACGATCAGCAGCGACAGCGCGTACAGCAGGGTCGACTGGCCGCCGGCCTGGCGCTCCTGGTAGGACATCGCGGTCCATGCGGCGCTGTAGCCGGGCGGCAGTTCCGCGACCAGGCGCTCGATCTCGGCCATCGCGTCGCCGGAGCTCACGCCCTCGGCGCCCTGGCCCTGGATCTCCATCGCGGCCACGCCGTTGTAGCGCTCCAGACGCGGCGAGCCGTATTCCCAGTGCCAACTGGCGAACGAGGACACCGGCACCATCTGGCCGTCGCTGCCGCGCACCGACCAGCGCTGGAAGTCCTCCGGACTCATCCGGTAGGGCGCATCGGCCTGCATGTACACGCGCTTGACCCGGCCGCGGTCGATGAAGTCGTCGACGTAGGCGCCGCCCCAGGCCACCGCCAGGGTGTTGTTGATCGCGGCCACCGGCACGCCCAGCGTCTGCGCCTTCACCGGATCGACCACCAGCCGCAGTTGCGGGGTGTCCTCCTGGCCGTTGGGGCGCACGTTGGCCAGCAGCGGACTCTTGGCCGCCGCGCCCAGCAACTGGTTGCGCGCGGCCAGCAGCGCCTCGTGGCCCTGTCCGGTGTTGTCCTGCAGGAAGAAGGTGAAGCCGGAGGAGATGCCCAGCTCGGGCATCGCCGGCGGGGCGAAGGCGAACACCATCGCGTCCTTGATCTGCGACAGCGCGCCCATCGCGCGGCCTGCCATCGCGCCGACCTGCGACTCCGGCGTGGTGCGCTCGTCCCAGTCCTTGAGCTTGACGAAGGCCATGCCCGAGTTCTGCCCGGAGCCGGCGAAACTGAAGCCCTGCACCGAGAACACCGATTCGATGTCGCCGGCCTCCTTCTCCAGGAAGTAGTCCTCGAGCTTGTAGATCGACTGCAGGGTGCGCTCCTGGGTGGCGCCGACCGGCGTCTGCACCATCGACATCAGCACGCCCTGGTCTTCGTCGGGCAGGAACGAGGACGGCAGGCGCACGAACAGCACGCCCATCACCAGCGTCAGCGCCAGGTAGACCAGCATGAAGCGACCGGGCCGCTTCAGGATGCCGCCCACGCCGCGCTGGTAGCGCTTGCTGCCGGCGTCGAACCTGCGGTTGAACCCGTCGAAGAACCTGCCGACCACGCCGCCCATGTGGGCATGCGCCTCGCCCTTCTTCATCGGCTTGAGCATCGTGGCGCACAGCGCAGGCGTCAGCACCAGCGCGACCACCACCGACAGCGCCATCGCGATCACGATCGTGCCGGTGAACTGCTTGTAGATGATGCCGGTGGCGCCGCCGAGGAAGCCCATCGGCACGAACACCGCCGCCAGCACCACGCCGATGCCGACCAGCGCGCCGGAGATCTGGTCCATCGACTTGCGGGTGGCCTCGATCGGCGACAGGCCCTCCTCGGCCATCACCCGCTCGACGTTCTCCACCACCACGATGGCGTCGTCGACCAGCAGGCCGATCGCCAGCACCATCGCGAACATGGTCAGCATGTTGATGGAGAAGCCCATCACCCCCAGCAGCGCCACCGTGCCCAGCAGCACCACCGGCACCGCGATGGTGGGGATCAGCGTGGCGCGGAAATTCTGCAGGAACAGGAACATCACCAGGAACACCAGCACCACCGCTTCGATCAGCGTGTGCAGCACGCTCTCGATGGAGACGCGCACGAACGGGGTGGTGTCGAAGGGGATCTTCACCTCCAGCCCGGCCGGGAACGTCGGCTTGAGCTTTTCGATCAGCGCGGCCACCGCGTCCGCGGTTTCCAGTGCGTTGGCGCCGGTGGCCAGCGACACCGCGACGCCCGACGCGGGCTTGCGGTTGTAGCGGCTGACCGCGTCGTAGCTCTGCGGGCCGATCTCCACCCGCGCCACGTCGCCCAGGGTCAGCCGGGAGCCGTCGGGGTTGGCGCGCAGCACGATGGCGCGGAACTGTTCCGGCGTCTGCAGCCGGTCCTGGGCGCTGATGGTCGCGTTCAACTGCTGCCCGGGCACGGCGGGCGCGCCGCCGAGCTGGCCCAGCGCGACCTGCGCGTTCTGCGCCTGCAGCGCGCTGGTGATGTCGCTGACCGCCAGGCGGTAGGTGTCCAGCTTGTCCGGATCCAGCCAGATGCGCATCGCGTACGGGGCGCCGAACACCTGCACCGAGCCCACGCCGGGCACGCGGCTGAGCGGCTCGACGATGTTGGCGCTGACGTAGTCGGAGATGTCGTTGCGATCCATGCTGCCGTCGGCGGACACGAACGCCAGCACCTGCAGGAAGCCGCTGGAGCCCTTGTTGACGCGCACGCCCTGGCGCTGCACTTCCTGCGGCAGCAGCGGCATCGCCGACTGCAGCTTGTTCTGCACCTGCACCTGGGCCACGTCCGGGTCGGTGCCGGTCTCGAAGGTCAGGGTGATCGAGGCCGCGCCGTTGCCGGCGCTGTTGGACGACATGTAGATCAGGCCGTCCAGGCCGGTCATCTGCTGCTCGATGATCTGGGTGACCGAATCCTCGACCACCTTGGCCGAGGCGCCGGGATAGACGGTGCCGACCGAGATCGCCGGCGGCGCCACCGTGGGATAGCGTTCGATCGGCAGCCGGGTGATCGACAGCGCGCCCGCGAGCATCATCAGGATCGCGATCACCCAGGCGAAGATCGGGCGATCGATGAAGAAACGTGACATGGGCCGGCCTCCTCAGGCGCCGCTGGCGGGCTTGGCCGCGGACGCCGCGGGCTTCGGCGCGCTGCCGCGCTCGGTCGCATCGACCGTCGCGCCCGGCTGGATCTTCTGCAGGCCTTCGACGATCACCCTGTCGCCGGCCTCGAGGCCGGCGTCGACCAGCCACGCGTCGCCGATCGCGCGGCTGACCTTGACCTGACGCTGCTCGACCTTGCCGCCGGCGCCCACCACCATCGCCGTGGCCTGGCCGCGCGGATCGCGGGTCACGCCCTGCTGCGGAACGAGGATCGCGCCGGGGCGCTCGCCGTTGGCGACCCGGGCGCGCACGAACATGCCGGGCAGCAGCAACTGCTCGGGGTTGGGCACGATCACCCGCAGCGCGACCGCGCCGGTGCTCGGATCGACCATCGCCTCGGCGAAGCTCAGGCGCCCCTGGTGCGGATACGCGCTGCCGTCCTCCAGCAGGATGTCCACCGGCACTTCATCGGTGCCGCGCAGGGTGCCGGCGTCGATTTCGCGGCGCAGTTGCAGCAGTTCCGTGCTCGACTGGCTGATCTCCACGTACATCGGGTCCATGCGCTGGATGATCGCCAGCGGAGTCGCCTGGCCGGCGGTGACCAGGGCGCCGCGGGTCACGCTGGAGCGACCGATGCGGCCGCTGATCGGCGCGGTGACGGTGGAGAAGCCCAACGGCACGTTGGCGCCCTTCAGCGCCGCCTGCGCCGCGCGCAGGTCGGCCTGCGCCTGCCGCAGCGCGGCCTGGGCATTGTCGTTGTCCTGCCGGCTGATCGCGACGATCTTCACCAGTTCCGCCGAACGCCTGGCGTTCGACTGCGCGGTGGCCAGCGTCGCCTGCGCACGCGCGACCGCCGCCTGGGCGCTGTCGGCATCGGCGCGGAACGCGGTCTGGTCCAGTTGGTACAGCGGCTGGCCGGCGCGCACGCTGCCGCCCTCGGTGAACCGCAGGGCCTCGACGATGCCGCTGACCTGCGGCCGCACTTCGGCTTCCTGCGAGGCGCGGGCGCGGCCGGCCAGTTCGCGGGTCAGGGTGACGGTCTGCGGCTTGAGGGTGACCACGGTCACCGGGACGGCGCCCCCCTGGGCGGGGGCCGCGTCGCCGCCGCAGGCGGCCAGGGCGAGCGCGGAGGCGATCAGGAGGGCCGGCAGGGCGGCGCGCGAACGAAGGCTGGGCATGGGGAGGACTCGGCTTCGAAGACGAAAAACGAAAGGGCCGGCGCAAGGCACGCCGACCGCAAGAAATTTAGAATGAATGATCATTCTCTTTTTGTCAAGCGCCAGGCATCGGGTCTGCAGCGGCCTGCGCCGCATGCCGCCACGCCCACGAGCGGCCGCGCCGGGAGGCGCCCGTGGCCTCGCGCATGATCGTGGCGACCGTTCATCGCCAAGGCGTGTTCAAGGCTTGTCGCACAATCTACCTACTGGTAGGTTGATTACACGGATGGCAGCGCAGCCCCGCATCGCCGAGCCGGGCCCGCCGCATTCCCCTCGCCGCCCCGTCCGACGCGCCTTCGCACCGCACCGGTCGGCGGGCGGCGCCTCGCCCGCCGTTTCCCCGATCGCTTCCGGAGTTCCCCCATGTTCGGTATCACCCCGCTCGGCTGGCTGCACACGCTCGGCAGCCTCCCGGCGATTCCCGCCGCGTTCTGCATGCTCGCCCGCCACGGCCGGATCGTGCCCCGCTCCCGCGCCGGCGCCGTCTACTTCGCATCGATGCTGGTCGGCGCCACGACCGTGTTTCTGGTCGCCACCACGCCGGTCGGCGACCTCCTCGGCCTGGCGACGCTGGCCCTGCTCCTGTTCGGCTACGGCATCGGCCGGGTCCGTCCCGCCGCGGCCGGACGCTACGCCGAAACCATCGCGCTCACCCTGACCGTGTTCCTGCTCCTGGTGCCGACGGCCACCGAGATCCTGCGCCGCGTGCCCGATGGCGCGCCGCTGGTGACCGACCTGCGTTCGCCGCTGCTGCTGGCGGTCCATGGCGCGTTGCTGGCCGCGCTGGCGATCGGGCTGGTCGCGCAGGTGATCGCGCTGCGCCGCGCGCGCGGCGCGGCCTGATCGGTCGTCGCGAAACTGGCAGACTGGACGCCCGTCTGCCTAGGCCCGCCGCACGCGATGATCCCCGACCCTTCCCCCAAGGCCCGCGAGATCGTCGGTCATGCGCGCGCGCTGCTGGCGGCGGGCGGCTACAACGGCTTCAGCTACGCCGACATCGCCGAGCGCGTCGGCATCACCAAGGCGAGCATCCACCACCACTTCGCGAGCAAGGCCGAACTCGTGCGCGTGGTGGTGGTGCTCTATCGCGAGGAAGCCCGGCAGGGCCTGGCCGCGGTCGATGGCGCCATCGCCGCGCCGAAGGATCGCCTGCTCGCCTATGCGAACTACTGGTCCGAATGCCTGGCCGCCGATGCGTCCGCGTTCTGCGTGTGCGCGATGCTCGCCTCGGAGCGACCGGCGATCCCCGACGACGTGGCCCGCGAAGTCGCCGGGCATTTCGACGACCTGCGCGGCTGGCTCGCCACGGTGCTCGCCGCAGGCCAAGCCCGGGGCGACTTCCGGCTGTCCGCACCGGCCGGCGCAGAGGCGGCCACGCTGATGGCGACCGTCCACGGCGCGATGCTGTCCTCGCGCGCGGCCGGCGACGCCGCCCTGTTCCCCGCGATCGTGCTGCCCGCGATCGAACGGCTGTCGGCACGCGCCTGATCCTGCCTTCCACCGGTCGCGCGAACGCGGCCGTCGCCACGGCAGGTGGAAACGAAACGGTGGGGATGGGAATGGCGGGGATGGGAATGGTGGGCCGTGAAGGATTCGAACCGCGCCGGGCAGAGCCGCACGCGCGACGACATCCGGGCCGTCGCCACGGCAGGTGGAAACGAAACGGTGGGGATGGGAATGGTGGGCCGTGAAGGATTCGAACCGCGCCGGGCAGAACCGCACGCGCGACGACACCCGGGCCGTCGCCACGGCAGGTGGAAACGAAACGGTGGGGATGGGAATGGCGGGGATGGGAATGGTGGGCCGTGAAGGATTCGAACCTTCGACCAAAAGATTAAAAGTCTTCTGCTCTACCGACTGAGCTAACGGCCCGTGCAGCCGGCGAGGCCGGCCCCGGCGTTGCGCCGAGGGCGGCATTCTAGCCGAATCCGCCGGGAGGATCAGCCGATGTAGCGGGTCGGGTCGGGCATGCCGGCGGCGGCGAAGCCCTCGGCGCGGAGCCGGCAGGCGTCGCAGTGGCCGCAGGCGCGGCCGTCGGCGTCGGCCTGGTAGCAGGACACGGTCTGGGCGAAATCCACGCCCAGGCGCCGGCCTTCGCGGGCGATGTCGGCCTTGCTCATCCGCATCAGCGGGGCGTGGACGCGGAAGCGCGCGCCCTCGACGCCGGCCTTGGTGGCGAGGTTGGCGAGCGCCTCGAAGCCGGCGACGAACTCGGGGCGGCAATCCGGATAACCCGAGTAATCGACGGCGTTCACGCCGCAGAACAGATCGGTGGCGCCCAGCACCTCGGCCCAGCCCAGCGCGACCGACAGCATGATGGTGTTGCGCGCCGGCACGTAGGTCGACGGGATGCCGACGCCGATCTGGTGGCCGTCGGAGTCCACCGGCACGTCGATGCCGTCGTCGGTCAGCGCCGAGCCGCCGAGGCTGCGCAGGTCGACGTGGACGGTCTTGTGCGCGGCCGCGCCCAGCGCCTGCGCGACCCGCGCGGCGGCGTCGAGTTCGGACGTGTGCCGCTGGCCGTAACGCACGCTCAGCGCATGCGCGGCGAAGCCCTGCTCGCGGGCGATCGCGAGGACGACGGCGGAGTCCATGCCTCCGGAGACGAGGACGACGGCGGGTTTCATCACGGGTTTTCCTCAACGACCGGGGGCGTCGCCCCACAGGATCTTGTGCAGTTGCAACTGGAACCTGACCGGCAGGCGGTCGGCGACGATCCATTCGGCGAGGTCGCGCGCGGCGACCTGGTCCTTGCTCGGCGAGAACAGCACGTCGCAGCGCGCGTGCAGCCGGTGTTCGGACACGATCCGCTTCGACCAGTCGTAGTCGGCGCGATCGCAGACCACGAACTTCACCTGGTCGTGCGCGGTGAGCAGCGGCAGGTTGTCCCAGCGATTGCGCTCGACCTCGCCGGATGCGGGCGTCTTGATGTCCAGCACCCGCGAGACGCGCGGATCGACGCCGGCGATGTCGATCGCGCCGGAGGTCTCCAGCGACACCACCAGGCCGGCGTCGCACAGGCGCCGCAGCAGGTCGGGGCAGCGCTTCTGCGCCAGCGGCTCGCCGCCGGTCACGCAGACGTGGCGCACGCCGTGGCCGAGGACCTCCTCGACGATCGCATCGATGTCGCGCCACTCGCCGCCGAAGAACGCGTAGGCGGTGTCGCAGTAGACGCAGCGCAGCGGGCAGCCGGTCAGGCGCACGAACACCGTCGGCCAGCCGGCGTCGCGGGCTTCGCCCTGCACGGACAGGAAGATTTCGGTGATCTTGAGGCGGTCCGCCGTCGCGGCGGTCGGCGCCGGGGCGGTCTCGACGTTCACCGGGGCATTTTACCCGGCGGACGGGGGTTTCCGGCGCTCAGCGCACCCGCGGCAGGCGCATCGCCTGCAGGCGGTCCTCGGCGCTGCGGGCGGCCTCGGTGCCGGGATAGCGGTCGACCACCTTGGTCAGCGTCGCTTCGGCGGCGTTGAGCTGGCGCAGGCCGTACTGGCACAGGCCGACCTTCAGCAGCGCGCCTGCGGCCTTGTCGTGGGTGGGATAGCGCGCCAGCAGCGCCTGGAACTGCGGCATCGCCAGCGCGTAGTTCTGGGTGACGTAGTAGCTCTCGCCCAGCCAGTACAGCGCGTTCGGGGTGAACACGCCGTTCGGATAGGCCTCCAGGAACGCCTGGAACGCCTGCGACGCATCGGCGTAGCGGCCGGCCTTGAGCGCGTCGAAGGCGGTGTTGTAGGCGCCCCGCTCGTCTTCCGCGCGTCCGCTGAAGGCCGAGGCGTCGCCGTAGACGGTCGGCGGCGGCTCCTGCAGGGCCGGCGGCGTCGGGGTGGCGGTCGCCGCGGCGGTCGCGGGCGGCGCCACCGGCGAGGACGGCGCGGGCTCGGCGGGGGCGGCGCCGCCTTCCAGTCGGCCCAGGCGCGCGTCGAGGTCGAGGTACTGGTTCTTCGCGGCCTGCTTCTGCTGTTCGAGCTGCTGCTGCAGCTCCTCGACCTGTCCGCGCAGCCCCTGGTTCTCGCTCTTGAGCTCGGTGACCTGGTCGAGCAGGTTCTGGTTGCCCGAACGCATCGCCGCGAGCTGCTGTTCCAGCGCGGTGAGGCGGTCGGAGGTGCTCATCCGCTGGGCGAACGCCGGCGTGGCGGCGCCGAGGGCGATCAGGACGACGACGGGCAACAGCGAACGATGGACTTTCACGACGGCGACGATCCGGGCGGCGGCGAGAGACGAGGGACGGACGCGCGACGGGGCGCCGGCGGGCGCCCCGTGCGCGAGGTTCACTTCGCGGTGTAGACGATCTCGACGCGGCGGTTGCGGCCCCAGCAGTCCTCGGTGGACTCGGTGCAGGTCGGCTGCTCTTCGCCGTAGCTGACGACGGTGATCTGGGTGCCGGAGCCGCCGTTGGCCTGGACCGAGGACGACACCGCGTTCGCGCGGCGCTCGCCGAGGCCCATGTTGTACTCGCGGCTGCCGCGCTCGTCGGCGTTGCCTTCGAGGGTCATGCGCGCGCCGGGGCGATCGCGCAGGTACTTCGCGTGGCAGGCGACGATGGCCTGGAACTCGGGCTTGAGCGCGTCCTGGTCGAAGTCGAAGTAGACGACGCGCTGGCGCAGGCAGGCGTCGGTGTCGAGGTCGCCCGGGCCGTAGGCGCCGGCGCTCACCGGGCCGGTGTTGCCCATCCCGGAGGAGGTCGTGCCGGAAGAGGTCGTGTCGTTGCCGACGGTGGCGCCGGTGTCGGTGTTTTCCTTCACCTTCTTGGAACAGGCGGCGGCGGTCACGCACAGGATCGCGGTGATCAGCACTCGGGAGGTCGTGTTCATGGCGGGGTCTCGGTGTGGTCGCGGGTGGATTCGGGGGTAGGAGGCGGGGTGTGGGCGATCGGGTGCGACGGCGGTCGGACCGGATCAGCGCGGGAGGCGATACGGGCCCCAGGCGGGCTCGCGCACGTCGCCGCCGGCGACCACCAGCCGCTGGCGGACGCGGGCGTCGGCGGAGACGGCGTAGAGCACGCCGCGTCCGCCTTCGCGGGCGGCGTACAGCACCATCGCCGCGTTCGGCGCGAAGCTCGGGGATTCGTCGAGGTTGCCGGGCGAGAGCATGGACCAGCGCGACGATCCGAGGCTGCGGTCGAGCATCGCGATACGGTACACGTTGCCGCTGCCCTGTGCCACGGCGAGCTTCTTGCCGTCCGCGGACACCGTGGCGCGGGCGTTGTAACTGCCCTGGAACGTGACCCGGGTGGCCGAACCGCCGCTCGCCGGGGCCTGGTAGATCTGCGGCTTGCCGCTGCGATCGGAGGTGAAATACAGCGTGCCGCCGTCGGCGCTCCACACCGGCTCGGTGTCGATGCCGAACTGGCTGGTGATCTGGGTCAGCGCGCGGCTGGCGAGGTCCATCACGTAGATCTCGGGATTGCCGCTCTTGGACAGCGCCATCGCCAGCCTGCGGCCGTCGGGCGAGAAGCTGGGCGCGCCGTTGATGCCCTTGAACGCGGCGACCACTTCGCGCGCGCCGGTGGCGACGTCCTGGACGACGATCGAGGAATTGCCGCGCTCGAAGCTGACGTAGGCGAGCTTGCGGCCGTCCGGGCTCCACGCCGGCGACACCAGCGGCTTCTCCGAGCGCACCACCGTCTGCGGGTTGTAGCCGTCGGCGTCGGCGATCATCAGCGCGTACTGCGCGCCCTTGCCGACGCCGGTCTGCACGATGTAGGCGATGCGGGTCCAGAACGCGCCGCGCACGCCGGTGAGCTTTTCGTAGATCGCGTCGGCGATCTGGTGGGCGACGTCGCGCATCGCGTTGGCGCGGGCGGTCAGTGCGAACGCCAGCAGGCGGTTGCCGCCCATGTCGAACAGTTCGTACTCGACCCGGTAGCCGCCGTCGCCGGCGTCCAGCACCCGGCCGACCACCACGTAGTTCTGCTTGAGCGTGCGGAAGTAGGCGTAATCGATGTCGGCGCCGCGGGTGGGGCGCTGGGCGCCGAGGTCGGACGGCGGCAGCGGCCGGAACTGGCCGGAACGCGCCAGGTCGGCGCGGACCACTTCGGCGACGTCGGTCTGCGGCGCGCCGGCGCTGCCCTGGTAGGGCATCGGCACGACCGCGATCGGAGTGGCCGCCGCGTTGCCGCCAACGATGTCCAGCTCCAGCCCGCGCTGCTGGGCGAACGCCGCCCAGGGCAGCAGTGCGAGGCACAGCAGGACCAGGGCGAGGAAGGACTTCTGCGGAGGGAACGGCACTCGGATCATCGGCGGTCGGGGGCACGCGAAGGAGGCCACAGCTTGGCCGCGAAAGCGGTCAGAAAGATGAACGGTGGCGGACTCGGGCAGTCCGCACGGCCGTCGCTCACCGCTCGTCGGCACGGAACTTGAGGATCAGCGTCCGGTTGAAGACCGCCTCAAACCCTTGATACGGCAGGGGTTGGGCCTTGAGCACGGCCGCTTCCACCGATCGGCGCCCGACCTCGTCGTAGGGACAGGACGGGTCGACCTGCACGTCGATCACGGTGCCGTTGGGGATCTGGCGGATGACGATCTTGCAGATCTGGTCGGGCGAGACGTTGTCCGGGCGCACCCAGTTGCTGCGGATCTTCTCGATCAGCGCCTGGCTGTACCGGGCGGCGAGGTTCGGATCGACTCCGCGCTGGCCCGGCGGCGGGGCCGCGGCGGCGGCGGCCGAGGCCTGCTGGGCGCGCTGCCGGGCCAGTTCGTCCAGCCGCTGCTGGGCCTGGGCCATCTCGCGCTGGTTCTGCTCGCGCTGGCGCTGGATGTCGGCCAGTTGCTGTTCGCGCTGGCGCTGCATCTCGGTCTTGCGCTGCTCGGCTTCCTGGCGCTCGCGCTCGGCGGTGAGGTCGACCTGGCCCTGGCGCCGCTTCGCCTCCTGCTCGCGCTCGGCGGTCTCGGCGGCCTGCGCGTCGGGCTTGACCTCCTGCTGGTCGACCTGGTCCGGATCGGGCAGTTGCTCCTGCGGCAGCGGCTGCGCCTCGGGCGGGGTCTCCGGCGGTTCCTCCAGCGCATCGGGCAGCGGCTCGGGCGGCGGCGTTTCCGTCGGCTCGACCGGCCTGGCGGCCTCCGGCTCCGGGCGGCTGCGCAGCGCGGCGCGGGTCGCGGCCGACAGCGCGTTCGGGTCGATCACGTCGGCGTGGACCGGCTCGCCGGCCGCCGCGGGCGGACGCGCGGGCAGCAGCGACACCAGCAGCAGCAACAGCGCCGGCACCAGGTGGAGCAACAGCGCCAGCGCGACCGCGACCGTGGTGTCGTGGCGGGTCTCGCGCATCAGCGGCCCCGCCCGTCCCGGCGACGACGCGGATTCACGACTGCTCCTCGGGCAGGCTGACCAGGCTGACCTTGCCGATGCCGGCGTCCTTGATCAGGTCGATGCCGCGCATCACCGTCTGGTAGCTGGCGTCGCGGGCGCCGTTGACCAGCACGTTGACCTCGGCGTTGCGGTCGTGGACCGCGCGCAGTTCGGCGACGAGGTCCTTGGCGTCGATCGCGCGGTTGCGGCCGCGCTCGAGCATCAGCGCGTAGCCGCCGTCGGCGTAGATGCTGACCACCACCGGGTCCTGCGGCGTCTGCAGCGATTTCGCCCGCGATTGCGGCAGGCTGATGTCGGTGCCGAGGTTCAGCAGCGGCGCGGTGACCATGAAGATGATCAGCAGCACGAGCATCACGTCGATGTACGGCACGACGTTGATCTCGGCTTTGAGCTTGCGCTTGCGGCGGCGGCCGGCGGCTTGGAGGGCCATGGTCGGTGTCCGGTGGGGCGGAAGACGGGGACGGAGCGGTCAACGGTCCGGGGGACGGCCCGGGGTCAGTGCTCGTCCATGTGCGCCTGGCGCTGCAGGATCGAGGCGAACTCCTCGGCGAAGGCGTCGTAGCGCACCGCCAGCCGCTCGACCCGGGTCGCGAAGCGGTTGTAGGCCCAGACCGCGGGGATCGCGGCGAACAGGCCCATCGCGGTCGCCAGCAGCGCCTCGGAGATGCCCGGGGCGACGGTCGCGATGGTCGCCTCCTTCATGCTCGCCAGGCCATGGAACGACATCAGGATGCCCAGCACGGTGCCGAACAGGCCGACGTAGGGGCTGATCGAGCCGACGTTGGCGAGGAATTCGAGGTTGTGCTCGAGGCCGTCGAGCTCGCGCGAGGCGGTCGCGCGCATCGCGCGCTGCGCGCCCTCGAGCTGGCTGCGCGCATCGACGCCGCGGCGCTGGCGCACGCGGTTGAACTCGCGCAGGCCGCCCTCGAAGATCGCCTCGATGCCACTGATCTGCTGCTTGCGGCCCGCGGCCTCGGCGTACAGCCGGCCGAGGTCGCCGCCGGCCCAGAAGCGCTCCTCGAAGCCGTCGGCCTCGCGCTGGGCGCGATCGAGCACGCGCTTCTTGCGGAAAATGATCACCCACGACGCCACCGACGCCAGCAGCAGCAGCGCCATCACCGCCTGCACCGGCAGGCTCGCGTCGGCGACCAGCTTGAGGTAGTTGAGCCCGGCCTCCGGGGCGGCGGGCTGGGCGGTGGCGGCGGTCAGCGCCTGCGCCGGCAGCGGTTCGACGGTGGTGGCCTGCAGGGCCATGGGCAGCACGTTCATCGGGAAACTCGCTCCGGATTCGGTTCGTCGGCCCCGGGCGCGCCCGGCGCGCGCGCCGGACCGCCCGCGGGCGGGGATTCGAGGGATTGCAGCATCGGCAGCAGCGCGGCGGGGATGGCCATGGGCCGGAAGCGTTCCACCTCCAGCGCCGCGACCCGCACCTCCGCGTCCAGCAGTCGCACGCCGTCGCGATCGATGGTCTGCGCGATCACCAGGCTGGCGCGCCGGCACTCGCGCAGCCGCACGCCGACCGCGAGGGCGTCGTCCAGCCGCGCCGGCAGGCGGAAGTCGATCGTCATCGCCCGCACCGCGAACACCAGGCCGTGCTCGCGCCGCAGGCGTTCCTGGCCCCATCCCTGCGCCCGCAGCCATTCGGTGCGGGCGCGTTCGAGGAAGGCCAGGTACTGCGCGTGGTAGACCACGCCACCGGCGTCGGTATCCTCCCAGTAGACCCGTGTCGGAAAGCTGAATCCGGCGGTCGCCACCGGGGAACTCGCCGTCGGCAAACTTGCGGCCGGAGCGCCGGCCGCCGGATCGCGATCAGCCGCCATCGCCACCCTCCGCGAACAGGTCGCGCGCCGGCGTGCTCGGCTTCAGGCCGAAATGGCGCCAGGCCTTCTGCGTGGCCATGCGCCCGCGCGCGGTGCGCACCAGGAAGCCCTGCTGGATCAGGTACGGTTCGATCACGTCCTCGAGCGTGCCGCGCTCCTCGCTCAGCGCCGCGGCCAGCGACTCCACGCCGACCGGGCCGCCGTCGAAGTTCTCGAGGATCAGTTGCAGCATCCGCCGGTCCAGTTCGTCGAAGCCTTCCGGATCGACCTTGAGCATCTTCATCGCGGCGTCGGCCACGGCGCGGTCGATGTGGCCGTCGGCCTTGACCTGGGCGTAGTCGCGCACCCGCCGCAGCAGCCGGTTGGCGATGCGCGGGGTGCCGCGCGAGCGGCGGGCGATCTCGCCGGCGCCCTCGGCCTCGCAGGCGATGCCGAGGATCTGCGCCGAGCGGCGGACGATCCGGGTCAGCTCCTCGGCGCTGTAGAACTCCAGGCGCTGGACGATGCCGAACCGGTCGCGCAGCGGCGCGGTGAGCAGGCCGGCGCGGGTGGTGGCGCCGATCAGCGTGAACGGCGGCAGGTCGAGCTTGATCGAGCGCGCCGCGGGGCCCTCGCCGATCATGATGTCGATCTGGAAATCCTCCATCGCCGGGTACAGCACTTCCTCGACCACCGGCGAGAGGCGATGGATCTCGTCGATGAACAGCACGTCGTGCGGCTGCAGGTTGGTGAGCAGCGCCGCGAGGTCGCCGGCCTTCTCGATCACCGGGCCGGAAGTGACGCGCAGGTTGACCCCGAGTTCGTTGGCGATGACGTGGCTGAGGGTGGTCTTGCCCAGCCCCGGCGGGCCGAAGATCAGCACGTGGTCGAGCGCCTCGCTGCGCCGCTTCGCCGCCTCGATGTAGATCGCCATCTGCTCGCGCACCGGCTGCTGGCCGAGGTATTCGTCCAGCCGTTTCGGGCGCAGGCCGGCGTCGGCGAGGTCGTCCTCGCGGGTGGCGTCGGCGGCGATCAGGCGGTCGGTGGTCATCCGCGCATTATGCATGGCCCGCCGGCGGGACGGCCCGCGGGCCGCCCCGGCGACCGCGGCGCGCGGTCAGATCTGCACCTGCGCGCCCAGCTCCACCAGCCGGTTGCCGGGGATGCGGAAGAAGCCCGTGGCCGACGCGGCGTTGCGGTGCATCAGCGCGAACAGCTTGTCGCGCCACACCGGCATGCCGCGATGGGCGCTGGCGATGATCGTCTCGCGGCTGGAGAAGTAGGTCGTGTCCATCGGGTCGAAGTAGATGCCGCCCTTGTCGCAACTGCGCATCAGCGCCAGCGGCACGTCCGGGGTCTCCATGAACCCGAACTTGAGCACGACGCGATAGAAATCGTCGCCGATCGCCTCGATCTTCAGGCACTTCTCCTTAGGCGCGTACGGCACGTTGAGCGTCTCCACGGTGAGGAAGACGTTGCGCTCGTGCAGCACCTTGTTGTGCTTGAGGTTGTGCAGCAGCGCGTGCGGCACCACGGTCTTGTCCGCGGTCAGGAACACCGCGGTGCCGGGCACCCGCACCGGCGGCGCCAGCATCAGCCCGGGCAGGAAGGTGTCGACCTGGATGCCTTCCTTGCGGATCTCGCCTCGCAGCAGCTCGCGGCCGCGGCGCCAGGTGCGCATCATCGTGAACGCGGTGATGCCGATGAACAGCGGCACCCAGGCGCCGATGCCGGTCAGCAGCTTGGCGCCGTTGGCGAACAGGAAGGCGATGTCCACGAACAGGAACAGCCCGCACAGCGGCAGCACCCAGCGGCGGGTGTCCGGCCAGCGGGTGTAGGCCACGATCGCCAGCAGCAGGGTGTCGATCAGCATGGTGCCGGTGACCGACAGGCCGTAGGCGGTGGCCAGCGCGGTGGCGCTGCCGAAGGTGAGGGTCAGCACGACCACCGCCGCGTACAGCGTCCAGTTGATCGAGGGCACGTAGATCTGGCCGATCGTGTCCTTGGAGGTGTAGCGGATCGCCAGCCGCGGCAGGTAGCCGAGCTGGATCGCCTGGCGGGTCACCGAGAACGCGCCGGTGATCACCGCCTGCGAGGCCACCGTCGCGGCCACCGTGGCGAGGACCAGCATCGGGATCTGCGCCCAGTCCGGGATCGACATGAAGAACGGGTTGGCGATCGCTTCCGGATGCGCCAGCAGCAGCGCGCCCTGGCCGAAGTAGTTGAGCACCAGCGCCGGCAGCACGAAGCCGAACCAGCCCCAGCGGATGGGGGTCTTGCCGAAGTGGCCGAGGTCGGCGTACAGCGCCTCGCCGCCGGTCACGGTCAGCACCACCGCGCCGAGCACGAACACCGCGTGCCAGTTGTGGGTGAGGAAGAAGTCGATCGCCCAGTACGGGTTGAGCGCGGTCAGCACCGTCGGATGGTGGCCGATGTTGTAGGCGCCGAAGGCCGCGATCACCACGAACCAGGTGATCATCACCGGGCCGAACGCCTTGCCGACCTTCGCGGTGCCGAAGCGTTGCAGCGCGAACAGGCCGGTGAGGATCACCAGGCTGATCGGCACCACCCAGGTCTTGAACACCGGCGAGATCACCTCCAGGCCGGCGATCGCGCCGAGCACGGTGATCGGCGGAGTGATCATGCCGTCGCCGAAGAACAGCGCCGCGCCGAAGATGCCGAGGATGCCGACCGTGTAGTTCAGCCGCGACCCGGACTTGAGGCTGCGCTGGGCCAGCGCGGTCAGCGCCATGATGCCGCCCTCGCCTTCGTTGTCCGCGCGCATGATGACGATGACGTACTTCAGCGTGACCACCAGCAGCAGCGACCAGAAGCCGAGCGAGAGCAGGCCCTTGACCGTGTGCGGATCCGGCGTGAGCCCGTAGTGCGGGCTGAACATCTCCTGGATGGTGTAGAGCGGGCTGGTGCCGATGTCGCCGAACACGACGCCGACGGCGGCCACGACCAGCGCGGCGAGCCCGGTCTTGCCGTGCGGGTTGGGGTGGGAGGTGGACGCGTCGTGCTGGGAGGTATCGCTCATCGCGGGAATGCCGGAAGGCCCTCGTGGAGTGTGCCGATGTCAGCGCAGCGCGGACTGCAGCGCCTTGCGGATGATGCCGGCGGCGTCGTCGCCGGCCGCCGCCGCGTCGCGCGCCATGCGCGCGGCCTCTGCGGGCTTGTAGCCCAGTTGCTGCAGGGCGATGGTCGCCTCGGACTGCGCGTCGCCCGCGGCGGCCGCGGCGTTGAGGGTCGCGCCGGCGCCGGCGAAGTCGGCGGCGCGGTCGCGCAGCTCGACGACCATACGCTCGGCGGTCTTCTTGCCGATGCCGGGGATGCGGGTGAGCGCGGCCACGTCGCCGGTCTGCACCAGCCGCGCGAACGCGTCCACGCTCACGCCCGAGAGCACCGCCAGCGCGATCTTCGCGCCGATGCCGCTGACCTTCTGCACGTCGCGGAACAGGCGCCGCTCGGCCTCGCGCAGGAAGCCGTACAGCGACACGCTGTCCTCCTTCTGCGCGTAGTGGGTGAACAGCGCGACCTCGCGTCCCACGTCCGGCAGGTCGTAGAACGTGCTCATCGGCGCCTCCAGCTCGTAACCGACGCCGTGGACGTCGATCACCAGCCAGGGCGGCTGCTTGTACACCAGGGTGCCTTTGAGTCGACCGATCATGCTCGTCTCCCGCGCTGCGCGCAGGTTACTCCTTCAGCACCATGTCGATGCACATGACCGCGGCCATGATCAGGATCCGCACGTCGTCGTCCTCGCCCACGGCATCGGACACCGACAGCACGTAGTTGTCGGCGCTGGTGAACAGTTCCTTGCCCAGCCCGGACCACTTCTTGCTGACCCTGGCCAGTTCCCGGTCGCCCTTGAGGAACTGGAAGTTCCAACTGGTCCACTTGCCCTTGAGCATGCAGACCTCGTTGTCGCGGGCGTCGAGCACGCGGAACGCGCCGCCGATCGAGAAGAACTTCTGCTTGAAGCCGCCGACCACGCGGCCGTTCTCGTCCAGCACCTCGACCTTCGACAGGAAGAACGACACGCCGCGGCGCACGGTCAGCGCCTTGCGGCCGTCGGCGCCCGCCAGCACCACCTCGAACGGCGTCATCCGCTTGTAATCGGTGAAGCGCAGCAGCTTGGTGAAGAAGCCGAGGTTGGGTTCGCGGCATTCCAGCAGCTTCGCGCCGCTGGCCGGATCGAACACGTCGTAGTTGTTCGCGGCCTTGAAGATGCCGACGTGTTCCTTGATGAGGAAGAGATTCTGGCGCAGCGCAGGATGCATGGAGGTCGTTCGAATGGGGGGATGGGAGTGCGGGATGCGGGGAGTCGGGCGGGCGCGGTCAGCGCTTGCCCCAGGCGGCGCGCGTGCCGACGCCGAGCCGGCGCGCGGTCGCGCGCACGTGGGCGTGGGTGATGGCGACCGCGAGCGCGTCGGCGGCGTCGGCCTGCAGTTTGCCCTTCAGGTTGAGCATGAGTCCGACCATGTGCTGGATCTGCGCCTTCTCCGCACCGCCGGTGCCGACCACCGCGAGCTTGATTTCCTTCGCGGCGTATTCGTGCACCGGCAGATCGCGCTGGACCACGGCGCACAGGGCCGCGCCGCGGGCGTGGCCGAGTTTGAGCGCCGAGTCGGGGTTGCGGGCCATGAATACCTTTTCAATCGCCACCTCGTCGGGGCGATGGGCGTCGAGGATAGCCCCGAGGCCTTCGAGCAATCGCTTCAATCTGGCCGGGAAGCCGCCCCGCCCGTCGGTGTCGTCGTCGTCCGCGACCAGCAGGTTCAGCGGCGCGTGGAACACGTGCGTGGTCCGACCGGCGTCGTCGACGTCGATGATGCCCACCCCGGTCCGCTGCGAACCGGGGTCGATGCCGAGGATGCGGGTGAAGGTGCGCATGCTAGCCGGCGCGATCCACGCGCACATGGCGCGCCTGGACGCCCAGCCATGAACGGCTGCGCCGGGCGATCCGGAGGGGACTGGGCTGCGCCATGGATGGCTTCGACGGGCTCGACCGGATCGGGCGACGATCAGGCGTACGCGTCCGCGCCGAGCTCGGCGTTGGAATAGACGTTCTGCACGTCGTCCATGTCCTCCAGCCAGCGCAGCAGCTTGACCACCTGCTGCGCGGTCTCGCCGGACACCGGGCTGTCGTTGTCGGCGCGGTAGGTCACTTCGGCGATGTCGGCGGCGAGCCCGGCGGCCTCCATCGCGGCCTTGACGTCGGCGAAGGCCTCCGGCGCGGTCAGCACGTCGATCGCGCCGTCCTCGGGATACACGACGACGTCGTCGGCGCCGGCCTCGATCGCGGCTTCGGTCACCTTCTCCTCGTCGACGCCGCCGGCGAAGGACAGCACCCCGGTCTTGCGGAACATGAACGACACCGAGCCCTCGGTGCCGAGGTTGCCGCCGAACTTGCTGAAGGCATGGCGCACGTCGGCCACGGTGCGGACCTTGTTGTCGGTCAGGCAGTCGACGATCACCGCGACCCCGCCCGGGGCATAGCCCTCGTAGCGCACTTCCTCGTATTCGACGCCTTCGAGTTCGCCGGTGGCCTTCTTGATCGCGCGCTCGATCGCGTCCTTCGACATGTTGACCGCGAGCGCCTTGTCGACCGCGCTGCGCAGGCGCGGATTGCCGTTGGGATCGCCGCCGCCGGCGCGCGCCGCGACGCCGATCTCGCGCACGATCTTGGTGAAGATCTTGCCGCGCTGCGCGTCGACCGCGTTCTTGCGCGCCTCGATGGAAGGCCCTCTGCCCATGGAAGTCCTGCACCTGATCTGAATGCCAAGCCGGAGATTTTACCCCAAGCCGCGGGTCCGGCCGCCGCCTACCGGGCAAAACGACCGTGGCGCAGGAAATGGGCGGTCTGCGCGGCGACCTCGGCCGACAGCACCAGCCCGCTGTGGCTGGCCGGGAGCACGCAGTGGTCGGCCAGGCCGTCCAGCCGGGTCTCGGCCACGGCCACGGTGCCGTCCGAAGCGCCGTCCAGCCGCGCGAACAGGCCGCCGAGGCCCTTGGCGCGGTCGCCGGCGATCACCCCGACCTGCGCCCGCCCGGTCCACGGCGGGCAGCCCCGCTCCAGCAGCGCCCGGCTGCGGCCCAGCGCCAGCCCCAGCGGCGGCCGCGCCGCGAGGCCGGCGGCGGCGGCGCTGCCGCGCAGCGGCGAGCCCAGGCAGACCACCCGCTGCACCGGCAGGTCGGGCGCCCGGCGCAGGGCCTCGAGGACGACCAGTCCGCCCAGGCTGTGGCCGACCAGCGCCGCCACCGGCCGCTGGCGAAGCCGGGCGATCAGGCGGTCGCCGGCGGTCCCGGGGTCGCGCCAGACGCTGTCGTAGCCGAACGTCTCCGGCGCCAGTCCCTCGCGGCGCAGGCGCAGGGCGAACGGCGCCAGCCACGCGCGGGCGTTCCAGATGCCGTGGACGAGCAGCACGTCGGCGGTCCGGCTCAATCGATCAGCCCCTTGCGCAGCGCATAGCGGACCAGCTCGGCGGTGTTGCGCACTTCGAGCTTGGCGAGCACCCGGCCGCGATGGTTCTCCGCGGTCTTGGCGCTGATCCCGAGCCGGCGGGCGATCTCCTTGGTGGTCAGGCCTTCGGCGATGAGCACGAACACCTCGCGTTCGCGCGCGGTGAGCTGGCCGAACGGATCGTCGGCGATGCGTTCCGGATGCCGCCACTGCTCGGCCAGCGCGCGCGCCGCCTGCGGGCCGAAGTAGTCGCGCCCGGCGTGCAGGCTGCGCACCGCGGCGATCAGTTCGCGGGTCGCGCTGTCCTTCATCAGATAGCCGGAGGCGCCGGCGCGCACCGCCTGCAGCACGTATTCGTCCTCCTGGTGCATGGTCAGCACCAGCACGCGGACGTTCGGCAGCGCATCGCGCAGCCGGCGCACCACTTCGAGTCCGCCCAGGCGCGGCATGTTGAGGTCGGTGACGACCACGTCGGGCAGCGTGCGCGCGGCGAGTTCGAGCGTCTCGATGCCGTCGGCCGCCTGCCCGACCACGTCCATGTCGTGCTCGGCCTGCATCGCGCCGACCAGGCTTTCACGGACCATCGTGTGGTCGTCGGCGATCAGGATGCGCATGGCGGTACGGTGCGCGTCGTCCACGACAGCGTCAAGCCGGCGACGGCAGCGGCACGGTGACCCGCAGCCGCGTGCCCTGCCCCGGCGCGGCGCGCAGTTCGAGCCGTCCGCCGTACAGGCGCAGGCGCTCGCGCATGCCGCCCAGGCCGCTGCCGCCGGCGCGGAACGCCTGCGCCGGGTCGCAGCCGCGGCCGTCGTCGATCGCCTGCAGTTGCAGCTCGTCGCCGCGCGCGACCAGGCGCAGCAGCACGCTGCCGGCGTCGGCATGGCGGATGGCGTTGCTCAGCGCTTCCTGCGCGACCCGGAACAGCAGCGTCTGCAGTTCGCCGTCGAGCGGCGGCAGCGGTTCGATCTCGACCACGACCCGGGTCGCGCCGCCGTCGAGGCTGCGCCCGAGCCAGCGCAGCGCCGGCGCCAGCCCGAGGTCGTCGAGGATCGGCGGCCGCAACAGCCGCGAGAGTTCGCGCGTGTCCTCCAGCGAGCCCGCGCACAGCGCGATGGCGTCGGCGAGCCGGGCGCGGACGCCGTCGAGCCCGGGGGGCAGGTCGTCGAGCACGCGATCCAGCGCGTGCCGCAGCGCGGTCAGGTTCTGGCCGAGGCCATCGTGCAGCTCGCGCGCGAGCCGGCGGCGCTCGTCCTCCTGCACGTTCCACACCGCGCGACCGAGCCGGCGGAACTCGCGCTCGTTCGCCTCCAGCCGTTCGAGCAGGCGCTCGGACTGCGCGCGCAGCTCGGCGAGCGCGGCGGTGTCGGGCGGCGGCGCGGTCATCGGCCGCCTCCGCGGGCGACGGCGGAGGCTGTCTCCACCGCCGCCGCATCCGCAGCCGTCGACGCCGCGGCGGCGCGCGCCCGCGCAGCCTCGGCGCCGGCATGGTCGCCGGCGCGATCGCGGGCCTCGGCGCCCAGCCGGTGCAGCGCCGCGGCGTGCAGCGCATCGCCTGCGCGCAGCAGCGCCGCGGCCTCGTCGTACAGCGCGCCGGCGCCGCGCACGTCGCCGCGCGCGATCGCCTGCGCCAGCGCCGCCTGCAGCCAGTCCAGGCGCAGGCCGGCGTTGCCGAGCGCGGCGGTCGGGGCGTCGAGCGCGGACAGCGCCTGCGGCCGCTGCCCGGCTTCGGACAGGGCGATCCGCAGTTGCAGCGCGCGCACGCCCGACGCCTCGGCGAGCCGATGCGCCTGCCGCAACCGGTTGGCGGCGGCCGCGGCATCGCCCGCCGCGGCGGCGAGCCGCGCATGCAGCCACTCGGCGGTCGCGCGCTGTTCGCTGGACGCCGACGCGACCGCCGGCGCCAGCGCTTCCAGGGCGCGACCGGCGCGGGCGCGATCGCCGGCTTCGAGCAGCGCTTCCACGCGCAGCAGCCCGGCATCGGCGAGACCGCGCGAATCTTCGCGCTGGCCGAACGCGGCCTCGGCCTCGGTCGCGCGTTCGACCGCATCGCGCAGATGGCCCTGGCGCAGCGCGAGTTCGGCGAGATTGCGCCGGCTGACCGCGGCTTCCTCGACCATCTGCAGGCGCTCGGCGTCCTTCAGCGCCTCGTCCAGCGCCGCGCGCGCCGCCTTCCAGCGCCCGCGGGCCACCCACAGCAGCCCGAGGTTCTGCCGGGTGCGCACGCGGCCGGTGCGCTCGCCGAGCGCAGCGTAGGCGTCGGCGGCCTGCTGCCAGTAGACCTGCGCGTCGCCGTAGCTGCCGAGCTGGTAGTGCGCGAACCCGATGCTGTCGAGCGTCTCGGCGACGGCGTGGCGATCGTCGATCTGCTGCCAGGTGCGCAGCGCGCGCTGGAACGCCTCCAGTGCGAGGGGGTGGTCGCCGCGTTCCTCGGCGAGCAGGCCCAGTTCGTTGTCGACCGCGGCGTTGGCGGAGCGATCGCCGAGCGCGGCGCTCAGCGTGCGCGCCTCTTCCAGCGCGCGCCCGGCCGCGGCGTAGTCGCCGGTGAGCGACAGCACGTTGGCGAGGTTGCGCAGGCTGGTCGCGAGTCCGCGGCGATCGCCGAGGGCGCGGCGCAGCGCGATCGCGCGGCGGTACTGCTCCGCGGCGTCCGCGGTCTGGCCGAGGCGGCCGTAGCCGATGCCGAGCGCGTTGACGGTCTCGGCTTCGCCGTAGCGGTCGCGGCCGCGCTTGAACGCGACCAGCGCGCGCACCAGGTACTCGTCCACCGCCGGCCGCGCGTCGCCCTGCAGGATCGCGAGCTTGCCGCGCAGGAACCAGATCCGGGGATCGTCCGGATCGCGCGCGGACAATCCGCGCAGGGCGTTGCCGGCCGCGTCGAAGTCGCCGGCCTCGATCGCGGCGCGGGCCAGCGCCAGGGTCGCCGCGGCGTCGTCGGGCGTGTCGCGCAGCCAGGCGGTCCACTGCGCGATCGCGGCCCCGGTGTCGCCTTCGAGCGCGGCGCGCTGCGCCGCCAGCCGCGCGCGCAGGCCCGGCGGGAGTCGCGGCGCGCGCTGGGCCTGGACGATGGCGTCGACCGCCTGCTCGCGCTGGCCGGCCTGGTCGGCGAGATCGGCACGGGCGCTCCACGCGATCGCATCGTCCGGCGCGGCCGCGGTGGCGGTCTCGAACGCCTGCGCGGCGGCTTCCAGATCGCCGTCGGCGCGCCTGCGCACGCCCTGGCCGAGCGCGCGCAGCGCGGCCGGCGGCATCGCCGGCAGCGTCGCCGCGCCGGCGGGCAGGCCCAGCGCGGACGCGGTCGCCGGCTGCGCCAGCCAGGCCGCCAGCGCGGACGCCGGATCGGTGGCGGGCGGGCCCTGCCACGCCCGCGGCGCGACGCCCGCGCCGAGCAGTCGGGCGCTGATCAGGACGCCGCGGCCGCCCACGATCCAGCGGGTCTCGAGCACGCGGCTGGCGCCGGCGGCACGCGCCACCGCCAGCGGGTCCGGCGTCGCCAGGCCGCCGGGATCGCGCACCCGCAGCGCCTGCCGGGTGCGTTCGCCATCGACCACCGCATGCCCGGGGATCGCGGCCAGCGTCTGCCGCAGGCGCAGCGACAGCGCGGCGTCGAGATCGGGGTCGTCGGCGCTGCGCACACCGCGCAGCGGCAGCACGAGCAGGCGGTCGAGCGGCGCGACGACGGGCGTCGCCGTCGCCGGCGTCGCCGGTGCGCGCAGGGGATTCCAGGACGCACGCCACCCCAGCGCCACGAGCGCCACGAACGCAGCGAGCGCGATGGCGCACAGCGTCGCGAGCGTCCACCGCGCGCGACGCGATCCGGGCAGGGCGTCGCGCAGATCGCGCGGCAGCGCACGCGCGTCGAGCGCCTGCAGCACCGCCTGCGCGGTCTGCAGCCGGTGCGCGGGCTGCGGGCGCAGCAGGCGCGCGACAAGGCGCGCCAGCCAGTCCGGCGTGTCGGGTCGGGCCAGCGCGACCGACGGCGGCGTGCGCAGCATGCGCTGGGCCAGCGTTTCGGCGAGCGTGCCGGCCGGGAACGGCGGCGCGCCGGCCAGCATTTCGTACAGCATCAGCCCCAGCGCATACAGATCGCTGCGCGCATCGGCGGGCGCGCCGCGCACCTGCTCCGGCGACAGGTAATCCGGCGTGCCGACGATCGCGCCGGAGCGCGTGCCGCCGCTGCCGGCGAGCGAACGCGCGACGCCGAAGTCGCTGATCCGCGCATCGCCGTTGCGGTCGAGCAGGATGTTCGCCGGCTTGAGGTCGCGGTGGATCACGCCGCAGGCATGCGCCGCCGCCAGGCCCTCCGCGATCTGCCGGGCGATGCGCAGCGCATCCTCGATCGGCAGCGCGCCTTCGCGGTCGAGGCGATGGTCCAGCGCCTCGCCGTCGACCAGGTCCATGCTGATCAGCCAGTGGCCGTCGTGGCGGGCGAGATCGTGGATGCGCACCACGCGCGGGCTCGACACCTGGCGGGCGAGCAGCAGTTCCTGGCGGAAGCGTTCGAACGCGTCGCCGCGATGGGCCAGTTCGGGCCGCAGCAGCTTCAGCGCCACCGGGACCTGCAGGGTGAGGTCGGTGGCGCGGTGGACCACGCCCATGCCGCCGATGCCGAGCAGGCCGTCGATGCGGTAGCGCTCGCCCAGCACCGCGCCGGGCGCGAATTCGACCTGGCCGAGGAGGCCGGTGCGCGTCGCCGACGGGTCGCCCGCCGGCGGGTCGTCCGCGACCGGCGTCACCACCGCGTCCCGCCGTGGCCGTCGGCGATGCCGCGCCAGTCGAGCGCGTCGTCCGCAGCCGAGGGCGCGTCCAGCAGCGCGCGCATGCGCCGCGCGGCGATCCACAGCGCGGCGCGCTCGGCGAAGGCTTCCAGCAGCGCCAGGTCGAGATCGGTCACCGGCGGACCGGGCCGCACGCGATCGACGTAGATCGCGCCCAGCACCTCGTCGCCGTCCAGCAGCGGCAGGCAGACCAGCGCGCTGATCCCGGCGGCGATCACCGATGCGCGACGGGCCAGCCATTCGACGCCGCCGATGTCGTTGGCGACGACGGCGACGCGCCGGTCGAGCGCGCGATCGACCGCGCCGACGCTGCCGGAAAAATCGGCGGCGCGCATCGCCTCTGGCGCCAGCGCCAGCCGGTGGCGGACGCGCAGGCGGCCGTGCTCGCGCAGCAGGACGAAGCCGCGTTCGCACTGGGCCAGTTCGATCGCGCCGCGCAGGCTGGCGTCGAGCAGCGCCTCGATCGCCTCGATCCGGTCGATGCGCGCGGTGTGCGCGGTCGCGACGGCGCGGCGCTCGCGGTGCGCGCCGGCGTCGCGCGCGGCCTGGTCGGCGTCGAGCATCCGGAATTCGCAGTGGACATCGCCGAACCGCAGCCAGCCCGCGTTCGGCAGCGGCGCGTCCTGCGCGCGCAGCCCGTCGACGAAGCTGCCGTTCTTGCTGCCCAGATCGCACAGGCGCCAGCCCGCCTCGAGCGGCAGCAGTTCGGCGTGCGCGCGCGACACCGACGGATGGTCGATCCGCAGATCGCAGTCCTCGGCGCGCCCGATGCGCAGCCGCTCGCCGGCGCGGAGCGAACGCGCGGTGGCCGCCTGCAGCGGCGTATGAACGAGGAGACGGGCCTGCATCGCCCGATCTTAGAGGGTGTCGACCGGGTTTTCATGCGCGCTGGCGGCGACCCGGCCCGGGCCGGCGCTCAATCGCCGTAATCGCGCAGATAGGCCACCGAGAACCGCAGCGAGGCCGCGCCGGCGATCAGGTCGCCGGCCTGGTTGTCCAGGTCGCGCGCCGCCCGCCAGCGATCGGCCAGGTGCGTGCCGGCCCGGGCCAGCGCGCGCGCGGACAGGTCGTCGACTGCATCCAGCGCGACGGCGAAGTTCTCGCTGGCGACGCCGCTCTCGACCTGGTCGAGCTGCACGCGGAACGGTTGGCGCTCGCTCGACGGCAGCGTGTCGACGCGGGCGCGCAGGGCCGCGATCTTGGCGGCGACCACGCTGCTGGTGGTGCGCAGGTCGGCCAGCACCAGGAACTGGGAGAAGCCGCCGGTGGTGCCGCGCGCGCGCACGCTGCCGGGCGCGATATCGTCGGTGATGTCGCTGAAACTCCCGCCCAGCGGCGCCTTGAACAAGCGCCAGGAGCTGCCCGCCGCATAGCCCAGGGCATGGGTGTGGACCTCGACCCGCACCGTGCGGAACGACAGGCCGCCGGTCAGCGGCGGCTCGATGGTCAGCAGCAGCGGGAAACCGGCGTCGATCTGGTTGAGGACGCCGCCGGGCAGCCGCGCCAGCAGCGCCGTGTCGGTGATCGACGCCAGCGACGCGCTCAGGCCGAGGCTGGATGCGCTCAGCCCGGTCGGCTGGTCGAACGTCAGGGTCACGTCGGCCACCGGCTGGGTCGACGGGCCGATGACCGCCGTCGCCACGTCGCCGGAAACGCTGACCTGCACCGCCAGCGCCTGGGCCTGCGCGCGCTGCAGCGGCAAGGCGCACAGCAATGTCGCAAACGCCAGCCCGGACAACGTCACGGAAAGTCGGCGGATTCCGCGCAGGACGCCCTTCGCATACTGGATCATCGCACTCTCGATGGATTGCGGTCGCGTTCGCGTCCAGCCGCGCCCCGTGTTCGGCGGCCACCGCCTCCTGTGTGCGGCGACGTCTCTGCGGCCCGGGCGGGGCCGTCGAACCCACCATAACGCGTCCGTCCGCCCCTGTCTGTAGGGGATTTCCCCCGCCCCGGCTGGTGGCGACTCCCGATGCGGCGGCGCGCGCCGCTTCCAATACTGCGGACATCCCGCATCCGGCGGGCCATCCCCGTGGAGAGTTCACCCATGTCGTCAGCATCGCCCGAACGTCGCCGTTTCCTCCGCATTTCCGCCCTGTCGATCGGTCTGCTGGCCAGCGGCGTCGCCCTCGCCGACGCCCATCTCGATCCGCAGTTGCTGTCGCGGCTCGCCGCCGCGAGCGCCACCGACGAACTCGAAGTCGTGGTGAGCTACCGCCAGTCCGGCCCGGTGACGCCGTCGCAGGTCGCGGTGCTGCAGACCCTCGGCATCCACAAGGGCGTGACCATGCGCAGCCTGCCGATCGCCGGCGTGCGCGCCACCCGCGCGGAGATCCAGGCGCTCTCGGCGCGCAGCGACGTGGCCTCGATCTACTGGAACGCCCCGCTGCGCTACCTCAACCGCGAAGCGCGGCAGATCTCCGGCGCCGCGCGCGCCGTCGACAACCCGGGCGACTACAGCCGCGTCGTGCCCTTCAGCGGCCGCGGCGTCGGCGTGGTGGTGAACGACTCCGGCGTGGACGGCACCCACGACGACGTGAAGTTCGGCGCGCACCTCGTGCAGAACACCCAGGGCGCGACCAACCTCGCCTCGATCGACACGCTGCTGCCGATCACCTACCTCGAAGGCATCCCCAACACCGACTGGGGCTCGGGCCACGGCACCCACTGCGCGGGCACCATCGGCGGCACCGGCGCGCGTTCCAACGGGCTGTACCGCGGCGTGGCTCCCGGCGCCGCCCTGGTCGGCTACGGCTCCGGGGCGGTGCTGTTCATCCTCGATGCGGTCGGCGGCCTCGACTACGCGGCGACCAACCAGTTCAGCTACAGCGCGCCGATCCGCGTGGTCAGCAATTCCTGGGGCAGCTCGGGCAAGTTCGACCCGCAAAACCCAGTCAACATCGCGACCTACAACCTCTACAAGAAGGGCATCGTCAGCGTGTTCGCCGCCGGCAACGACGGCCCGGGCGAAGACACCCACAATCCCTACGCGCAGGCGCCGTGGGTGATCTCGGTCGGCGCCGGCGAGAAGGACGGCGTGCTGACCTCGTTCTCCTCGCGCGGCAAGCGCGGCGAGACCGGCGCCTTCACCATGGACGACGGCAGCACCTGGACCTACGTCAACCAGCCGACGATCGTCGCCCCGGGCGTGGACATCGTCTCCACCCGCGACACCACCGGCACCCTGCCGCTGCTGGCGGCCCAGCAGGACGCGGAAACGCTGCCCGCCGCCTACCTGCCGTTCTACACCCACATGAGCGGCACCTCGATGGCGACCCCGCACGTGGCCGGCGTCGTCGCGCTGATGCTGGAAGCCAACCCGAACCTGTCCCCGGCCCAGGTCAAGGACATCCTCACCCGCACCGCGACCAACATGACCGCGCGGCTGCCGTGGGAAGCCGGCGCCGGCCACGTCAACGCCTACGCCGCGGTCAGCGAAGCCGCCGCCGTGCGCTTCGGCTGGGGCGGCACCGTCAACCTGTTGCGCCAGTTCAACGCCAACGCGGTGCTGACCGGCGGCGCCCCTGACGTCCCGTTCTCGGTGTTCTTCTCGCCGGTGGGCAGCGTCGAGGAGCAGAGCTTCACCGTCGGTGCGGACGTGGCCTGGGTGACGGCGCGCGCCACCATCGGCGAGAACACCCTCGCACTGGTGCTGACCGACCCCGACGGCGTGCGCTACGGCTCCGCGATCTCGCTGCCGCTGCTCGGCGACACCGTCAGCACCGGCGCGCCGGGCAAGGCCGGCACCTGGAAGGTCACCGTGCGCGGCATCGGCTCGCTCTCCGGCACCGGCCTGGACCCGCTGCAGGTCACCAACGGCTACGGCGCGCCGGGCACGGTCGAGGGCAAGATCAGTTTCCTCAACAGCGGCGGCTACACCGGCCTCAACGACATCGCCAACCATCCGGCGCGGCAGGCGATCGAGTACGCCGTCGCCAACCGGCTGATGGACGGCCTGTCCGACGGTTCGTTCCGCCCCGACCGCACGCTGCGGCGCGGCGAGCTGGCGCAGTATCTGACCATGGGCGCCAGCGTGCGCCAGTCGCTGCCGTTCACCGGGTCCGCCAGCAGCGTCAAGGACGTCTCCGCCAACGACCCGCTGTCGCCGTACATCGAGTCGGTGATCGCGAAGGGCGCGCCGCTGCGCGACCTGGGCCAGGCCCAGGCCGGGGTGATGGGCACGGTCAACGACCAGTTCCGGCCGAACGACGGCGTGACCCGGGTCAGCCTGGCCTACTCGCTGGTGCAGGCGCTGGGGCTGCAGGAGGCGGCACGCGGGTACAGCGGCGACCTGACCGTGTTCTACAACGGCAGCCGGCTGCCGATCGAGGACGCGGCGTCGGTGCCGGCGGTGCTGCGCGGCTACGTCCAACTGGCGCTCGACCAGGGCCTGATCAACGCCCGCTTCACCGTGACCCAGGGGCCGTTCGACCTGCAGCCCACGCTGCACGCGTACTTCGACCCGTCCACCACGGTCACCCGCGGGACTTACGCCGTGGCCGCCGGCCGGTTCGACGGCCGCTACCGCAGCGCCGAGGACTGAGCCTCGCGTTCCGATGCTCCGTCCCGCGACGGACACCGTCCAACGGCCCGGCGCCCTGCGCCGGGCCGTTCGCTTGCGGGCCGCTCAGACCGGCGGTGCGGCGGCGATCAGTGCCGCCGCGACCAGCGCGCCGATCCGTTCGTAGCCGTCCGCGCTGAAATGCACGCCGTCGGGCAGCCGCAGCTCGCCGAGCGGCCCCTGCGACAGCGCGGCATGCAGGTCGTTGATGCGGAAGCCGGCCGCCCGCGCCAGTTCGACGGCGATGCGGTTGTACGCAGCGATGTCGGCGGCATGGCGGCGCGAGGCCTTCGCGGCGTTGTGCGCGGCCTCGTCGATCGGCGTGGTCGTCGCCCACACCACGGTCGCGCCGCCGGCGGACAGCACGGCGAAGATCGCGCTCAGGTTGCCGGCGTACTCCTCCGGCGTGGCGACCGGGCGGTCGCGGCCGGGGTCGTGGCGCACGTCGTGCAGGCCGCAGTTGAGATGGATCAGGTCGAAGGCGCCGGCCGGCAGCCAGGCGTCGAGCTGCGCACGCAATTTGTGCGAGGACTCGCCGTTCTCCGCCGGCGACCACACCCGCCACGCCGCGGGCAGGCGCGCACGCACGTACGGTTCGGCGCCCATGCGGATGGAATCGCCGACCAGCGCGACCCGCAGCGGGCACGCGTCCGCGCTCACGCGTCGCGGCGGAAGATGAACTCGTGGTCGTTGGTCTGTCCGACCGGGAACAGGTACTCGCCGACGCGACCGAAGCCGTAGCGCGCGTAGAACCGCTGCGCGCCGAAGTTCTCGCTCCACACGCCCACCCACAGGGTGCGCGGGCCGTCGCGCAGCAGCCAGTCCATCGCGGTCTGCATCAGCTTCGCGCCCCAGCCGCCGTTGTGGGCGCGGGCGAGGAGGTAGAGGCGCTTGATCTCGCCGTCCTCCTCGCGCGCCTCGGGGTGCGGCAGACCGCACGGGCCGACGAGGATGTGGCCGATGGCTTCGTCACCGTCCTCCAGCAGCCACACCGCGCAGCGCGTATCCTCGAGCAGTTCGCGCTGGGTCTGGGCGATGTAGCTGGTGTCGAGGAAATACGCGAGGTCCTCCGGCGGATACAGGTGGCCGAAGGTCTCGGTGAAGTTGCGGCGCGCGATGTCGGCGACGCGCTCGGCGTCGGCGGGCACGGCGCGGCGGATGGCGTAGGTCATCGCGAACCTCTCGTTTTCCGGATCGGCAGAGCGGCCTTCAGGCCGCTGCCTTTCACGTGATCTCGAAATGGCAGCGGCCCGGTGTTCGACCGCCGGATGGCGGATCGGGCCGCTCTACCAGGACAGGGGTCAAGCCTCGGTCGGACGCGGACGCACCTGCACGTGCACCTCGGCCAGTTGCGCGTCGGGGATCGGCGACGGCGCGCCGGTCATCAGGCACTGCGCGGTGGTGGTCTTGGGGAAGGCGATGACGTCGCGGATCGATTCGGTGCCGGCCATCAGCGCGGCGATGCGGTCGATGCCGAAGGCGATGCCGCCGTGCGGCGGCGCGCCGTACTTCAGCGCGTCGAGCAGGAAGCCGAACTTCAGCTCCGCCTCCTCGGCGCCGATGCCGAGCAGGTCGAACACCGCGCTCTGCATCTGCGAATTGTGGATACGGATCGAGCCGCCGCCGATCTCGTTGCCGTTGAGCACCATGTCGTAGCCGCGCGAGACCGCGGTCTTCGCGTTGGCGCGCAGGTCGGCGATGTCGTCGACCGCCGGCGCGGTGAACGGATGGTGCAGGGCGACGTAGCGCTGCGCCTCGGCGTCCCACTCGAACATCGGGAAGTCGGTGACCCACAGCGGCTTCCAGCCGGCCTCGACCAGGCCCAGGTCCTTGCCCAGCTTCAGGCGCAGCGCGCCCATGAAGTCGCTGGCGGTCTTGTAGTCGGCGGCGCCGAAGAAGACCGCGTCGCCGGTCTGCGCGCCGGTGGCCTGCACGATCGCGGCCAGGGTGGCGTCGTCGAGGAACTTGGCGATCGGCGAAGCGATGCCGTCGCGGCCCTTCGCCGCGTCCTCGATCTTCATCCACGCCAGGCCCTTGGCGCCGTACTTCGCCACGTGCGCGGCGCAGTCGTCGATCTGCTTGCGGCTGAGCGCCGCGCCGCCCGGGGCGCGCAGCGCGACCACGCGGCCATCCTCATGGTTCGCCCAGTCGGTGAACACCTTGAATTCGCAGGTCTTGACGAGATCGGCGATGTCGACGAACTCCAGCGCGATGCGCAGGTCCGGCTTGTCCGAGCCGTAGCGGCGCATGGCCTCGGCGTAGGTCATGCGCGGGAAGGGATCGGCCAGGTCGACGTCCATCACCTCCTTGAAGACGGTGCGGATCATGCCTTCGGTGGTGTCCTGCACGTCGCGCTCGGACACCCACGCGAACTCCATGTCGAGCTGGGTGAATTCGAGCTGGCGGTCGGCGCGCAGCGCCTCGTCGCGGAAGCAGCGCGCGATCTGGTAATAGCGGTCGAAGCCCGCCATCATCAGGATCTGCTTGAACAACTGCGGCGACTGCGGCAGCGCGTAGAACTCGCCCGGGTGCATCCGCGCCGGGACCAGGAAGTCGCGCGCGCCCTCGGGGGTGGCCTTGGTCAGGATCGGGGTCTCGATGTCCTGGAAGCCGCGTTCGTCCAGCCACCGGCGCAGCGCCTGCACCAGGCGGATGCGGGTGCGCATCATCTGCTGCATCTCGGGACGGCGCAGGTCGAGGTAGCGGTACTTCAGGCGCACGTCCTCGCCCGGGTTCTCGTGGGCGTGGAACGGCAGCGCCTCGGCCTTGTTCAGCACCTCGATCGCGGTCGGCACGATCTCGACCTTGCCGCTGCGGAGCTTGTCGTTGACCGCATAGCGCGCGCGCACCGCGCCGGTGACGCGCACGCAGTCCTCGCTGCCCAGCGCACCGGCGATCGCGAACAGTTCGGGCTGGTCGCTCTCGACCAGCACCTGCACGATACCCTCGTGGTCGCGCAGGTCGACGAAGGCCTGGTGGCTCTGGGCACGGGCCTTGTTGACCCAGCCGCACACGGTCACGGTCTGGCCGATCAGCGCCTCGTCGACGAGGCCACAGAAATGGGTACGCATGGGGGAACTCCGGGTGTAGGATCGTCCGGCGCCAGCCGGAGCCGCGCATTCTAGCGGTTGCGGCGCCCGCACGCGGTCGCTGCGACCGGCGTGCGGGGCGGGCGCGCCATCCCGTCGTCAAGGAGACGCCTGCATGCCCGTCCAGATCCGCCGCCCGTTGCCGCGCATCCTCCGCGCCACGGGCCTGACCGCCACCCTGGCGTTCGCCGCGCTCGCGGGGCCCGCCTTCGGGCAGTCCCCGGGCGAACCCGGCTACACCGACCAGGCGATGACGCCGGCCGCCGCCAAGGCCTACGCGCCGGAGCGGCTGTGGGAACTGGACGAGGACACCCAGCGCCGGGTCATCGCCCAGGAGTACAGCGACCAGTCCGACGGCCGCGCCATCCCCGACGACCAGTTGCGCTTCTACCTCGACCAGGTCCGCTTCTCGCGCTGGCCGTTCAGCCGGGTGCGCAGCGACATCACCGAGTCGCTGGCCGGGCACGGCGTCAGCGACCCGGTGTCGGCCAACACCGTCCGCTGCGAAAGCGCCGACGGCCGGGTCAAGACCTGCACCCCGCCTTGGAACGGACGCTCGCGGCTGGTGCGCCAGTTGTCCAACACCACCTGCGTGGAGGGCCAGAACTGGTCGTCCGCGCCGGGCCGGCTGCAGGTCAGCGGCGGCTGCCGGGCGGAATTCACCGAAGTGCTCGACACCACCGGCGGCGGCGTCCCCTGCGAGAGCACCGGCGGCAGGACCGAAACCTGCCAGATGCCGTGGTCGGGCAATTCCCAGATCATGCGCCAGCTCTCCGGCGCACGCTGCGTCGCCAACCAGAACTGGTGGACGACCCCGGGCCAGGTGCGGGTGTCCGGCGGCTGCCGCGCCCTGTTCTCCTCGGTGGACGGCGAACTGGCCGGTTCCCAGCTCCGCTGCGAGAGCGTGGACGGCAAATACCACGAGTGCGGCAGCAAGCTGTACGGCACGCCGCAGGTGGTGCAGCAGTTGTCGAGCACGCACTGCGCGATCGACCGCAATTTCGGCCTGCGCAACGGCAAGCTCTGGGTGAACCTCGGCTGCCGGGCGATCTTCAAGGTCACCGACGGCGCCAGCGACGGCTACAAGGTCACCTGCGAAAGCGCCAACGGCAAGTTCAACGAATGCACCTGGGACCACAGCCGCGGGCCGCCGCGCCTGCAGCAGAAGCTGTCGGACCGCGCCTGCCAGCAGGGCTATTCCTGGGGTTACAACCGTCGCGCCAAGCTGTGGGTGAACTACGGCTGCCGCGCGGTCTTCGTGCCGCGCTGACCCGCGCGCCCTCCCGCCTTTCCAGATGGAACCCGCCATGACCCGCCTGCGCTGCCTGATCGCCCTGTCCGTCGCCTTCGCCGCCAGCCCGGCCGCGCCGCCCGCGCACGCCGCCAGTCCCTTCGACCGCGACAGCGTGAAGTGCGAGAGCAAGGACACCCGCCGCGAGACCTGCCAGGTGTCCTGGCCCGGCCAGACCAGCCTGGTGCGGCAGATCTCCGCCACCGACTGCGTGCAGGGCCGCACCTGGGGCGCGACCCCGGGCAAGGTCTGGGTCTCCGGCGGCTGCCGCGCCGAGTTCGGACCGCGCTTCAGCGGCAAGGAAATCCGCTGCGAGAGCGCGGACGGCCGCCACGAGACCTGCGGCCGCGACCTCCACGGCAACGCCGACCTGATCCGCCAGTTGTCCGACGCGCCGTGCCGCGAGGGCAGCACCTGGGGCCAGAGCGGCGGTTCGATCTGGGTCGACAAGGGCTGCCGCGGCGTGTTCCGCGTGGGCGAGAGCAACGGTCGCTACAGCATCACCTGCGGCAGCGAGAACGGCCGTCGCCTGAGCTGCCCGTGGAACGCGCGGTACGGCCGTCCGGCGCTGCTGGAAACGCTGTCCAAGTCGCCCTGCACCCAGGGCCGCAGTTGGGGCTACGACGGCAAGGGCGCGGTCTGGGTGGACGAAGGCTGCCGGGCCCGCTTCGGCGTGCGCTGACACCCCGGCCCGCGCCGGCACCGGCGCTCGGGTCCAGGCCGTGGGCGCGGGGCGACCACGGCCGTTTCCCGCCATCCGCCCCATCAGGAGATCGCCATGAACCGCCGCAGGACGATCGCGCTTCGCAACGCACTCCCCCCAGCCCTCTCCCCCGCCTTCTCCCTCGCCCTCTTCGCGGCCGCCTGCGCGCTCGGCGTCGCCACGGCGCCGCCGGCCGCGGCGCAGGCGCAGACCCGCGCCTACGCGCCGGAGCAACTGTGGCAGCTCACGCCGGCGGAACAGCGGCGGGTGATCGGGCTGGAATACTCGGAACAGTCCCGGGGACGCGCCATCCCCGAGGACCAGATGCGCTTCTACCTCGACCAGGTGCGGCTGTCGCACTGGACCTTCAGCCGGATCAGGACCGACATCGCGCAATCGCTCGGCGGCAGCGGCTGGAATCCGCCGGTCGACAGCGGCACCGTGCGCTGCGAGAGCAACGACAGCCGCCAGCGCACCTGCCCCACGCCGTGGCGCAGTGGCTCGCGGCTGGTCCGGCAACTGTCCAACACCCGCTGCACCGAAGGCCAGAACTGGTCGAGCACGCCCGGCCAGGTCTGGGTCCGAGGCGGCTGCCGGGCCGATTTCGCCGAAGCCGACTGGAACGACGGCGGCATCGGCGAAGAGATCCGCTGCGAAAGCGACAACGGTCGCTATCGCCAGTGCGGGACCGGCCGCTACGGCGAGGCGAGCCTGGTGCGGCAGTTGTCCGGCACCCGCTGCGTGCGCAACGGCAACTGGGGCCTGACCAACGGCGCCCTCTGGGTCGATGGCGGCTGTCGCGGCGTGTTCCGGGTCGGTCGCGGCTACGGCGACGGCGACAACGGCGGCTACAACGTCACCTGCTCCAGCCAGGACAACCGCAGGACGACCTGTGCCTGGGACATCGGCCGCGGGATGCCGCGGCTGCTCCAGCAGTTGTCCAGCCAGCCCTGCATCCAGGGCCAGAGCTGGGGTTACGCGCTGCGCGGCGGCCTCTGGGTCGATCGCGGCTGCCGGGCCCGCTTCGGCGTGCGCTGAGGCGCAGCCCGCCGCTCCGGAAAAGCCCCGCGTTCGCGGGGCTTTTTTTCGCGCGGGACCTCAGTCCCCGGCGCCACCCGCGGCGGGCTTCGGCGCGGGCGCGGGCGTCGCGGCCGGCTTCGCGGCGGCGTCGGGCTTCGGCTCCGACCTGGACTCGGTCTTCGGCGCATCGCCGCCGTCGGCGAGGTTGCGCTTGCGATCGCCATCCTTCTTGAAGTCGGTCTCGTACCAACCGCTGCCCGAGAGCCGGAACGATGGCGCCGTCAACTGGCGGCGCACCCGCGGCGCACCGCAGGCCGGGCAGGTCTCGGGATCGGGGTCGGACAATTTCTGCAGGCGGTCGAAGGCATGGCCGCAGGCGTCGCACGCGAAGGCATAGATGGGCATGGGCGCAGGGAAAGGCTCGGAACGGAGGGGGAATCTGGCGCCCATGGTACCGATTTCAAGTGCGCGGCTCCCGCCGCCCGGCGCGGGCGCGCCCGGCGCACGCCGCGAACCCGCCCGGAGCACGCCGCGAACCCGCCCGGAGCGCGCGGGACGGCATGCGCAGGTGAATACGTTTGCACGCGGCAGCGGGCGCCGGCGCGACCGCGATGTGCAATCGCACATCCGGCGATAGTGCCGGCGCGCGCCGGATTTGCGCGCCCCCACTCCCGGAGGACACGACGATGCAGCACTGGATCAGGACCGTCGGCGCGCTGCTGCTGACGGCATGGCTGGCCCTGTGGCCGACCCACGCCGCGCAGGCGGCGATCGATGCGCAGAACCTCGGCGCGAAATACGACGCCACCAACAGCAACATCACCTTCCGCGTGTATTCCTCGCGCGCCACCCGCATCGAGGTATGGATCTACAAGACCGCCTCCGGCGCGCAGGAGAAGGTCAACTACGTGATGACCAAGGACGCCGCGACCAACGTCTGGTCGAAGACCGTGTCGGTGTCCACGCTGCAGACCACCTACGGCATCACCGGCCCGGTCTACTACGGCTACCGCGCCTGGGGCCCGAACTGGACCTACAGCAGCGCCTGGACCAAGGGCAGCGCGACCGGCTTCGTGACCGACGTCGACGCCAGCGGCAACCGCTTCAACCCGAACAAGCTGCTGCTCGATCCCTACGCCCGCGAAATGAGCCAGGACCCGAACACCGCGACCTGCACCAGCGGCACGATCTACGCCTCCGGCGCCAGCTACCGCAACCTCGACAGCGGCGCCTGCGCGCCCAAGGGCGTCGTGCTCGCGACCGACACCACCTCGTTCGGCGCCAAGCCCACCCGCGCCTTCAAGGACGACGTCGTCTACGAAGTCCACGTGCGCGGCCTGACCATGAACGACACCTCGATCCCGCTGTCGCAGCGCGGCACCTACGCCGGCGCGGCGCAGAAGGCCGCCTACCTCGCCTCGCTGGGCGTGACCGCGGTGGAATTCCTGCCGGTGCAGGAAACCCAGAACGACCAGAACGACATCGACCCGAATTCCGACGCCGGCGACAACTACTGGGGGTACATGACCCTCAACTACTTCGCGCCGGACCGCCGCTATTCGTCGGACAAGACCGCCGGCGGCCCGACCCGCGAATGGAAGGCGATGGTCAAGGCCTTCCACGACGCCGGGATCAAGGTCTACATCGACGTGGTCTACAACCACACCGGCGAAGGCGGCGCCTGGGGCGGCACCGACGGGCTCACCGTCTACAACCTGCTGTCCTGGCGCGGCCTGGACAATCCGACCTACTACTCGCTCACCAGCGACCTGCAGTACTCGTGGGACAACACCGGCGTGGGCGGCAACTACAACACCCGCAACACGATCGCGCAGAACCTGATCGTCGATCGGCAACGCGCTGAACCGGATCGTCGCCGAGCTGCCGCCGCGCCCGGCCGCCGGCGGCAGCGGCCTGGACCTGATCGCCGAACCGTGGGCGATCGGCGGCAATTCGTACCAGGTCGGCGGCTTCCCGTCGGGCTGGGCCGAGTGGAACGGTGCCTTCCGCGACGCCATGCGCAAGAAGCAGAACAAGCTGGGCGTCGAGGTCGTCACCACCGGGACCATGGCCTCGCGTTTCGCGGGCTCCTCCGACCTCTACGGCGACGATGGCCGCAAGCCGTGGCATTCGGTCAACTTCATGGTCGCGCACGACGGCTTCACCCTCAACGACCTCTACGCCTACAACAGCAAGCTCAACGGCCAGGCGTGGCCGTACGGACCGTCCGACGGCGGCGAGGACAACAACAACAGTTGGGACCAGGGCGGGGTGGTGCTCGATCAGCGCCGCGCGGCGCGCACCGGCATGGCGTTCATGCTGCTCAGCGCCGGCGTGCCGATGTTCACAGGCGGCGACGAAGCGCTGCGCACCCAGTTCGGCAACAACAACGCCTACAATCTGGACTCGCCGGCGAACTGGCTGTACTGGACCCGCAGCGGCGTCGAGGCCGACTTCCAGACCTTCACCACGCGCCTGATCGCGTTCCGCAAGGCGCATCCGTCGCTGCGCCCGTCGAACTTCTACTCCGGCGTCGACAACAACGGCAACGTGATGGAGCAGATGCGCTGGTTCAAGCCCGACGGCGGCGTCGCGGATGCGGCCTACTTCGGCAGCTCGAGCAACCACGCGATCGCCTGGCGCATCGACGGCAGCGAATTCGGCGACAGCGCCAGCGCGATCTACGTCGCCTACAACGGCTGGTCGGGCAACGTGAACTTCACCCTGCCGTGGCCGGGCGCCGGCAAGCAGTGGTATCGCGTCACCGACACCGCGACCTGGAACGAAGGCGCGAACACGGTGGTGGCGCCGGGCGCGGAGGCCTACATCGGCGGCGAATACACCGTCTATGGTTTGCAGGCGCGTTCGCTGCTGGTATTGATCGCGAAGTGATCCCGGGCATCGCGGGCGTGGCCGAGGCCACGTCCGCGATCGCGCGACGCCCGCCGCAACGGCGAGGCGCCATCGATGCTGCGGGCGAACACGATCCGCCGCATGTATCGAACCGACGCAGACCGGCCGATCCTGCCGCATACGGCCGCGACGCACATCGCAGTTCGAAGCGACTGCCGCTGTGCGTCACACGCCTGCGCTGCAGGCGCGTCCGCAGCGCAGCGCCGTGCGCGGCGCATGCCCTGAATCGCCGTGCGCGGACGCGAGAACGCGCTGCGAGCGGCCGAACGCGGCCACGACGATGTCGTTTTCGTGCCGATCGCTCGTCGATCGATTGTCGATCGCCTGTCGATCGCGCTTCGATGCGGCGGCATTCGCGCTTCGATCCACGCACGAATGCCGGTCGACATCCGCCGATCGCCGCGAACGTGCAAAACGCATGGTCGGAACTGCAACGCAGTGCGCGGAAACGCGACGCGCGCTGGCACCGCATTTGCTCCTCCACGATGGCGGGCGCAACGCGTCGATCCTTCGACATCGCCCGGGAGACTGCGGACACGGAAGCGCAGCGACGTTTCCACGATCGACGATCGGAATCGCAGGCATGCAGGTCCAGCGGGCGCCAATGCCCACGAGGTCGCGTCGATGTTCAGATTCAACAGCCGTCCCACCGAAGCCCGCGCCGCCCACGGCGACGCCCCGGCGCAGTCCGCCACGCCGCCCACGCACGATCCCACCCTGATCCCGCGCCTGGTCGCCGACCACGCGCATCTGAAGGACCTGCTGGAACGCCTCGAGGACCTCGCGATCCATCGCCAGTACGCGATGATCCGGGACACGCTGCTGCAATTCCGCGATGCATTGCTGCGGCACATCGAGGAGGAGGAAGCGCACCTCTACACGCCGGTGCTGCACGCGCTCCACGACGACGAACCCGCGCGGACGCGACTGGCGCGCGCGCATGCGCGCATGGCCGGGATCGCGCGCCTCGCCGTGCTGTTCGTGAAGCATTACGACGGGCCCGAGGTGACCGCGGCGACCCGCGAAGCGTTCCTGCGCGACCTCGACGTGGTCGCGTCGCTGCTGGGCGACCGCATCGAGCTGGAGGAAATGTCCCTGTACGCGCTCTACGCGCGGACGGCAGCGCCCGACGCCGAGCGCCTCTGCGCGGTCGGCTGAGGTCGCGCGTCCGCGGCGGTCAGCCGTACAGCGCCAGCAGCTCGGATTCCGCCGCGTCCAGTTCGCCGCGCAGCGCCTGCTGCTCGCGGCCGAGGTCGGCGGCGCGCTTGCCGCCGTCGGCGTAGGCCTCGGGCTCGCCGAGCGCCACCTCGATCGCCGCCAGCCGCGCTTCCAGCTCGGCGACGCGGCTCTCCAGCTTCGCCAGCTTGTGCGGATTGATCTTCTTCGCCGGCGCGGCGGGCGCGGGCGCCGGGGCTGGCGCGACCGGTTTCGCCTCCGCCTGCTTGTCGCGGGAAAGCTTCGCCTCGCCCTTTTTCGGGTCCGCGCCGGCGCGGCTGCGCAGCCATGCCGCGTATTCGTCGAGGTCGCCGTCGAACGGCTCGACCACGCCGTCGGCCACGCGCACGAACTTGTCGCAGACCAGGCCGATGAGATGGCGGTCGTGCGAGACCATGACGATCGCGCCGTCGAAATCGCTGAGCGCCTCGGCCAGCGCCTCGCGCATGTCGAGGTCGAGGTGGTTGGTCGGTTCGTCCAGCAGCAGCACGTTCGGCTGGCGCCAGGCGATCAGCGCCAGCGCGAGCCGCGCCTTCTCGCCGCCGGAGAAGCCGTCGATGCTCTCGAACGCGCGATCGCCCGGGAAATACCACTTGCCGAGGAAGTCGCGGAACGCCTGCGTGGGCAGGTCCGGCGACAGTTCGCGCAGGTGGTCGATCGGCGAGGCCCCGGCGACCAGCGATTCGACCGTGTGCTGGGCGAAGTAGCCGATCCGCAGGTCCGGATGGGCGTAGCGCTCGCCGGCCAGCAGCGGCAGCTCGCCGACCAGCGACTTCACCAGCGTCGACTTGCCGGCGCCGTTGGGGCCGAGCAGGCCGATGCGGTCGCCCGCCTCCAGGCCGAAGCCGACGTCGTGCAGGATCACCGCGTTTGCGCCGTAGCCGCAGTCCGCATCGTTCAGCCGCATCAGCGCGAACGGCATCTTCGCCGGCGCCGGGAACTCGATCCGGAACTCGCGCTCGGCGCGCACCGCCTCGGTGCCGGCCAGCTTCTCCAGCCGCTTCATGCGCGACTGCGCCTGCTTCGCCTTGCTGGCCTTGGCCTTGAAGCGGTCGATGAACTTCTGCAGGTGCGCGCGTTCGGCCTGTTCCTTCTCGAACGCGATCTGCTGTTGTCTGAGATGTTCGGCGCGCTGGCGCTCGAACTGGGTGTAGTTGCCGGCGTACAGCTTCGCCTTGCCGTCGTGCAGGTGCAGGGTGTGGGTGGTGACGTTGTCGAGGAACTCGCGATCGTGCGAGATCACCAGCAGCGTGCCCGGATAGCGCCGCAGCCATTCCTCCAGCCACACCACCGCGTCGAGGTCGAGGTGGTTGGTCGGTTCGTCCAGCAGCAGCAGGTCGCTGGGCGTCATCAGCGCGCGGCCGACGTTCAGGCGCACGCGCCAGCCGCCGGAGAAGTCGGACACCGGCCTGGGATGGGTGTCCGCCGGGAAACCCAGCCCGTGCAGCAGGCGGCCGGCGCGGGCGCTGGCGTCGTAGCCGTTGAGCTCCTCCAGCCGCTGGTGCGCCTCGGCCACGGCCTCCCAGTCCTCGGCGGCGAAGGCGTTGGCCTCGGCCTGCACCGCCGCGTGCACCGCGGCGTCGCCGCTGAGCACGAAGTCGAGCGCGGGATCGGGCAGCGACGGCGTTTCCTGGGCCACGCTGGCGATCCGCGCCTTGCCGGGCAGGTCCAGATCGCCCTTGTCGGGCTCCAGATCGCCCATCAGCACGGCGAACAGCGAGGATTTGCCGGTGCCGTTGCGGCCGACCACGCCCACCCGCCAGCCGGCGTGGAGGGCCAGGTCGACCTCGGACAGGAGCAGGCGCTCGCCCCTGCGCAGGGCGAAATTGCGGAAGGAAATCATGGGGATGCGCGAGGAAAGGCCGCGGCGGAAGGTCGGCGATTGTACGCCGCCGGCGGCCCGGCCGGTAAAGGCATCGCTTCATGCCGATGGATGTATTTGACCACCCCGGGGGCGCGTGCTACACCCCCATGACACCGTTCGATCCCCTCCACAAGGAATGCGCATGAAACGCCACCCCCTCGCGTTCGGCCTGTGGCTCGCCCTGGCGGCCTCGCCCGCCTTCGCCCAGTCGCCCGCCGAAACCCAGGAAAAGACCACCGACGACAACAGTCTCGAGACCGTGGTCGTCACCGGCACCCGCACCGCGACCCGCACGGTCGCCGCCTCGCCGTCGCCGATCGACGTCATCACTCCGGCCGCGCTGGAAGCGACCGGCACCACCGAACTGGCCAACGCGCTGTCGCGCGCCCTGCCCTCGCTGAACTTCCCGCGCCCGGCGATCACCGACGGCACCGACGCCGTGCGCCCGGCGCAGTTGCGCGGCCTCGCGCCCGACCAGGTGCTGGTGCTGGTCAACGGCAAGCGCCGCCACACCACCGCGCTGATCAACCTCAACGGCAGCCAGGGCCGCGGCGCCTCGCCGGTGGACCTCAACGCGATCCCCATTTCCGCGATCCAGCGGGTCGAAGTGCTGCGCGACGGCGCGTCGGCGCAGTACGGCTCGGACGCCATCGCCGGCGTGATCAACATCGTGCTCAAGAACAGCGACGAAGGCGGCGGCGCGCAACTGGTCGCCGGCCAGTACAGCGCCGGCGACGGGCGCTCGGTGCAGCTTTCCGGCGACGTCGGCCTCAAGCTCGGCGCCGAGGGCTTCGTGCACCTCGCCGCCGAGGGCCGCGACCAGGACCAGACCGATCGCGCCCGCCCGTACCGCCTCGCCCCCGGCGTCACCACCTGGCCGGCCACCGCGCCGCCGCCGGGGAAGGTCGTGCAGCGCTTCGGCGACCCGGAAATCCGCCAGTACGCCTTCTCGGCCAACGCCGAGCTGCCGGTGAACGACGCGCTGACCTTCTACGGCTTCGCCAACGCCAGCCGCCGCAACGCGCTGTCCAACGGCTTCTTCCGCACCGCCGCGGACACCCGCAACATCCCCGCGATCTATCCCGACGGCTTCCTGCCGCAGATCCGCAACATCGCCGAGGACCGCGCCGCGGTCGTCGGCCTGCGCGGCCTGACCGTGCTCGACTGGGACGTGGACATCAGCCTGAACTACGGCCGCAACGACCTCAGCTTCGGCGTCGAGCACAGCCTCAACCGCAGCCTCGGCCCGACCTCGCCGACCAGGTTCGACGCCGGCGACCTCGCGATCACCCAGCACCTGCTCAACATCGACGTGACCCGCGGCTTCGACCTCGACTGGCTGGCGACGCCGCTCAACGTCGCCTGGGGCTTCGAGTGGCGCGGCGAGGGCTTCCGCCAGGGCGCCGGCGAGCCGTCGTCCTACGTCAACGGCGGCGTGCTGCTGCCGGGCGGCGCGCCGGCGCCGTCGGGCTCGCAGGTGTTCCCGGGCTTCCGTCCGTCGGATGCCGGCGACTTCAGCCGCGAGAGCTTCTCGACCTACCTCGACCTCGAATCCAACGTCACCGACCGCTTCAACCTGGGCCTGGCCCTGCGCGCCGAGGACTACAGCGACTTCGGCAGCACCACCTCGGGCAAGGTCTCGGCGCGCTTCGACTTCAGCGACGCGGTCGCGCTGCGCGGCACGGTGTCCAACGGCTTCCGCGCGCCGTCGCTGCAGCAGCAGTACTTCCGATCCACCGCCACCAACTTCATCGGCGGCGTGCCGTTCGACATCCGCACCTTCCGGGTCAACGATCCGGCGGCGATCGCGCTCGGCGCCGAACCGCTGAAGCCGGAGAAGTCGCGCAACCTCAGCCTCGGCCTCGTGCTCAAGCCGGTCTCCAACCTCTACATCACCCTGGACGCCTACCAGATCTCGATCGACGACCGGATCATGCTGTCGGAGAACCTGACCTCGACCGCGGTGCGCGCCTACCTCAACGCCAACGTCGATCCGGCGCTGGGCGGCGGTCGCTACTTCACCAACGCCATCGACACCCGCACCCGCGGCGTCGACCTGGTCGGCACCTACCGCTGGCTGATCGGCGACGGCAGCCTCGACCTCACCGCCGGCTACAACTGGAACAAGACCACGGTCGAGCGGATCGCGCCCAATCCGGCGGCGCTCGCCGCGATCGACCCGACCGCCGTGCGCATCGGCCGCGTGGAAGTCGGCCGGCTGACGGTCGGCGCGCCGCGCGACAAGTTCCAGCTCGGCGGGGTCTACACCCTCGGCAACTGGAAGTGGTCGGCGAACGCCACCCGCTACGGCAAGTTCAGCGTGCTGTTCGGCAACAATCCGGCCGACACCTCGCGCGACCAGACCTTCGACCCGCAGTGGACGCTGGACCTCGCCGGCACCTGGCGCCTGCGCAACTGGGACTTCACCCTCGGCGCGGACAACGTGCTGGATTCGTACCCGGACGAAGTGCTGTTCGCCAACGCGACCAACGGCCAGTTGCCCTACAGCAGCACCTCGCCGAACGGCTTCAACGGCGCCTACGTCTACGGCCGCGTCGGCTTCAAGTGGTGAGCGCTTCCGCCACCGCCGCATGACGACGAAGCCCCCGCACAGTGCGGGGGCTTCGCTTTTTCGTGGACGCCGATCAGCCGCCGGGCTTGAGCTGGCCGATCGCCTCGAGCGACACGATCCGACGCTGTTCGGCCGCATCGAACCGCTGCGCGCGCAGCGCCGCCACCGCCCGCGCGCGATCCGCCGGCGAACGTCGCGGATCGGCGTCGATGCGCGCCCGCGCCTGCAGGTAGTCGGCGACGCGCGCGTCCCAGCGCGCGCGGGCGTCGTCGAGCGCGGCCAGGCGTTCGGCCGCCTCCCGGCCCCACAGCGCCTCGCGCGCCTCGGCGCGCTGCCGCGGATCGGCGTGGGTGCGCGCGAGTTCGCCGTCCTGCGCGGCGACGAGGCTGGCGGTGTCCGCCTCCTGCCGCTGGGTGTAGCCGGCGTCGGCGTCCAGCGCCGCCAGCCGCCGTGCCTTCTCGTCGGCCGACAGCGCGGTGTCGCCGGCGATGCGCATCCGCGCCAGGGTCAGCCGGCCCCGCGCTTCCTCGTCGGCGAAGAACGCGGTCGCCATCGTCTCGCCCAGCAAGTCGCGACGCAGCGCGACGGTCCTGTCGAAGCGGTCCTGCGGGCTCGCGAGCGCGTCCAGGCGCGCCTCCGCGAGGCGCGCCAGGTAGGCGACATAGCGATCGAAATACGCCAGCGCCTCGGCGGCGCGGGCCACGTCGTAACGCGACTGCAGGAACGTCCGCAGCAGGTCGCGGATCTGCGCCGGGTCGCGTTCGCCGACCAGACTGAGGAAGTAGTCGAACAGCCGCCGCATCGCGAGGTCGGGCACCACGTGGCCGGTCGCGTCGAACGCCAGTCCGCCGTCGACCTCGCTGCCGCGCAGCGAACTGCGCGCCATCGAGAAACCGGCGTCCTGCGCCGCCGACGCGGGGGTCGCGCCGACGTCCGTCGCCGCCGGCGCATGCGCGTCGGCGACCGGCGACGCATCCGCGTCCCGGTGCAGCGCCCGCCAGCCCCCGCCGGTCGCCGCGATGCCGAGCACCGCGACGACAACCACCGCAACGGCCGCCACCGCAACGGCCGCGACCGCGCGACGCCGTGCGCTCACAGGCCCAGCGATTTCAGGCGGTTCGCCTGCGCCCGCAGCACGCTGGCCGGGCTGGAGGAGAACAGCCCGCGCAGGCCGAACACCTGGTTGACCTCGTCGAGGTGGTTCCACCCGTAATCGTCGCGCAGCACCGTGCCCCAGTGCGACGAACAGCGGCCGACCAGGCCGTCGTTCTGCTCGAACCCGAACACCAGGCTGCCCGCGCCCAGCACCGGATCGCCGATGTCGAACACGTTGGTGAGCACCGAGGTGCCGCCCATCGAGTAGTAGCGGACGCCGTTGACGCTGGCCGCGCCGGTGCCGCAACTGGTGGTCGGCTTGCCCTGCGGGTGCAACTGGTTGAACCGGGTCGCCCCGGCCGTGCTCAGCGACGACAGCGCACCGAGCGCATTCTGCGGATCGCTGTTGCCCGACAGTGCGCCCAGAAAGCCGCTGAGCGCGTCGACGAAGCCCGCCACCCAGGCCCGTTGCACGGACCCTGCCGGCAGCGTGGTGTTGAGCAGGTCCGCCATCGGCGCGCCGGTGTTGGGCGCGCCCAGCGTGGTCACCGAGGCGACGAGGTCGGGGCGCACCGAAGCGACGTAGCGGATGGTCGGACCGCCGTGGCTGTGGCCGATCAGGTTGAACTTCTGCTGGCCGGTGACCGCGCGCAGCGTGTCCAGATCGCGGATCAACTGCTCGCCGCGGACCTCGGTGTAGTTGCTGGCCGAGACGCTGGCGGTGTAGACCCGGGCGCCGCCGGCCTTCAGCTCGTCGCCGATGCCGTACCAGTAGTCGTAGACGCCGAGGATCGAATCGAACCCGAGCAGGCCGTGCACCAGCACGATCGGGTACTTGGTCTGGGTGTAGGTCGATTGCGCGTTGGCGACCAGCGCGCTCAGGCACAGCATCAGGGTCGCCAACAGGCGCGCCCACGTCCGACGATTCATCCGCCCCTCCTGGGAGTCGATTTCGATCAATGAAAATGAAAGGGAACGCCGCTCCGGACCGCCGCCGACCCCGCCGGGGCCGTTCCACGCCTGTTTCAATACGGTGCCGAATGGCGATCGGACTGTAGTGGGCCGCCGGGGGGCTGTCATTCTGCACAGCAGCAAAGCCGGGCCGCACCGGCCCGGGCCGCGCAGGCGCGCCGGCGCTGCGGCTGAATGCGCAGACAGGCAATGGCTGAACGGTTCCGTATAGTTGAACCCATGCCCCATCACACCTCGCTGATCGCCATGCTCTGCGCGGGCTTCGTGCTCGCCTTCTTCCTCGGCCTGCTGGCGCATCGCCTGCGCCTGTCGCCGATCGTCGGTTATCTCCTCGCCGGCGTGATCGCCGGCCCGTACACGCCCGGCTTCGTCGGCGACCAGACCCTGGCGCCGCAGTTGGCCGAGATCGGCGTGATCCTGCTGATGTTCGGCGTCGGCTTGCACTTCTCCCTGCGCGACCTGATGTCGGTGCGGCGGATCGCGGTGCCCGGCGCGCTGGTGCAGATGGCGGCGGCCACCGCGATGGGCTGGTTCCTCGGCACGCGGCTGGGCTGGACCGACGCCGAGGGCCTGCTGTTCGGCCTGTCGCTGTCGGTGGCGAGCACGGTGGTGCTGCTGCGCGCGCTGGAATCGGTGCGCCTGCTCGACACCGACCGCGGCCGGATCGCGGTGGGCTGGCTGGTGGTCGAGGACCTGGCGATGGTGCTGGCGCTGGTGCTGGTGCCGGCGCTCGCCGGGGGCGGCGACGGGGGCGACGGAGGCAGCCTGGCCGGCGCGCTGCTGACCACCTTCGCCAAGGTCGGCGCGTTCGTCGCGCTGATGCTGCTGGTCGGCCGCCGCGTGCTGCCGTGGCTGCTGGAGCGGGTGGCCGGCACCGGCTCGCGCGAACTGTTCACCCTGTTCGTGCTGGCCAGCGCGACCGGCGTCGCCTTCGGCGCGGCCTCGCTGTTCGGGGTGTCGTTCGCGCTGGGCGCGTTCTTCGCCGGCATGCTGCTCAACGAATCGCCGTTCGGACACAAGGCCGCCGAGGATTCGCTGCCGCTGCGCGACGCGTTCGCGGTGCTGTTCTTCGTCTCGGTCGGCATGCTGTTCGACCCGCACATCCTGCTCGAACACCCGCTGCAGGTGCTGGAGACGCTGGGAATCATCGTCATCGGCAAGTCGATCGCGGCCTGGGCGGTGGTCCGCCTGCTGGGCCGGCCGAACCAGGTCGCGCTGACCATCGCCGCCAGCCTGGCGCAGATCGGCGAGTTCTCCTTCATCCTGGCCGGGCTCGGCGTGGCGCTGGGCGTGCTGTCCGAACACGCCCGCGACCTGATCCTGGCCGGTGCGATCCTCTCGATCATGCTCAATCCGCTGCTGGTCGCGGCGATGGCGCGGCGGACGACCGACCCGAAAGCCCCGGCCGCCACCGCGCAGCGGCCGCCGAAAGGCCACGTGCTGCTGGTCGGCTACGGCCAGGTCGGCACCAAGCTGGCCGAGGTGCTGCAGCGCGCCGCCATCCCGTTCCTGGTGATCGATACCGACGGCGACCGCGTGATCAACGCCCGCGCCGCCGGCTACGTCGCGGTCCGCGGCAACGCCGCCGACGACGACGTGCTGGCCGAGGCGATGCCGCTGGACGCGTCGCTGGCGGTGCTGACCATCCCCGATGCGCTGGAGGCCGGCAAGGTCGTGCAGCGGCTCAAGGCCGGCCCGCATCCGGTGCCGGTGCTGGCGCGCGCGCACAGCGAGGCCGCGGTGAAGCACCTGCTGCAGCGCGGCGCCGACGCCGCGCTGCTCGCCGAACACGCGCTGGCGCATTCGCTGGGCGAGATGATCGCGGCGATGCCCGAATACCGGCACGGACAACTGCCGCCGGCGGGCTGACCGCGAACGCAGGCGGCCACGCGGAAGCGCCCGCACGGAAGCGCCCGCACGGAGCAGCGCGACCCCGAATCGCGGACGAAAAAAAGCCCCGGCCGAAGCCGGGGCGCGAGGTCGCGATGCCGTGGGGGAAACCGCTGGGGAGACGGTCGGCGTCGCGGTCCGTCGAGGGGGGAGAGAGAGGGTTGCCGGAAAGGAGGGGCGGCGCGACGGCTCAGCGCCGCGAGATCGTGAACTTGCTGAAGGCGACGCCGAGCGACCAGCCCTCGCCCTTGCCCGACAGCGCCAGCGACACGTCGCCGTTGGTCATGGCCTGCGCGGAAGCGCTCTTCTCGGCCGCGGCGTGGGCCTCGGCGGTGGCGTAGCTGCCGAGGATCTCGCGGATGTCGGAGACGTTGGCGAATTCGCCGAAACCGTCGTCGATGCGGTACTTGCCGACGGTCAGGCCGCCGCCCTTGGCGACGATCTTCACGTTCATGCTCTGGCCGTTGCTGCAGGTGACCGTGCCGGTGCCGCTGGAGGTCTTGTAGAACGCGGACCAGCCCGAGAGCTGGTAGCGCATCTTGCAGGTGGTGTCGCCGGCGGCCATGGCCGGCGCGGACGCGAGGGCGAGGCACAGGGCCAGGGCGCCGAGGCGGACGTTGCGCATGGGAGGCTCCTTGCTGCGACGGGCAGCGGGTGATCGGGTGGACACAGGCTGCGGCGGCGCGCATGAACGAAGCCCGAGCGGCCGCGCGACGCGGCGGCGACGCCGGCGATGCCGCTAGAATCGGGGACTTCGCCCGATCCGCACGATACCGCCATGCAGAACCCGTCCGACGCCGACACCGCCCCGCTGCCGCCGCAGCTCACGCCGGTCGAGGCGCGCATCCTCGGCAGCCTGGCCGAGAAGGCCGCGACCACGCCGGACGTGTACCCGCTGACCGTCAACAACATCGTGCTGGCCTGCAACCAGAAGACCGCGCGCGAGCCGGTCACCCAGTTCGACCCCGGCGAGGTCGGCCACGCCCTGCGCCAGATGGAACCGCGCGGGCTCGTGAAGTCGGAATACGGCGCGCGCGCCGAGCGCTACCAGCACAAGCTCGAACGCGTCTACGACCTGACCCCGGCGCAGACCGCGCTGATCGCGCTGCTGCTGCTGCGCGGCCCGCAGACCCTGCACGAACTGCTCGCGCGCAGCGAGCGGCTGCATCGCTTCGCCGGCGTGGACGACGTGCGCCACGCGCTCGAACGCCTGGCCGAGCGCGACGCGCCGCTGGTGCGCCTGCTGCCGCGCGCGCACGGCCAGCGCGAGGACCGCTACGCCCACCTGCTGTGCGGCGAACCGGCGATGCCCGAGCGCGGCGCGGACGCGTCGCCGGCCCGTGCCCGCGACGACGACACGGTCGACGCGCTGCTGGCGCGGATCGAAGCGCTGGAGGCGCGGGTGGCGGCGCTGGAAGGCCGCGCCGGGGACGCGCCCGACGCGGCCTGAGGCCGCCTGCGGTCAGGCCTTGCCGAACACCAGCCGCCCGCCCTCGGCGTCGACGCGGACCACATCGCCGTTGCCGTAGTCGCCGGCGAGGATCTTCTGCGCCAGCGGATTCTCGATCTGCTGCTGGATCGCGCGCTTGAGCGGGCGCGCGCCGTAGACCGGATCGAAACCGACGTTGCCGAGGAAATCCAGCGCCTTCTCCGCCAGTTCCAGGCGGATGCCGCGCTCGGCCAGCCGCTTCTCCAGCCCGCGCAACTGGATCTTCGCGATCTCGCGGATCTGCGCCTTGTCCAGCGGATGGAACACCACGATGTCGTCGAGCCGGTTGATGAACTCGGGCCGGAAGTGCGCCTGCACCACGCCCATGACCATCGCCTTCATCTTGGTGTAGCCCTCGGGCGTGTCGTCCGCGGACAGCTCCTGGATGAGCTGCGAACCGAGGTTCGAGGTCATCACGATCACGGTGTTGCGGAAATCGACCGTGCGGCCCTGCCCGTCGGTCAGGCGACCGTCGTCCAGCACCTGCAGCAGGATGTTGAACACGTCCGGATGCGCCTTCTCGACCTCGTCGAGCAGGATCACGCTGTACGGACGGCGCCGCACCGCCTCGGTGAGATAGCCGCCTTCCTCGTAGCCGACGTAGCCCGGGGGCGCGCCGACCAGCCGCGACACCGCATGCTTCTCCATGAACTCGCTCATGTCGATGCGGATCATCGCGTCGGCGGAGTCGAACAGGAATTCGGCCAGCGCCTTGCACAGTTCGGTCTTGCCCACGCCGGTCGGGCCGAGGAACAGGAACGAGCCGCTCGGCCGGTTGGGATCGCTCAGGCCCGCGCGCGAGCGGCGCACGGCATCGGAGACGACCTTGATCGCCTCTTCCTGGCCGACCACGCGGCCGTGCAGCGCGCCCTCCATCTTCAGCAGCTTGTCGCGCTCGCCCTCGAGCATCTTCGACACCGGGATGCCGGTCCAGCGCGAGACGACCTCGGCGATCTCCTCGTCGGTGACCTTGTCCTGCAGCAACTGGAAGCCCTGGGTCTCGGCCGCCTGCGCGGCCTGCAACTGCTTCTCCAGCTCGGGGATGCGGCCGTACTGGATCTCGCTCATCTTCGCGTAGTCCTGGCGGCGCTGCGCGGCTTCGAGCTCGAGCTTCGCGGCCTCGATCTGCTCCTTGACCTTGGTGGTGCCCTGCACCGCCGCCTTCTCGGCCTTCCAGATTTCCTCGAGGTCGTTGAACGCGCGCTCGAGCGAGGCGATCTCGGTCTCGAGGTCGGCCAGGCGCTGCTTCGACGCCTCGTCCTTCTCCTTCTTCAGCGCCTCGCGCTGGATCTTGAGCTGGATCAGGCGGCGCTCCTTGCGGTCGAGTTCCTCGGGCTTGCTGTCGATCTCCATGCGGATCCGCGACGCGGCCTCGTCCATCAGGTCGATGGCCTTGTCGGGCAACTGCCGGTCGGCGATGTAGCGATGCGACAGCGTGGCCGCGGCGACGATCGCCGGGTCGGTGATCTCGACCCCGTGGTGCACGGCGTACTTCTCCTTCAGGCCGCGCAGGATCGCGATCGTGTCCTCCACGCTCGGCTCGCCGACGAACACCTTCTGGAACCTTCTTTCGAGGGCGGCGTCCTTCTCGACGTACTTGCGGTACTCGTCCAGCGTGGTCGCGCCGATGCAGTGCAGCTCGCCGCGGGCCAGCGCCGGCTTGAGCATGTTGCCGGCGTCCATCGCCCCTTCCGCTTTCCCCGCGCCGACCATCGTGTGCAGTTCGTCGATGAACAGGATGATCTGGCCCTCGTTCTTGGCGAGGTCGTTGAGCACGGCCTTGAGCCGCTCCTCGAATTCGCCGCGGAACTTGGCGCCGGCGATCAGCGCGCCCATGTCCAGCGAGAGCACGCGCTTGCCGCGCAGGCCCTCCGGGACTTCGCCGTTGACGATGCGTTGGGCGAGGCCTTCGACGATCGCGGTCTTGCCCACGCCGGGTTCGCCGATCAGCACCGGGTTGTTCTTGGTGCGCCGCTGCAGCACCTGCACGGTGCGGCGGATCTCCTCGTCGCGGCCGATCACCGGATCGAGCTTGCCCGACTCGGCGCGCGCGGTGAGGTCGATGCAGTATTTCTCCAGCGCCTGGCGCTGGTCCTCGGCGTTCTCGCTCTGCACCTTCTCGCCGCCGCGCATGGCGTCGATGGCGGCTTCGAGCTTCGCCTTGTTCGCGCCCGCGGCCTTGAGCGCGCGGCCGGCGTCGCCACCGTCCTCCAGCGCCGCCAGGACGAACAGTTCGCTGGCGATGAAGGCGTCGCCGCGCTGCTGCGCGAGCTTGTCGGTGACGTTGAGCAGGCGCGCGAGGTCGTTGCCGACGTTGACGCTGCCGGCCTGGCCGGAAACCTTCGGCAGCTTCTCCAGCGCTTCGCCGAGGCGTTCGCGCAACGCCGGCACGTTGACCCCGGCCTGCGCCAGCAGCGGCCGGGTGCCGCCGCCGGGCTGGTCGAGCAGCGCGGTCAGCAGGTGCGCGGGTTCGATGACGTTGTGGTCGCGACCGACCGCCAGCGACTGGGCGTCGGCGAGGGCCTGCTGGAACCGCGAGGTGAGTTTGTCCATGCGCATGGCGGGGACTCCGGAAAAAAAGGGGCGGCCGGGCCGCGATGCCCCCTGAGATTGGGGCCCGCCCTTCGATTCCAAGCCCCGCCGGGCGGCGGGGCGTTGACGCCGGTCAAATCCGGTTCTGGCCGCCCCGTGCGGGCGACGGCGCACGCTTCGCATCCCGGCGTTTGCGGGACGCCCCACCTGCGGCGGCGCACCGTCCGCCGGCGCGGCCTGCCGGCCCCGGCCCGCACCCGGTCGCGGCGTCCCGGCCGGTAACATGCGGCGCATGCGCATCGTCATCCTGGGCGGCTACGGCCTGTTCGGCAGCCGCATTTCCCGCACGCTCGCCGGCGACGCCGGCCTGACCGTGATCGTCGCCGGGCGGCATCGCGCCAGCGCCGAACGCCTGGTCGCGGAGCTCCGCGACCCGCGCGCGACCGTGCTGGCCGCCGCGCTCGACACCGCCTCGGCGACGTTCGCGACCGAGCTCGCCGCGCTCGCGCCGGACCTCGTGATCGACACCGCCGGCCCGTTCCAGGCGCGCGACCATGCGGTCGCCCGCGCCGCGCTGGCGGCGGGCGCGCACGTGGTCGATCTCGCCGACGCGCGCGCCTACGTCGCCGGCATCGATGCGCTCGACGGCGTCGCCCGCGACGCGGGACGCCGGGTCGTGTCCGGCGCGAGCAGCGTCCCCGGGCTCACCGGCGCCGTGATCGCGGCGCACCTCGATCGTTTCGCCGCGCTGGAGCACGTCGAAGCGTCGATCGCGCCGGGCAACCGCACGCCGCGCGGCTGGGCGACCACGCTGGCGATCCTCGGCTACGTCGGCAAGCCCTTCCGCATCCTGCGCGACGGCGCGTGGCGCACCGCGCACGGCTGGCAGTCGCTGCGCCGGCTGCGCGTGGACGGCGTGGGCGCGCGCTGGGTCGCGCGCTGCGACGTGCCGGACCTCGACGTGCTGCCCGCGCGCCATCCGCAATTGCGCACGGTCGATTTCCGCGCCGGCCTGGAACTGCGCCGGATGCACTTCGGCCTGTGGCTGTCGAGCTGGCTGGTGCGCGCGCGGCTGCTGCCGTCGATGACGCCGTTCGCGCGGCCGCTGTTCGCGATGAGCCGATGGTGGCAGGACACCGGCAGCGACACCGGTTTCCTGCACGTGGCGATGCGCGGCCGCGGCCACGACGGCGCGCCGCTGTCGCTGGCATGGACGCTGGTCGCCCGCGCCGGCGACGGTCCGCAGATCCCTGCCACCGCGGCGATCGTGCTTGCGCGCAAGCTCGCGCGCGGCGCGCTCCCCGGCAGCGGCGCCGGTCCGTGCCTGGACGTGTTCACGCTGGAGGAATTCATGGCCGCGCTCGACGGCTTCGCGATCGCGGCGACCCTGCGCGAGGCCTGATCCGGGACGCCGACATCGCCGGCGCAACCGTTCAGAGGAAACGCCAGCGCTCTTCCGCTGCGGGCACGCTGCAGGCGTCGTGGCGCCCGAACCAGCGGTAGCGGTGGCGCGCGACCAGCCGGTACAGCGGATCGCGGACGAAGGCCGGAACCAGCGCGGACAGCCACGCGAGCGTCCACACGCCGCCGAGGCCCACCAGCACCCGGCGCACGGCGTCGCTGTCGGTCGCGACCCGCGGCTGCGGGCCGCGGTCGTATTCGATCAGGAGGAAGGACGACGGATCGTCCGGGTCGAGGCCGTGCGACGCGAGCAGGGCGCGACCGGCCTCGCCCTGCATCGCCGCGAAGCGGTAGCGCCCGGCGCGATCGTGGCGGAGCAGGAAGCGCACCCAGCCGTTGCACAGCACGCAGACGCCGTCGAAGACGATCACGGCGCGCATCGCGGGCACGGCGTCGGTCATGCGCGTTCGACCGCCAGCCAGCCGCGGTAATGCACCAGCGGACCGGCCAGCGGCAGCGCCGCGACCACCTCGAACCGGTAGCGCTCGCCGTCGGCGGACTCGCGCGCCCGGACCTGCGCGAACCACGACGCCGGCAGCGGCAGCACCCCGAACACGCGCACGCCGCGCACGGCCCAGACGATGTCGGCGTCGCGGCTGTCGAGCCGGAAGCGGAAATCGACCGGCCCCAGGCGCTCGTGGAGCAGGCCGTCGACCGCGCGCAGCCGCGAACGCATCGCGTGTCCGGCGACATGGCGCGTCCAGCGTTCGCGGCCGTCGTCGCCGGCGACGATCTCGACCGCGATCGGCCCGGCGCCCGCCGGCGGCAGGCGCGTGGCCCAGGCGCACAGGCGCGCCAGCGCGCTGCGCCCGCGCACGACGACGACTTCGCCGCGCCACAGCGCGGCCCCACGGTGCAGATGCAGCCGGCGCAGCGGCGCCGGCAGGGCGTCGAACGCCGCCGCGCCGAGCAGCCTGCGGAACAGCGGATCGCGGCCCGCGGCCGTCATGCGGGGTCGATCCGGGCCAGCGTCGCCATCCGTCCGCTGCGGGCGTCGCGACGGTGCGAGAAGAACCGCGCCGGGTCGGACAGCGTGCACAGGTCGCCGCCGTGGACCCGGGTCACGCCGACCTGCGCCAGCCGCATCCGCGCGATGGCCGGCAAATCGACCCGCCAGTGCCCGGGCCGGGTCGGCACGAACGCGCGCGCGGCTTCGGCGTCGTGGGCCAGGAAGCGGTCGCGCACCTCGGCGCCGATCTCGTAGCGCTGCGGGCCCGCGCACGGGCCGATCCACGCGACCAGCCGCGTCGGCGGCGTGCGCATCGCGGCGACGGTCGCCTCCAGCATGCCCGCCGACAGCCCGGGCCAGCCGGCGTGGGCGGCGCCGATCTCGTCGCCGGCCTCGGATGCGAACACCACCGGCAGGCAGTCGGCGGTGAGGATCGCAAGCACCGTGCCCGGGACCGCGGTGACCGCGGCGTCGGCGGTCGGTTCGCGGCCGTCGCCCGGGCCCGCCACCCGTACCACCTCGGTGCCGTGGACCTGCTTCAGCCAGTGCGGCGCGGCCGGCAGGCCGGCGAGGCGGACCAGCTCGGCGCGGTTGGCCTCGACCGTGGCCGGGTCGTCGCCGTCCGCGGCGGTGCGGTTGCCGAGGTTGAAGGTGTCGAACGGCGCCCGCGAGCCCCCCGCGCCGTGGCGCAGGGTGGTGAAGGCGCGGACGCCGGGCGGCGCCGGCCAGTCGGCGGGCAGGAACGGGCCGGTGGTCGGCGCGCCGCTCACCGGGCGCGTTCCCCGGCCTCGCGGCTGTCCTCGCGCAGGGCCGCGACCAGCGCCTGCATGTCGGCCGGCATCGGCGCGGCGCAGCGGACCGGTGCGCCGCTGATCGGGTGGGCGAACGCCAGCACCTCGGCGTGCAGGGCCTGCCGGCGGAACCCGCGCAGCCCGGCGACCAGGTCGTCGGTCGCCTGTTTCGGCAGCTTCAGCGGCCCGCCGTACAGCGGGTCGCCGACGATCGGGTGCTTGATGTGCGCCATGTGGACGCGGATCTGGTGGGTGCGACCGGTCTCCAGCCGGCACTCCAGCAGGGTGTGGGCGCGGAAGCGCTCGCGCAGGCGGTAGTGGGTCACGGCCTCGCGGCCGTCCTCGCGCACCGCCTGGCGCAGGCGGTCGCGCGGGTGGCGGTCGATCGGCGCGTTCACCGTGCCGCCGGACACCAGCGCGCCGACCACCACCGCCAGGTACTGGCGATGGACCTCGCGCGCCGACAGTTGCTCGACCAGCGCGGTGTGCGCCGGCAGGGTCCGCGCCACCACCATCACCCCCGAGGTGTCCTTGTCCAGGCGATGGACGATGCCCGCCCGCGGCAGCGCCGCCAGCGCGGGGTCGCGGTGGAGCAGTGCGTTGACCAGGGTGCCCGCCGGGTTGCCGGCGCCCGGATGCACCACCAGCCCGGCCGGCTTGTCCAGCACGAACACGTGTTCGTCCTCGTGCAGGACGTCCAGCGCGATGTCCTCGGGCTCGGACCGGGTCTGGATCTCCAGCACCGCGGTCAGGCTCACCGTCTCGCCGCCCCGGACCGGGTCGCGCGGCCGGACCTCGCGGCCGTCCAGGCGGGCGTCGCCGGACTTGATCCATTCCGCCAGCCGCGAGCGCGAGTACTCGGGGAACAGTTCCGCGAGCACGGCGTCGAACCGGCGCCCGGCGGCGACGTCCGGCACCTGCGCGGTGCGCGTCTCCGGGGGCGTCGGGGGCATGGATGCGGACATGGCGGCTCCTGCGGGCGCGGTTTCGCCCGGTTAAGGGGGCTCGGCGGCCCGGGCTGCTATTATCGCCCGCTCGTCCCGCACCGCAGCAGCCCGCATGCTCCTTCGCCGCCCGTCGTTCCCCGCCCTCCTGCGTCCTGTCCTGCTGCTGGTGGTCCTCCTCGCGTTCGGCACGTCCGGCTGCGCCCGGCTCAAGAACGGCCTGAAGGGCGACAAGGTCGACGAGAACACGCCGGCCGCCGAGCTCTACGCCAAGGGCCAGAAGTCGATCCGCAACGGCAACTACGACAACGCCGTGCAGAACTTCAAGCGCCTGGTCGCCCAGTACCCGTACGGCCCGTACACCGAGCAGGCGCTGATGGAAACGGCGTACGCCCAGTTCAAGCAGGGCGCCAACGAGGACGCGATCTCCACCATCGACCGCTTCCTGCGCACCTACCCGACCCACCGCAACGCGGCCTATCTCTACTACCTGCGCGGGCTGGTCAACTCCAGCCGCGACACGGTGTTCCTGCAGCGGGTGTGGAAGCTGGACGCCAGCCGCCGCGACCTCGCCACCCCGCAGCAGGCCTACAACGACTTCAAGATCGTCACCGAGCGCTATCCGAATTCGCGCTACGCCGAGGACGCGGCCAAGCGCATGCTGGCGCTGCGCGACCTGTTCGCCCGCCACGAGATCGAGACCGCGCTGTACTACCTGCGCCGGACCGCGTGGGTGGCGGCGGTCGAGCGCGCCCAGTACATGCGCGAGACCTATCCGGACAGCGCCTACGACAGCGACGGCATCGCGGTGATGGCCGAGGCCTACACCAAGCTCGGCAACACGGCCCTCGCCGACGGCGCGCGCGACGCCCTGCGCCAGCGCGATCCGCAGCACCCGTGGCTGGCGGACCAGAAGAGCTGGCCGGACTATCCGTGGCTGGTGCGCAAGCTCAATCCGTTCGCCCGTGAGCGCTCGGCGCTGGACAACGAACCGCGGCGCTGAACGCCCCGCCGGATCCCCGGAAAAGCCGCCGAAAGGCGGCTTTTCCGTGTCCGCGGCCGGCGGCGGTCACAGCCGTTCCGACGACGCCAGCGACGGCGCGTCCTGGTCCCGCGGGTCGCCGACCAGCCACTGGCTGAAGCCGGACGCCTCGAAATCGAGGAAGCCTTCCGGCCAGTTCACCTCGATCCGCCAGCGCCACGGGCCATAGTCGTTGGCCCCGTCCGCACCGGCCTCGCCCGCACCGTCCGCCGGCGGCCGCAGCGGTTCGCGCCGGATCGCATCGATCGAGAACGGGGTCGTGCCCGCGCTGCAGGCGACGTAGTCCAGCGCCAGCCGCAGGCCGGAGACCTCGTGGAACTGCAGCATCGCCTGGGCGACGCGGAAGCGGACGCCGCCGTGCCCCGCGTCGACCCATTCGAGGATGAAGTCGATGTCGAGCTGCAGCTCGGCGACGCCGTGCGCGCCCTCGACGATGCGCAGGCCGTGCACGCTGACGTCGTGCCAGGACAGCGCATCGAAGTCGGCGGTGTACCAGCGCATGCGGCGCGAAGGTGGCGGAAGACGGCGGGCCGGGGCCCGCCCTAGGCCGAATAGCCGTTGGTGATCGGATAGCGCCGCTCGCGGCCGAACGCGCGTCGCGAGATCTTCGGGCCCGGCGCGGCCTGGTGCCGCTTCCACTCCGAAATCCGCACCAGCCGCAGCACGCGGTCCACGGTCGCGGCGTCGAAGCCGGCGCGGACGATCTCGTCGCGGGACTGCTCCTGGTCGATGTGCCGGAACAGGATGCCGTCGAGCACGTCGTACGGCGGCAGCGAGTCCTCGTCCTTCTGGTTCTCGCGCAGTTCGGCGGTGGGCGGGCGCGAGATCACCGCCGGCGGGATCACCCCGCCCGACGACCCGGCCGGTGCGCCGCCCACGGTGTTGCGCCACTTCGACAGCGCGAACACCTCGGTCTTGTACAGGTCCTTGATCGGCGCATAGCCGCCGCACATGTCGCCGTAGATGGTGGCGTAGCCGACCGCGTACTCGCTCTTGTTGCCGGTGGTCAGCAGCAGGCCGCCGAACTTGTTGGCCAGCGCCATCAGGATCGCGCCGCGGCAGCGCGACTGGAGGTTTTCCTCGGTCACGTCCACCGGCTTGCCGGCGAAGGTCTCCGCGAGCGCGTCGAGGTAGCCCTGGAACGGTTTCTCGATCGGCACCGCCAGCAGCTTCACGCCGAGCGCGCGGCACTGCTCGTCGGCGAGGTCGTTCGACAGCCCGGCGGTGTAGCGCGACGGCAGCCGCACCGCGGTGACGTGCTCCGCGCCCAGCGCATCGACCGCCAGCGCCAGCACCAGCGCCGAATCGATGCCGCCGGACAGGCCCAGCCAGACGTCGGAAAAGCCGTTCTTGCGGCAGTAGTCCTGCAGGCCGCGGACGATCGCCCGCCACGCCAGCGCATCGCGGCTCTCGTCGCCGTCGTCCATCCAGCGCACCGGCGCGAACGCGCGCGCGGCGACGTCGTAGTCGACGACCAGCCACTGGTCGGTGAACGCCGCCGCGGCCGGGTGCACGGTGCCGTCGGCGTCGGCGACCACCGAAGCGCCGTCGAACACCAGCGCGTCCTGGCCGCCGACGACGTTGAGGTAGGCGATCGCCGCGCCGGTCTCGGTGGTGCGCTGCGCCAGCAGGGCGTCGCGCTGGGCGTGCTTGTCGCGCTCGAACGGCGAGGCGTTCGGCACCAGCACGAGTTCGGCGCCGCTGCGCACGGTGCTCGCGATGGGCTCGGCGAACCACAGGTCCTCGCAGATGACGAGGCCGACCGGCACGCCCCCGACCTCGAACACGCAGTCCTCGCGGTCCGGATCGACGTCGAAGTAGCGGCGCTCGTCGAACACCGCGTAGTTCGGCAGTTCGCGCTTGCGGTAGGTGCGTTCGACGGCGCCGTCGCGGAGCACGCTGGCGGCGTTGTAGACCACGCTGCCGGCGGCCTCGGGCCAGCCGACGACCGCCACGATGCCGGTCGCCGCCCGGGCGACCTCCTCGATGGCCGTGGCGCAGTCGCGCAGGAAACTCGGGCGCATCAGCAGGTCTTCCGGCGGGTAGCCCGACAGCGACAGCTCCGGGAACAGCACGATGTCGGCGTCGAACTCGTCCCGCGCGAACGCGATCATCTCCGCGATCCGCGCCGCGTTGCCGCGCACGGCGCCGACCGGGAAATCGAACTGGGCGAGGGCGATCCGCAGCGAACCCATGCTCATGCGACACCTCCGCGCCTGCCGGCGCGCAGCGGCATGTCACCCTCCCCCGCCTGCGGGCAAAGGCCGGAATGGGGGAGCTTCGACAGCGATTCCAGGATCATGCCGCATACGCCTTCGATCTGTTCCAGAACCGCATTATTCCAGAAACGCAGGACGAGAAAGCCTGCCACCCAGCCAGCCATCGCGCCTCGGATCGCGCGCCGATCCAGCGTGCTGGCCGCCGTCGACTTCGACGACGAGACGCCTTTCCAGGCAGACGAAATCGACGATGCATGGGCCGACCGGGCATTGCCGCCGGAAACGATGCCCCGCCCGTTGCCTGCATCGGGGATGCCGCCGGCGCTTCTGCTCGGCGTCAGTCATGTGTCGACGCAACCCACGCGCGGCATCGCGTTTCTGGCCTTCCCGCATGCCCATGCTCCGAGGTCTCGCCACGATCGGAACAGTGAAACCGCTTGCGAGCCGTTCGGATGTCGGGAAACGCCGCGCTGCAATGTCGTGCAACAGCGCTCCTTCCCCACCCCTCCCCCGCCTGCGGGGAGGATTGGGGTGGGGGCCGCCCGTCATCGCTCAGAACGCATCGTCGAACGCCACCGCGCCGCTGACGCCGACCTGGTAGGCCGAGACCCGGCGCTCGAAGAAGTTGGTCAGCTCCTGCACGTCCTGCAGGTCGAGGAACGGGAACGGGTTCTTCGCGCCGAACTCCGGCGCCAGCCCCAGCGCGGCCAGCCGCTGGTCGGCGACGTAGCGCAGGTACTGCTGCATCTCGGCGGGCGAAAGCCCGTTCACCCCCCCGGACAGCACGTCGTCCGCGAACGCGGCTTCGACCTCGATCGCCTCGTGCAGCATCCGGCGCACGTCGCGCTCCAGGCCGGCGTCGAACAGGCCGGGATCCTCCTGGCGCGCGGTGCGGATGACCTCGAAGGCGAAGGCCATGTGCCCGGATTCGTCGCGGAACACCCAGTTGGTGCCCGCGGCGAGGCCGGGCAGCAGGCCGCGCGAACGCAGGAACCAGACGTAGGCGAACGCGGCGAAGAAGAACAGCCCCTCGATGCAGCAGGCGAAGCAGATCAGGTTGAGCAGGAACCGCCGTCGCTGTTCGCGGGTGTCGAGCCGGTCGAGCGACTGCACCGAATCCATCCAGCGGAAGCAGAAATCGGCCTTGGCGCGGATCGACGGGATGGTCTCGATCGCGGCGAAGGCCGCGTTGCGACGCTGCGGGTCGGGGATGTAGGCGTCGAGCAGGGTGAGGTAGAACTGCACGTGCAGCGCTTCCTCGTACAACTGGCGCGACAGGTACATCCGCGCTTCCGGCGCGTTGACGTGCCGGTACAGGTTGAGCACGAGGTTGTTGGCGACGATGCTGTCGCCGGTCGCGAAGAACGCGACCAGGCGCTCGATCAGGTGGCGATCGGCCGGTGCCAGTTTGTGCTGGAGGTCGTTGAGGTCGATGCCGAAATCGATCTCCTCCACCGTCCAGGTGTTGCGGATCGCGTCGCGATACATCTCGTAGAAGGCCGGGTAGCGCATCGGCCGCAGGGTGAGCGCGAAGCCGGGATCGAGCAGATGGGGCGTGGTCATGGGGGAATTCCTCTCCCGCCCCCGCGCGCGGGGGAGGGTTGGGGTGGGGGCAGAGGGATGGGGTGGGAGGTAGCGGGCCGGGAGTGAGGTGGCGGAATGGATGCGGATCGACGCCCTCATCCCGGCCTTCCCCGCACGCGGGGGAAGGCGCACGGCAGGGCGCGAAGCGCTACTGGCAGGCCTCGCAGGCCTCCGGGTTCTCCAGCGAGCAGGCCAGCGCCTCCTGCGGGGTGTAGGCCGGCTGCGCGGCGACGGTGGCCTTGGCGATGCGCGTCGCCGGGCGCGAGCGCAGGTAGTAGGTCGTCTTCAGCCCCGCCTTCCAGGCGTACATGTACATCGACGACAGGCGGCCGATGTTCGGGCTTTCCATGAACAGGTTCAGCGACTGCGACTGGTCGATGTACGGCCCGCGCGCGGCGGCGAGGTCGATCAGCGCCTTCTGCGGCAGCTCCCACGCGGTGCGATACACCGACTTCAGCACGTCCGGAAGGCCGTCGATGCCCTGCACCGAGCCTTCGGCGAGCTTGATCGCGTCGCGGGTGGCCTCGGTCCACAACCCCAGGCGCTTGAGTTCCCACACCAGATAGCGGTTGATCTGCAGGAAATCGCCCGACAGCGTCTCGCGCTTGAACAGGTTGCTCACCTGCGGCTCGATGCACTCGTAGCAGCCGGCGATGGACGCGATCGTCGCCGTCGGCGCGATCGCGATCAGCAGCGCATTGCGCAGGCCGTGCGCGGCGACGCGCGACTTCAGCGCGGCCCAGGCCGCCTGCTCCGACGGTGTCGTGCCCCACAGGTCGAACTGCAGCGCGCCGAGCGCGGCGCGGGTGTCCGCGTAGGCCGGATGCGCGCCGTGGCGCTCGGCCAGTTCGCAGGAGGTCTCCAGCGCATGCAGGTAGATGCGCTCGGCGATGCGCGTCGACAGCGCCAGCGCCTCGGCCGAATCGAACGGCAGGCGCATGCGGAAGAACACGTCCTGCAGGCCCATCACCCCCAGTCCGACCGGCCGCCAGCGCAGGTTGGAGCGGCGCGCGGATTCGATCGGATAGAAGTTGAGGTCGATCACGCGGTCGAGCTGGCGCACGGCCACGCGCACGGTCTCGGCGAGCTTGTCGAAGTCGAAGTACGCGGCGCCGCGTTCGTCTTCCGCGACGTGCTGGGAGAGATTCACCGAACCGAGGTTGCACACCGCGGTTTCCTCCGCCGAGGTGACTTCCAGGATCTCGGTGCACAGGTTCGACAGGTGCACGGTGCGGCCGGGGCCGACCTGGTTGCAGGTGCGGTTCGACGCGTCCTTGAAGGTCATCCAGCCGTTGCCGGTCTCGCCGAGCACCTTCATCATCCGCGCGTACAGCTCCCTGGCCTTGACCGTGCGCGCGGCCAGGCCCTGCCGCTCGGCCTGCGTGTAGGCCTGCTCGAAGGCTTCGCCCCAGAGGTCGACGAACTCGGGGACACGGTTAGGATCGAACAGCGACCAGTCGCCGTCGGCCTCGACCCGACGCATGAACAGGTCCGGCACCCAGTTGGCGAGATTGAGGTTGTGGGTGCGGCGCATCTCGTCGCCGGTGTTGTCGCGCAGTTCGAGGAACTCCTCGATGTCCGCGTGCCAGGTTTCGAGGTAGATGCAGGCCGCGCCCTTGCGCTTGCCGCCCTGGTTCACCGCCGCGACCGAGGCGTCGAGGGTCTTCAGCCACGGCACGATGCCGTTGCTGCGCCCGTTGGTGCTGCGGATCAGCGCGCCGCGCGAGCGGATGCGCGAATACGACTGGCCGATGCCGCCGGAGAACTTCGACAGTTGCGCGACGTCGCCGTAGCGCGCGTAGATGTCGGCCAGCGAATCGCGTGGCGAGTCCAGCAGGAAGCACGACGACAGTTGCTCGTGGCGGGTGCCGGCGTTGAACAGCGTCGGCGAGCTGGGGAGGTAGTCCAGCGACGACATCAGCCGGTAGAGCTCGAGCGCTTCGCCCGGGGTGTCGGTCAGCGACGCCGCGATGCGCATGAAGAAGTGCTGCGGCGTCTCGATCACGCTGCGGCGCACGGGATGGCGCAGCAGGTAGCGGTCGTAGAGCGTGCGCAGGCCGAAGTATTCGAAGCGCCGCGTCTGCGCGACGTCGATGGCGTCGTTGAACTTGCGCGCATGGGTTTCGACGACCTGGCGCACGCGGTCGTTGATCAGGCCCAGCGCCGCGCCCAGCGCGATCGACTGCGAGAACGAATGCACGCCCTGCCCCGCCACTTCCTTGTCGATGCAGCCCGAGAGCAGGCGCGCGGCGAGGCGCGCGTACTGCGGTTCGTCGGCGGTGAACGCGGCCGCGGTGCGGATCGACAGTTCGTCGAGTTCGCGCGTGGTCGCACCGTCGTAGATGCCGGCGATGGTCTTGAGCGCGACGCGCATCGGATCGATGTCGTCCAGGCCCTCGCAGCAGCGCTGCACCGCGCGCACGATCTTGCCCACGTCGACCGGCTCGCGCCGTCCGTCGCGCTTGGTGATGGTCATGGTGCCGGGCGCGTGCGGCGGGGTCAGGGCGAAGCCGGCCTGTGCGACGGCGGGCGACGGCGCGGGCGCTGCGGGGATGGCGCGCGTCGTGCTCTCGACGGCGTCCAGAAGGGTGGTCTCGGTGGTCATGCATCTCTCCCGGTGGCGAATGGAGAGAAAGCGAAAGCGGTGGATCGCACGCCGTCCGGCCCGCACTGGCCGGATCGGACGCCCGCGACGGCACCGGCCCTCGCCCCCTCGGGCGAGCCTGCGTCGACGCGGAAGACGGGATCGAATGCGGCGCGCCGCCCGGGAGGGCGCACGGACTGCCTCGACCTGCGCTCCCCGCGGAGACGGTTGGCCAGACGACGCAGTTGCGCCGGTCGAGGCAGGTCTTCGGGCTTGCGGGCGCGCGACCGTGGTCGCACCTACTGCGCGTCGCTTCCCGGCGGCCCGTTGCGGGCGAAGCCAGTGCCATTGACGCGGGTCGTTCCCGGTTACCGCTGCGGGGCAGCCCCGGAATTGGCGTCGGACCGAAGTCGTCCACCGCACCGGGTTCCCATTTCAGCCCGCTCCAGGCGAGGAGCAGGCACCATCGACGGGCACAACATAATGGGCACGCCGAACGAGGTCAACACTAAATATGGTTGTCGCGGGGCTTGAGAGCCTGCCTCGCACCGGGCGGCGCCGGGCTTGCCGCTGCGCTGCGCCGCGATCGATCCCGGGCGCGACGCGATCGCGTGGCAACCGTCGGCCTGAAACGCGGAAGGCCGCCCGGGGGCGGCCTTCCGAAGCGAACGCCGAAGCGGCCTGGCGTTATTTCGCGAGGCGCGCGGCGATCGCCGCGCCAAGATCGCCCGGCGACTTCACCGTGGTCACGCCCGCCGCTTCCAGCGCGGCGAACTTGCCCTCGGCGGTGCCGGTGCCGCCGGAGGCGATCGCGCCGGCGTGGCCCATGCGCTTGCCCTTCGGGGCCGAGGCGCCGGCGATGAAGCCGACCACCGGCTTCGTGACGTGCTTCGAGATGAACTCGGCGGCTTCCTCTTCGGCGCTGCCGCCGATCTCGCCGACCATGATGATGCCCTCGGTCTGCGGATCGTCCTGGAACAGCTTCAGCGCATCGATGAAGTTGGTGCCGTTGATCGGATCGCCGCCGATGCCGATGCAGGTCGACTGGCCGAGGCCGGCGTCGGTGGTCTGCTTCACGGCTTCGTAGGTGAGCGTGCCCGAGCGCGAGACGATGCCGATCTTGCCCGGCATGTGGATGTGGCCCGGCATGATGCCGATCTTGCATTCGCCGGGGGTGATCACGCCCGGGCAGTTCGGCCCGATCAGCACGACGTCCGGATAGCCCTTGAGCGCGTTCTTGGCGCGGAGCATGTCGAGCACCGGGATGCCCTCGGTGATCGCGACGATCACCTTGATGCCGGCGTCGGCCGCTTCCATGATCGCGTCGGCCGCGAACGGCGGCGGCACGTAGATGACCGAGGCGTCGGCGCCGGTGGCCTTCACGGCTTCGGCGACGGTGTTGAAGACCGGCAGGCCGATGTGCTCGGTGCCGCCCTTGCCCGGGGTGACGCCGCCGACCACCTTCGTGCCGTATTCGAGCATCTGCTGCGCGTGGAAGGTGCCCTGCTGGCCGGTGAAGCCCTGGACGATGACCTTGGTGTTCTTGTTGACGAGAACGGACATGAGTTTGGAATCCTGGGATTTTGAGCCCCTCTCCCTCGATGGGAGAGGGGTTGGGGAGAGGGTGCGGGCGGCGGCCTGTCGACCGTCGCGCCCCCTCTCCCGCCCTTCGGGCACCCTCTCCCACGAGGGGAGAGGGCACAAGATCAGGCGGCGACCGCCGCGACGGCCTTCTTGGCGCCGTCGTTGATGTCGTCGGCCGGGATGATGGCGAGGCCGGAGTTCTTGAGGATCTCCTTGCCCAGTTCGACGTTGGTGCCTTCCAGGCGCACGATCACCGGCACCTTCACGTCGACCTCCTTCACCGCGGCGATGATGCCCTCGGCGATCATGTCGCAGCGGACGATGCCGCCGAAGATGTTGACGAAGATCGCCTTCACGTCCGGGTCGCGCAGGATCAGCTTGAACGCCTCGGTCACGCGCTCCTTGTTGGCGCCGCCGCCGACGTCGAGGAAGTTCGCAGGCTCGCCGCCGTTGAGCTTGATCACGTCCATCGTCGCCATCGCGAGGCCGGCGCCGTTCACCATGCAGCCGATGTTGCCGTCCATGGTGACGTAGTTGAGGTCGTGCTGGCTGGCCAGCACCTCGGTCTCGTCTTCCTGGCGGATGTCGCGCATCGCGGCCAGTTCCGGATGGCGGAAGGTCGCGTTGTCGTCGGAGTTGATCTTGCCGTCGAGCACGGCGAGGTCGCCGTTGGTGAGGATGGCGAGCGGGTTGAGCTCGACCAGCGCCAGGTCCTTCTCGTTGAACAGGCGGAACAGGCCGAGCATGATCTTGGTGAGCTGGCCGACCTGCTTGGCGTTGAGGCCGAGCGCGAAGCCCATGTCGCGGCACTGGTACGGCTGCAGGCCCTGGACGTAGTTGACGTGCAGGGTCTTGATCGCGTCGGGATTCTCGACCGCGGTCTTCTCGATCTCGACGCCGCCGTCGGCGGAGGCGATGAAGGTGACGGTCTTGCTGCTGCGGTCGACCAGCACCGACAGGTACAGCTCCTGCGCGATGTCGGTGGCCTGGGTCACCAGCACGCTGTCGACCGGCAGGGCGACGCCGGCGGACTGGTAGGTGGCCATCTTCGTGCCGAGCATGCCCTTGGCGTACTCACGGACCTCGTCGAGGGTCTTGGCGAGCTTGACGCCGCCGGCCTTGCCGCGGCCGCCCGCGTGGATCTGGGCCTTGACGACCCAGAAATCGCCGCCGATGGCCTTGGCCGCATCGACGGCCTCCTCCGGGGTGCGCGCGACGCGCCCGGCCGGGACTGCGATGCCGTATTCGGCAAACAACTGCTTCGCCTGGTATTCGTGGAAGTTCATGTCGGTTCCTGCGGGGAAGGGCGAACCGCACCGGGTGCGGTCGGCCGCGCCGCCATGGACGCCGGGAGTCGGCGAAACGGGGCGCGGACAGCTTGCTATTCTCGCCGATGCGCCGGGTCCGGGCCAGCCCGGACCATGGTCGAACCGGCGCGCAGGCGGGTTCGCCCCCTATACTCCCGGCAGCTTCCCCATGGATTCCGGCGTTTGAGCCCAGCCCACGCTTCCCCTTCGCCGGCCCAGGACTACGCCAGGCGCGAGCTGTACCTGTTCGCGCTGTACCGGGTGCTGGAAGCCGGGCTGCTGGCGCTGCTGGTCTTCGGGCCGGTCGCCGCGCTCCAGCCCCGGGAGGATCACGAACTGCTGGTCGGGGTGGTCACCGCCGGCTACCTGGCCGCGGCGGTCGTCCTGCTGCTGCAGGCCCGGCGCGCGCGGACCACCCTCGCGCCGACGCTGGTCGGGGTCGGGGTGGACATCGTCGTGGCCTCGATCGTCGCCCACGCGGTGCCGCCGGCCGCTTCCGGCGTGGCCCTGATGCTGCTGTTCAACGTCGGCTCGGCCGCGCTGCTGCTGCCGCTGCGGCTGGGCCTCGGGGTGGCGGTCCTGGCCGCGGCCGGGCTCGGCGCCGCCTATCTGTGGACCCTGCTGATCGAACAGCAGACGCCGCGGCCGATGGCCGAGCTGATGATGTTCACGGTCAGCTTCCTCGCGATCGCCACCCTCACCCACCAGTTGCGCCTGCAGATGCGCGCGACCGAGGCCCTGGCCGAGCGCCGCGGCGCCGAGGCGGTGCGGCTCGCCGAGGTCAACGAGCTGATCATCCGGCGGATGCGCACCGGGGTGCTGCTGGTCGACCGCGAGGCGGAGATCAAGCTGGCGAACGAGGCCGCGATGCTGCTGCTGGGCGAGGGCGCGGCGGGCACAGGGCGGCTGGTCGAGGCCGCGCCCGAACTGGCCCTGCGCCTCAGCGAATGGCTGCGCAACGGCCTGCCCAACGACACCCCGCTGCGGCTGGGCAACGACCAGTTCGAGGTCGTGCCCCGCTTCGCGCGGCTGTTCGCCAAGGGCGACGACACCCTGATCTTCCTGGACGACACGTCGCTGGTCTCGCGGCGCGCCGAGTCGCTGACCCTGACCGCGATGGGCCGGTTCTCGGCCAGCCTCGCCCACGAGATCCGCAACCCGCTGGCGGCGATCAGCTATGCCGCGCAGTTGCTGGAGGAGTCGCGCGACCTGCCCGACGGCGACCGCCGGATGGTCCAGATCATCCACCAGCAGTGCATGCGCACCAACAGCATCGTCGAGAGCGTGCTGGGCCTGGCGCGGCGCGAGCGCGCGACCGCCGAGCACGTCGAGCTGGTCGGGTTCCTGCGCAATTTCATCGACGAATTCCGGCAGAGCGTGCCGGACGAGACCGATAACGTCGCGCTGGCCGCGCCGCAGCCGCTGGTGCCGGCGCTGATCGACCCGCGCCACCTGCACCAGATCGTCACCGCGCTGGTCCAGAACGCCCGCCGCCACGGCCACCTGCCGGGGGAGGCGGCGCGGATCACCCTGCACGCCTACCGGCTCGACGATGCCCCGGTCATCGACGTGATCGATCGCGGCCCCGGCATCCCCGATGCGGTGGTGGCCCAGTTGTTCCGGCCGTTCTTCACCACCTCCGAACACGGCACCGGCCTGGGCCTGTACATTGCCCGGGAGCTCTGCCGCGCCAACGGCGCCTCGCTCGAGCACGTCCCCCTGCCCGGCGGCGGCTGCTGTTTCCGGGTCACGATGCCCGGCCAGCACACGCTGCTGCCCGCCTGATCGGCGACAGATCGGCGACACCTCGACGATAGAAAGCCTCTTCCGCCGCGATCGGATCGAAAATCGCTGTCGGAACTGCCCCATTCGGGCTAAAATTGACGCGGGAGGGCACTATGGCCGAGCAACGCAGCGCGCTGATCGTCGACGACGAACACGACATCCGCGAGCTTTTGGTGGTGACTTTGGGACGGATGGGGCTGCGCACCGACACCGCGCCGAACCTCGCCGTGGCCCGCGAAATGCTGAGTACGGTCGCCTACGACCTGTGCCTGACCGACATGCGCCTGCCCGACGGTTCCGGCCTGGACTTGGTCTCGGAGATCGCCACCCGTTTCCCGACGACCCCGGTCGCGGTGATCACCGCCTACGGCAACGTCGAGGCGGCGGTGGAGGCGCTGAAGAGCGGCGCCTTCGATTTCGTCACCAAGCCCGTGGACCTGACCGTGCTCCGCGGCCTCGTCCGCCAGGCGCTGGACCTCAACAGCAGCCGCCAGGCCAATCCCGAGGGCACCTTGCTGCTGCTCGGCGAATCCCCGGCGATGGTCGGCCTGCGCGAGACGATCGCCAAGGTCGCCCGCAGCCAGGCGCCGGTGCACATCAGCGGCGAGTCGGGCACCGGCAAGGAACTGGTGGCGCGGACCATCCACGCCCAGGGCTCGCGCGCGGCGGGGCCGTTCATCCCGGTCAACTGCGGCGCGATCCCCGCCGAGCTGATGGAGAGCGAGTTCTTCGGCCACCGCAAGGGCAGCTTCACCGGCGCCCACACCGACAAGCAGGGCCTGTTCCAGGCCGCGGACGGCGGCACCCTGTTCCTGGACGAAGTGGCCGAACTGCCGCTGCCGATGCAGGTCAAGCTGCTGCGCGCGATCCAGGAGAAGACCGTCCGCCCGGTCGGCGCGAACGCCGAAGTGCCGGTGGACGTCCGCATCCTCTCGGCCACCCACAAGGACCTCAACGTCCTCGTCGCCGAAGGCAGCTTCCGCCACGACCTGTTCTACCGCATCAACGTCATCGAACTGGACGTGCCGCCGCTGCGCGAGCGCACCGGCGACCTGCCGCTGCTGTCGGACGCGATCCTCAAGCGCCTGGCCTACGCCATGAAGCGGCGCGCGCCCACGCTGTCGCCGGAGGCGGTGGCGGCGCTGGAGATCTATCCGTTCCCGGGCAACGTGCGCGAACTGGAGAACATCCTCGAGCGCGCGCTGGCGATGGCCGACGGCGAGGCGATCGACGCCCGCGATCTGCGGCTGCCCAGTTCCCCGCAGATCCTGCCGCAGGCCCCCGTCCAGACCATGGCGGCGCCGGCGCCGGCGATGGTCGCGGCGCCCCCCGCCGCGGCGGACCCGCGCGCGGCCAACCCCCGCGACACCAGCACCAGCGCCCTGCCCTCGTTCATCGAGGAGATCGAGCGCAACGCGATCCAGCAGGCGCTGCAGGAACATCGCTACAACAAGACCAAGACCGCCGCCGCGCTGGGCATCACCTTCCGCGCCCTGCGCTACAAGCTGAAGAAGCTCGGCATCGAATGACCGACCCCGGGCGGACTTGCGTCCGCCCGGAGCGCTGCGCATCATCGCCGGCCGAGCCCCCCTTCGAGCCCGCGTCCGCATGAACCGCTGGAAAGCCTCGGCGATCCACCTGCTGATCAGCTTCTGCGTGGTCGGCACCATCACCGGCCTGATCTACTTCCTCTGGTTCCCGCATGCGCTGATCCGCATCGCCGGCATGGACCGGCTGCTGGTGACGATGCTGTGCGTGGACATCGTCGCCGGCCCGCTGTTGACCCTGATCGTGTTCAAGATCAACGATCTGCGGCAAACGCGCAGGGATCTGGCGGTAATCGGCCTTTTGCAAGCCGCCTTCATGGGCTATGCCCTGCACACGGCGTGGATCAGCCGGCCGGTGTTCCTGGTCTGGTCGGTCGATCAGATGTACCTGCTCTACGCCAACGACCTGGACGCCGAGGATCTCGCGCAGGCCAAGGCCCCGGGCGCGGACGATCTTTCCTGGTTCGGCCCGCGCCTGTTCGCCGTCACCCTGCCGAAGGAACACGAGGCCAAGGCCGCGATCTTCACCGACCTGATCGTCCGCCAGAAGGCGCTCGAGCGGCTGCCGGTGCACTATGGCCTGTACGCCGGGCAGCGCGACCGCATCCTCAAGGCTGCCGAGCCCGCGGTGCCTGCCTCCTTGCCAAAGTGGCAGTCCGCGACATCGCTGGCCTCGGCGATCGCCGAAACCGGCCGTCCTGCGGATGACCTGCGACTGGTTCCGATCCAGTCGGCGCGCGGCGCCTCGATGCTGCTGATCGACGCCCGGACGGGCGAACCCGTGCGCACCCTGGCCCCACCGCCCGCCCATTGACCATGCTTTGCCGCAGCCGGGCAGGCACCTGACGTAGCGCGTCACTTTTGGCAACGGGCATTCTGTGAACCACGCACGAACGGCATCGCCGGACCGGGAACTTGTCCGGTTCGGGAGACTGGCACGGGTTATGCGTATCCTTATCCCGCACGTGCTCGGTAGCACGGGCGCCACGGACCGGGGCACCCCTCGGTTACGGGCACGTGAATCCGTACGCTTCTCCACATCCCGAGGGACATTGATCATGAAGAACACCAAAGGCTTCACCCTGATCGAACTGCTGATCGTCGTGGCCATCATCGCCATTCTGGCCGCCATCGCGATTCCGCAGTATCAGGACTACATCTCCCGCACCCGCGCCTCGGGCGCCGCGGCCGAGCTGTCGGGCCTGCGCACCGCCGTCAGCGTGTGCATGTCCGAGAACCAGACTGCCGCCAACTGCGATCTCGGCACCAACGGCCTGCCGACCACCGTTCCGGCGACCAAGAACGTGCTGGCCGGCACCACCGTGGCTGCTGGCGTGATCACCGCCACCACCGGTGCAACCGTCTCGAACGGCGGCGCGAACCTGACCTTCATCGACACCCCGACCGCCGTCGCCAACGCCGACAAGATCACCTGGACCAACAGCGGCACCGTCTGCCACCCGACGCGCGGCCTGCGTCCGGGCCAGGGCGACTGCCCGTAATCCGGTCATGCGACACCTCGATTCCAAGCGCCGTTCCAGCGTTTGAGTCCGAAAACCCCGGCTTCGGCCGGGGTTTTTCGTTAGCGTCCGCGAAAGCGAACGGCGACACGCCACTACCGTGATCCAAAGCACAACCCGGGGATGTGTGATGAAGAAAACCGCAGGCTTCACTCTGATCGAACTGCTCATCGTGGTCGCGATCGTCGCCATCCTCGCCGCGATCGCCATCGGCCAGTATCGCGATTACGTCTCGCGCACCCGGGCGGCCGGCACCTCCGCCGAACTCAGCGGCCTGCGCACCGCAATATCAGTATGCATTTCCGAGAACCAAGCCATCACCGGCTGCACGCTCGGAAACTTCGGCATTCCCGCCGCAGTACCGGTGACCCGCAACGTGCTTGCCGGCACCACCGTAGTCGATGGGGTCATTACCGCCAGTTCCGGCGCAACCGATGACGACGGCTCTACCCCCTTGACCTGGATCGACACCCCGACATTCGCGGCGGGCGCCGACAAGCTGACCTGGACCAACACCGGGTCGATCTGTCATCCGCGGCGCGGCCTGCGCCCCGGGCAGGGCGACTGTCCCTGACCCTTCCCGGCCTGCGGGCCCACCCGGTTCCAACCGCCCGACCCGGCCCGCCTCCGCGGGCCGGTCGCGTTGGCGGCCTCCTCGCGGCAGGCGACAAGCGTGACCGAACGCACCCCTTTGCCGACAATTGTCCTCAACAATTGCGCTCATCCGCTTGATCGCGCAGGATTCGGGCTGGGGAGTGGGATGCAAGCCGCGATCCGCCGCAGTAACCTAAGGCACTGCCCCGGGGGCGCTGCCCGGCTCCGTTTTCGACAGGACCGCCATCAACGATGAATTCGGCTGTGACCGCCAATCTGATCGGCATCACCGGCATCGCCCGGCGTCTGGTGCTGGACGGCGCGCTGGAAGAATCGGCCGCGCGCCAGGCGCTGGACACCGCCACCCGCGAGCGCAAGCCGATCGCGACCTACCTGCGCGAACTCAAGCTCGTCTCGCCGGCCCAGCTCGCCGCCGCCAACTCGATCGAGTTCGGCATGCCGCTGTTCGACCCGTCCACCATGGACCCCGCGCAGAGCGCGATCCGGCTGGTCAAGGACGAACTGCTGCAGAAACACCACGTGCTGCCGCTGTTCAAGCGCGGCGGCCGGCTGTTCGTCGGCGTGTCCGACCCGACCAACACCGCGGCGCTGGACGAGATCAAGTTCCACACCAATCTCCTCGTCGAACCGATCCTCGTCGACGAGGACGCCATCCAGCGCACGATGCAGCAGTGGCTGGAGAACAACGATTCGCTCGGCGGCATGGACGACGCCGAGGGCCTGGACAATCTCGACGTCTCCAGCGGCGACGACGAGGCCGGCGGCGACAGCGGCATCGACGCCAAGGGCGACGACACGCCGGTCGTGAAGTTCATCAACAAGGTACTGGTGGACGCGATCAAGCGCGGCGCTTCGGACATCCACTTCGAGCCCTACGAAAACGACTACCGGGTGCGCCTGCGCATCGACGGCATCCTCAAGCAGGTCGCCAAGGCCCCGGTGAAGCTCAACCAGCGCATGGCCGCCCGCCTCAAGGTGATGTCGCAACTGGACATCGCCGAGAAGCGCGTGCCGCAGGACGGCCGCATCAAGCTCAACCTGTCGAAGACCCGCCAGATCGACTTCCGCGTCAGCACCCTGCCCACGCTCTTCGGCGAAAAGGTGGTGCTGCGTATCCTCGACGGCAGCGCGGCGAAGCTCGGCATCGACAAGCTCGGTTACGAGCCCGACCAACAGAAGCTCTTCCTCGACGCCATCCACAAGCCCTACGGCATGGTGCTGGTCACCGGCCCCACCGGCTCCGGCAAGACCGTGTCGCTGTACACCGCGCTGGGCATCCTCAACGAGGAGGAGCGCAACATCTCCACGGTCGAGGACCCGGTCGAAATCCGCCTGCCCGGCATCAACCAGGTGCAGCAGAACGCCAAGCGCGGCATGACCTTCGCCGCCGCGCTGCGCAGCTTCCTGCGTCAGGATCCGGACGTGATCATGGTCGGCGAAATCCGCGACCTCGAAACCGCCGAGATCGCGGTCAAGGCCGCGCAGACCGGCCACATGGTGCTGTCGACCCTGCACACCAACGACGCGCCGCAGACCATCTCGCGCCTGATGAACATGGGCATCGCGCCCTACAACATCACCTCGTCGGTCAGCCTGGTCATCGCCCAGCGCCTCGCGCGCCGGCTGTGCCCGGCCTGCAAGCGCCCGACCGAACTGCCCGAACACGCCCTGCTCGCCGAAGGCTTCACCTCCGACGAGGTCCATGCGGGCATCACCCTGTACGAAGCGGTGGGCTGCAACGAATGCACGGGCGGCTACAAGGGCCGCACCGGCATCTACGAGGTGATGCCGATGAGCGAGGCCATCCAGGCCATCGTCCTGCAGGGCGGCAACGCCATGCAGATCGGCGAGGTCGCGCGCTCGGTGGGCATCCGCAACCTGCGCCAGTCGGCTTTGCTCAAGGCCAGGAACGGCATCACCAGCCTCGCAGAAATCAACCGCGTCACCAAGGACTAACCCATGGCCGCTTCCCGTTCCGCCGCGAAAACCGCCAGCACCGACCGCTCGGGCATGACCCTGCCCATGTACGTGTGGGAAGGCACCGACAAGCGCGGCATCAAGATGAAGGGCGAGAGCCTGGCGAAGAACGGCAACCTGCTGCGCGCCGAACTGCGCCGTCAGGGCATCACGCCAACCGTGGTCAAGCCCAAGCCCAAGCCTTTGTTCGGCGCCGCCGGCAAGAAGATCACGCCCAAGGACATCGCGATCTTCAGCCGCCAGATCGCCACGATGATGAAATCCGGCGTGCCGCTGGTGCAGTCGCTGGAGATCATCGCCAACGGCCAGAAGAACGTGCGGATGAAGAAGCTGGTCGATGCGCTGCGCAGCGACATCGAAGGCGGCTCCTCGATCTACGAGGCGATGCTCAAGCATCCTGTGCAGTTCGACGAGCTCTACCGCAACCTGGTGAAGGCCGGCGAGACCGCCGGCGTGCTGGAAACCGTGCTCGACACGATCGCGACCTACAAGGAAAACGTCGAAGCGCTGAAGGCGAAGATCAAGAAGGCGCTGTTCTATCCGGCGATGGTGATCGCGGTCGCCATCCTGGTCAGCGGCATCATGCTGGTCTACGTCGTGCCGCAGTTCGAGGACGTGTTCAAGGGCTTCGGCGCGGACCTGCCCGCCTTCACACAAGCCATCGTCAACCTGTCTCGATTCATGGTCGAATGGTGGTTGCCCGTCCTGCTCGTCGTGATCGGCACGATCGTCGCCTTCTTCTTCTTCTACAAGCGTTCGCTGGCCTTCCAGCACTTCCTCGACAAGGTGACGCTGCAGATCCCGGTCATCGGCCAGATCATGCACAACTCGGCGATCGCGCGCTTCGCGCGCACGCTGGCGACCACCTTCCGCGCCGGCGTGCCGCTGGTCGAGGCGCTGGACAGCGTGGCCGGCGCCACCGGCAACAGCGTCTACACCAAGGCGACCTACCGCATCCGCGACGACGTCTCGGTCGGCTATCCGGTCAACATGGCGATGAAGCAGACCAACCTGTTCCCGCACATGGTGGTGCAGATGACCGCCATCGGCGAAGAAGCCGGCGCGCTCGACACGATGCTGTTCAAGGTCGCCGAGTTCTACGAGCAGGAGGTCAACAACTCGGTCGATGCGCTGGCCAGCCTGCTCGAGCCGATGATCATGATCGTCATCGGCGTGCTCGTCGGCAGCATGGTCGTCGGCATGTACCTGCCGATCTTCAAGCTCGCCGCCGTGGTCGGCTGACGGCCGACCACGCGAGAGATGGCATTCCTCGACCAGAATCCGGCGATCGGTTATCCGATCGCCGCCAGCCTCGGGCTGCTCGTCGGCAGTTTCCTGAACGTGGTGATCCTGCGCCTGCCCAAGCGGCTGGAGTGGGACTGGCGCCGCTACGCCCGCGAGGAGCTCGGCCAGACCGACCTCTACGAACCGCCGCCGCCCGGCATCGTGGTCGAACCCTCGCACTGCCCGCACTGCGGTCACCGGCTGTCGTGGTACGAGAACATCCCGGTGTTCAGTTGGCTGGCCCTGCGCGGCCGCTGCCGGAGCTGCAAGGCGCCGATCTCGATCCAGTACCCCGCCGTCGAACTGCTGACCATGCTGCTGGTGCTGGCCTGCGTCTGGCGCTTCGGCTTCGGCTGGCAGGGCTTCGGCGCCGCGCTCGTGAGCTGTTTCCTCGTCGCCGGGTCGGGCATCGATCTGCGCACCCACACCCTGCCCGACCAGATCACGCTGGTGCTGCTGTGGCTGGGCCTGATCGCCAGCGTCGACAACCTGTTCGTGCCGGCCAAGGCCGCCATCGCCGGCGCCGTGCTCGGCTATCTCTCGCTGTACAGCGTCAACTGGGTGTTCAAGCAGATCCGCGGCAAGACCGGCATGGGCGACGGCGATTTCAAGCTGCTGGCCGCGCTTGGGGCCTGGTGCGGCTACAAGGCGCTGCTGCCGATCGTGCTGATCTCGTCGTTCGTCGGCGCGATCCTCGGCTCGCTGTTCCTGCTGTGGAAGGGCCGCGACCGCGACACCGAGATCCCCTTCGGCCCCTATCTCGCGATCGCCGGCTGGATCGTGTTCCTGTGGGGCGACACGATCATCGAGACTTACCTGCACCTCAGCGGGATCCGCTGATCCGATGGCGACCTACCGCATCGGCCTGACTGGCGGCATCGCCTCGGGCAAGTCCGCGGTCGCCAGCGCGTTCGAGACCCTGGGGATCGTCGTCGCCGACGCCGACCTCGCCGCGCGCGACGCGGTGGCGCCCGGCAGCGACGGCCTCGCCGAAGTGGTCGCCGCGTTCGGTCCGGACGTGCTGTCGGCGGACGGCAGCCTCGACCGCGCCGCGATGCGCCGCCGCATCTTCGGCGACGACGACGCCCGCCGCCGCCTCGAAGCCATCGTCCACCCGCGCGTGCGCGAAACGCTCGCCCGGACCTGCGAGCGCGCGACCAGCCCGTACGCGATCGCCGCGATCCCGCTGCTCGCCGAAGTCGGCGGCCGGGACGCCTATCCGTGGCTGCAGCGCATCCTGGTGGTCGATGTCCCGGTCGAACTGCAGCGCGCCCGGCTCCTCGCCCGCGACGGCATCGACGACGCCCTCGCCGACCGCATGATCGCCGCGCAGGCCACCCGCGCCCGACGGCTGGCGATCGCGGACGACGTGGTCGTCAATGCCGGCACGCTCGACGACCTGAAGCGCGAGGTCGTGGCCCTGGACGCACGGTTCCGATCGCTGGCCGCCGCGGCCTGAACCCGATCCCGGCCGTCATCCCCGACACCCTGCCGACCTCGCCTCCCATGCCCCGCGGCGTCCGAAAAGCCGACCTGCCGACGAAGCTGTGCGCCGCCTGCGGCCGCCCGTTCGCCTGGCGCAAGAAATGGGAGCGGGACTGGGCGAACGTCAGGTTCTGTTCGGATCGCTGCAGACGCGACAAGGCGAACATCCCGCCACCGGGCCCACCGGGCTGAGACCGGACGGCGGCGGCCGCGGACGGGGGCGATCGCCGGGCCTCCCGGTCGCCATCATGCGGCCGGCGATAGGCCCTATCATTCGCTCCACGATCCCGGTCCGGACGCCGCCCCTTGCTTCGCAATCTCCATCTGCTGCGCGCCCTCGCCGCGCTGGGCGTCGTCTATTTCCACATCACCTCGACGGCGGGGCTGGACCTGGCCTGGGATGTCGGCAGCCGCGGCGTGGACGTGTTCTTCGTGATCAGCGGGTTCATCATCGCGTACATCGGCGCGAAGAAACCCGAACACTTCTTCGTGCGCCGCCTGATCCGCATCGTGCCGTTCTACTGGGCGGCGACACTGGTCGTCTTCACCGCGGCGACCGCGCTGCCGCAGTTCTTCCGCAGCACCGACGCCAGCCTGCAGCACCTCCTGCCCTCACTGCTGTTCATCCCCCATCTGTCCGCCAGCGGCGAGGTGCAGCCGACCCTGATCCTCGGCTGGTCGCTGAATTTCGAGATGTACTTCTACGTGCTGTTCGCGCTGGCACTGCTGCTCTCGACGCGCTGGGCGCCGGTCCTGTGCGTCGCCGGCATCGTCGCCGTGGTCGTCATCGGCAAACTCCTCGGCCCCGTCTCGACCGCCTTCGATTTCTACGCCCGCACCACCAGCCTCGAATTCTGCTACGGCATCGGCGTGTACTACGTCCTCGCCTGGTGCGAGCGGCGCAAGGCCATCCTCGCGGACAGCACTGCGCTGAAGCTCCTCGTCGTACTGGCCGTGATCGCCAGCATCGTCGCGATCGTGTTGTTAGAGCATGCGTACAAGGACACGGTCCCGCGGTATCTCGCCGGCGGCCTCCCGGCGGCGGTCATCGTGCTGTCCGCACTGCTGCTGGAACGGCTGTTCGGAATCTCCTCCCGCAGCCGGATCGCCTGGCTGCTCGGCGAAGCGTCCTACGTGATCTACCTGATCCATCCCTACATCGTCTTCGGCGTGCTGCGCCTGCTGCTTCCGCGAACGGGAGACCTTTCCCTCGCGATGGACGTGGTGGTGATCGCCGGCCTGCTCGCACTGACCAGCACCATCAGCATCCTGATCCACCTGCTGTTCGAGAAACCGGTCATGGCGTTCCTGCGCAGGAAGCTGGCGCCGGATGCATCGCGGCAAACGGCTGTCGCGACATGAATGCGCAGGGTGGGCTTCAGCCCACCATTGCGACACATCCGCAGCGGCGAGCGACGATCGAAAAGACACAAGGCTGCGATCATTGCCGGAAGATTCAAACGAAGGAGTGGTGGGCTGAAGCCCACCCTACGGCCCTCATCGGTGTCTCCTTCGTCAAGGTTACACCTGCGCAGGTTTTTACTGGGTCATTACACCGATGTACGCGCCACACCATCGGAAACATCCACGCTCGGCCGTCAAAAAAACCCGGAGTCGCAGGGTGGGTTCAGCCCACCATTGCGACGCATACGCAGCGGCGAGCGACAATCGAAAAGACACAAGGCCGGCCATTGTCACGGGTATTCAATCGCCATCGCGGTGGGCTGAAGCCCACCCTACGGGCTGCTTCACGGGTTCCATCCTGCGGATTACGCCTTACGGCCCTACGGCGTTTGCGCATTTCCGTCAACAATCCCCAATGACGCCTGATGGATTTCGATCCTGTCTTCAATCATTTTTCTTGCCTTATCGCAGTCTCCATTTTCTATACTAGCATTGAGATTTTTTAGGAACAAAATTTCTCCTCGATCGCCAAGCGCAATAATATCCCCGTACTGTGAATCTTTTATAACGAAGCAACAGGCGTAGCCTATAAAAAACGCCAGGAAGGCGACGCAGGAGACCAAAGAACTCCGGCTCATTTTCACATGCACCCCCCGCCGACAGCGCAATTTGATGTCAGGGCTCCGCAGCTACCTTGGTAATGCGTCCAGCACCTGACACATTGGACCTTCTTGAAGTAGTTCCACCATCCCCAGTATTTTTTCGCGCAATCCAACAAGTTTTTCTTGGCCTTCTCAAAGCACTGGTTATATGTCTCACATCCCTCAGGCTCTTCGGGAATTCCAAGCGGTTTGCAACCAAATGGTTTCCTTACGCCATCGATTGGATCAGTGCCCTCTGGGTCGACAAGATTGAAGGGTCTGGCATAAGCGTATGCAAAAGTGGCATCTCCGCCATACAATCCAATCGGATCACTCTCCACATACCTTCCGGTCGCCGCCTCATAATCCCGGAAGTAGTTGTAATTCAACCCACTCGCTGCGTCGTACCGCTGCCCCGGGAACCGCAGGTTGAACACGAACTGCGTCGCGTCGCCATCCGGATCCTGGTTCGGCACCGTCGTGCCGAACGCCTCGCCCGCGAGGTCCCACTTCCACACCGTCGTGCCCGTTGTCCCGCGCGTCGGGTCGATGACTACCCGGGGCGTACCCAGCGCATCAGGCTCAACGTAGTACAGCTTCTGGCTGGCGCCCGCGCCCTCGAACACGCCCACCGGGAGGTCGCCGAACCAAATCGCCTGCTGGCTCGGCGCTGTCGCGCCGGTATTGCCGTAATCACCGACCCAGTGGCCGGCTTCGTCATAGACCGTGTACGTGTTGGTCGTGCCCAGGTACCGACGCACCTTCTCGCCGCGACCGTTGTACACGTAGTTCATCTTGATCGTGGCGCCGTCCTTGGTCTGCGTCATCCGGTTGTGGTCGCCGTAGACGAAATTCTTCGTGACCGCGCCCACAGCCTGCGTGGTGTTGCCGTTGGCGTCGTAGGTGCGCGCATTGGCGCCGATACTACTCAATCGATGATTCGTTCCGGGATAGGTATAGGTGGTCGTCGTCCCGGACACCGTCGCACTGGTGCGGTTCCCGGTCTTGTCGTAGGCATACCCCTGCAGCACCGACAAGGTGCTGCCGTCCTGGGTCTGGGTCAGGCGATTGAGCGCGTCGTAGCCATAGATCCGCTGCGGCGGCTCGGCTTGGTTGCCGTCACGCAGCTTCTTCAGGTTTCCGATCTCGTCGAACTCGTAGCCCACGCTCAGGCCGCCGATGTCGGCGTCCTGGACGACACCGGGCTGGTAGTTGTAATTGAGTGTGCGGTTGAGCAGGCGACCACTCCCGCTGCCATAGCGCCAGTCCGCTGCCGGACCGAACGGGTGATAGCTGACGGCGGTGATCAGCACCTGTCGCGTGCCGGCGGATGTCTTCGCGCCGATTTCGGAGACCCGGCCTTGAGCGTCGTAAAGGTAGTCGACGATGGCGCCATCGGGATAGATGGTGCTGGTCAACTGCCCGGACGTATTCCACGTGTAGCGAAGCGTGAACGCTTTGCCGTTGGTGGTCTGCACCTTGCGCACGATGCGGCCGAAGCGGTCGTAGCAGTACACCGTGTTGCCGCTGCCGTCGACGATCTTCGCAGGACGGCTAGCGGTGAAGGTCTCGCCGGCCTGGCAGGCGGCCTGGGTCGTATCCCAAGTGTAGGCCGTGTTGAGCGTCGTGGCTGTCGGATAGATGACACTCGTCAACCGATTCAGCGCGTCATACGCATAATTCGCTACCTTGCCGCGCGCATCGGTCTGGCTGACGAGGTTGCCGGCACTGTCGTAGGTGTAGCTGGTCGTACCGGTGTCGGGGCTGACCAGTTGCTTGAGATCACTGAAACCGTTGTAGGTATAGGTCGTGTTCAGCAACTTGGGATCGTTCACCTGCACCAGATTGTCGAGCGCGTCGTAGGTGAACTTGGTCTCCGCGGCGATCCCGTTCATATCCTGAAGCGTGCGGCTGAGGCGGTTCAACGGGTCGTAGTTGTTGTCCGCGATCCGGCCCAGGGCATCGGTGGTCTGGTCGAGATTGCCGTTGGCATCGTACGTGAAACCGGTGCCATGGCTGTAGGCGTCCGTCAGCGTCTGCAACTGGCCTAGGGTGTTGTAGGCCTTCGACAACGTGCGCCGCAGGACTGCCGACGGGTCTTTCGTCTCTTCCTGCGTCCGTTGCCCGATCGCATTCAACGTGTAGGTGATGCTGTTGCCTGCGTTGTCGGCGATGCCGGTGAGTCGCTGGGCGGCATCGTAGGTGTAACTGGTGAAGCCGCCATCGGGCTGGGTCACCTTCTTGACCAATCCGGTCGGCCAGTAATCGATGCGGGTGATGAGATCGTCCGTCTCGACAGTGTCGTTCGCGCCGCGGACCTTGCGGGCGGTCAGACGCCCGCGGGCGTCGTATTCGAGATCCGTGACGACACTGTTCGGGTCCTTGACCTGGAGCGGACGGCCTGAACCATCGTATTTCATGGTTTCGTCCACCTGCCCGGCCGCGTTGGTCACCTTCCAGAGATCGCCCTTGCGGTACGGACAGGTCGCGGGCGCCGATGCGCACGTCGCTTCGTCGGCCATGCGATAGGCGTATGTCGTGAGGTCGCTGACGTCGGTACGCGCACCGTCCACCGAGGTCAGCAATCCGACCAGCGGGCAGGTCCCGGCGGTGACATCCGTTTGCTCGCAGTAGGTATAGGTCGTGGTACGAGTGACGTTGGGCGTGACCGAGGGATCGGTCTGCGTCATCGTCAGGACCTGCCCGCGGCCGTTGTACGTCCAATTCATCTTTGCCTTGAGCGCACCCGTGGAATCGAGCGTCCGGCGCTCGTCCGGAAGCCGGAATGTGGCATTCCAGTCGGTCTGGATCGTGCGCTTCCTGCCGGACGCATCATTCGCGGCCTCGACAACTTGCGTCTCCAATCCTCTGGCGTTGTAGTCGTGATCCGTCGTCACCCCGTTCCTTGTCACGACATCCAGCGAGCCATTCGCATCATAGGTATACGATTCGACCTGTGTCGTGCAGCCAGTACAACTCGTTGTAGTCGACGTCACGAGGTAGACACCGTTCACTTTCGAGAATCCGAGCTCGCGTGTCGCTCCAAGCGGCAGCGTTACGGTCGCGGAATTGGCATAGTTTCGATAAACGTCTGCCCACGTGTACGATGCCGACTGGGAATCGACACCACCTGCCATGACCGTGTTCGTCGCCTGCGGGTTTCGGCCGATGGCGGAATACGAATAAGTGGTCGTCGATATCCTTTGGTTGGATTCGTCGACCTCCCCGGTCAGCACGCCTTTTGGTGAACCATTCGGCACATAGGCAACTTCGTCATAGAGGAATTGGCGACTCGTACCGCCTGGATAGTTGACCTGTGTGAGGTCCCCGTCTGTCGAGTATGTGAAGCCAAGACTTGTCCCATCAGGCAACCCTACTGAAGAGACCAGTCCATTGGTGCCGTACGAAAGCGTCAGGGCGCGACCATTCGGATCCACCACGGACTGCAGATACCCGGAACCATCATAGGAAAGCGTCTGCTTGAATCCGGCCTTGTCATAAAGTTCCAAAAGCATTCCGCTGGAATCGTAGACTTCCTTTTCACCCGCTGAACTCTCGAACTGCCAACCCGTGATCGTGCTTCCGCTCAGGATCGCCGTAAGCGTTCCGACACCGGGCCGATCCGCAACCCACGTGCTCCCGGACGGCAAGAAGCGCCACTCTTTCCCATCCGGCCTGGACACATAGGCTGCGGGCGTCGCCCCTCCCGTGAAATAATCGACCCTGCGGAAATAACTGTGCGTCCGATTGCGCCCGAATATGTTGAATTTGACGGCGCTGTAAAAATTGACACGGATGCTGTTGTAGGTGAGGGCCAGGTTGATGGGAAAGGGTCCGCCTCCCGAGAACAGTCCTAATGTCTCGTACTTGTTGCCGGTCGCCGCATTGACCGGGTCACCAAATTCCTGAGACCCCGTAGGTAGCGGGCAGCTCGGACAACCTGCATTCGGGCCTGGACGCAAGGGGTCGGCAACGTAAGGAAACGTGTTCTGGTAGTAGTTCAGATAATACTGGTCTTCCGTCTCCGGAATTGGCCAGTCAGTCCTCGCGATATGGTACTTCTGACCAATCCAGTTTGAATTGGCCGGATCTGGATGCCTGTGGCAATACAGATAAGGTGCCGAAGCCACTAGGCTTGGATCCGCTTTCGCGATTCTGAGTTCGTCATCACATTGCGCCTTGGCGGCGTATTCATCGCATTCCTGCTGGTAGCAGACACGATTGAAATACCTCTCCGTAGGCGCTGCCTGAACAGAAGCCGACCATCCCGACATCGAAACTGCAAACAGCATCTGCCACAGCGCTGCAATGACTACGCTACGACCGAGCATGTTGATCGGATGACTAGACATATCCATGTCTCCTAGTTGCATCGCACCATTCAGTACGTGCTTCAACCCTAGCACAAAGGTACTGCGTGACTAGACTTATCTGCTCCTTCAATTCTGAACACCGACTTTCATCACGAACCGCACCTGCTCCAGCACCGTCACATCCTTCGTCGGATCGCCCTGCACCGCGATGATGTCCGCATAGCGCCCTTTCTCGATCGCGCCGACGTCGTCGCGGCCCAGCGCTTCGGCTGCGTTGATGGTCGCCGAGCGGATCGCGTCGATCGGGGTCATGCCGTAGCGCACCATCACCGCGAACTGCCTGGCGTTGTCGCCGTGCGGATAGATGCCGGCGTCGGTGCCGAAGACCATCTTCACGCCGGCGCGGAAGGCGCGGCGGAAGTTCTCGCGCTGCAGATCGCCGATCTCGCGGTCCTTGCGCAGGTTGTCGTCGAGCACGCCGTTCTTGCGGCCTTCGCTCTGCGTGTAGTCGGTGTTGTAGATGTCCATCGACAGCCAGGCGCCGTGCTGCTTCGCGAGGCGGATACCTTCGTCATCGATGAGGCTGGCATGTTCGATGGTATCGACACCGGCGCGGATCGCGTCGCGGATCCCCGCGGCGCCGTGCGCGTGCGCGGCGACCTTCAGTCCCCACATGTGCGCTTCGTCGACGACGGCCTTCATCTCCTCGTAGGTCATCTGCTGCTGGCCGGGTTCGGTGTTGTGCGAGAACACGCCGCCGGTGGCGCAGATCTTGATGACCTGGGCGCCGTACTTCCGCAGTTCGCGCACGACCTTGCGCGCCTCGTCGGGCGAATCGGCGTTGTAAGGATTCTGCTGGCCCATCGACGGCGGGAAGAAAGTCGAATCGCAATGCCCACCGGTCGCGCCGAAGGCGAACGTCGCCGGCACGATGCGCGGGCCGACGACCTTGCCGGCGTCGATGGCCTGCTGCAGGCCGACGTCGTTCCAGTCCTGCGCGCCGACGTTGCGCACGGTCGTGAAGCCGGCCATCAATGTCTTGCGCGCATTTCCGACCGCGATCATCGACCAGAACCGATCGTTGAACTGCAGATAGGTGTAGCCGCCGTACTGCGGATCGCTGTCGATGTGCACGTGCATGTCGATCAGCCCGGGCAGCAGGGTCATGTCGCCGAGATCGTGGCGGGCGACGCCCGGCTTCGCCTCGACGTGCGCACCACCGGAGGCGACCTGGACGATGCGTCCGTGTTCGACCAGCACTTCGGCCCGTTCGAGCATGCGTCCGCTGCGCACGTCGAGCAGGCGCGCCGCGGTCACGATCGAAGCGTCGGACCCATCCGATGCGGACGGGGGTTCCTGTGCGCCGAGCGACGCGACGATCGTCGCGAGGAACAGGACGCAGGCGGGCAGCAGGCGGGGGCGACGGCGCATCGGGCGATCCTCACGGGAGATCACCCAAGCCTACGCCCGCCCGGAAGGCGGGTCGAGCGGGTCAGCGCGCGGACTGGACCACGATGCCCGCCGGCGCGAGCCACGGCGACAGCCAGTGGTCCACCAGCAGGAACACGAACAGCGCCATCAGGTACACGATCGAATACTGGAAGGTGCGCATCGCGAACAGGTCGTCCGGCGGGTCGAGCAGCTTCCACGCGTACCACAGGAACACGCCGCCCAGCACCAGCGCGCCGCCGAGGTAGAACAGTCCGCTCATGCCCACCGCCCACGGCAGCACCGTGGCCACCACCAGCAGCACGGTGTACAGCAGGATCTGCCAGCGGGTGTAGGCCACGCCGTGGGTGACCGGCAGCATCGGCACCAACGCGCGCGCGTAGTCGTCGCGGCGGAAGATCGCCAACGCCCAGAAATGCGGCGGCGTCCACACGAAGATGATCAGCACCAGCAGCAGCGCGTGCGCCCAGTCCCACGGATTGCGCATGCCGGTCACCGCGGCCCATCCCAGCAGCGGCGGCGCCGCGCCGGCGATGCCGCCGATGACGATGTTCTGCGGCGTGGCCCGCTTCAGCCAGGCGGTGTAGACCACCGCGTAGCCGATGAGCGAGGCGAAGGTGAGCGCCGCGGTCAGCGGATTGACCAGCGCGATCAGAATCGCCATCGACAGCGCGCCGAGGAACACTGCGAACGCCAGCACCTGCGCCGGCTTCAGGGCGCCGGTGGCGAGCGGGCGATGCGCGGTGCGGACCATCACCCGGTCGATGCGCTGGTCGATCAGGTGGTTGATCGCCGCGGCGCTGGAGGCGGCCAGCCAGATGCCGAGGAACCCGAACACGCTTTCGCGCAGCGGCGGCAGGCCGGGCACGGCCAGGAACATGCCGACAAAGGCGGTGAACACGATCAGCGCCACCACCCGCGGTTTGGTCAGCGCCCAGTATTCGCGCATCGGGAAGCTCATCGCGCGGTCAGTCCATCGGCGGCCGGACGCGGGCGAGCAGGCTCACCAGCACGAACAGCAGCGCCGCGGCGCCGGCGTTGTGCAGCGTCGCCACCCACAGCGGCAGGCCCAGCATGACGTTGCCGATGCCCAGCCCGACCTGCGCGCACAACAGCAGGCCGAGCACGACGCCGGTCAGCCACAGCCCGGGCGTGCGCAGCAGGCGCCAGGCCAGCGCGAGCAGGTAGATGAAGACCACCAGCGCCATGCCGCGGTGGGCGAGCTGGATCGCGATCCGCGAGGCGCCGTCGAGCACGCCGCCCTCGTAATCCACGCCGACGCCCCGCCACAACACGAAGCCCTCGCGGAAGTCCGCCGGCGGGACCCACTGGCCGACGCAGGTCGGGAAGTCGTTGCCGCAGGCCAGCGCGGCGTAGTTGGAGCTGACCCAGCCGCCCAGCGCGATCTGCAGTCCGAGCACGACCAGCGCGCCGATCAGCCAGCGCCGCATGGTGGCGTATTCGGCGAGGCGCACCGGGATGTCGGTCGCGCGCCACGCCATCCACGTCAGCAGCGCGAACGTGGTCAGGCCGCCGAGCAGGTGGCCCATCACCACGATGGGCTTGAGCAGCAGCGTGACCGTCCACATGCCGAGCAGCGCCTGGAACACGATCACCATCAGCGTGAGCGTCGCCACGCGCGCGAGGTCGTCGTTGTTCCAGCGCAGCGCCGAGGCCAGCAGCAATGCCTCGCCGATGCCGGCCGCGACGAACGCGGCCTCGTGCATGCCGTGCATGTACAGCGGGATGCCGGCGCCGACGCAGCCCGCGGCCAGCAGGATCCGGGCGACGCCGAAGCGGCGCCGGCGCACTGCGAGCAGGGCGAGGATCGCGACCAGCCCGCCGAGCGTGCCGGCCAGATGGCGGTGGACCTGCTCGCGCCACGCCTTCTGGTCGTCGAACGGACGGATCGCGCTGGCCGCGTGCGACGCCGCTTCGGACATCGCCTGCGGCCAGGTCGCGCGGCCGTAGCAGGTCGGCCAGTCGGGGCAGCTCAGGCCGGCGTTCGACAGGCGCACGAACGCGCCGAACACGATCACGCCAAACGCGAGCGCCACGGCCAGCCAGGCGACGCGATGGAAATGACGGTACGGCGGCGCCTTCGGCGCGGCCTGCGGGAGAGGATTGCTTGCGACGGGCTCGCTCATTGCATCTTCAACAGCTTGGACAGGTCCTTGCGCATTTCCGAGATATCGGTGCCGGGACGGTAGCGCAGTATGACAAACCCGTACGGGTCGACGACGTAGACCGGCGCGCCGGTCGGATCGGCGGCCCGCGGCAGGCGGGCGCGCAGCGCCGGGTCGTCGGCCAGCAGGCGAACGGCCGGCGGCGGCGGCGGCGCGGCGGCCGGGTACGGCCCCATCCACAGGATCTCCAGATGCTCGGCATCGCCGCCGAAGATCAGGCGCAACTTCTCCAGTTCCTGCGGCAACGTCGCGCAGGCCGCGTCGCAGGCGGCGGGCGCAACGACGAGCAGCCGCCGCATGCGCTGGGCCGGCGCCCAGTCGTAGCGCGAGCCGTCCGCCAGCCGCGGCGGCGCGTCGCGGAGATCGACGATCGGTTCCAGCCGTTCGCCGACTGTCTTCGCGCCTGGAATCAGCCCCCCGGCGTTGAGGATCCAGGCGAGCGCGATCGGCCCGGCGAAGACGCCCAGCAGCAGGAGCAGGGTACGGCGGCCGCGGCCGCGGTCCGGGGATGGCGTCATGGCACGAGCCTTTCTTGTCGACGCGCGCGGCGTGCGCGCAGGGTCAGCAGCAGCGCCGCGATCGGCACCGCGGCGGCGAGCCCGAACCACTGCACCGCATAGCCGAGATGGCGCTCCGGCGGCAGCGTGTTGGGCAGGATGTCGAGGTCGCGCGCGTAGCCCCAGGGCAGCGCGGGATCCAGCCGGAGCACGCGCGGCGCGAGCGCGCGCAGGCCCAGCGCGTCGCGCACGCGCGCCAGGTCGAGGCCTGCCGCGAGCAGCGCGCCGTTGGGCTGCGGCGCGATCACCGGCGCGGCCAACCCGTGCGAGGGCGGCGGCATCAGCAGGCCGTCGACGCGTTCGGCTTCGGGGCGCGGTACATCGGGCATCCGCCGGTCGCCGGACAGCGGCAGCCAGCCCAGCTCCACCAGCAGCGGTTCGCCCTGCGCCGGCAGGAACAGCCGGTACGCGCGCACTCCGACGCGCCCGTCGCGCTGCTGGTTGTCGAGCAGCAGCGGCGGCGCCTCGGCGAACCGGCCCGGCCCGCCCGCCCACGCGTAGGCGGCGGACGCATCGCGATCGTCGAACTGCCGCGCCGCCAGCGACAGCGGCTGCGGGCGGCGTTCGGCCAGCACCGCGTCCACGGCGGCGATCATGCGCAGCTTCTGGGCGCGACGATCGAGCTGCCAGGTCCCGAGACTGGCGAAGCCCGCGCACAGGGCGATCGCGAACAGCCACAGCGCCAGCGGATGACGGAACGGACGCATGCCCTTCGCCTCAGAGCCTGCGATAATCCGGGCCACGAGGCGCGCCCGCCCATGCGCCCGCGGAGCGACGCGCCATGAACGACTCGTTGAAGACCCTGATCATCGTCGGGTTCCTGATCCTGATCGTGTGGAATCTCGGCGCCGGCCTGTACTACATGATGGTCGACAAGGGGCAGACCAAGCGCACCGTGAACGCGCTCACCAAGCGCATCGCACTGTCCGTGGCCCTCATCCTGCTGCTGATCCTCGCCATCGCGATGGGCTGGATCGAGCCGCACGGCATCGGCCGCAATCCCGCCGGTTGAGCGATCCCGGCGCGCCCGGGAGACCGGGCGGCAGCGTTTCCGCAGACACGAAGGCCGGCGCGAGCCGGCCTTCAGCGTCCCTGTGCGCGCCGGCGTCGCCGCCGGTCGCGGCTCAGAGCACGTAGACGAACAGGAACAGGCCCAGCCAGACCACGTCCACGAAGTGCCAGTACCAGGCCACCGCCTCGAACGCGAAGTGGTGGTCCTTGCTGAAGTGGCCCTTCGCGCAGCGCAGCCACATGATCGCCAGCATGATCGTGCCGAGGGTCACGTGCGCGCCGTGGAAGCCGGTGAGCATGAAGAAGGTGGAGCCGTAGATGCCCGAACCGAGGGTGAGGTTCAGTTCGGTGTAGGCGTGGATGTACTCGGTCGCCTGGAAATAGAGGAACACGCAGCCCAGCAGCACGGTCGCGCCCAGCCAGAACAGCAGCGCGCCGCGATGCGCGGCCTTCAGCGCGTGGTGCGCGAGGGTCACGGTCACGCCCGAGGTCAGCAGGATCAGCGTGTTGGTGAGCGGCAGGCCCCAGGCGGGGATGGTCTTGAACTCGCCGCCGACGTTGCCCGGGCCAGCGCTCGGCCAGGCGGCGCTGAAGTTCGGCCACAGCTCGGCGTTGGTCATCGCGCCGTCGCCCTCGCCGCCCAGCCACGGCAGCGCGAACTGGCGGGCGTAGAACAGCGCGCCGAAGAACGCGGCGAAGAACATCACTTCGGAGAAGATGAACCACACCATGCCCATGCGGAACGAGGTGTCGACCTGCTTGTTGTAGTAGCCGCGCAGGGACTCGCCGATCACGTCGGCGAACCACTTGAACAGGACCGCCATGAGGCCGGCCAGGCCGACGAAGAACGTCGGCTTGCCCCAGGACATGTGGTTCATCCAACTGGCCAGGCCGATCATCTGGATGAACAGGAACACCGAGGCGAACACCGGCCACTTGCTGCCGTGGGGCACGAAGTAGACGTTCGGATCGTGTTGGTCGGCGTGGGCGTGGGCCATGGTCGGTCTCGCGTGAGGTTACGTCGGATGTCAGGGCGCGCTGCGCGGCGCGTCGGACGACCCGCCCGACTTCGCCTCGGACAGGCGCGCGGTGAGCAGGTCGTTCTTGAAGAAGGTGTAGGACAGCGTGAGGCTGTTCACGTCGTCCGGCAGGTCGCGGTCGATCAGGAAGCGCACCGGCATCTCGCGCGACTCGCCGGCGGCGAGGGTCTGCGCGGTGAAGCAGAAGCACTCGGTCTTGACGAAGTACTTCGAGCCGCGCGCCGGGGCGACCGACGGGGTGGCGCTGCCGACGATCGCGCGATCGCTGTTGTTGCGGGCGTGGTACGTGGTTTCGTAGAGCTCGCCGGGGCGCACCTGCATCGTGCGCTGGTTCGGGGCGAACTGCCAGGGCAGCTTGGAATTGACGCCGGCGTCGAAGGTGATCGTGATCAGGCGATCGCTGCGGCCGCGACCGTCCGCCGCGGCGGCGCGGTCGTCGCCCGGCGCGCGCTCGAGCCGGATCCCGAACACCTTTTCGCAGGCGATGCGGTACAGCGGCACCAGCGCGAAGCTGAAACCGAAGGCGGCGATCGCGATCGCGATCATCGGCCCCATGCCGAAACCGCGCGAACGCGGCGTCTGCACGACCTGCTGCCCGGCGTCGTTCATCGCGACACCGCGTTGAGCAGCATGAACCCCACGTAGACCGCCACCGCGACGCCCGCGAGCAGCAGCGCCGTGCGCCGCGCGGAGGCGCGGCGAGCGGCGATCTGGTCTTCGGGAATCGACGGCGTCACGACGGCGTTCGTCCGGTTCAGTGGGTGATGTCGCCGTGGGCGAGGTCGCCCGGCTGGATCACCGGCGGGGTGGCGAAGGTGTGGTGCGGGGCCGGCGACGGCACCGTCCACTCCAGGCCCTTCGCGCCTTCCCAGGCGCGGGCGTCGGCGACGGCGCCGTGCTTGAGCGAGTGGCGCAGCACGTAGGCCATGATGAACGGCGTGGCGAACATGCCGAAGGCGCCGATCGAGCTGACGAAGTTCCAGTCCGCGAACACCACGTTGTAGTCCGGGATGCGGCGCGGCATGCCGGCCAGACCCAGGAAGTGCTGCGGGAAGAACAGCAGGTTGACGAAGATCACCGACCACCAGAAGTGGAACTTCGCCAGCTTCTCGCTGTACATGCGGCCGGTCCACTTCGGCCACCAGTAGTACACGGCGGCGATGATCGCGAACAGCGCGCCGGTCACCAGCACGTAGTGGAAGTGGGCGACGACGAAGTAGGTGTCGTGGTACTGGAAGTCGGCCGGGACGATGGCCAGCATCAGGCCGGAGAAGCCGCCGATGGTGAACAGGATGACGAAGGCGATCGCCCACAGCATCGGCGCCTCGAAGGTGATCGAGCCGCGCCACATCGTGGTCACCCAGTTGAAGACCTTCACGCCGGTCGGCACCGCGATCAGCATCGTCGCGAACATGAAGTAGATCTCGCCGCCCATCGGCATGCCCACGGTGAACATGTGGTGGGCCCAGACGATGAACGAGAGGAAGGCGATCGAGGCGGTCGCGTACACCATCGCCTGGTAGCCGAACAGCGGCTTGCGGCTGAAGGTCGGGATGATCTCCGAGACCACGCCGAAGGCCGGCAGGATCATGATGTAGACCTCGGGGTGCCCGAAGAACCAGAAGATGTGCTGGAACATCACCGGGTCGCCGCCGCCCTTCGCGCTGAAGAAGCTGGTCAGGAAGAACTTGTCGGTGAGCAGCATCGTCACCGCGCCGGCCAGCACCGGCATCACCGCGATCAGCAGGAAGGCGGTGATCAGCCAGGTCCAGCAGAAGATCGGCATCTTCAGCAGGTCGACGCCCGGGGCGCGCATGTTGAGGATGGTGGCGATGATGTTGATCGCGCCCATGATCGAGCTGATGCCCATCATGTGGATGGCGAAGATCGCGAACGACAGGCTGTTGGTCTGCAGCGACAGCGGCGGGTAGAGCGTCCAGCCGCCGGCGGGCGCGCCGCCCGGCATGGCGAAGGTGATCAGCAGCAGCGCGAAGGCGAACGGCATGATCCAGAACGACCAGTTGTTCATGCGCGGCAGCGCCATGTCGGGCGCGCCGATCTGCAGCGGCACCATCCAGTTGGCCAGGCCCACGAAGGCCGGCATCACGCCGCCGAAGATCATGACCAGCGCATGCACGGTGGTCATCTGGTTGAACTGCTCCGGCGAGAGCCACTGCAGGCCCGGCTTCATCAGCTCGGCGCGGATCGCGACCGACATCGCGGCGCCGACGATGAACATCACGAAGCTGAACACGAGGTACAGCGTGCCGATGTCCTTGTGGTTGGTCGAGAAGAACCAGCGCTCGACGAAGCCCTGCTTGTGGGCGTGATCGTCGTGACCGCTGTGATCGATGCCGGCGTGGGTGGTGGACATGGAGCGTGTACCTCTAGGTGAAGACGGCGATCAGCCGGCCGGCGTGGCGGCGGCGTTCTTGTCGGCGGCGGCGGTGGCCGGCGCAGCGCTTTCGGCGGCGGGCGCGGCGTCGGCCGGAGCGGCCCCGGCGGGCGCGGTGCCGGCCGGCGCGGCGTCGGCCGGGGCGGGCGTGGCCACCGGAGCGGGCGCGTTCTTCGCGCGCTGGTCGGCCAGCCACTGCTTGAATTCGTCCTTGCTCACGGCCTTGACCACGATCGGCATGAAGCCGTGGTCCTTGCCGCACAGCTCGGCGCACTGCCCGCGATAGACGCCGGGGGTGTCGATCCGCGCCCAGGCCTCGTTGACGATGCCGGGGATCGCGTCCTGCTTCCAGCCCAGCGCGGGGACCCACCAGGCGTGGATCACGTCGTCGGCGGTGACGAGGAAGTGGATCTTGGTGCCGACCGGGACCACCAGCGGGTTGTCCACGTCGAGCAGGTAGTGCGGCACGTTGGCGGTGCGGGCGTCGACGCCGCTCTGGCGCACTTCGTCGCTGCGGCGGTCGAGGCGGCTGGTGAAGACCACGTCCTCGGCCGGCGTCGCGCCCGGGTACTCGTACTTCCACAGCCACTGGTAGCCGGTGACCTTGATGGTCATGTCCGCTTCGCGGACGTCGTACATGTTGAAGATCTTCTGGGTGGCGGGCACCGCCATCACGATCAGCAGCAGCACCGGCACCGCGGTCCAGACGATCTCCAGGCGGGTGCTGTGGGTGAAGTCGACGTCCGGCACCGCGCCCTTGGACTTGCGGAACTTGAACATCGCGTAGGCCATCGCGCCGAACACGATGATGCCGATCACGAAGCAGATCCACAGCGCCAGCATGTGCGCGCTGTAGGCGTTCTCCGACAGCGGGGTCACGCCCTTGCCCATGTTGAGCTGCCAGCGCTGGGGGTCGGCGGATTGCGCCATCGCCGCCAGCGGCGCCAGCAGCGCGGCCAGCGAGGCAATCACCCCCGTCCGCGACATCCGGCTGCTTTTCGTCCCACCCGCACGCACTTGCACCATGGCCCAGAACCCCAGCTGTCTCGACTCCGCGGAGTCGGTTCGGATCGATACTCGTCTTGTTTTCGAATGCGGAAGCCACGTCCGAAGCGCGGTCGCGAAACCGCCGCCGGCCGCGCATGGCGCCCGCATGATCCCGAGAATGGTAGCCGTTCGCGGCGGCGACCGGCAAGCCGAACCCCGCGCCCGGCGCGACCCGCAGGGGGTGAAAGGCCCCCGCCGCACTGCTAGTATCCGCGCCTCGCCGTCCCCCGGACCGCCGTGAACGCCCTGCTCACCCCCGAACTGCCGGTCGCCCCGGCCCCGTCGCGCGCCGCGATCACCGCGGCCTGGGTCCGCGACGAGACCGAACACGTCCGCGAACTCCTGGCCATCGCCCGCCAGCCCCGTCCCGACTGGGGCGACGCCGACCGCGCCGCCATCCAGGCCACCGCCGCGGACTTGGTCCGCCGGGTCCGCGCCCGGGCCCAGGACCAGGGCGCGATCGAGGCCTTCATGCGCCAGTACGACCTCGGCAGCCAGGAAGGCGTGCTGCTGATGTGCGTGGCCGAGGCCCTGCTGCGGATCCCCGACCAGGACACCGCCGACCGCCTGATCCGCGACAAGCTGGGCGATGCCGACTGGAAGAAGCACCTCGGCCAGTCCGAGTCGGTGCTGGTCAACGCCTCGACCTGGGGCCTGATGCTCACCGGCAAGCTGGTCGACCTGGCCGACGACACCAAGCGCGACGTCCACAACGCCTTCAAGCGGCTGGTCGGCCGCGTCGGCGAGCCGGTGATCCGGCTGGCGGTGCGCCAGGCGATGCGGATCATGGGCCACCAGTTCGTGATGGGGCGCACGATCGGCGAGGCGCTCGCCCGCAGCCGCAAGGGCGACAACGCGGCCTACCGCTATTCGTTCGACATGCTCGGCGAGGGCGCGCTGACCACCCGGGACGCCCTGCGCTACCTCGAGGCCTATCGCCAGGCCATCCACGCCATCGGCCGCAGCGGCAACTTCGCCGCGGGCAGCGTCTTCGCCGCGCCCAGCATCTCGGTCAAGCTCTCCGCGCTGCATCCGCGCTACGAGCACGCCAAGCGCGCGCGGGTGCTGGCCGAACTCGGCCCGCGGCTGCTGGAACTGTCGCAACTGGCGAAGGGTTACGGCATCGGCCTGACCATCGACGCCGAGGAGACCGACCGCCTCGAACTGTCGCTGGACCTGATCTTCCAGGTGCTCGCCGACGCCTCGCTGGCCGGCTGGGACGGCTTCGGCATCGTGGTCCAGGCCTACCAGAAGCGCGCACCGTTCGTGATCGACCATATCGCCGACCAGGCGCGGACGCTGGGCCGCCGCATCCCGGTGCGGCTGGTCAAGGGCGCCTACTGGGACAGCGAGATCAAGCGCGCGCAGGTCGACGGCCAGCCCGGCTACCCGGTCTTCACCCGCAAGCCCAACACCGACGTCTCCTACCAGGCCTGCGCCTGCCGCCTGCTCGGCGCGACCGACGCGATCTACCCGATGTTCGCGACCCACAACGCGCAGACCATCGCCGCGATCCACCGCATGGCCGGCGCGATCCTCGGCGCGGACGCCGCCTCGGGCAACGCGACCTCGAAATACGAGTTCCAGAAGCTGCACGGCATGGGCGACGACCTGTACGCCGAGGTGGTGCCGGCCGATCGCCTGAACGTGCCCTGCCGCGTGTACGCGCCAGTCGGCTCGCACGAGGACCTGCTGCCGTACCTCGTGCGCCGCCTGCTGGAGAACGGCGCCAACTCCAGTTTCGTCAACCGCATCACCGACGAGGACGTCTCGATCGACGACCTCGTGCGCGACCCGGTCGAGACCGTGTCCGCCTTCGACAGCATTCCGCATCCGCGCATCCCGCTGCCGGTCGATCTGTACCGCAGCCAGGGACACGAGAGGGACAATTCCATGGGCATCAACCTCGCCAACGACGCCGCGCTGCCGGCGCTCGCCGCGCAGATCAACGACGCCGGCGCCGGCGCCTGGACCGCCGCACCGCTGGTGCCGGGCGCGCAGCCCGCCGGCGAGAAGATCGCCGTGACCAATCCGGCCGACCGCCGCGAGACCGTCGGCCACTGGCTGCCGGCCGACGCCGCCACCGTCGAGCAGGCGCTGAACAACGCCGTCGCCGCGCAGGCCGCGTGGGACGCCACCCCCGCCGCCAGCCGCGCCGCGATCCTCGAACACGCGGCGACGCTGATGGAAGCGCGCATGCCGCTGTTCATGGCGATGTGCACCAAGGAAGCCGGCAAGACCCTCGCCGACGGCGTCGCTGAAGTGCGCGAAGCCGTGGACTTCCTGCGCTACTACGCCGGCCAGGCGCGCGCGCATTTCGCGCCCGAGGCCCTGCCCGGCCCGACCGGCGAGTCCAACACGCTGCAGTTGTCCGGCCGCGGCGTGTTCGTCTGCATCTCGCCGTGGAACTTCCCGCTGGCGATCTTCGCCGGCCAGGTCGCCGCCGCGCTGGCCGCGGGCAACAGCGTGATCGCCAAGCCCGCCGAACAGACCAACCTGATCGGCCATGCCGCGGTGAAACTGCTGCACGAGGCCGGCGTGCCGGAAGCGGTGCTGCAGTTCCTGCCCGGCGACGGCGCCACCGTCGGCGCCGCGCTGACCCGCGACCCGCGCGTCGCCGGGGTCGCGTTCACCGGCTCCACCGACACCGCCCGCGCGATCAACCGCGCGATGGCCGCGCGCGACGCCGCGATCGGCATCCTGATCGCCGAGACCGGCGGCCAGAACGCGCTGATCGCCGACTCCTCGTCGCTGCCGGAGCAACTGGTGAAGGACGCGATCTCGTCCGCCTTCACCTCCGCCGGCCAGCGCTGCTCGGCCGCGCGCGTGCTGTTCGTGCAGGACGACATCGCCGACAAGGTGATCGGCATGCTCGCCGGCGCGATGGCCGAACTGCGCGTCGGCGACCCGGGCCTGCTCTCGACCGATGTCGGCCCGGTGATCGATGCCGACGCGCTGGCGCTGCTGGAGGACCACGCGGCGAAGATGGCCGCGGTCGCCAAGCCCATCGCGACCGCCACCACCGACGACAGTGTCGCCCACGGCACCTTCTTCGCCCCGCGCGCCTGGGAACTGGCCTCGCTCTCGCAGCTCACCCGCGAGAACTTCGGCCCCGCCCTGCACGTGATCCGCTGGAAGGCCGACCAGCTCGACCAGGTCATCGACACCATCAACGCCACCGGCTTCGGGCTGACGCTCGGCATCCATTCGCGCATCGACGAGACCATCGACCGCATCGTGCAGCGCGCGAAGGTCGGCAACATCTACGTCAACCGCAACCAGATCGGCGCGGTCGTCGGCGTGCAGCCGTTCGGCGGCCAGAACCTCTCCGGCACCGGCCCCAAGGCCGGCGGCCCGCACTACCTGCCGCGGTTCGCGACCGAGAAGACGGTCACCGTCAACACGACGGCGGCCGGCGGCAACGCGTCGCTGCTGACGCTGGGGGACTGAGCCCCCCGCCACATCGTCGATGGGATGAACACGGGCCGCATGCGGCCCGTGTTCGTTTTCGCCATCGCGGTGCCGGCCGGATGCCTCCGGACACATCCCCAAAACATCGTCATCCTCGCGCAAGCGAGGACCCAACCGTCGGCGGCGATCGAACATGGGTCCTCGCTTGCGCGAGGATGACGGGGATTTTTTCCGGCAGGAAATGCAGCACATCGCCCGGTCCTGCGCCAGCCTGTACGCATGCGATCCGGCCGGCGACAATCGGACCTCGATGTTCAACTGCGAAGTCCCGATGTCCAGCACCGCCGCAACGCCCGCCGAAAACCTCTCCGCCCCCGTCCGTCCCGCCGCCGCGATCGCGGCCGCCATCGCCGACACCATCGCCGCCGAGATCGCCGCGCAGCCGGCGCAGGTGCGCGCGGCGGTCGGCCTGCTCGACGAGGGCGCGACCGTGCCGTTCATCGCGCGCTACCGCAAGGAAGTCACCGGCGGGCTCGACGACACCCAGTTGCGCGACCTGGAGACGCGGCTGGTCTACCTGCGCGAACTGGAGGACCGCCGCGACGCGATCCTCGCGTCCATCGCCGAGCAGGGCAAGCTGACCAAGCCGCTGCTCGACGACGTGCTCGCCGCAGACAGCAAGGCGCGACTGGAAGATCTGTACCTGCCGTACAAGCCGAAGCGGCGCACCAAGGCGCAGATCGCGCGCGAGGCCGGACTGGAACCGCTGGCGGACGCGATCCTCGCCGATCCGACGGTCGCGCCGGACGTGCGCGCCGCGGCGTTCGTGGACGCCGACAAGGGCGTCGCCGACGCGGCCGCCGCGCTCGACGGCGCACGCGCGATCCTGATCGAACGCATCGGCGAACACGCCGCGCTGGTCGGCGAGCTGCGCACCTGGCTGCAGCACAAGGGCGTGCTGCACGCGAAGGTGCTGCCGGGCAAGGAGGCCGCGGGCGAGAAGTTCCGCGACTACTTCGACCATGCCGAAGCGCTGGCCGGCATTCCCTCGCACCGCATGCTCGCGCTGCTGCGCGGCCGCCGCGAGGAAATGCTGTCGCTCGACCTCGAACCGACGATGGACGTCGAACAGGGCCACGCCTACGCCGAAAGCCGCGTCGCACTGACGTTCGGCATCGCCGCGCAGGGCCGCGCCGCCGACAAGTGGCTGGCGGATACCTGCCGCCTCGCGTGGCGCGCTCGCCTCCTGACGAACCTCTCGCTCGATCTCGTCGCCGCCGCGCGCGAGAAGGCGGAGAACGAGGCGATCGCGGTGTTCGGCGACAACCTCAAGGACCTGCTGCTGGCCGCGCCCGCCGGGCCGCGCGCGACACTGGGCCTCGATCCCGGCCTGCGCACCGGCGTGAAGGTCGCGATCGTCGACGCCACCGGCAAGCTGGTCGCGACCGACACGATCTATCCGCACGAACCGAAGCGGCAGTGGGACGCGTCGATCGCGACGCTGAAGAAACTCTGCGCCGCGCACCAGGTCGAACTCGTCGCCATCGGCAACGGCACCGCCTCGCGCGAGACGGACAAGCTGGCCGGCGAGCTGATGGCGAAGCACCCCGAACTCAAGTTGACCAAGGTCGTGGTCAGCGAGGCCGGCGCGTCGGTGTATTCGGCGTCGGAGCTGGCCGCGCGCGAATTCCCCAACCTCGACGTCAGCCTGCGCGGCGCGGTGTCGATCGCCCGCCGCCTGCAGGACCCGCTCGCCGAACTGGTGAAGATCGAACCCAAGTCGATCGGCGTCGGCCAGTACCAGCACGACGTGAATCCCTACGCGCTGGCGCGCTCGCTCGACGCGAAGGTCGAGGACTGCGTGAACGCGGTCGGCGTGTTCGTGAACACCGCCTCCGCGGCGCTGCTGTCGCGCGTCTCGGGCCTGTCGAGCAGCGTCGCCGAGAACATCGTCGTCTATCGCGACCAGCACGGCGCGTTCCGGTCGCGCCGCGACCTGCTGAAGGTGCCGCGACTGGGCGAGAAGACCTTCGAGCAGTGCGCCGGCTTCCTGCGCATCGCCGACGGCGACCAGCCGCTGGATGCGTCGGCGGTGCATCCGGAGGCCTATCCGGTGGTCGAACGCATCGTGCAGGCCTGCGGCCGCCCGGTGGCGCAATTGATCGGCGACGGCGGCACCTTGCGCGGGCTGCGGCTGGAGCAGTTCACCGACGAGCGCTTCGGCCTGCCGACGGTGCGCGACATCGTCAAGGAACTGGAAAAGCCCGGCCGCGATCCGCGCCCCGAGTTCAAGGCCGCGCGCTTCGCCGAGGGCATCGAGAAGATCGCCGACCTGCAGCCGGGCATGGTGCTGGAAGGCGTGGTGACGAACGTGGCCGCGTTCGGCGCGTTCGTGGACATCGGCGTGCACCAGGACGGGCTCGTCCACATCTCCGCGCTTGCCGACAAGTTCGTGAAGGATCCGCGCGAGGTGGTGAAGGTCGGCGACGTGGTCAAGGTCAAGGTGATGGAGGTCGACGTGCCGCGCAAGCGCATCGCGCTCACCCGCCGCCTCGACGACGTGCCCGGCGAAGCGCGCGGCGCGCGCCGCGACGACCGGCATTCCGATGACGGCCGCGGTCCGCGTCCGCAGGGACGAGACGGACGCGATGGCCGCGGACACGAGCGCGATCGCGGGCGTCCCGCGCAGCGTCCGGGTCAGTCGGCGCCGCCGGCGAACACCGCGATGGCCGACGCGCTGCGCGCGCTCAAGCGCTGAGCACGCGGGCGGGCCTCGCGCGCGACGACCTCATGCGCGCAGGGCTCACGCAGAAGCGCTTCACTCGAACACGCTTTCGCGCAGCCACTTCGTCGCCACCCACTTCTCGCCGGCGATCACCGGCGCACCGCCGTGCAGGGTGCGGCTGGACGGGTCCGGCCGGTCGTAGGCGAAGAACAGCGCGGTGCCGCGCTTGGCCGCGAAGCGCAGGCCGAGGTCGGGGAAGGTCGTGTCGCCGCCGCGCTCGGGTTCGCGCAGGTACATCAGGAAGGTCGCGATGCGCTGGCCGCCGCGCGCCAGCACCGCCTGGGCGCCGGGACCGGCCGGGTCGAAATAGTCGTAGTGCGGCTCGTAGCGGTCGCCCGGCCGGTAGTGCAGCACCTGCAGGTGTTCGCCGCGATCGACGGGCCACGCCAGCAGCCGCGACACCCGCGCCTCGATCGTCCGCACCAGCGGGTTCTCGCCGCGCCGGAAGAACATGCCGCGGCTGGTCCGCACCACGTCGGTGCGGCTGTCGCCGGTCTCGATGTCGACGGTGAGCGAACGCTGCATCCGCGGCAGTGCCATGTCGACCAGCGCGTCGCACTCGGCCTCGCTCAGGAAACCGTCGAACAGCACGATCCTCGGCGATTCCATCGCCGCCAGCACCGACACGCGCCGGTCGCCGAGATCGACATGCAGCGCGCCCTCCTCGACGATGGGCGCGGGCATCGCACGGCCGGACGCCGGCGACGCCTGCGCGGCAGGCGCCGGCGCCGGGGCCGACACCTCCGAGCGCATCGCCATCGCCTGCGCGATCAGCCCGTAGGCGACCTCGCGGTTCCAGCCGCGGTCGCGCATCGAACGCAGCAGCGCGTCCGCCGGCTGGCCGCCGCGGATCTGCTCGACCAGCCACTGCCTGATTTCGCGATAGTCGGCGCTGGGCATCGTGTCTCCGTGGAATTCCGCCGATCCGGCGCATCGCCATGCGAGGCGCGCGCGGGGTCGCCAGCATAACGAAAACCCGCCGATGCCCGGCACGGCGCCCGGGGTCGCAGGTGCCAGCCGATGGCAGGACACAGACGAAGTTCCGCCGGCGGACGCCAGCTCCCTGGACACCGCCGCCACGATCTAGACAAAAAGTTCTAGACAATCCGTTCTAGACCACATAGTCTACGTCCAGCCCGCTTCCTGGACGCCCTCATGTCGCGACCAACCCGCCCCACCCCGGCCGAGCTGGACATCCTGCATACGCTCTGGCGACTCGGACCCGCCTCGGTCAGGCAGGTCCACGAGGCCCGGCAGGCCGAACGCCCCGACCTGGCCTATGCCGCCGTGCTGCGGCTGATGCAGATCATGCACGGCAAGGGCCTGCTCACCCGCGACGAAAGCCAGCGGTCGCACGTCTACGCGGCCGCACAGCCGCAGGACTCGCTGCAGACGCGGCTGCTCGACGACCTCATCCGCAAGGCGTTTTCCGGTTCCGGCAAGGACCTGGTGCTGGCGGCGCTGCGCAGCGGCAGCGTCAGCGACGCCGAGCGCGAGGAGATCCAGCGCTTCCTGGAGGACACCCGCGATGTTTGACGCACCGATGTCCGCCCTCGTCCCCGCCCTCGCCGGCGTGCTGCTCGATTTCGTGTGGCAGGGCGCGCTGATCGGCCTGCTCGCCTGGCTCGCGCTCGCCCTGCTGCGCAACGCCCGGCCGCAATGGCGCTACGCGGTGGCCTGCCTCGCGCTGCTGGCCTGCGCGCTGCTGCCGATCGTGCAACTGCTGCTCGCGCTCACCGCCAGCGCCGACGTCAGCGGCGTGCCGGTCGAGTCGCCGTCGATCGCGGTCGCCGCATTCGCCGCGGCGACGCAGGCGCCGCCCGGACGCGGCGTGTTCGCCCTGCCGATGCCACCGCCGACGTCCATGGCCTGGCTGGTGGCGCTGTGGGCTACCGGCGCCGCCCTGCTGTCGCTGCGGATGCTGGGCGGCGCACTGTGGCTGCACCGTCTCTGCCGCGAAGCGCGCACCGAATCCGGACCGTGGCAGGCACGCGTCGACGCCCTCGCCCGACGTCTCGGCGTACGTCGCGCGGTCGCGCTGCGGCTGACCGCGGAAGGCGACGGCCCCTCGACCGCGGGCTGGTGGCGCCCGGTGATCCTGCTGCCCGCGGCCGTCGCGATGCGGATGCCGGCGGACCTGCTCGAAGCGCTGCTGGCGCACGAACTGGCCCACGTCCGCCGCCACGACTACCTCGTCAACCTGCTGCAGCGACTGGTCGAGACGCTGCTGTTCTACCACCCCGCGGTGTGGTGGCTGTCGCGCCGCATCCGCATCGAACGCGAACATGTCGCCGACGATCTCGCCGCCGCCGCGCTGGGCGACGGCCGCCGCCTCGCCGTCGCCCTCGCCGAACTCGATCGCCTCGCCATCGCGCCGCGATCGCCCTTCCCGCTCCCCGCATTCGTGCAAGCCGCGCACGGAGGTCATCTCATGTCCCGCATCCAGCGTCTCGTCCGCCCCTCCCGCACCGCCCTCGGCGGCGCCGTCCTCCCGCCGCTGCTCGGCCTCGCCGTGGCCGCAGGCGCCTTCTACGCCCACGCGCAACTGGCCTTGCCGGCGAGCGCCGGGAAAGCGCAAGGCAGCCCGTCGTCATCGACCGCTTCACCGACGACCGCGACGACCTCGAACCCGGCCCCGGTCGCACGCCAGATCGCCCGCGCCGACGACCGCCGCAACCGGGACACCTACGCCCTGGTCCGCAAGGACGAAGACGGCCTGACCATGTCGGGCGCCCACGACAGCCGCGACACTGCCGACATCGAGGCCGCACAGCGCGGCATCGACGGCGATTTCCTGTGGTTCCGCCGCGACGGCAAGGCCTACGTGGTCCGCGACGCGGCCACCCTCGCACAGGCCGACGCCGCATGGGCGTCGACCCGCGAACTCAGCGCCCGGATGCAAGCGCTGAGCGAACGCATGCAACCGCACCAGGAGCGAATGCAGACCCTCGGCGCGCGCATGCAGGCGCTGCAGGTGGAGGCCGTGCAGCCGCCCGAGATGGAAGCCGCCGCGGCCGAAATGGGCCGTCTGGGCGAACGCATGCAGGCGCTGGCGGTCCGCCAGGTCGCACTGGGCGCGAGCATGGCCGCAGCCGACGACGCCGAACGCGATCGTCTGCAGGCGCAGATGGACGCCCTGTCGACGGAACAGGAAAGCCTCGGCCGGGACATGGAGCGCCAGGGCGAGATCATCGAAGCCGCCGGCCGGCAGATCGAAGTCCGCACCGCGCCGATGGAAGCCCTGGGCAAGGAAATGGAAGACGCCGGCAAACCGATGGAAGCGATCGGCAAGGACATGGAAGCCCTCGGCGCCCGCCTCGAACGCGCCGCCGAGGAGGCCGAGAAGCGCACCCGTCGGTTGATCGACGACGCGTTCGCGAAGGGACTGGCGACCCCGGCGCCGACACGGCAGTGATCATGCGCAGCGCGGGCCGGCGCCTGGCCGGCCCGCGCGGGCGGAGGCACGGGTGTCGGGTAATTACTAAACTTGCACACTACAGCCCGCATTGCTAATCCCCTACGGGCTTTTCGACGGTATCACCGGCGTCACCACCACGCCGTGCGGACGTTCCTCGATCCGCGGGACTCCACCGAAAGTCGGCTCGCAAGCGCCACATCCGGTACAGGGCCGAAATAGCGGCCCGATGACCTCATGGGTTGCTCGTCGCCGGATGTCCCGCCGTTCCGCCGCCGAGGGTCGCGGGCCCGCCGCACCACAATCAGGTCCCAGCGCCTGCTTCGACCAGCACCCGGGCCTCGCCCTTGCGACCCGCGCACGGGCAAGCCGCCCGACGCACGACGCGCCGACCCGGCGCTGGGCATCGGTCGGGCGCGTCCCTAAAATGCCGCGATGTCCGCACGTTCCGCCGCCATCGCCGCCGACGCCGTCCGCCTGTCCGTGGCCCCGATGATGGACTGGACCGATACGCACTGCCGGAATTTCCACCGGCTGCTCGCGCCGCATGCGCGGCTGTATACCGAGATGGTCCACGCCAACGCGGTGATCCACGGCGACCGCGCGAAGCTGCTGGCGATGGACGCCGGCCAGCATCCGGTCGCGCTGCAGCTCGGCGGCAGCGAGCCGGCGCTGCTGGCGCAGGCGGCGCGGATCGGCGCCGACCACGGCTTCGACGAGATCAACCTCAACTGCGGCTGCCCATCCGACCGGGTGCAGGCCGGCCGCTTCGGCGCGTGCCTGATGCGCGAACCGGCGCTGGTCGCCGACTGCGTCGCGGCCATGATCGCTGCGACCCCGGGCACGCCGATCACGGTGAAATGCCGGCTCGGGGTGGACGACGACCACGACTGGGACCGCTTCCTCGGCTTCGTCGACACCCTCGCCGCCGCCGGCTGCGCGCACGTGATCGTGCATGCGCGCAACGCGTGGCTGCAGGGCCTGTCGCCGAAGGAGAACCGCGAGGTGCCGCCGCTGCGCTACGACTGGGCCTACCGGCTGAAGCGCGAACGCCCCGACCTGCAGATGGTGGTCAACGGCGGCATCGCCGACGCCGGGGAGGCGACCGCGCACCTCGACCACGTCGACGGCGCGATGCTCGGCCGCGCCGCCTATCACGACCCGTACCTGCTGCACGGCCTGGACTGCGCCTGGTGGCCGGCGCCGACCCGCAGCCGCGGCGCGCTGCTGCGCGCATGGCGGCCCTACGTCGAGGCGCAACTGGCGCGCGGCGTCGCGCTCAAGCACCTGACCCGCCACGTCCTCGGCCTGTTCCAGGGCCAGCGCGGCGGGCGCGCGTTCCGGCAGATCCTCAGCGAGGGCGCGCATCGGCCCGGCGCGGGCTGGGCGCTGGTCGAACAGGCGCTCGCGCCCACCGAAGCCGCGCACGGGCGCGCCGCCTGATGCTCACCCGCGACGCCGACGCCTTCCTGGCCGTCGCCCGCGGCTGCGCGCCGGACTTCGGGCCGGCGACGGCCCGCGCGGCCTTCCTGGTCGCCCCCGACGGCTTCGGCCTGGCCGCCGAATCGGCCAGCGACAACCGCTACATGGCCGCCGCGGAGGCGTTCGACGCCGCCCGCGCCTCGGCCCAGCATCGCGAACTGCAGCGGGCCCTCGCCGCCGAGGCGCCGACGATCTGCTTTCCCGGCGACCCGGCCACGCCCGACGCGGTGTTCCCGAACAACGTCTTCGCGACCGCGCCGGGCCGGCTGATCGTCGGCCGCATGCGGCACCCGGTCCGCCAGCGCGAGGCGCTGCGCCAGGACATCCGCCGGTGCTTCCGCGAGCAGCTCGGCCGCGAGGAGATCGATCTCTCGACGCAGCCGCACCCCTGCGAACTGACCGGCGCATTGGTCATCGACCGCGCCCGCGGGCTGGGCTTCTGCGGCCTGTCGGAGCGCTGCGACGAGGTCGGCGCCGGGCTGATGCACGCGGCCTTCGGGCTGCGCGCGACGCTGCTGTTCGACCTGGCGCCGGGCGAGTACCACACCAACGTCGTGCTGGCGCTGCTGGCCGGGCGCGCGGCGCTTTACTGCCCGGACGGCGTTGCCGGGGACGACGTGGCGCGGGTGCTGCGGGCGCTGTACGGCCCCCATGCGATCGCGCTGTCCTCGGAAGAACGGGGCGCGTTCGCCGGCAATGCCATCGCGTTGACAGACGATACCGTGTGGATGAGTGCGACCGCGGACGCCGCGCTGGCGCCGGCGACGCGCATGGCGCTGCAGGAGGCGGGGTTCGCCGTGCGCGCGGTGCGTCTGGATGCGATCGAGGCCGCGGGCGGCTCGCTGCGCTGCTGCGTGGGCGAGATCTTCTAAGGCGCGATCTTCTGAAGCGCGCGATGGCGACGCGGCCGGATCCGACAGGTCTGAACCCGGCCACCGGCGTAAGGAAAAGTTAAGGACCAATTCACCGCCCGGTTTCGAGAATGCCTCTCCGACGCGCGATCATCTGTTCCGTGCATCGTCCGACCCGCTTCCGAGTTGCGCCCATGACCCTGTCGTCCCGCCTGTCGCTGTCCGTGCTGGCCGTCGCCCTCGCCGGCGCCGCCTTGCCCGTGGCCGCGCAGCAGGGGCCGCGAGGCCGCCAGGACGCGCCGCCGGTCGACGCCCCGGCCCCGCACAACGACGCCGTGTCCGACGCGGTCCGCCGTTTCGAGCGCGCCAACCGCGGCCAGGTGCTCAGCGCCGAGCGGATGCAGTACGACGGTCGCGATGTCACCCGCATCAAGGCCGTGGACGGCGACGGCCGGGTCCGCATCTACATGGACGACCCGCAGCCGGCGGCCGGCGAACGGTCCCCGCGCCGCGACGACGCCCCGCCCCGCAGGCCCCGCGGCGAACGCTGATCCCGCCGCCGGGCGCCGTGCGGAACGCCCGGCGTTTCCTGCATTTTTCCCGCGAATAAGCGAAATCTGAACAGGGCGGCGGCGACCCGCCCGACCGCCATCGAGCGCGGCTATGCTCCGATCCTGAACGAATGTCGGCCCCCGCCGCCCCAGGAGCTATCGATGCGCATCCTCCTCGTCGAAGACGAAGCCCCCCTCCGCGAAACCCTCGCCGCCCGCCTCAAGCGCGAAGGCTTCGCCGTCGACACCGCGCAGGACGGCGAGGAGGGCCTGTACATGGGCCGCGAAGTGCCGTTCGACATCGCGATCATCGACCTCGGCCTGCCCAAGATGTCCGGCATGGAGCTGATCCAGGCCCTGCGCGCCGAGGGCAAGCAGTTCCCGGTGCTGATCCTCACCGCCCGCGCCAGTTGGCAGGACAAGGTCGAGGGCCTCAAGCAGGGCGCCGACGACTACCTGGTCAAGCCCTTCCACGTCGAGGAGCTGCTGGCCCGGATCAACGCCCTCGTCCGCCGCGCCGCGGGCTGGAGCAAGCCGTCGCTGGAATGCGGGCCGGTCACGCTGGACCTCGCCGCGCAGACCGTCAGCGTCAACGGCAACAACGTCGACCTGACCAGCTACGAGTACAAGGTGCTGGAATACCTGATGATGCACGCCGGCGAGCTGGTGTCGAAGGCCGACCTGACCGAGCACATCTACCAGCAGGATTTCGACCGCGACTCCAACGTGCTGGAGGTCTTCATCGGCCGCCTGCGCAAGAAGCTGGACCCGGACGGGGCGCTGAAGCCGATCGAGACCGTGCGCGGACGCGGCTACCGCTTCGCGATCGCACGCACCGGCGAGGCTTGAACCGTCCCGCCCGCCCCGCCGCCGACGCCGCGCCGATGAAGCGCGGCGTCTTCGCGTCCGCCCCGCGAGCGCCGACGCATGCCCTCGCGTGAGCCCTTCAGCCGCTGGCGGCCGCGGTCGCTGCAGGTCCGCCAGCTCCTCGCGGCGAGCCTGGCGCTGGTCGCGTTCCTGGCGCTGGCCGGCTACGCGCTGGATCGCGCGTTCGTCAGCACCGCCGAGAACATCCTCAAGGACCGGCTCAGCGACTACGCGCTCGATCTCGCCGGCAAGACCGAGTTCGGCCGCGGCGGCGACCTGGTGCCGCCGATGGACAGCGAGCTGCCCGATCCGCGGCTCAAGCGCCCGGGCAGCGGGCTGTACGCGCAGATCGTCATGCCCCACGCGCTGTGGGAATCGCAGTCCGCGCACGGGCCGGCGCTGCCGGTGGTGAAGCTGCTGGCGCCGAGCAGGACCCATTTCGAAGGGCCGCTGGAGATCGTGCGCAGCGACGGCGAGCGCGCACGCGCCTACCGCTACGGCTTCGGCCTGGTCTGGCCCGGCGACGACCTGTCCGACGAGATCCCGTACACCATCTACATCACCGAGGACACCGCGCGCCTGCAGAGCCAGATCAACATCTTCCGGCGCGCGCTGTGGAGCTACCTCGGCGCGGTCGGTGCGCTGCTGTTGCTGCTGCAACTGGTGGTGGTGCGCTGGAGCCTGTGGCCGCTGCGCCGGGTGGTGGAGGAACTCAAGCGGGTGCAGCGCGGCGTCGGCACCCGGATGAGCGAGCGCCACCCGCGCGAACTGGAACCGCTGACCGAGAGCATCAACGCCTTCATCGAGAGCGAGCGCGAGAACCTCGAGCGCCAGCGCAACATCCTCGCCGACCTCGCCCACAGCCTGAAGACGCCGCTGGCGGTGCTGCGCACGCGGCTGGACAACGGTGCGCCGGACGCCGAGCTGCGCCACGACCTCGACCAGCAGTTGCGGCGCATGAACGACCTCGTCGGCTACCAGCTCAGCCGCGCGGCGTCCGGCGGGCACAAGCTGTTCGCGGCGCCGATGCCGATCGAACCGGACGCCGAGGAGATCGTGCGCGGGCTGGAGAAGGTCTACGCCGCGAAGGGCGTGTTCTGCGAATTCGAGATCGATCCCGCGGCGCGGTTCTACGGCGAGAAGGGCGACCTGCAGGAACTGCTCGGCAACCTGCTGGAGAACGCGTTCAAGTGGGCGCGGTCGCGGGTGCTGCTGACCGTGCGCACCGGCGCCACCGCGACCAATCGCCGACCCGGGCTGGTCCTGATGGTCGAGGACGACGGCCCGGGCATCCCCGAGGACAAGATCGCGCGCGTGCTGCAGCGCGGGGTGCGCGGCGACGAGCGCGTGCAGGGCCACGGCATCGGCCTGGCGATCGTGCAGGACATCATCCGCAGCTACCGCGGCGAACTGATCGTCGGCGACTCCGACGAACTCGGCGGCGCTCGCTTCGAGGTCACGCTGCCGCCGGGACTGTGACCCGCCGGCTGCCGGTCGCGGCCGCGCTTCGCGTTGTCCCGGTCGGACACCCGCGCCACGGAGACGACCCGGCCATGCCGACCGACGACCCCCCGCTGCAGATCGACCCGCTGTCGGGCTACGACCGCCTCGTCCGGCGCGTGGCCTTCACCGCGCTGGAAGGCGACGGCGTCGCCGCGCTGAAGGTCGGCGCCATCGTCCGGCTGGCCGGCGATTCGCGCGGCCACGTGCCCGGCGGCCTGCCCGCGGACACGACCGCGGTCGTGGTCGGATTCCTGGTCCCGGACTTCGCGCCGGGCGGCTGCACCGACCACATCGTGCTGGTCAGCGACGGCGCCGCCGTGTGCGAGGTCAAGCCCGCCAACATCGGCGCGGTGCTCAAGCAGGCGCCGCGCGCGCTGGGCTGAGCGGGCCGGGCTGCGCCGTGCTCGACCTTGAGCGGCCCGGCGACCGGCGTCAGCCGCGGGCACGCGCCATCGGCGACGGCCCGTAGAACCGCTCGAGGTGCGCCGCCACCGTCGGCAACGCCTGGCGCAGCCGCGCGGGGGCGCTGAAGTGATATTCGCTGCAGACCGCGAAGAACTCCTCGGGCGCCTCGGCGGCGTAGGCGTCGATCGCGGTGCGGCGGCCGGCGTCGACGCGGGCGACGAAGCCGTCGTAGGCGGCCTGGAAATCGCGGGCCCAGGCGCGCTGCCAGTCGTGCGGCAGCGGCGGCGTGCCGTCGAGCGCGCCGTCGAGCACGTCGAGCTTGTGCGCCATCTCGTGCACGGCGACGCAGAAGCCGGCGTCCGGTTCGTCGAGATCGGCCTGCACGTCGGCCCACGACAGGATCAGCGGTCCCGCCTCCCAGGCCTCGCCGATGAGTTCGTCGTCCCACTGGTGGAGGACGCCGGCGGCGTCGACGTGTTCGCGGCGGGTGCGGAACGCATCGGGATAGACGATGAGCTGCGACCAGCCGTGCAGGCCCTCGGCGCCGAATTCCAGCAGCGGCAGGCAGCACAGCGCGGCGAGCACGGTGCGCTGGTCCTCGTCGAGGGACAGGCCCTCGAGCGGGGTGATCGTCTTGGCGTGGAGGAAGCGCGCGGTCAGCGCGGCGAGACGAGCATCGCGCGCCGGATCCAGCGCAGCGACCCACGGCACGACGGCGCGGACGCGCGCCCAGCGGTCGGGGTCGAGGGTCGGATCGGGTCGGGCGAAGAGCCCGCGCAGCCAGCGCAAGCGACGCCTGGGTTCAGCGGAACATGCCGGGCAGGAAGCGGTGCCAGCGCGGACCGCGGACCTGCAGGGAGTCGCCGCCGCGGGCGCTGGGGCGGGCCTTGCCCGCGGCCGGCGCACCGGCGCGCTTGGCGACCGGCTTGGTCGACGGCGCGGCGTCGGCATCGGCGTCGGTGGCCGGCACCTCGGTGCATTCGCCGGAGTCGCCGTTGGCGTTGGCGAGCGGCGAGGTCCGTGCGGCCACGGGCAGGCTCGCCAGGGCGAGGACCAGCAGCATCGGCGACACGAAGCGGGAGGTGCGCATGGTGGTGTCCAAAAAGTGGGCGGGCCCGGACAAGACGCCGACTATACCCTGCTTGTGACCGCCGGAAGCGTGCCGGAAGATGAACGGCCGCTTGCTGCAAAGCAGCAGCCGGGGCCCCGCGGTTGCGGCAGACTCGCCCCCGTGAACGCCTCCGCCCACGCCCCGGCGCCCGACCCGGCCGCAACCGCCCTGACCGCCCCGGCGCTGCGGCGGGCGCTGATCGCCGGCGCGCGCCGGGTGATCGCCGCCCGCGACGGCCTCAACCGGATCAACGTCTTCCCGGTGCCCGACGGCGATACCGGCAACAACCTCGCCTTCACCCTGGGCAGCCTGCTCAACGGCGCCCTGCGCCGGCGCAGCCGCCACATCGGCGAACTGCTGCACCGGATCGGCGACGACGCCATCGACGGCGCCCGCGGCAATTCCGGGGCGATCCTCGCCCAGTTCCTCCACGGCGTGGCCGAGCAGGCGCGCAGCGCGCCGGTGCTGGACGCGGCCGCGCTGGCCGCCGCCGTCCGCCACGGTGCCGCCAGTGCGCGCGGGGCGCTGGCGCATCCGGTCGAAGGCACCATCCTCAGCGTGATCGACAGTTTCGCCGACGCGCTGGCCGAGGCCGCGGCGGAACATCGCGGCGACCCCCGCCGCGGCTTCGCGCGGGCACTGGCGCAGGCGCGCCGCGCGCTGGCGCGCACCCCCGAGCAGATGGCCGCGCTGCGCGACGCCGGGGTGGTCGACGCCGGGGCCCAGGGCTTCGTCGACCTGCTGGAGGGCATCGCCGAATTCGTCGACGGCGGCCCGCGGGCGCTGCGCGTGCGCGGCGGCCTGCGCGCGGCCAACGAAGCCGCTGGCCACGACGCGCACGACGACGCCCCGCACCCGCCCCACGACGCGGTCGATCCCGACCGGCGCTGGTGCACCGAATGCCTGCTGATCGCCGAGGCCGGGCGCGATCCGCCGATCGAGCGCACGCCGCTGCGCGAGGCGCTGGAGGCGCTCGGCGCCGACTCGCTGGTGCTCGCCGGCGGCGCCACCCGGATGCGCGTGCATGCCCACGTCGGCGCGCCGCAGGCGCTGTTCGACGCCTGCGCGGCGTTCGCGACGGTCGAGGGCATGAAGGCCGACGACATGCTGCTGCAGGCGCGCAGCGTCGAGCGCGGCGACCGGGTCGCGATCGTCACCGACAGCGCCGCCGACCTGCCGGAGGCGATCGCCGAGCGGCTGTGCGTCCACGTCGTGCCGGTGCGGGTGAACCTCGACGGGCGCGACCATCTCGACAAGGTCGGCCTGTCCACCGCCGCGTTCTACCGGCGCATGGCGACCGCGCGCGAACTGCCGCGCACCAGTCAGCCGCCGTCGGGCGATTTCCGCCGCGCTTTCGACTTCCTCGCCGCGCACCACCCGGCGGTGGTCTGCGTCGGCCTGTCGCGGGCGCTGTCGGGCACGCTGCAGTCGGCCGAGCACGCCGCCGCGCGCGGCGGCGACGGCAAGGTGCGGGTGTTCGACAGCGTCAACGCCGCCGCCGGCCAGGCGCTGCTGGCGTGGCGCGCGGCCGAGCTGGCCGAGGCCGGCGCCGATGCGGAGGGCATCCTGCGCGAACTCGAACGCCTGCGCCCGCTGACGCTGAGCTGGGCGATGGCCCGCGACGTGTCGCACGCCGTGCGCGGCGGCCGCATCCCACGCTGGGCGGAACCGGCGGTGCGCTTCACCGGGCTCACCCCGGTCGCGAAGATGACGCCCGATGGCCGCCTCGCGGTCGTCGGCGGGCTGATCGCGAAAGCGAAGGCGCCGGAGGCGTTCGCGCGCTACGTCGCGAAGCGCGTGCGCCGCGCGCTGGGCGCGGAGACGCCGCTGCGGCTGATCGTCGGCCACTGCGACGCCCGCGAAGACGGCGAACGCCTGCTCGCCGCCCTGCGCACGCGACTGCGCGTCGATGCGGCGCACCTGGTCGAGACCGGCCCCGCGATCGGCGCCCACGCCGGCCGCGGCACGCTGGTGGCGGCGGTGCAGCCGGCGGCGGCGTGACCGCGAGGCGCGGGGCACGGCTCGCCAGGTGACATGACTTCCAACCAGCCCTCCCGGCAGCCGTTTTTGCCTATCCTGTCCCGGACGATCGCCGCCCGGAGCGCAGGAATGAGCAGTCCACTGGAAGAAAGATTCGATGCGGCGATGCTCGACCTGTACAAGCGCGCACTCTCCGAAACCGGCTACAAGGCGACCCGTTTCCTCGACATTCTGCATCGCCACCGCGGACTGGAGACGGCCGGCATCCTCATCCATGCAACCCGGCCGTCCGATGGATACACCACGCTCTGGGAGTTGAACCGGTTGGACCTGACCGTGGAGGCGCTCGTTTTCGACCACGAGGAATGGCATCCCCTGTTCACCGAGGACGACATCGAGAAATGCCGCAAACGACTTGCCGAGTATCGTTACTTCGGTCGTTGAGGCACGGCGACAGCCAGCAAATGCATCCGGAACAGACGTGATCGCCAGCATGCTCCTCATCGCCGCCTACCTCCTCGGCTCGCTCTCCGGAAGCCTGCTGCTGGGAAAACTGCGCGGCGTCGACATCCGCACCCAGGGCAGCGGCAACGCCGGCGGCACCAACGCCTTCCGCACCCAGGGGCCGAAGTTCGCGCTGGGCGTGGTGGTCGTCGACATCGGCAAGGGCGCGCTGGCGGCGTGGCTGGGACTGCGCTTCGCCGACGCCGCGTCCGCGGCGTGGCTGGGATACGCGACCGCGTTCGCGGCGGTGGTCGGCCACGTGTGGCCGCTGTGGCACGGCTTCCGCGGCGGCAAGGGCGCGGCCACGGTGATCGGCGCGACGCTGGTGCTGTGGCCGGCGGCGACGCCGGTGCTGCTGGCGGTGTGGCTGTGCGTGCTGATCCTCACCGGCTACGTCGGCCTCGGCACGGTGCTGGCGGGGCTGGCGCTGGCGACGCTGGCGATCGCGACCGGCGCCGACGCGCCGCGCCTCGCGTTCGCCCTCGCCGCGGCGCTGCTGCTGGCGTGGACCCACCGCGGCAATCTCGCGCGGCTGCGCGCCGGCACCGAGTCGCGGTTCGAGAAGGCGCGGCTGCTGCATCGCCTGGCGCGGCGCGCATGACGTCCGTGCCGCCCGCGCCGACCAAGCCGTCCATGGACGCCCTCGACGCCGACGCGATCCGCGCGCAGTTGCCGGCCGACGCCCGCGCGACGTTCGCCGCGATCGAGGTCGTCGACGAGATCGACTCCACCAACAGCGAACTGCTGCGCCGGCGCACGCCGACCGCCGGCATCGTCGCGCTGTTCGCCGAACGCCAGCACGGCGGACGCGGCCGCCAGGGCCGCGCCTGGGCCTCGCCGCCGGGGGCCAACCTGTACCTGTCGCTGGCGCGCACGTTCGACGGCGACTTCACCCGGCTCGGCGGCTTGAGCCTGGCCGTCGGCGTCGCCGTCGCCGAAACGCTGCACGCGCTCGGCGCGCGCACGGTCGCCCTGAAATGGCCGAACGACCTGGTGACCGACGACGGCGGGACGCTGCGCAAGCTCGGCGGCCTGCTGATCGAAGGCGGTCTGCAGGACGGCCGCCCGCGCGCGGTGATCGGCCTCGGCCTCAACGTGCGCATGCCGGCCGGGGCGGCGGCCGCGATCGACCAGCCCTGGACCGATCTGGACGCGCTGCTCGGCGACGCCGCGCTGCCGCGCGCCATCGTCGCCGGACGCCTGCTCGACGCGCTGTCCGCGGCGCTGCGCAGCTTCGACGCCGACGGGCTGCGCCCGTTCCTGCCGCGCTACGAACTGTTCGATGCGCTGCGCGACCTGCCGGTGACGGCCTGGATCGGCGAGCGCGAAGTCGCGGGCACGGCGATGGGCATCGACGACGACGGCGCGCTGGTGCTGCGCACCGAGGCGGGCCTGCAGCCGCTGCGCGCGGGCGAGGTCAGCGTCCGCCGGCGCGCGCCTTCGCAGGACCGACCGCCGCAGGCATGATGCGCGGATGAGCGACACCGTCCTGTTCGATCTCGGCAACTCCCGGCTGAAGTACGCGCCGCTGCGCGCGGACGGCGGCCTCGGCGACGCATTCGCCGTCGGCCACGACGGCGAGCGGCTGCCCGACGGCTGGGACGCCGCGCTGCCGGCGCGGTTCGACGCCGCGGTGCTGACCAGCGTCGCGTCCACACCGCTGCGGGTCGCGCTGCTCGACGCGCTGACCGCGCGCTGCGCACGGCTCTCGATCGCCCGCACCGTCGCGCATTTCGGCGACCTGCGGATCGCCTACCCGCGACCGGACGCGCTGGGCGCGGACCGTTTCCTGGCGATGCTCGGCGCGCGCGCGCGGCATCCGCGGACCGCGGTGCTGGTGGTCGGCGTCGGCACCGCGCTCACCCTCGACCTGATCGACGCCGACGGCCGCCACCACGGCGGACGCATCGCGCCCTCGCCCGCGCTCATGCGCGCGAGCCTGCACGCGCGCGCGGCGCAACTGCCGGAGACCGGCGGCCGCTTCGTCGCCTTCGCCGACGACACCGCCGACGCGCTGCACAGCGGCTGCGACGGCGCGGCCGCGGCGCTGGTCGCGCAGGGCCTGCGCGATGCCGAAAGCGTCCTCGGCGGCGTCCCGCCCCTGCTGCTGCACGGCGGCGGCGCCGACGCGCTGGCGCCGCGGCTCCCCGCCGACGCCGCGCACGCGCCGTCGCTCGTGTTGGAGGGGCTGGCGGTCTGGGCGAGAATGCCGGGATGACGATGCGCGCCCTCCTCGTGCTGCTGGTGGTGCTGAACCTGGGCGTCGCCGCCTGGTGGCTGTTCCACGACGACGCCGCGGCCCCGACGCAGGCCGACCCGCCGTCCGGCATCGCCCGGCTGGCGCTGGCCAGCGAGCATCCGGAGCTGCGACCGCCGCCGACGCCGGTCGCCGCCGCGCCGGCCGCGACGCCGCCGGCCGGGGCCCCCGCCCCGGCGACGCCTCCGCCGGCCGACACCTGCCTGCGCCTGGGCCCGTTCGCCGACGCCGATGCCGCCGGCAAGGCGCAGGACGCCCTGCGCGCCGGCGCGAAGCGGATCGCGGTGCGCGAACAGCAGGCCCAGGCCGGTCGCGATCGCGGCTGGCGGGTCTACCTGCCACCAGCCGCCGACCGCACCGCCGCCGACGCCACCGCCGAACGCCTGCGCGCCGCCGGCTTCAAGGACCTGCTGGTGGTCGGCAACGGGGCCGAGGCCAACGGCATCGCGCTCGGCCGTTTCAGCACCGAGGACCGCGCCCGCCAGCACGCCGAGGCCCTCCGCGCCGCCGGCTTCGAGGCGAAGGCCGAGGCGCTCGGCGAGACGAAGGCGACGTACTGGCTGGAGCTCGCGGTCGCCGGCGACGCCGACGCCGCCGCCCTGCGCCGCCGCGCCGGCGCTGCCCAGTCGCGTCCGATCGACTGCCCCGGGCCGCGCTGACCCGGGGCGCGTCCCGGCGGACGAGGCCATCGGGCGGGGCTGCTAGAATCCGGGACCCCGACGGGCCGCTCCGCGCCCGCGGGCCGCGCCGGCATAGCTCAGTTGGTAGAGCAACCGCCTTGTAAGCGGTAGGTCGTCCGTTCGAATCGGACTGTCGGCACCATCTTCCCCCGAACTCCGGAGCCCGCATGCGCCGTAGCTATCCCCCCGTGTCCCTCATCGGCGTGCCCACCGACATCGGCGCCGGCCATCGGGGCGCACGGATGGGGCCGGAGGCGCTGCGCATCGCCGGCCTCGGCGAAGCGCTGGCGGGCCGCGGCATCGACGTCGTCGACCGCGGCAACCTCGCCGGCCCGGCCAACCCGTGGCAGCCGCCGGTGGACGGCTACCGCCACCTCGACCAGGTCGTCGCCTGGAACCGCCTGTTGATGGACGCGGTCGCCGCCGAACTGGCCGCCGGCCGCATGCCGATCGTGCTCGGCGGCGACCACTGCCTCGGCGTCGGTTCGATCACCGCCGTCGCCCGCCACTGCCGCGAGACCGGCAGGAAGCTCCGCGTGCTGTGGCTGGACGCGCACGCCGACTTCAACACCAGCGCGGTCACGCCCTCGGGCAACGTCCACGGCATGCCGGTGGCCTGCCTGTGCGGCGTCGGCCCCGAGGCGCTGGTGCGGCTCGGCGGCGACGCCCCGGCGATGCGTCCGGACGAGATCCGCCAGATCGGCATCCGCTCGGTCGATCCCGAGGAGAAGCGGCTGGTCAAGGACTACGGCCTCGACATCTACGACATGCGCTACATCGACGAGGTCGGGATGAAGCGCACGATGGAAGCGGCGCTGGCCGGGCTCGACGACGACACCCACCTGCACGTCAGCTTCGACGTCGATTTCCTCGATCCCAGCATCGCCCCCGGCGTCGGCACCACCGTGCCCGGCGGTCCGAACTACCGCGAGGCGCAGTTGGTGATGGAGATGATCGCCGACACCGGCCGCCTCGCCTCGCTCGACATCGTCGAACTCAATCCCGCGCTCGACAGCCGCAACGCCACCGCCGAACTCGCCGTCGACCTGGTGGAAAGCCTGTTCGGCAAATCGACGCTGATGCGGGATTGAGGCCGCTGCGCCGCCGGCGCGACCGCAACGCAGGACCACAGCGCAGGATCGCAACGCATGGAGACGAAACGCGCGATCGAGCGCCTGGGCCGGGATCTCGGCATCCCGACCGGCGATGCGTACACGCAGGACTGGGCCTTCGAGCTGCCCGAGGCGTATCGCACCGATCCCTGGCTCGACCGCTACCTCGAGGCGTTCGTGCGGTCGGACTACGGCTGGCACGAGCGCGAGGAACTGCTGGACCTGATCTTCGACATCGTCAACGAACGCCTGACCGCGGATGCAGACGCTGGCGCACGGCTGTGGCATCGCGTGCGGTCGGTGGTCGATCCCTACCTGATGCTGCACCGCGAGCGCGTCGCGTACTGGGCCTGTCCCGACTTCACCCTCGAAGAGGCCTTCGCATTCGCGCCCTTCGCAAGGGCGCTGCTCGATGCGCCCGCGGCGGCGCCTGCACGACGGTAGCCTGCCGGCGCTGCGCCGGCAGACCTACTCCGGCAAGATCGGATACACCCGGCTGACGACGCAGCCGGCGGACGGGATCCGCCACTGCTCGGCGTCGCTGCGCAGCAGCGGGCCGGGCGAATCGTCGTGCGAGAAGCGGGCGCGATCGCCGGCGTTGCCGCAGATGACGTGGCCGCCGATCCGCGATTCGAGATGCATCTCGCTCATGCGCGCGGACTCCGCGCAGGGCGATCCGAGTTCGACGCGGTAGTAGCGGTTGCCGCCGTTGCGCACCGGCGAGACCTCGACGATCAGGTCGTTGCCGTCGTCGTGCCAGCCGCGCATGTAGCGCGCGTCGAGGCAGTAGCTGTGGCTGGCCTGGAAGCCGCGGCGTTTGGTCGCCCGCACTTCAATGGTGTCGAGTTCATCGGGCGCGCGCGTCGCGGACAGGGCGCGATCGGCGTTGAGGGCGAGGCCGGCGTAGTCGCGGGCGTCGATGCGTTCGACCGCGGCGACCGCGCACTGCCGATCGCCGCTTTCCAGCCGCGCGTCGCCGCTGGCGCCGCAGATCCAGCCCTGCGGCCCGGTCAGGCGCGGGTGCGGGCTGCGCAGCATGCCCGGACAGTCCTGCCGCAGCGCGACCCGCCAGCGCGATTCGTCGTCGAGCCGGATCGCCAGCGTGCGCGCATCGCTCTGGAACGCCTCGCGCATGCGCCGGGCGTCGAAGCAGTCGGCCGCGGGCGCAGTGGTGCGGGCGGCGTGGCGCGCCCGGGTCGGCGTCTCCGCGCGCGCGGGCAGGCCGGCGGCGGCCAGGGCGCAGGCGAGGGACAGGGCGAGCGGCAGGGATCGGCGTGGCATGCGGGCGCTTCCGGACGTCGGCTCGATGCGCTGCGCGGGCGTCAGGCCAGGCGCACCGCGCCGTCGACGACCGCCACCGCCACCGCGCGCAGCGACTGGCCGCGGCACGGTCCGGCGACGCACAGGCCGGCGTCGGGCTCGAAGGTGGCGCCGTGGGCGGCGCAGACCAGTTCGCCGCTCTTGGACAGCAGGAACTTGCCCGGGGCCCAGTCCAGTCGCCGCCCGGCATGCGGGCAGATGTTGAGCCAGGCCAGCACGCGGGCGCCGCGGCGCAGCAGGATCAGCGATTCCGGCGCGCCGTCGACGACCGCCTCGCAGGCCGCCGGCACGCCCTCCGCCAGCGCGTCGAGCGCGATCAGGACGTCGCTGCCGCCGTCGTCGCTTAACGAAGTCCTCACACCTTCCGTCATGTCCCGTCCGATACTGCGGTCACTGGCCGCTGGCCGTTCCTAGTGTGTCACGACACGCCCGCATGTTCGCGTTCCGCCCGCTCTCGTTCCGCCCCTTCCGCCGCCGCGGCTTCGACGCGGTGTTCGCGCCCCGCAAGCCCCGGCATCGCTTCCTGCGGGTCGTGCTGACCCTGCTCGGCGTGGGCCTGCTGGCGGTGCTGCTCGCCTTCGGTCTGGTCATCGGCGCGACCATGCTCGGCATCGGCCTGCTGTACCGGCTGTGGCGCCAGCGCGGCAAGCCGCTGGCGACGCCGCCGGGCACGCTGGAAGGCGAATACCGCATCCTGCGCAAGCCGGCGCTGACGACCGGCCGCTGACGCCGGACCGCCATCCGGCACGCTCGACGGCGTACCGTCGCCCGCGCGATGATGCGGGCATGAACGACACCTCCCGCGATCTCGTCCCGCCACCCGCCACCGTGCGCGTCCCGGTGCGCGGCCACGCCGTCTCCGGCGATTTTCCGGTGCGCCGCATCTTCTGCGTCGGCCGCAATTTCGCCGACCACGCGCGCGAGATGGGCGCCGAGGCGCCCGCCTCGAAAGCCGATCGCGGCACGCCGGTGTTCTTCACCAAACCGGCCGACGCACTGGTGATCGACGGTGCCGACGCGGCCTATCCGCCCGGCACCCGGGACCTGCACCACGAGATCGAACTGGTGGTCGCGCTGGGCCGCGACGCGCCGCCGGGCGTGCTCGCCGTGGAAGACGCCGGCGCGCTGGTGTTCGGTTACGGCGTCGGCCTGGACCTCACCCGCCGCGACCTGCAGGCCGCGGCCAAGGCCAAGGGCCTGCCGTGGGACATCGCCAAGGCGTTCGACCAGTCCGCGCCGATCTCCGCGCTGCGCCCGGCCGACGAGCTCGGCGCGCTCGGCCCGCGCACGCTGTCGCTGCGCGTCAACGGCGCGCTGCGCCAGCAGTCGACGCTGGACCAGTTGATCTGGGACGTGCCGGAGATCCTGCACGAGCTGTCGAAGCTGTTCGCGCTGAAGGCCGGCGACCTGGTCTTCATGGGCACCCCCGCCGGGGTCGCCGCGCTGCAGCCGGGCGACGTCTGCGAGGGCGCGCTCGACGACCTGCTGCAACTGCGCTGCCGGATCGCCCCGCCGGCCTGAAAAAGCCCGACCGATGGCACACGGCGTCTCGCGCTGGCGATAGACTGCGCCCACATCCACCAGCGGGAGCGCGGTCCATGGGCATGATGTCGGAGTTCAAAGAGTTCGCGATGAAGGGCAATGTCGTCGACCTGGCGGTCGGCGTCGTGATCGGTGGCGCCTTCGGCAAGATCGTCGATGCCCTGGTCGCGAAGATCATCATGCCGCCCATCGGGCTGCTGATCGGTGGCGTCGACTTCTCGAAGATCGCGATCACGCTGAAGGAAGCCAGCGTCGACGCCGCGGGCAAGGAAGTCCCGGCGGTGGTGCTGGGCATCGGCGATTTCCTCAACGTGCTGATCCAGTTCATCATCCTCGCGTTCGCGATCTTCATCGTCGTCAAGTCGATCAACCGCATGCGCAAGCCGGAGGCGCCCCCCGCCCCCGCCGCGACGCCCGAAGACGTCGTGCTGCTGCGCGAGATCCGCGACCTGATGAAGCGCTGACGCCGCAGGACACTGTTTTTCCCGCCCGCCACCGGTCCCGGGACCGATGGCAGGGGTCCATGGAAGCCGCGGGCTGCTACGCTCGCGGCTTCCGTGTTTTCGTGCGCCGGATCGCCGGCCGGGAGAAGCGTCGATGCGCCTGAAGCTGTCTTGGTCCCTCGCTGCCGCGATCGCGGCCTTCACCGCCGCCGCCGGCGCCGCCCCGCCGCGGGAAACGCGCATCCCGGACGCGGCCATGGCCACCGCGGCGCAGTTGCGCGAGACCGCGCTGCACGACCGCACCGCGTGGGACGCGGTGGAATCGCTGACCACCGAAGTCGGCCCGCGCCTGGCCGGCAGCGAGGCCGACGCCCGCGCCGTGGCCTGGGCCGAGGCGAAGTTCCGCGCGCTGGGCTACGACAAGGTCTGGCGCCAGGAAGTGACCTTCCCGAAATGGGAGCGCCGCAGCGAATCCGGCGCGGTGCTCGGGGCGCACGCGCAGCCGCTGCACCTGACCGCGCTGGGCGGCAGCCCCGGCGGGACGGTCGAGGGCGAAGTGGTGCGCTTCGCCGACCTCGCCGCGCTCGAAGCCGCGCCGAAGGGCTCGCTGGCAGGCAAGATCGCGTTCGTCGACTTCGCGATGGCCCGCGCCCGCGACGGCAGCGGCTACGGCGAGGGCAGCAAGGTCCGCGGCCGCGGCCCGTCGGCGGCGATCCGCGCCGGCGCCGCGGGCTACGTGATGCGCTCGGCCGGCACCGACCTGCACCGCAATCCGCACACCGGCATCACCCGCTTCGACGAGGGCCTGACGCCGATCCCGTCGGCCGCGCTCTCGGTGCCCGACGCCGAACAGCTCGCGCGTCTGGTCGCGCTCGGCGCACCGGTGCGCATCCGGGTCGCGCTGGACTGCGGCTGGGACGGCACCGCGACCTCGTACAACGTGATCGGCGAGGTCACCGGCCGCGACCGCAAACTGCGCGACGAGGTGGTCGTGATCGGCGGCCATCTGGATTCCTGGGACCTCGGCACCGGCGCGATCGACGACGGCGCCGGCGTCGCCATCGGCATGGGCGCGGGTCGGCTGATCGCGCAGTTGCCGAAGGCGCAGCGGCCGCCGCGCACGATCCGGGTGATCGCGTTCGCCAACGAGGAGCAGGGCCTGTACGGCGGCAAGGCCTACGCCGAGGCGCAGAAGCCCAACGTCGCGAAGCACCAGATGGTGGCCGAGAGCGATTTCGGCGCCGGCCGCATCTACGCCTTCGCCACCAGCGCGCCGGCGTACGCGCAGGCCGCGGCCGCGCGCATCGCCGAGGCGCTGGCGCCGCTGGGGATCGAGGCCGTGGCCGAGGGCCATCCGGCGTCGGACGTGGGCGCGATCGCCGCCGAAGGCGCGGCCTGGGCGTCGCTGAAGCAGGACGGCACCGACTACTTCGACCTGCACCACACGCCGGACGACACGCTGGACAAGATCGACCCCGCCGCGCTGGCGCAGAACACCGCGGCCTACGCCGTGTTCGCCTATCTCGCCGCTTCGGCGGACGGCGGTTTCGGCAGCGCGCCGAAGCCGGCGGACGCCGCCAACCCCTGATCGCCCACCGCGATCCACGCGCCCCCTTCACTCCAGGATCAAGGACAGAGCCATGGCCTTCCCGACCGCCGTCAATGCGCAGATCACCGATGCGATCACCCAGTCCAACGTCAAGGTCGTCGCCGAATCGCCGGCCATGGCGATGGGCAACCTCTACCAGTCGCTCGCGCACTCGACCGGCATCCTGTTCGAGAACGCCGTGGCCGCGCAGCAGCAGCAGAACACGCTGGCGCAGGCCGCCGCGAACCAGGGCGTGATCCAGATCTACAGCCTCGACACCGCCGCCGGGGGCGCCGCCACCGGCAAGGTCGCGCAGACCGACGTCCCCGACAACCTGGCCAGCCTGCTGGCCGCGCTGCATGCCGCGCAGCCCGCGCCGAAGGCGATGGCGGGGTCGCCCGAAGCGGACCTCGCGACCACGGCGTCGGCCGCGGCCGACACGCTGCTCGCGCCGCCGCACGACACCGGCGCGGACACCGGCGCAGCGCGCGTCGCGTCCCCGATCCACGACGCCGTGAGCTTCGCCAACGACACCGTGCTCGGCAGCAACGCCGCCTTCATCGACGGCGTGCGCGCTGCCGTCGAGGCGATGGCGCACGCGCTGGAGACGATCGACCGCAGCGCGCACGAGGCCCGCGTGAAGATGCTGCAGGAAGCCGCGCTCGCCGCCACGCTCGCGGCGATGCTGCGCGCGCCGGCGCAGGCGAAGGAATACGAGGCGGTGCTGCAGGTGATCCAGCGGATGGGGTGATCGGCAGGACGGCAATCCCTGCCCAACGCCCTCCACGCCCGGTAGAGCGGCCTTCAGGCCGCTTGCTCTTTGGAGGCGACCGCCGCCCTCAAGGCCGCCTGGCTTTTCAGATGCTGCAGCGGCCTGAAGGCCGCTCTACCGATGCGGGCGTTCGGCCTCGGCGCCGGCGCACCGTCATTCCCTTCGCGCGCGCGTGCCTTGCGCCCACGCCGCCAGCAGCACCGCCGTCGCCGCCGCCACGTTGAGGCTTTCGACCGCGCCGGTGCCGGGGATCGACAGGCGCAGGTCGCAGGCCTGGGCGAGGTCGGCGTCCATGCCCTCGCCTTCGGCGCCGAGCACGTAGACCAGCCGCTCGGGCAGCTTCGCGGCGAACAGGTCGCCGCCGCCGCGCACGACGGTGGCGGCGAGGCCGAACCCGGCGCCGCGCAACTGCGCGATCGCGTTGTCCTCGCGGCCCAGGCGCACGAACGGCACCGCCTCGGCGCCGCCCTCGGCCACGCGCGCGGCGGCACCGGACAGCGCCAGCGCCGAATGCTTCGGCAGCAGCACCGCGGCGACGCCGAAATGCGCGGCCGAGCGCAGGATCGCGCCGAGGTTGTGCGGATTGCCGACGCCGTCCAGCCACAGCGCGCAGCATGGCCCGGCCGGCAGTTCGCGCAGCCACGTCGACAGCGGCGTCGGCTCCTCGCGCAGCACTTCGGCGACCACGCCTTCGTGGTGCGCGCTGGCGGCGAGCTTCTGCAGTTCCTCCGGCGCCACCACGCGATAGCCGACGCGATGCGCGACGCACCACTTCAGCAGCGGCTGCAGCTTCGGGATCGCCGCTTCGGCCAGATAGACCTTGCGGATGGCCTGCGGCCGGCGCGCGAACGCGGCGCGCACCGCGTTCAGGCCGTACAGGCGGAGTTCGGCGTCGCGGCGGCGACGCGCATCGCCGCCGGGCGCGGCGGGGGGAGGGAACGAGGACGGCGGGACCGATGACATCCCCGCATTCTACGCGCCGCGGTTCAGCGGCCGAACCACCACCAGGCCGCCAGCGCGACCAGGACGACGAGCGCGAGCAGCGCCCCGGGCAGCCTCCCGGACCCGGCGCCGCGACCGGAGACGACCGTCGGCATCGGCGCGGCGGCCCCGCCCGTGGCGCCCGTCTCGCAGGCCTCGATCAGGTCCTTCGCCTCCTTCAGGCCGAGGCCGGTCGCCTCGCGCAGACGCTTGATCGCCTCGATCCGCTGACCGCCGCGCAGCGCGTCCAGCACGTCGTCGGGCAGCAGCGACGCCGCGGTCTGCGACAGCGCCGACGACGACACCGACAGACCCGGCAGCGGCGGCAGTGGCCGGCCCTCGGCCCACGCCTCCACCGCATCGTGGGCGGTCTTGAGGTCGATCCGCGCGGCCTCGCGCAGGCGCCGGATCGCTTCGATCCGGTTGCCGCCGACGATCGCGTCGATCACGTCCTGCGGCAGCGGCGGCGTGGTCATGGCGAGGCGGTCATGGCGACGTTCTGCGGAAGATCAGCGGAGAAAGAACCACCAGGCCGCCACGCCGACCACGCCCAGCAGCAGCCAGACCATGCCGTGGCTGCCGCCATCGCCCGGCATCACCGTCGGCACGCGCTTGCCGTGCATCACCGCTTCGGTGCGCTGGTGCGATTCGCGCATCGACTGCGGCTCGTGCGCATGCTTCGCCGCCCGGGCGACCGCCGCCTCGCCGGTCTGCGCCTGCGCGGCGATCCGCTGCACCAGCGCCAGCGCGCTCTTGAGATCGCCGCCGCTGGCCTCTCGCAGCAGCTTGACCGCGCCGATGGTGTCGCCGCGCTGGAGCGCGTCGAGGACGGCCTGCGGCACCTGCTGTGGCGTGTTCATCCCGGTTTCCCCAAGTGGCGCTCCGGGTGCAGGATACCGCGTCGCCCGCCTCCGGGCAGTCCGGCCCCGTGCCGAGCCATCCCGTCCCGAGCCATCCCGTGCCGATCGAAGTCCTGCAGGGCGACATCACCGTGCTGGCGGTCGACGCCATCGTCAACGCCGCCAACCAGGCGCTGGCCGGCGGCGGCGGCGTCGACGGCGCGATCCACCGCGCCGCCGGGCCGCAACTCGCGGCCGCCTGCAAGGCGATCCCGATGGTGCGGCCGTTCGTGCGCTGCCCGACGGGCGAGGCGCGGATCACGCCGGGGTTTCGCCTGCCTGCGCGCTGGATCGTCCACACCGTCGGCCCGGTCTGGCAGGGCGGCCGCGCGGGCGAACCGGACCTGCTGGCGCGCTGCTACCGCGAAAGCCTGCGTCTGGCGATCGCGCACGATGCGGGTTCGATCGCGTTCCCGGCGATCGGCTGCGGCGTGTTCGGCTACCCGCCCGACCTTGCCGCCGGCGTCGCCGTGCGCACGCTCCGCGCGCATGCGCCGGCCGACCTGCGGGTGATCCTGTGCGCGTTCGACGCGGCGATGGCGGAACGCTACCGGCAGGCGCTGGAAGGGTGACGACGGCTCAGTGCCCGCCGACCTGCGGCGTCTCCGCCTCCAGCGTTTCCAGCTTGCGCTTGAGCGCTTCCGGCGAGCGCGTGTACGGCGCGATCACGCGGTAGAACGCGGGCACCACGAACAGCGACAGCAGGGTCGAGAACGCGACGCCGGCGATGACCACGATGCCGATGGTCGAACGGCTGGCGGAGCCGGGGCCGCCGGCGACGACCAGCGGGATCGCGCCCATGATCGTCGCCACCGAGGTCATCAGGATCGGGCGCAGGCGCACCGCGCACGATTCGAGGATGGCCTCGCGCACGTCGCGGCCCTCGTCGCGCAACTGGTTGGCGAACTCGACGATCAGGATGCCGTTCTTCGCGGCGAGGCCGACCAGCATCACGATGCCGATCTGGCTGAACAGGTTGAGCGTGCTGCCGCCGATCCACAGGCCCAGCAGCGCGCCGGCCACGCCCAGCGGCACCGTCAGCATGATCACCAGCGGGTGCAGGAAGCTCTCGAACTGCGCGGCCAGCACCAGGTACACCACCAGCAGCGCCATCGCGAAGGTGATCAGCACCGCGCCGCCGGCCTTGCGGAATTCGCGCGACTCGCCCTTCCAGTCGACCTGCGCGGTCGGCGGCAGTTCCTCCTTCACCACCTGCTCGGCCCAGGCGATGGCGTCGCCCATGCGGTAGCCCGGCGCGAGGCCGGCGGAAATGGTGATCGCGCGCAGGCGGTTGAAGCGGTTGAGGCTGCCGGCTTCGGCCAGTTCGTTGATCTTCACCAGGTTCGACAGCGGGATCAGCGCACCGTCGCGGCCGCGGACCTGGATCGCGGCGAGGTCCGCCGGCGTCGCGCGCGCGGCGCGTCCGGCCTGCAGCATCACGTCGTATTCCTCGCCGTTGTCGACGAAGGTGGTGACGCGGCGGCTGCCCATCATCGTCTCCAGGGTGCGGCCGATCTCGTTCACCGACACGCCGAGGTCGGCGGCGCGCACCCGGTCGATCTCCACCCGCATCTGCGGCCGGGTTTCCTTGTAGTCCGAATCGGCGGAGAAGAAGTCCGGGTTCTGCTCCATGCGCGCGAGCACGCGGTCGCGCCACTGCGCGAGTTCGGCGTAGTCGGGGCCGCCGAGCACCAACTGGAACGGCTGGCCGCCGCCGCGGGTCAGGCCGGTGCGCACCTGCGGATTCACGCGCACGCCGGGCAGCGCGCCGAGCTCCTTGCGCACCTTCGACACGACCTCGTCGGTGGTGGTCGTGCGCTTGTCCCAGTCCTGCAGGAACACGATCGCCTGGCCGGTGTGCATTTCCTCGCTGCTGCCGAAGGTGCCGGGCACGCGCGTGTTCACCCGCTGCATCGGCTTGCCGGCGCCGGTGTCGCGCAGCAGCAACTGCTCCACCTGCTGCACCTGGCCGACGGTGTAGTCGAAGCCCGCGCCCTCCGGGCCGACCACGCTGGCGAAGAACACGCCGCGGTCCTCCGGCGGCGCCAGTTCGCTCGGCACCACCCGGAACAGCAGCGCGGCGCCGCCGAGCGCGGCCAGCATCAGCAGGCCGAACAGCCAGGTGCGCTCGAGGTTGCGGTCGAGCAGCCGGCGATAGCCGCGGGCGGTGCGGTCGAGCTGGCGCGCGATGAACCCGTGGAACCGGTTCGGGCGCTCGCTGGCGTGCGGCCGCACCAGCTTCGAGGACATCATCGGCGTGAGCGTGAGCGCGACCAGCGCGGAGATCGCGACCGCCGCGGCCAACGCCACCGACAGTTCGCGGAACAGGCGGCCGGTGTTGCCTTCGAGGAAGCCGATCGGCAGGAACACCGCGACCAGCACCGCGGTGGTCGAGATCACCGCGAACGCGACCTGCGCGGTGCCGCGCCGGGCCGCGACCAGCGGCGGTTCGCCGAGGTCGGCGCGGCGCTGGATGTTCTCCAGCACCACGATCGCGTCGTCCACCACCAGGCCGATGCACAGCACCAGCGCCAGCAGGGTCAGCAGGTTGATCGAGAAATCGAAGGCGTACAGCGCGATGAACGCCGCGACCAGGCACACCGGCACCGTCACCGCCGGGATCAGCGCGGCGCGCGCGCTGCCCAGGAACAGCCAGATCACCAGCAGCACCAGCGCGATCGCCTCGAACAGCGTGTGCCACACGCGCTCGACCGCGGCCTCGATGAAGACCGTGGTGTCGTAGGCGGTGAAGATGCGGGTGCCCCTGGGCAGGCTCTGCTGGATGCGTTCGGCCTCGGCGCGCGCGGCGCGGGCCACGTCGAGGCTGTTCGCGGTCGAGGTCTTGACGATGCCCAGGCCGATGTTGGGCTCGCCGTTGCTGCGGTAGTAGGCGCGGCGCTCGGAGGAAGCGAGCTCGATCTTCGCCACGTCGCCGAGGCGCAGCACGTAGCCGTCGGCGCCCTTGGCCAGCGGGATGCGCGCAAAGTCGGCCGGGGTGCGGTAGCTGCGCTCCACGCGCAGGGTGAAGTCGCGGGCGTCGGATTCGATGCGGCCGGCCGGCAGTTCCACGTTCTCGGCGCGCAGCGCGTTCTCGACGTCGCCGGCGGTGAGGTCGCGCGCCGCCAGCGCGTCGCGATCCAGCCAGATGCGCATGGCGTAGCGCTGCTGGCCGCCGACGCGCACCTGCGACACGCCGTCGAGCGAGGACAGCCGATCGACCACGTAGCGGTCGGCGTAGTCGCTCAACTGCAGCGTGTCCATCGTGGTCGAACTCATGTTCAGCCACAGGATCACGTCGGAGTCGCTGTCGGCCTTCTGCACCTCGGGCGCGTCGGCCTCGTCGGGCAGGCGGTCGGCGACCCGGCTGATCGCATCGCGCACGTCGTTGGCGGCGGCCTCGATGTCGCGCTTGAGGGTGAATTCGACGGTCACCGTCGAACGGCCGTTGACGCTGCGCGACTGCAGGCTCTCGATGCCCTCGATGCCCGACAGCGCGTCCTCCAGCACCTGGGTGATGCGGGTCTCGACCACGCTGGCGGAGGCGCCGGTGTAGTTCACGTCCACCGACACCACCGGCGGGTCGATCGCCGGCAGTTCGCGCAGGGTGAGCCGGCTGTAGGACATCAGCCCCAGCACGATCAGCAGCAGGCTCATCACGGTCGCGAAGACCGGGCGCTGGATCGAGAGGTCGGACAGGCGCATCGGTCAGCCCTTCGCGGGCGCGGGCGCCGCCGGGACGGGCGCGGCGGCGTCCGCCGCGGGCGCCTTCGCCGGCGCATCGACGATCTTCGCCCCGGGGCGCAGCTTGCCGGTGCCGTCGACCACCACCCGATCGCCGGCGCGCACGCCGGACAGGATCTCGACCTTGCCGTCGGCGCGGGCGCCGAGGGTCACGCCGACCTGTTCGACGCTGCCGTCGGCCTTCGCGCGGTACAGGAAACTGTCGCGACCGACCTGCACCACCGCGATCTCCGGCGCCCGCAGCGCCTCGCGCGGCGCGCCCGGCAGATCGACTTCCAGCAGCATGCCCGGGCGCAGCAGGCGCTCCGGATTCGGCAGATCGGCGCGCACCAGCACCGAACGCGTCGCCGGGTCGATGCGGGCGTCGACGGTGGCGACGTTGCCGGTGAACGTGCGATCGGGCCAGGCCGCGGCGCGGCCGCTGATCGCGCGGCCGGGGACGACCCTCGACAACTGCGCTTCGGGCAGCGGGAAATCGACGAAGACCCGGGACACGTCGTCGAGCGTGGCGACCACCGTGCCGGGCGCGATCAGCGCGCCTGGGCTGACCTGGCGGATGCCGAGCGTGCCGGCGAACGGCGCGCGGATCACGCGGTCGGCCAACTGCGCGCGGATCTGCGCCACGCGGGCATTGGCGGCGTCGCGCGCCGCGCGCTGGTTGTCGAACTGCGCGCGCGCGATCAACTGCTGCTCGGCCAGTTCGCGCTGGCGACGATACAGGCGCTCGGCCTCGTCGGCGGACGCCTGCGCCTCGGCGAGCGCGGCGCGCTGCTGGCGATCGGACAGGGTGACCAGCGGCGCGCCGGCGCGCACGTCCTGGCCGCTCTCGAAATGCACCGCATCGACCAGTTCGCTGACCTTCGCGGTGAGCGTGACCGACTCGCGCGCCTTGACCGTGCCGACCGCGGAGGTGCGCTCGGCGAAGGATTCCGGCTGCAGCACCACGGTGGTGACCGGGATCGGACGATCGCCGCCGCCGGCCGCCTTCGGGTCCTGCGCCTTGTCGCCGCAGGCGACGAGCGACGCGGCGAGCGCGACGCAGGCGAGCGCGCGCAACGCGGGGAGGCGGGAACGACGCGGGGCGCACCGGGGCGCCGCGTCCATGGGCAGGCGTGGGGGCATCGGGCCATCCGTCGAGGCGATGCGCGGATTGTAGCGGCAGGCGATGACGATCACGCCCGCCGTGCACCCCTTGCAAATCGCATGGAACCCGGCTTTTTCCGCAGGAAAGCCGGGCAATGTGCGACCGGACTGTCGCCGTCCATGACCTTCGGCCTATGCCGGCGCGAAGAAGCAACGCATCGTTCCCCTCGCCGCAACGACGAACGCCGGCACGAGGCCGGCGTTCGCGAGTCGCACGTGGCGCAATGGCGGTTCGGGATCAGCCGCCCCACTGGCCCAGCGCGGCGAGACCGTTCTCGCGGGCGCGCGCGAACACCGTCTCCTGCGCCTTGGCGAAGTTGCCGGCGAGGTCCTGCGACCACAGCTTGAGCGCCGCCGACTGCATCGCGCGGCCGTAGGAGAACGACAGCGGCCACGGGTTCGGGCCGAGCTGGTTCATCGCGTTGAGGTGCGCGGTGGCGTCCTCGTCGCTCTGGCCGCCGGACAGGAACACGATGCCCGGCAGGATCGCCGGCACGGTCGAACGCAGGCACATCAGGGTGTACTCGGCGACTTCGTCGACCGAGGCCTGCTCTTCGCAGTCCTTGCCGGAGACGACCATCGAGGCCTTGAGGATGGTGCCCTGCAGGTCGACGTTGTGCTGGTACAGCGCGTCGAACAGCGCGCGCAGGGTGACTTCGGTGACTTCGTAGCAGGTCTCGATGTCGTGGTCGCCGTCCATCAGCACTTCCGGCTCGACCATCGGCACCAGGCCCTGCTCCTGGCACAGCGCGGCGTAGCGCGCGAGCGCGTGGGCGTTGGCGTCGATGCAGGTGCCGGACGGGATGTCCTCGCCGATCGTGATCACCGCGCGCCACTTGGCGAACTTCGCGCCGAGCGCGGCGTATTCCTTGAGGCGATCGCGCAGGCCGTCGAGGCCTTCGGTGATCACTTCGCCGGGGCAGCCGGCGAGCGGGTGGGTGCCCTTGTCGACCTTGATGCCCGGGATGATCCCGTTGTCCATCATCACCTTGGTGAACGGCACGCCGGCCTTGGTCGACTGGCGGATGGTTTCGTCGAACAGGATCGCGCCGGAGATGTGCTGGCCCAGGTTGGGCGCGGTCAGCAGCAGCTCGCGGTAGGCGCGGCGGTTCTCTTCGGTGTTCTCGATGCCGACGCCGGCGAACCGCTTGGCGATGGTGCTGGTGGATTCGTCGATGGCGATGATGCCCTTGCCCGGGGCGACCATGGCGCGGGCGATATCGGCAAGCTGTTCGATGCTCATTGGGGGTCCTGGAGGGGCGGCGAAGACCCGAAAGTATACCCGCCCCCTCCCCCCGCCATCGGCCCGGGTCCCCCCGGCGGACGGGTGCGGCTCAGCTCGCCCGGATCTGCTGGACCAGACGGCCCAGTACGTTGCCCGGGCCGATTTCGTCGAACCGTTCGACGCCCTGGCCGAGCAGGAAGCGCACGCTGTCCACCCAGCGCACCGAGCCGGTGATCTGGCCGACCAGCAGCGCCTTGGCCGCGTCGCCGCCCTCGGCCGGATACGGCCGCGCGGTGACGTTGGCGACCACCGGGGTGCGCGGCGCGGCGAATTCGATCGGGGCCAGGAAGGCCTCGAACTCGCGCGCGGCGTCGGCCATGTAGCGCGAGTGGAACGCCGCGCTGACCGGCAGCGGCATGCACATGCGCGCGCCGGCGGCCTGCAGCAGCGGGCCGGCGCGCTGGATGTCCTCGACCGGGCCGGAGACCACCGTCTGCGAGGGCGAATTGAAGTTGGCCACGTCGATCGCGTCCAGGCCGTTGTCGGCCAGCACCGCGGCGATCGCCTCGGGGCCGAGGCCGATCACCGCGGCCATGCCGCCGCCGCGGGCCTGCGCCATCAGTTCGCCGCGCTTCTGCACGAGGCGCAGGCCGGTGAGGAAGTCGAACACGCCGGCGGCGAGCAGCGCGTTGTATTCGCCGAGGCTGTGGCCGGCGAGCCAACCCGGGCGCACGCCGTCGTCCAGCGCCTTGCGCGTGTGCAGCGCATTGACCACGTACAGCGCCGGCTGGGTGTAGCGGGTGTCCTTGAGCCGGTCCTCCGGGTCTTCGAGGCACAGTTGCCGCATCGAGTAGCCCAGCAGCGCGTCGACGTCCTGCTCGATGGCGGCGTAGTCGCGGATCTCGTCGAACAGCCCCTGGCCCATGCCCTTCTTCTGCGAACCCTGGCCGGGGAAAACGAAAGCGATCATCTGGCGGTCTCCTGCTGCGTGCGGCCCCGGTCGGTCGGGACGAACGCGTAGTTTATCCCGCGTCGCCGTGGATGCACTTCAGCGCGCGGGCCGAGATCCGGGTTTCGCCGGGGTAGCCGAAGGCGCTGTTGACGTAGCGCACCCCGTCCAGCCGCACGTCGCGGTTGAGGTGGCTGTGGCCGTAGACGTGCAGCGACGCGCCCCAGCGCCGCAGCCGCGCGTCGATGCGCGAGGCGCCGAGCACCGGCAGCAGCATCCGCACCGAATCGGGCACGAAGCCGGGCAGCAGGTCGGCCCGCGGCAGGAAGTGCGAGCAGGAGATGCGCACCGGCGCGTCCGCGGCGAAGTCCTCGTCGGCGTCGTTCAATGCGTCGAAGCGCGCGGCGATGCGCGCGTCGTCGAAACCGTCGGGCCAGCGGCAGGCGCGGTAGTCGGTCCACATCGTCCGCAGCGTCGCGGAGGGCGTACCGAAGGAGCCGTCGTACCAGCCCTGCAGCGGGCGGATCACGATCGCGCCCTCGCGCAGCGGGCCGGTCTCCACGCCGCACTGCGCGGCGACCCGGCGCACGGCCTCGAACTTGGCGAAGGAATCGCCGTCGCGGCCGTCGCGCACCACCCACAGCTCGTGGTTGCCGGGCAGGAACAGCACCCGGCGGAAGCGCGCGGCGAACGCGCGCAGGCTGGTCTCCAGCAGCGACAGGCGATCGGTCAGGTCGCCGGCGAGGACCAGCAGGTCGTCGCGATAGTCGGACGTGGACAGGCCCGACACCCAGCGGGCGTTCTCGTCGTAGTCGACGTGGACATCGGACAGGGCGAAGACACGCATGCGTCGCGACGGCCCGCGCGGCTCAGGACCGGCCCGCGGTCACAGCTCGCCCAGCCCTTCGGCCTTGCCGTCCTCGCCCACGCGCAACAGGCGCAGGGTGTTGGTGGCGCCGTGGGTTTCCATGTGCTCGCCGCTGGTGAACACCACGCGGTCGCCGGCGCCGAGCAGCCCGGCCTCGACCAGCTTGCGGATGCTGCCGCGCGCGGCCTGGCGCGGGGTCTCGCCGCGGCTGTCGTAGTCCATCGGGAACACGTCGCGCATCAGCGCCATGCGGTGGCGCGAGGCGGGCAGGCGGGCGAAGGCGAAGATCGGCGCCTTGCCGCGGAAGCGCGAGAGGAAGCGCGCGGTGCCGCCGGATTCGGTCATCGCCACGATCGCGCCGACGCCGATGTGCTCGGTGAGGAACATCGCGGCCATCGCGATCGCCTGGTCGGCGCGCTCGAGGTTGCGCGGCGCGTCCTCGAAGTCGGTGTCGTGCTCGAACTGGCGCTCGGCGCCGAGGCAAATGCGCGCCATCGCCTCGACCGCGCGCACCGGGTACATGCCGGCGGCGGATTCCTGCGACAGCATCACCGCGTCGGTGCCGTCGATCACGGCGTTGGCGACGTCCAGCACCTCGGCGCGGGTCGGGATCGGGCTGCTCACCATCGACTGCAGCATCTGGGTCGCGGTGATCACCACCTTGTTGCGCTCCAGCGAGGTGCGGATGATCTTCTTCTGCAGGCCCGGTAGTTCGGCGTCGCCGATCTCCACGCCGAGGTCGCCGCGGGCGACCATCACCACGTCGCTGGCGTCGACGATCTCGACCAGGTTCTCGATCGCCTCGGCGCGCTCGATCTTCGACACCAGCCAGGCGTCGCTGCCGGCGGCGCGGGCGACGCGGCGCGCCTCCTGCATGTCCTCGGCGTTGCGGCAGAAGCTGACCGCGATGAAGTCGGCGCGCAACTGCGCGGCGACCGCGATCAGTTCGCGGTCGCGCTCGGTCAGCGCGCCCAGCGAGAGGCCGCCGCCGAGCTTGTTGAGGCCCTTGCGGTTCGACAGTTCGCTGTCGTTGAGCACGGTGGTGACGATGCGGTCGCCCTCGACCGCCGTCACCTGCAGTTGCACCACGCCGTCGTCGAGCAGCAGCACGTCGCCCGGCGCGACGTCGCCCGGCAGGCCGAGGTAGCTGACGCCGACCTGGGTCTCGTCGCCGGGCGGCGCGTCCTCGCGGGCGATCAGGGTGAAGCGCTCGCCGGTGCGCAGCTTCACCCGGTCGTTGGCGAACTTCTCGATGCGGATCTTCGGACCCGGCAGGTCGACGAGGATGCCGACCTCGGTGCCGACGCGCGCGGCCGCGGCGCGCACGGCCTCGGCGCGCGCGAGCTGGCCGGACGGATCGCCGTGGGAGAAGTTCAGCCGGACCACGTCCACGCCGGCGCGCAGGAGCGCGTCGAGCACCCCGGGGGCGTCGGTGGCCGGGCCGAGGGTGGCGAGGATCTTGGTGCGGCGGCGCTGGTCGGTCATCGGGCGGAGGCGGGAAGCGGGCGACCCGCAACGCTACCACGACGCCCGCGAAACAGCCGCGGCTGCGGGCCGTGCATACGTTGCCATCCACGCGACCGGACGCCGGCCGGCGCCGCCCGACCGACTCAGGGGCAGTCGATCGCCCGGTCGATGTAGGTCTGGGTATAGGTGCCCCAACTGCTGCCGCCGACTTCGCAGGCGACGATCCCGCCCACGGCATGGCCGTTGACGTCGTAGAAGATGCGCTCGTGGCCCCAGGGCACGGGCGGGAACATCGGCGCCGCCAGCAGCGGCGCCGCGAACAGGGTGACCGCGAACAGCGTGGTCGAAACAAGCGTGACCGGGAAAAGCCGGACCAGGGAAGGCGTGGAAATCGCGGCGTGGATCGAATGTTTCATGTGTCTCCTCCTTGAAATCGCCATGCGCCATCGAAACGATGGGCGCACGTCCAACCTAGCCCTCCGGGCGTAAGAACACGTTAGCCCGGCAGGACGAACCGCTGCGGATTTCACCGGATCGTCGTGACGGCCCGGTCCAGGAGCAGGCCGGGCAACGCGGCCGGTGCGTCCGCGATCGCGTGCGCCCCGGCGTCGCGCAGTTCGGCCTCGTCGCCGAAGCCCCACAGCACCCCGACCCCGCGCAGTCCGTGGTGGGCCGCGCCGGCGATGTCCAGGTGACGATCGCCGATCATCGTGCAGGTCGCGCGGGCGTCGTCGGCGCCGAGGCCGAACCGCGCCAGCGCTTCGGCGATCAGCTCCGGCTTGTGGCTGAGCCGGCCGTCGAGGGTCGCGCCGACCACGTCGTCGAAGCGATGGCCGAACGGCAGCGTGTCGACGATCCGCCGCGCGTGCGGCTCGTTCTTGGCGGTCACCACGGCCAGCCGGCAGCCGGCCGCGTGCAGCGTCTCCACCGCTTCGCCGACGCCCGCGTAAACGGTGTGCTCGGCCCAGCCCTCGGCGTCGTAGCGCTCGCGATACAGCATCACCGCGCGCTCGACGTCGGCCGGGTCGTCGAACAGCCGGCCGTAGCTCACCCGCAGCGCCGGCCCGATCCAGCCGCGCAGCGCGGCGTCCGGCAGCCCCGGATGGCCCATGCGTTCGAGGGAATGGCGCACGCAGCGGGTGATGCCGACGGCGGAATCGATCAGGGTGCCGTCGAGGTCGAAGAACAGGGTCGTGCGCATGGCCGCGGCGCCGGTCGGGTCATGCACGGCGCGGCGCACCGGGGATCGGCGGGAACACCCGCCTCAGCCCGCGCGCGCCTGCAGCGCCGCGACCGCCGGCAGGGTCTTGCCCTCGAGGAATTCGAGGAAGGCGCCGCCGCCGGTGGAGATGTACGACACGTCGTCGGCGATCCCGTACTTGTCCACCGCCGCCAGGGTGTCGCCGCCGCCGGCGATCGAGAACGCCTGGCTGGCGGCGATCGCGCGGGCCAGGGCCTCGGTGCCCTTGCCGAAGGCGTCGAACTCGAACACGCCGACCGGGCCGTTCCACACCACGGTGCCGGCGGCCTGGATCAGCGCGGCGTAGCGCGCCGCGGTGTCCGGGCCGATGTCGAGGATCATGTCGTCGGCACCGACCGCATCGACCGGCTTCACCGTCGCCGGCGCGTCGGCGGCGAAGGCGGGGGCGACGACCACGTCGGTGGGCACCGGGATCTCGGCGCCGCGCGCCCTGGCGTCGGCCATGATCTTCTTCGCGGTGTCGATCAGGTCCGCCTCGACCAGCGACTTGCCGACGCCGTGGCCCATCGCGGCGATGAAGGTGTTGGCGATGCCGCCGCCGACGATGAGCTGGTCGACCTTCGACACCAGCGACGACAGCAGTTCGAGCTTGGTGCTGACCTTGCTGCCGGCGACGATGGCCAGCAGCGGCCGCGCCGGGTGCTCCAGCGCCTTCGCCAGCGCATCGAGTTCGGCCATCAGCAGCGGGCCGCCCGCGGCCTGCTTCGCGAACCTGATGACGCCGTGGGTGGAGGCCTGGGCGCGGTGCGCGGTGCCGAACGCATCCATCACGAACACATCGCACAGCGCGGCGTACTGCTTCGAGAGCGCCTCGTCGTCCTTGCCCTCGCCGACGTTCATGCGGCAGTTCTCGAGCAGCACGAGCTGGCCCGGGGCGACCTCGACGCCGTCGACCCAGTCCTTCACCAGCGGCACCTCGCGACCGAGCAGTTCGGACAGGCGCGCGGCGACCGGCGCCAGCGAATCGGCCTCGCTCCACACGCCTTCCTTCGGCCGGCCGAGGTGCGACATCACCATCACCGCCGCGCCCTTTTCCAGCGCGAGCTTGAGCGTGGGCAGCGAGGCGAGGATGCGCTGGTCGGACGTGACCTTGCCTTCGGCGCCGTGCTCGAACGAGATCGGCACGTTGAGATCCTGGCGGATCAGCACGCGCTTGCCGGCGAGGTCGAGGTCGGTCATGCGGAGGATGGACATGCGGGGCTCCGGGGGGGATTCGGGGACGGCGCCCTGCGGGGAGGTCGCCGGATCAAACGGCGATTTTCCCTGTTCCGGCGGGCCCGCGTCGAATCGGGCCACCGGCGGCGGCGGCGCGGGCTCCGGCGGCGGCGGCGCGGCCTCCGCCTCCTCGGCGCCGGCGCCGCGCTGGCGCAGCAGGGTCAGCGCGAAGCCGCCGACCACCGCCGCGCCGACCACCAGGAAGCCCCACAGCATCCAGCGCCGCCAGTCGAGCGGCTTTTCCGGCTCGGCGTAGGCGCCGGCCCCGGCCGCTTCGGTCCGCGCGCCGAGCGCGGCCGACGGCGGCGTCCAGTCCGCGCCCAGGCGCTTGCGCAGCGGCGCGAGCGCGGCTTCGACCGGCAGCGACTCGCGGCGGGCGACGCGGCTGCCGGCCGCCAGCACGAACGGGCCGTTGCCCTGAGCCAGGAACACGAACCGGTCCGGCAGGTAGCCGACCGCCAGCGACGGCGGCGGCGCCAGCGCCACCGGGCTGCGCAGCCGCCAGTCGCGCGCCGGCATCGGCGCGGTCAGCACGTAGTCCTCGTTGTCCACCTGCAGGCCGCCCTGGCGCAGCCGGAACACCAGCGTGCGGCCCATCGGCACCCAGCCGGTGGCGTCGTCCGCGGCCGCGCCCGGATGCGCATCGACGATCACGTCGGCGGTGGCGTTGTCGGCACCCAAACCAATCCCGATCCGCCCCACCGGCAGCGTCGCCGGCAGCCGGTAGCGATACACCTTGCCCTTGCCGAAGGCGTCCGACGACTCGCCCTCGAACGTCGCCGTCGCCCGGCGCCACTGCGGCGGCGCGGCGCCGGCGCGCAGCCGCCGCGCGGTGACCTGCAGCCCCGGCAGCGGATCGCCGTCGAGCTGGCGCAGGCGCAGGTAGCGCAGCGGCGTGGCCGGCAGCGCGATGTCGCGCCGCTGGAGCACGGCGCCGCCCTGGCGCAGCGAGACCACCGCCGCGGCGTCGACCAGCGGCTGCCAGTGTTCGAGGTCGTCGCTGCCCTCCACCGCGAAGCGGGCGCGGGTGTCGCCGCGTTCGGGCCAGCGCAGTTCGAGCCGATCGACGGTCGCCGGACGGGTCGGGTCGCGGTTGAGGTCGGCGTCCAGCACGTAGTCGATGAAGTTCTGCGGCGTGGCCGCGGCGCCCACGTCGGCCTGCAGCAGGTGCAGGCGGCCGGTGCCGTCGCGCTCGAGCCGCAGCGACACGTCGTCGGCGCCGTCGGCGCGGCGTGGCAGCGCGAACACCGGCAGCGCCACTTCGGCCACGCCCGGCGCCGCCTGCGGATCGATCGTCAGCCGCGCCACCGGCACCGACTGTCCGTCGGCGTTGAAGACCTCGAAATCGCCGAGCTGCGGATCGGTCAGCGCCGCATAGACCTCGGGCGTGAGCGCGAACTGCCAGGCGGCGCTCTGGCCGTTGGTCGCCAGCGGCCAGCGGTAGGCGTAGTCGCCGGGCTGGGCGGCGTGGCCCGCGCCGGCGGCGAACGCCAGCAGGGCGGCGGCGAGGAGGACGGACGAACGACGGACGGACGACGCGGTCATGCGGGGGACTCCGTGGCGGCGCGGCGCGGCGGCGCGGGGGCGAAATAGCCGACCGCGGCGCACAGCAGGCCGTAGGCGATGAACGACACGATACCGAAGATGTCGCCGAGATTGCTGCGGTCGACGATCAGCAGCTTGAGCAGCACCACGCCCATCAGCACCGCGCCCGCGCCCCACAGCAGGCGGTCGCCGCGGCGCGAGCCGAAGATCCAGCCGAGCACGCCGAGCACGCTCCAGACCACGGTCAGCGCGGTCTGCACCACGCTGTCGCCCAGCATCGACGGCGACCAGGCGACATCGCCCCAGTGGTGGGCGCCGCGCAGGGTGGCGAAGGTGATCCAGGCGAACGTCGCCAGCGCGAACAGCGGCACCCCGATCCGCCCGCCCTGGCGCCCCATGCCCCAGACTTCGTGCGCGAGCAGCGCCAGCGCGGCGAGCTGGAACAGTTCCAGCGGGTTGAGCACGGTCACCCACGGCAGCGGCGCGCTCGCGCCCGGGAAGAACAGCGACAGCAGCCAGCCCAGCGACAGCACTGCCGCCGCCGAGGCCAGCAGCACGCTGCGGTAGTCCTCGAACCCGCGCGCCAGCGGCGGCGCCAGCAGCGCCGGGCGCAGCCGCAGCGCGGCGGCGAACAGCAGCACCGGCAGGCCCAGCGCGACGATGCGCCAGCCGTCGCCCATGCCCGGCACGTAGGTCGCGCCGACGTCACTGTCGTGGTACACGAGGTGGAACGCGCCCAGCGCGATCGCCGCGATCCACGACCACCACCAGCCGCCGTGCGCGAGCAGGCGCACCGGCATGCCGGTCGCGCGCAGGCAGGTGAGCGCGCGCCAGCCGGCGACGGCGTAGAACAGCCACGCCAGCGCGCCGCCGTGGGCGAACGGATGCGCGTGGTCGGCCGACTGCAGCATCGCGAACGGCACGCCCAGCGCTAGCGCCAGCGCGGCGGTCGCGCCGAACACCGGGAAGGCGTCGAAGCGGCGGCGCACCTCGGCCGTCAGCCAGCCGGTGCCGGCGAGGAACGCGAACATCGCGTCGATGGCGTAACGGTCCGGGACGTGATCGACGATCTCCTGGCCGCCGGCGAAGGTCCACCAGCCCAGGCCCCACAGCGCGAACAGTGCGACCACGCCGGTGTCGAGCGTGCGCCGGTAGATCCACGCCGTCGCGAAGCCGCCGATCGCGATCAGCAGCGCGCTCATGTACGCCGCGTTGGCGATCGGCGTGGTCGAGGCCAGCGCAGCGGTCGGCGTGAAGCCGGCGCTGAGTCCGCCGATGCCGGCGACGTAGGCCAACGCCGCGCCCGCCTGCAGCAGCAGGCCGGTGAGCTGCGGCAGCCTGCGGTCCTGGCGCAGGCCGAGCCAGACGAGGACCGCGCCTTCGATCGCGAACACGCTGGCGGTCGCCCGCGCCGACAGCGCCAGCGGCACCGCGAGCGTGGCGAACCCGACCGCGATCACCGCCCAGGTCTCGATCAGGGTGGCGAAGCGCGGGCGGCTGCGCAGGCCCGCGGCGAGCAGCGCGTAGGTCGCGGCCATCGCCAGCGCCGACAGCGCCAGCGGCATCCGCCCGTCGCCGAACGGCGCGCCGTGCAGCAGGCCGGCCTGCAGCGCGAACACCACCAGCGGGGTGCCGATCACCAGGGTGCCGTCGACCGCGCGGTACGCGTTGCCGCCGGCGGCGGAGCGGCGGTTGGCGTAGAACACCGGGATCAGCAGGTACAGCGCGAAGAACAGGATCAGGAAGGGCTCGGTGCTGGCGAACTTCTCCGGCCGGTAGTCGAGCACGCCCCAGAGCGTGCCGATGGCGAAGGTGAAGACGAAGCCGATGAGGTTGAGCAGCCGCCACGGCCGGTTCCACGCGATCGCGAAGATGCCGAGGTTGAGCACCGCGTAGTAGGAGAACAGCGCGACGTGGTTGCCGCTGCCGGTCGAGAGCCAGATCGGCGCGAGGAAGCCGGCGAGGATGCCGAACACCGCCAGCGCCAGCGCGTCCTGCAGCACCGCGAGCACGCACAGCCCCGCGACCAGCGCGATGGTGATGCCGAAGGCCGCGCCCGCCGGGATCAGGTGGTAGAGCTTGAACGCGGCGAACGTCACCAGCATCAGCACGCCGATGGCGCCGCCCTGCAGCGACAGCGAGAACGCGCGCCGGGTCTCGCGCTGGCGCCAGGCGAACACCAGCCCGCCCAGCGCGGCCGCGGCGACGCCGGCCAGGCGCAGCTCGATCGGCACCCGCACCCAGCCCTGGTCGCTGGCGTATTTCAGCAGCGCGGCCACGCCGGCCAGCAGCACCAGCATGCCGATCTTCACCGGCACGTTGCCCTCGGTGAACCAGCCGCGCACCGCATCGACCGCGCGGCCCAGCGCCTCGCCGACGACGTCGCGCGGCGGCGCGGCCGGCGGGGTCCATGCGGCCGGAGGCGCGGCCGGCGGCGGCGCAGCCTCGCGCGCGGGCGCCGG